>LUPK01000038.1 GCA_001627335.1 Nocardioides sp. REDSEA-S33_B3 | reverse complement strand
CCGTCGCGCCCCGGTGTCGACCGAGTCGACGTTGATCTGGATCTCCTCGCAGCCGCGCGTGGACAGCTCGGCGCGCATCGCGGCGACCAGCGCCGTGCCGGTCCCGCCACCGCGGCGGTCGGGCCGGACGTAGAGCTCGTCGAGGACGGCGACCGGCCCGTCGGCGTACACGCTGGGTCGGAGGGTGACCAGCGCGAAGCCGTACGCCGTCGGCCCGCCCGGCCCATCCTCCTCGGCCACCAGCGCGAACCCGGCCGGTCCGCCGATGAGCCGCGCGAACCGCGCCGCGACCTGCACCACCGGGTCGGTCGGGGTGTCGAACTCAGCGTTGAAGTCCCGCAGCAGACCGGCCAGCACCTCGGCGTCCCGCTCCTCCGCCACGCGCACCGGTGACCCGTCGGCGGGCACGTCCTCACTCATGCGCCCATCCTGCTGCCGGACCCGTGCGGAGACCATGGAGACCCGCGCCCGCGGGGCTCGTAGCCAGACGGACCGAACCGCCCCCACGCGGAGGCGGCAGGCGTGGGGCGCGCTCTGGGTCGACCGTTCGGTCCGTCTGGCTACGAGGTGGTGGATCAGTAGGACTTCGGCAGCCCCAACGAGTGCATCGAGACGAAGTTGAGGATCATCTCGCGGCTCACGGGGGCGATCCGGCCGACGCGGGTGGCGACGAGCAGCCCGGCGACGCCGTACTCCTGCGAGGCTCCGAAGCCACCGTGGGTCTGGACCGCGCGGTCGGCGGCGTCGCAGGCGGCCTCGGCGGAGGCGTACTTGGCCATGTTGGCGGCCTCACCGGCGGCGAACTCGTCACCCTCGTCGTAGAGCGCGGCGGCCTTCTGCGTCATCAGCCGGGCCATCTCGATCTCGATGTGGCTCTGCGCCAGCGGGTGCGCGATGGCCTGGTGACCGCCGATCGGGCCCTGGAAGACCTCGCGCTCCTTGGCGTAGGCGACCGCGCGGTCCAGGGCGAAGCGGGCGATGCCGGTGTTGAACGACGACGCCATGATCCGCTCGGGGTTGAGGCCGGCGAAGAGCTGCGCGAGGCCGCCGTTCTCGTCGCCGACCAGCGCGTCCGCGGGCAGCCGCACGTCATCGATGAAGACCTGGAACTGCTTCTCCGGGCTCACGATCTCCATCGGGATCGCGTTGAACTCGAAGCCCGGCGCGTCGGTGGGGACCACGAACAGGACCGGCTTCACCTTGCCCGTCTTCGCGTCCTCCGCACGCGCGACGACCAGCACGTTGCTGGCCTCGTCGACGCCGGAGATCCAGATCTTGCGGCCCTTGAGCACCCACCCGTCACCGTCGCGGCGCGCGGTGGTGGTGATGTTGTGGGTGTTGGTGCCGGCGTCGGGCTCGGTGATGGCGAACGCCATCGTCCCGGTGCCGTCGCAGATGCCCGGGAGCCACTTCTGCTTCTGGTCCTCGGTGCCGTACTTCGCGATGACCGTGCCGCAGATGGCGGGCGAGACGACCATCAGCAGCATCGGGCAGCCCTGCGCCGCGAGCTCCTCGCAGACCGCGGCGATGTCACCGATCCCGCCGCCGCCACCGCCGTACTCCTCGGGCACGTTGATGCCGAGGTAGCCCGCGCGCCCGAGCTCGAGCCACAGGTCCGTGGTCTTCTCACCCGAGCGGGCCTTCTCCGCGAAGTACTCGCGGCCGTACTTCGAGGCCAGCTTGGCGACCTGCTTGCGCAACTCCTGGCGCTCCTCGGTCTCGCTGAACGTGCTCATGCTTCTCCTTGGGTTACGGGGTTTCGAGACGGTCGCTGCGCGACCTCCTCAACCACCGGTGTTCTCCTCGACCACTGCCATGACCTCGCCCGCCGCGACCTGCGTCCCGGGCGCCACTTCGAGTCGGCTGACGACGCCGTCGGTCGGCGCGCTCACCGTGTGCTGCATCTTCATCGCCTCCAGCACCAGCACCGGGTCGCCTGCGGCGACCTGCTGGCCCTGCTCCACGAGCACCTTCACCACGCTGCCCGGCATCGGCGCGAGCAGCGATCCGCTCGCGACCTGCTCGGACGGGTCGAGGAACCGGGGCACCCGCACCAGCCGGCGGTAGCCCGACGGCGCGTCGACGTCGACGGTCTCGCGCCCCGGCAGGCCGGTGACGCGGCAGGCGTACGTCGTCGCGACACCGTCCCGCTCGATCGTGACCGCGTCCGGCGCCGCCGCGAGGACCACGACGCCCTCGGCGCTGTAGCCGTCCCGGCCGCCCCACCACTCGGCGGAGAGATCACCCTCGAACTCCGTACGCTGCGGCTGGCTCGGCACGTTGCGGAACGCCACCGGGATGCGCTGCTGGACCGTCCGCGCGGCCCGCTGCGTCTCGGCGATGGCGAGCGCGGCCGCGAGCGGGGCGTCGGAGTCGGCGTCCCGGGTCGGCGGTGCCCACTCGGTGAGGAACGCCGTGCTCACGCGGCCCGCCACGAAGTCGGGGTCGGTGAGGATCGCGACGAGCTGGTCCCGGTTGGTGACCAGGCCGTGGATGCGGGTACGCCGCAGCACCCCCGCCAGCTGGCGGCAGGCCTGCTCGCGCGACGGCGCGTGCACCATCACCTTGGCCAGCATCGCGTCGTAGAACGTCGACACCTCGCTGCCGGTCACGAAGCCCCCGTCGACCCGGACCCCGGGCTCGTCGGGGACCTCGAACGTCGTCAGGACGCCCGACTGCGGCTGGTAGTCCGCCGCCGGGTCCTCGGCGTAGAGGCGGACCTCGATCGCGTGGCCCTGGGGCCCGACGGGGTCTCGAGACGGTTGCAGAGCAACCTCCTCGACCGCCGGCCCGGAGCGGGCGCCGAGACCACGGCCCTCGGCGACGGCCAGCTGCATCTCGACCAGGTCCACGCCGTGCACCAGCTCGGTGACCGGGTGCTCGACCTGGAGCCGGGTGTTCATCTCCAGGAAGAAGAACCGGTCGGCGTCCTCGTCGTAGAGGAACTCCACGGTGCCGGCGCCGCGGTAGTCGATGGCCGCGGCAGCGGCGCGGGCGGCCTCGTGCAGCGCCTCGCGGGTCGCCTGCGGCAGCGCCGGCGCGGGCGCCTCCTCGACGACCTTCTGGTGGCGACGCTGGATCGAGCAGTCGCGCTCCCCCAGCACCAGGACGTCGCCCGCGCCGTCGCCGACGACCTGGACCTCGACGTGCCGGCCGCGCTCGACGTACGGCTCGACGAAGACGGTGCCGTCGCCGAACGCCGACGCCGCCTCCTCGCGCGCCCTCCTGATCTCGGTCTCGAGGTCGGCGAGCGCGCGGACGATGCGCATGCCGCGACCGCCGCCGCCCGCCGACGCCTTCACCAGGAGCGGCAGGTCGGCCTCGGTCGGTGACTCCGGCGCCTCCAGGATCGGGACGCCGGCTGACTTCATCAGCTCCTTGGCGCCGATCTTCGAGCCCATCGAGGTGATGGACGACGGGTCCGGGCCGACCCACGTCAGCCCGGCGTCGACGACGGCCTGGGCGAAGTCGGCGTTCTCGGACAGGAAGCCGTAGCCCGGGTGGATCGCGTCGGCCCCGGCCTTCCTCGCGGCCTCGATGGCCAGGTCGGCGCGCAGGTAGGTCTCGCCGGGCGTGTTGCCGGGCAGGCGTACGGCGGTGTCGGCCTCGGCCACGTAGGGCAGGCCCGCGTCGGCGTCGGAGTGGATCGCGACGGTCTCGATGCCCAGCCGGCGGCAGGTGCGGAACACGCGGCTGGCGATCTCGGCGCGGTTGGCGACCAGCAGTCTGTTGATCATGGCCGGAAGACTCCGAATCGGTCGGTGCCGACGATCGGCTTGTTGCGGATGACGGACAGGCAGATGCCGAGGATCGAGCGGGTGTCGCGCGGGTCGATGACGCCGTCGTCGTACAACATCCCCGAGAGGAAGAACGGCAGCGACTGCTCCTCGACCTGGGCCTCCACCATCTGCTTGATGCCGGCGAAGCCCTCGGCGTCGAACACCTCGCCCTTGGACTCCGCGGACTGCTTCGCGACGATCTCGAGGACGCCCGCGAGCTGCGCCGGCCCCATGACCGCGGACTTGGCCGAGGGCCAGGTGAACAGGAAGCGCGGGTCGTAGGCGCGGCCGTTCATGCCGTAGTTGCCGGCGCCGTAGGAGGCGCCCATGATCACGGTGAGGTGCGGCACCGTGGAGTTGGAGATCGCGTTGATCATCATCGCGCCGTGCTTGATGATCCCGCCCTGCTCGTACTCCTTGCCGACCATGTAGCCGGTCGTGTTGTGCAGGAACAGCAGCGGGGTGTCGGACTGGTTGGCCAGCTGGACGAACTGCGTGGCCTTCTGGGCCTCCTCGCTGAACAGCACGCCCTGGGCGTTGGCCAGGATGCCGACCGGCTGCCCGTGGATGCGCGCCCAGCCGGTGACCAGTGAGGTGCCGTAGAGCGGCTTGAACTCGTCGAAGGCCACCCCGTTGCGGGGGCTGACCCCGTCGACGACCCGCGCGATGACCTCGCGGGGGTCGAAGGGCTCCTTGAGGTCGGAGGGGATCAGGTCGAGCAGGCCTTCGGGATCGGCGTCGGGCTCGGCGTACGCCGGTGCGACCGCCGGGACGTCATACGTTGCGCTGGAGGGGACGTCCTGCCCGTATGACGTCCCACGCCGCTCCCGGTTGAGGCGGGCGA
Organism: Nocardioides sp. REDSEA-S33_B3; assembly: GCA_001627335.1. Classification (GTDB taxonomy): domain Bacteria; phylum Actinomycetota; class Actinomycetes; order Propionibacteriales; family Nocardioidaceae; genus Nocardioides. Next base: position 101,988 of record LUPK01000038.1, on the reverse strand, counting down.
TGATGCGACGACCGATCCGGATGGCGTCGCGCTCGTCCTCGGCGAGGTAGTCGGCCAGGCCGGAGACCCGGGCGTGCATCTCGGCGCCGCCGAGCGACTCGTCGTCGGACTCCTCACCGGTGGCCATCTTCACCAGCGGCGGACCGCCGAGGAAGACCTTGGCCTGCTCCTTCACCATCACGGTGTAGTCGCTCATGCCGGGCACGTAGGCGCCGCCCGCGGTGGAGTTGCCGAAGACCAGCGCGACCGTCGGCTCCTTGCGGGCGCTGGCCCGGGTGAGGTCGCGGAACAGCTTGCCGCCGGGGATGAAGATCTCCTTCTGCGTCGGCAGGTCCGCGCCGCCCGACTCCACCAGCGAGACCGTGGGCAGCCCGTTCTCCTGGGCGATCTGGGCGGCTCGGAAGATCTTCTTGACCGTCCACGGGTTCGAGGCGCCGCCCTTCACCGACGGGTCGTTGGCGCTGATCATCACCTCGACGCCCTCGACGACGCCGATGCCGGTGACGACGCTGGCGCCGACCGGGAAGTCCGAGCCCCACGCGGCCAGTGGGGACAGCTCGAGGAACGCGGTGCCCTCGTCGATGAGCAGCTCGATGCGCTCGCGGGGCAGCAGCTTGCCGCGGGCGTGGTGGCGGGCGACGGACTTCTCCCCGCCGCCGGCGATCGCCTTGGCCTGCTCGGCGTGCAGCGCGGCGATCTTCTCCAGCATCGCCTCGCGGTGGGTGGGCGCAGCGGCCTCCTCGGCCGCCGCCTCGGTGACGGTGTCGCTCACTTCTCCAGCACCGCCTTCATCCTCTCCAGCGTGGTGCGCATGCCCTTCTCGTTCGTCTTGCCGCGGGCCCAGCCCAGCAGCAGCCAGTAGACCCGCATCGGCAGCGCGGCCTCGAGGCGGAAGTACTCCGTCACCTTCGAGCCGCCCGCGCCGTCGGGCTCGATCCGGTAGCCCCAGTTGTTGAGCTGCACCGAGTCGGTGCCGACGGAGAACTCGAAGACCGCCGGGCCGTCGACTCCGGGCGGGTCACACACGGTGACCTTGCAGGGCGACCAGTACGTCGGCCCCACGCCGTTGCGCTTCACGTGCCCCGCGAAGTGCGCGCCGACCTCGGGACCGGTCGACCCGCGGGTCCACTTGCCCTCGAAGGTCTCCGGGGAGAACTCCCCGATCCGGGTCACGTCGGTGACCAGGTCCCACACCTGCTCGGGCGGGGCGGCGATGGTCACGGTGACCGATCCGGTGGGCTGTCCGATGCTCATGAGCGATCTCCTCGGGTGGGGGTGTAGCCGAGCAGCTTGGCCGCGAGGTCGGTGAGGACCTCGGTGGCGCCGCCGCCGATGGGCAGCAGCCGGGCGTCGCGGTAGTGCCGCTCCACCTCGGTGCCGTGCATGTAGCCGGTGCCGCCGTGCAGCTGCACGGCCTTGTCGCAGACGTACGTCGCGGTGTTGCAGGCGGTCTCCTTGGCCAGGCAGGCCTCGGCGATGACGTTCTCGCCGGCCACGTGACGCCGCGCGACCTCGCGGGTGTAGCTGCGCGCGACCTCGATCTGGCGGCGCATCTCGACCAGCGCGTGCCGCACCACCTGGTTGGCGACCAGCGGCTTGCCGAAGGTGTCGCGCTCCTGGCAGTACGCCGCGGTCAGGTCGAGCGCCCGCGCGGCGATGCCGTAGCCGTGCACGGCCAGCGCGATCCGCTCAACGACGAACTGCTCGGCGATCTGGTAGAAACCGGCGTTCTCCTGGCCGACGAGGTTCTGGACCGGCACCCGCACGTCGACGTATGACAGCTGGGCGGTGTCGGAGCAGTGCCAGCCCATCTTGGTCAGGGCGCGGTCGACGGTGAAGCCGGGCGTGCCCCTCTCGACCACCAGCAGGCTCACGCCCGCGTGCCCGGGGCCGCCGGTGCGCACCGCGGTGGTGACGAAGTCGGCGCGGGTGCCGGAGGTGATGAAGGTCTTGGCGCCGTTGACGACGTAGTGGTCACCGTCTCGTACGGCGGTGGTGCGGATGCCCGCGACGTCGGACCCGCCACCGGGCTCGGTGATGGCGAGCGAGCCGATCGTCTCCCCGGCCAGGGTCGGGCGCACGAAGCGGTCCACCAGGCTCGAGCCGCCCTCGTGCCCCTCGCCGCGCTCGGCGGCCGCGACCATGTGCGGCAGCGCGATCCCGGAGGTGAACAGACCGGCCAGCAGGCCGCTGGTGCCACCCTCGGAGAGGATGCCCTCCTGGCAGTCGACGGTGTCGAGCAGGTCGCCGCCCGAGCCGCCCACGGACTCGGGGAACCCAAGGCCGATCAGGCCCTGCTTGGCCGCGGCGGCGTGCAGCTCGCGCGGCAGCGAGCCGGCGTCCTCCCACTCCTGCAGGTGCGGGACGACCTCGCGCCGGGCGAACTCCGCCCCCAGCGTGAAGACGTCGCTGTCGTTGGTGATCGTGGTGGTCACATCAATCCCTCCTGGACGTGCACGCTGCGCGAGCGGATCCACTCCCCCAGGCCCTTGGCCTGCGGGTCGAAACGGGTAGACGCGGCCACCCCGTCGCCGAGCAGGCCCTTGATGACGACGTTGACGGCGCCGAGGTTGGGCAGGCAGTGCACCTCGATGGCGTCGTCGGGCAGGTCGGCCGCCTCGGGGACGAGCTCGCGCACCTTGCGCGGACTCATCACCTTGGCCAGCCAGGTCACCCGGGCGTCGTACTTCTCCGAGCCGTCGTGCGCGACCCACAGCCCGATGTTGGCGTCGCCGCCCTTGTCGCCCGAGCGCGCGTGCACGAACGTGCCCAGCGGCAGACGGCGGTTGAGGGTGTCCGGCGGCGCCGGGTAGGGGCTGGGGCGCAGGCCGAGCGTGTGGTCGACCTCGGTGGTCTCCTCGGGGTCCGGCACGACCTCGCGGGTGCCGTCGGGGAGCACGACGACGTGCTCGACCTCGCTGCGCTCGACGTACGCCACGCGGTAGACGCCGAAGGGCGTCGGCTGGCTCGGCGGGGTGGTCATCGTGAACCCCGGGTAGGAGCCCAGCGCGATCTCGACCAGCGGGCCGGTGAAGCCCTTGCCGCACGGCCCGGGCTCGGGGTCCTTGACCGTGCAGCGCAGCAGCGTGGACGCGGCCTCCTCGGTGTCGGCGTCGAGCTCGGGCAGCGACACCCGGCTCCACTCGACCTCGGCCGCGGTGAGCCGCGGGGAGACCTGCTCGCGCACCCAGTCGGCCTTGGCCTCGACGTCGAGACCGGTGAGCACGAGCTCCATGGAGTTGCGCCAGCCGCCGAGCTCGTTGACGCAGACCTTCAGCCGCGGCGGCGGCGCCTCGCCGACGACGCCGGAGATGCCGACCCGGTCGGGGCCGAGCTGCTCGAGCCGCACGGTGTCGAGGTGGGTGGTGACGTCGGGATTGAGGTAGCGCGTGGACTGGATCTCGTAGACCAGCTGCGCCGTGACGGTGTCGACGGTGACCGCGCCGCCGGTGCCGGCCTGCTTGGTGATGACGCTGGAGCCGTCGGCGTGCAGCTCGGCGACCGGGAAGCCGAGCGGCTTGCGGGGGTCCATGCCGGCCTTCATCAGCTGGCGGAAGCCGGAGAAGTTGCCGCCGGTGGCCTGGGTGCCGCACTCGATGACGTGGCCGGCGACGACCGCGCCCGCGAGCGCGTCGTGGTCGGCCGGGGTCCACCCGAAGTGCGAGGCGCCGGCGCCCACGACCAGCGCGGCGTCGGTGACCCGGCCCGTGACCACCACCTGCGCCCCCGCGTCGAGCGCGCGGGCGATGCCGAAGCCGCCGAGGTAGGCGTTGGCGGTGAGCGCACCGTCGAGGCCGAGCTCCGTGGCCCGCGGACGCAGGTCGTCGCCCTCGACGTGGGCGACGGCGACGTCGAGCCCGAGCCCGCTCGCGACCTCGCGGACCTTCGCCACCAGCCCCGCGGGGTTGAGCCCGCCGGCGTTGGTGGCGATCCGGATGCCCTTCTCCAGCGCCAGGCCGAGGCAGTCCTCGAGCTGGCGCAGGTGGGTCCGCGCGTACCCCAGCGAGGGGTCCTTCATCGTGTCCTTGCCGAGGATCAGCATGGTCAGCTCGGCGAGGTAGTCGCCGGTGATCACGTCGACCGGGCGGCCGTCCTCCTGGGCGCCCTCGACCAGCTCGCGCATCGCGGAGAGCCGGTCGCCGTAGAACCCGGAGCAGTTGCCGACCAACAGGTCCCGAGCGGGGCTCGTGGTCGCGCTCATCGCTTGTCCCGCCCCTCACCCGCGGGGCCGGCGAAGGCCTGGGCGATCGTCAGCCAGTGCTCGGCGTCGTCACCGACGGCCACCAGGTCGGTGTCGTCGCGGTGCACGCGCTGGGTGACCAGGCAGCAGAAGTCGTACGCCGACCCGCTGACCCGCTGCTCGGCGTCCTCGGGGCCCCAGGTCCAGCTCTCGCCCGAGGGCGCGGTCAGCTCGATGCGGAACGGCTCGGCCGGCGGTTCCTGCTGGTGCACGGAGTAGGCGAAGTCACGGGTGCGGACGCCGAGGTGCGCGACGTGCTTGATGCGGTCGGTGGGCAGCGGGCGACCGCCCTCCGCGGCCGGGTTGGCGACCGCGTCGTACACGTCCAGCGCGTGCGCCCAGGTCTCCATGAACCGCGCCGTGGCCATCGAGGCCGGCGACATCGGCGGCCCGAACCACGGCATCTTCGCGCCGGCCGGCACCGCCCGTAGCGCCTCGCCGAGCGCGGTGCGGCCGGCGTCCCAGCGGGCGAGCAGCTCCTCGATCGGCAGGGCCGCGAGCTCCTCGGCCCCGGCGTCGACGAACCCGTCGACGTCGGCCAGCGCGGCGGTCACGACGGCGTCCCAGTCGGCCTTGCCTGTCGGCCAGCGCTCGGCGTCGGTGGTGCGGGCGGCGAGCACGGCCTGCTCGTCGGTCCAGGCGAGGTGGGCGACCTGGTGGGCGATGGTCCACCCGGGTGCGGGGGTGCTGGTGCGCCAGTCGTCGGGCTCCAGCCCGGTCACCACCGCGCGCAGGGCGTCGCCCTCCGCGGTGAGGTCGGCGAGCAGGTCGTCGAGCAGCGAGCTGCTGGTCATCAGGGGGTCCTCCCGGTCAGCGTGGCGTCGAGGGTCAGGGCCCAGCGGTCGAGGATCGCCTCGCGCCGGCGCCGGTCGTCGGTGATGGTGTTGGCGAGGCCGAGGCCGCGCACCAGGTCGAGCGTGGCCTGCACGAGCTCGCGGGCACCAGGGGCGGTCTCGTCGACGCCGAGCAGCTCGACGGTCAGCCGGTGCACCTCGCGGCCGACCTTCTGCTCCAGCGGTCCGACCGCGGCCATCAGGTCGGCGTCGGTGCGTGCGGCGACCCACAGCTCGAGGGCGGCGGTGAAGACCGGTGAGGTGAAGTGGTCGCCGAGCAGGTCGAGCACCGCGCGGGTGCTGCGCGGGGTGGGGACGGCCGCAGCCGCGGCGGCCAGCTCGGCCCCCCGGACCTGGGTCAGGTGCTCGACGGCGGCGACGACCAGGTCGTTCTTGGTCGGGAAGTGGTGCAGCTGCGCGCCCCGGCTGACACCGGCCCGCTCACTGACCAGGGTCGTCGACGTACCGGAGAAGCCGCGCTCGACCAACAGCTCGACGGTCGCCTCGAGCAGACGCGCCCGCATCACGCGGCTGCGCTCCTCCTGGGGCACGCGGCGCTCCATGCGAGCAGCCCCCTGGCTCGTCGTCACCCGCGCAGCCCACCACGGGCACTAACAAACAGTCAACCCTGCTTTTTTCTTGCCGAGACGGCCGAGCCGGCACAAACTTCCGGAAGGACGCGCCGGCTCGGCACGGAGTGAGGGTCGAACCGGCGCAAACTTCCGGAAGGACGCGCCGGGTCGGCGTCTCATGGGTCAGTCGAGGCGGGCGGTGAGGGGCAGGCGGGAGCGAGCGGTGACGCCCACCAGCGCCGCGGTGAGCAGCGGCAGGCCCACGACCACCCCGAGGACGAGCAGCCACGGGACGTCGAGGTAGTGCGACGGCCCCACCGCCCGCCCCGCCCCGTAGTAGTCGTAGGGGCCGGTCAGCGGGTAGGTGATGGCGATCCCCGGCACCGCGCCCACCAGCGCTCCGAGGACTGCTCCCACGAACCCCACGACCAGCGCGTACGCCGCCGCGACCGAGCGTCGGGTGCGCGGCGTCGCCCCGACCGCCGACAGCGTCGCCAGGTCGGGTCGCGCGTCGGAGAGCGCCAGGAACGTCGCGGTCAACGTGCCGCCGAGCATCAGCACGGCCCCGAGCCCGCCGAGCACGAGCTGGGCGATCATCGTCTCGTCGTCGGTCTGGTAGCCGCGCTCGACGTAGAAGCTGGCGCTGCGCGCGATGCCCGAGACGGCCTCGTCGATGTCGGTGGCCTCGGCGGTCGAGAGCGGACCGGGCAGGTAGAGCGCCGCTCCGACGACCTCCGCGCCGAGCTCCTCGGCCGCCGCCGGGGACAGCACCCCCTGGGCCGGCGGGAAGTCCGCCTCGGGAGTGACGAAGTACGCCGGGAACTCGACCCTGGTCGACCGCCGCTCGCGGCCGTCGTGCCGGATCAGGCGCACGCGCGCCTCCTCCGCCTCGAGGGCCCGGTCGCTGAACGCGACGACCCCGCCGCGGGCGAGCACGGCATCGGCTGCCGCCCGCTGGTCGTCATCGAGACCGATCATGGCCGCGGGCACCGCGTCACCCACCAGCATCGAGGAGCCGAGGGTGCTGTTCCACCCGGTGAGGATGCGGCCACCGTCGGGGCCGGTGACGCGGACCTCGTTCCGGCGCCGCCCGCTGTCACGGATGCCGAGGACCCGCTCGACGGTGACGTCGGGTGCGACCTCGGCCACCCGCCTCGCCATGGCGTCCAGGTCGGGGCGTCGGCGGTAGTCGACGATCGCCGCGGCGTCGTCGGGGAGGGTCGCGGTGTAGCCCTCGCGGTTCTGCGCCTCGTCGCTGGACACCGCGATCCCGAGGGCGACCACCCCGGCCACCGTGGCCGCGACCGCGGCGACGGCCGGCACCGTGCGGGTGCGGTGCCGGGCGGCATCGCGGGCCGCGAAGCGCAGCGGCAGGGGCAGGCGTCGCGCCAGCCGGGCCACCACACCGACCACCACCGGCGCCAGCAGGATCATCGCCAGCACGCAGACGATCGCCGAGACCGCGATCGGGATCTCGCCACCCCCCGAGGTGCCCTGCGCCCCGCCGTACGTCGCGCCGGCGATGCCGGCGCCCATCAGCACGAGGCCGAGCAGCGGGCTGCGGCGCGAGGGCTTCGGGTCGCCCCGACGCCCGGCCAGGACGGCCACGACGTCCTGGCGGGAGGCCAGCCAGGCCGGCACGGCCGCGGCGAGCACGGCGCTGACCAGGCCGAACGCGGCCACCGCCGCGAGGTGCGTCGGCACCACGTCGTAGGGGCCGAACCGCTGGCCGGAGAAGCGCTGGACGCCGGGCATCACCGCCCAGGCGAGGACCAGGCCCAGGACCACCCCCAGCAGCGCGGCGACCAGACCCAGCACGACACCGGAGGCGAGCACGACCCGGCGCGCCTGGGCCGGCGTCCCGCCGGCTGCCGCCACGAGCGCGAGGGTGCGGGCCTGGCGGCGGGCACCGACCGCGAACGCCGGGCCGGCGAGCAGGACGACCTCGATCAGCACCATCACGACGATGAGCACCAGGATCGTCAGGGCCGGCCCGGAGAGCAGGCTCTGCCCCCACTGCACCTCCAGGGGCAGCTCGCTGTCGGGCGGCGGGTCGGCGAGCACGGCGCGGGAGACCACGGTGGCGCCGAGGCGGTTGAGCGCCAGGACCTCGTCCCAGGTCACCGGCTCGCCGCCGACGACCCACCGACTGGGCTCGCCGAGGTCGAAGGTGCCGGGCAGGGCGAAGGCGCGGGCGTAGTTCGTGTAGGAGCCGCTCTCGGCGGTGCCGACGACGCGCAGCTCGGTGCCATCGCGCAGGCTCAGGGCCTCGCCGGGGCCGCGCTCGAGGAGGTCGGCGTTGACCAGGACCTCGTCGGTGCTCGTCGGCCAGCGCCCGTCGGTGAGGTCCACGAGGCCGGCCGCGAGCGGATCGGTCAGGTCGGCCTCGAGCACCTCGACGTCACCGACCCCCAGCTCGGTCTCGTAGGCGACGGAGCCCTGGGCGTAGGTGATCGCCGGGCGCGGCCCGAGGACCTCCTCGACCGCCTCGAGGGTCATGGCATCGCGGGAGGCCCCGCCCCTGGTCCTGCTCTCGACCGCCACCCCGTCGTCGGGGTCGGGCATCTGGAAGACCGTCGAGCCGGCGCCGTACCCGGCGTCCACGAACGCCTGCCCGCCCCCGACCCGGCGCTCGACGACCTCGACGCCGGAGATGTCGGCGGTCGCGTAGACGGTGTCGGCGATCGACACCGCGGCCACCGGCAGGGCGATCATGAGCAGGGTCAGGAGGCTGCGACCCCTCGACCGCATCGCGTCGCGGCGGGCCAGCCGCAGGGCGAGCGACCACCCGCCCCTTCTGCCCGAGAGACGGCCGCTCACGCGTGCCCGGCCTCGAGCAGGTCATCGACCGGCGCGCTGCCGGACTCGTCGACCACCACGCCGTCGCGCAGGAACACCACGCGGTCTGCCCACGCGGCGTGCCGCGCCTCGTGGGTGACCAGCACCCCGGCAGCGCCGGCGTCGCACCGGGCACGCAGCAGGCGCAGGATCTCCTCGCCGGTCTCGGTGTCGAGCGCGCCGGTCGGCTCGTCGGCGAGCACCAATCGCCGCTCCCCCACGATGGCCCGGGCGATGGCCACGCGCTGCTGCTGGCCGCCGGACATGTCGTCGGGGAACCGGTCGGCGAGGTCCGCGATGCCGACCTCTTCCAGCGCCGCGAGCGCGTCACGCCGGGCCTCGCCCGACCGCACGCCGTCGAGCTCGCGCGGGAGGGCGACGTTCTCCGCGGCAGTCAGCGCGGGCACGAGGTTGAAGCCCTGGAAGACGTAGCCGACGGAGGTCCGACGCGTCCGGGCGCGCTCGGCGTGGCTCAAGCCGACCAGGTCGGTGCCCTCGACCTCGACCGACCCCGACGTGGGCTGGTCGAGCCCGCCGGCGATGGTCAGCAGGGTCGACTTGCCGGACCCGGAGGGGCCCATCACGGCGACCAGCTCACCGGCGTACGCCGTGAAGGAGACGCCGCGCAGGGCGTGGACGGCGGCCTCGCCGTCGCCATGGACGCGGTGGACGTCGGTCAGGCGCAGGACGGGGGCGGTGGCCTTCGTGCTCATCGGCCGCCCTCCCCGTCCGTGGCCGACAGGTCGGGCCGGTCGGCGCGGGCCAGCCTCCGCTCGAGCGCGCGGCGGCGGAGCCGGTCGGCGCTGCTGCGCAGCCAGCGGTCCTCGGTGCGGGCCAGGTCGCGGGCGGCGGTGCTGGGCAGGGCGCGGGGGGTCATCGCGCACCCCCGGCGGCCGAGCCCTCGCGGGCCGCGCGACGAAGCCGCGCCTCGCAGTGGTCGAGCCAGCGGATCTCGGCCTCGGCGGCGAAGACCAGCGAGTCGAGCACCAGACCCCAGGCGAGGTCGGCGCGCTCCTGCTCACCCCCGGCCTGCCGCTTGAGCCGGGTGTAGTCCTGCAACGCCTGCATCGAGGCGCTGCGCTGACGCTGGATCAGCGTGCCGACGTCGACACCGGGCACCGTGACCGCGAGCGCCAGTTTGATGGCCAGCTCGTCGCGGGCCGGCTGGGACCGGGTGACGGGGGTGGTGAACCAGGTGGCCACCTCGTCGCGACCGGCGTCGGTGAGTCGGTAGCGCACCTGGGTCTGGGTGGCGGTCCGCGTCGCGTCGTCACCGTCGGGCCCGGCGGTCTCGTCGTGGGCGGCGGGCTCGACCAGGCCGTCGCGCTCCAGGCGGGTCAGGGTCGTGTAGACCTGCCCGACGTTGAGCGGCCAGGTGCCGCCGGTGCGGGCCTCGAACTCCTGGCGCAGCTGGTAGCCGTACATCGGCTCCTGCTCCAGCAGTGAGAGCAGCGCGTGCTTGACCGACATCGGCCCACCTCCCGAGCGTGGGGAGGCCAGATGCCTACCCGGTATGCACGAGCGTACGCCGACACATACTCGGTATGCAACCTCGATCTGCAGGGGCCGACCGTCCCCCGCCACGCCCCGTGCCGCCATCGGCACGGCCCCGGAACCAGGACAGGGCGGCGATCCGCGTGGATCGCCGCCCTGCCTCAGGTCACCGGGTCCCGAGACGGTTGCTGCGCAACCTCCTCGACCGCCCGGACGTCACTCGGTGGTGTCGACCTCCAGCACGGTCGGCGCCAGGGCGCCGGCGTACTCGAGGAGACCGAGGTAGCGGGTGCCGGCCTCCAGGCCGGTCCAGCTGACCTCGAAGGTCGTCTCCTCGTTGGCGGTGGTGAGGACCGGGTTCGGGGCGACGGTCAGGTCGCCCTCGCCCTCGGGGGTCACCAGGAAGGTGTCCATCACGAACTCGATGGGCGAACCGGCCTCGCCGGCGGCGTACCCGTCGATCTCGTAGTAGTAGGCACCCGGGGCCGGGTCGGTCAGGTCGACGCGCTCATCGGCCGACCCGGTCGCCGACTGGCCGGCCAGCGCGTAGATCGTCGACGGGTCGCAGGACTCGGCCGCGTAGACGTAGAGGTCCAGGTCGGCGGTGTCGTCGACGGCGTCGAGGTCGAAGCGGGCGTGGTCGACGCCCTCGGGGACCTCGATGCAGTCCGAGAGGACCTGCTGGCCGCCCTCGACGGCGCTGTCCAGGGTCATCGCCTTCGCCAGGCCCTTGGCCACGACCTCGAGCTCACCGTCCTGGGCCGGGGTGACGGTCACGTCGGTGGATCCCTCGGTGCCGGTGCCCTCGGCGGACAGCGGCGCCTTGACCGAGACCGGCCGCAGCGCCACGGGGATCCGCAGCTTCGTGGGACCGGACAGGACGATCTTGCCGAACGCGAACTCCCCCAGCGGGGCGTCGGTGCGGGTGAAGGTCACCGGCAGCTCCTCGATGTCACCGACGCGGCCGGCCACCAGGGTGGCGGGGGCCTCGGCGGTGAAGCCGGGCATGTCGACCCGGACGTTCCAGGTGCCCTTCATCGAGGACTGCAGCGTCCGGGTGAAGGACGCGGAGCCCGCGACCTGGCCCTGCGCGATCGACGGCAGGTTCAGCTCGGTCGGAGCCAGCGCCGGCACGCCGGTGTCGAGGCCCTGACCGGTGAGGAACCCACGCCACTCCCGCGCACTGGAGCTGATGAACCAGCCCGGGTCGAGGAACTTCTTCGGGTTCACGATGCCCGCGCCCTGGGCCAGGGCGTCGGTGCTCTTGGCGCCGTCGGAGTCGCGGGTCGGCTTGGCGGTGGTCATCATCGCCGACTGGATCTCCTGCGGGGTCCAGTCCGGGTGCAGGCCCTGCATGAACGCGGCCAGGCCGGCGATGTGCGGCGCGGCCATCGACGTACCGGAGTAGAGGTCGTAGTCGCGGTCGGAGTTGGTCGGCGGGGCGACCGCCGCGAGCACGCTCGAGCCCGGCGCCGCGATGTCCGGCTTGAGGATGTCGGACTCGTTGGCGACGGCGGGACCGCGGGAGGAGAAGCCCGAGACCTGCGGCAGCGGCGTCGTCTTGTCGGTGCGGTTGCCGAGCGCGAAGCGGGCGGCGGCGTCGTCACCGGCGGACTCGAGGTAGGCGTAGACGGCCTCGCCGGCCACCTCGTCGACGTGGATCGTCGGGATGACGTGGAAGTCGGCGTCGAGGCTGTTCTCGCTGGGGTTGACCAGCACGCTGGCCACGCCGCCGGCGCGGGCGACCTCGGCGGACTTGTCGACGCGGGCGTAGACGCCGCGCTTGCAGACCACGATCAGGCCCTCGGCCAGCGCGGGGTCGAGGGTGTCGGCCGCGCAGAGCTCGGCCTCGGCGGGGTCGGCGCCCTCGAGGGCGACGTCCTTGGCGTCGACCAGCGGGGTGCGCGGGATCTTGGTCCCGGCGATCGAGGCGCCGGCGAACTTCTGGCCGTCGCCGAGCACCAGGGTGTTCTCGAAGTTCACGTGCGTGGTCGAGGCGACCGTCGTCAGCCACGGGCTGTTGTGGGCGACCGTGGAGGCGTCCGGGCCGGAGTTGCCGGCGGAGGCGGCGATGAAGACACCGGCCTCGGCCGCACCCTCGAAGGCGACCTCGACGGCGTCGACGACGGTGTCGGTCGCGCCGGAGATGGAGTAGTTGATCGAGTCCACGCCGTCGGCGACGGCGTCGTCGATCGCGTCCAGGCTGGCGCTGGTGTAGCAGCCGCCCGAGTTCGGGTCGGTGTCCTCCCAGCAGACCTTGTAGATCGCCAGCGCGGCGCCGGGCGCCATGCCCGAGAGCTTGCCGAAGTCGCGGCCCTCGACGCTGACGTCCTTGACCAGGGCACCGGCCGCGGTGCTCGCGGTGTGCGTGCCGTGGCCGTCGCCGTCGCGGGCGGAGAGGAACTCGGTCTCGGCCTTCTCGGTGTCGGTGGTGGCGATGTCCTCCTCGAAGGCCTCGGAGTAGTAGCGGGCGCCGACGACCTTGGTGTTGCAGATCGGGTCGGGCATGCCCTCGCCGGTCTCGCAGGCACCGTTGAAGACGCCGCCGTCGGCCTTCTCCATCCGGGTGCTGCCGTCGCCGGACATGGTGATGTCCCACTTGGTCTGCGGGGCGGAGGTCAGCTGCTTGCCGGCGAAGGAGGGCGACTCGGGCCAGTAGCCGGAGTCCAGGATGCCGACGACCGTGCCGGCCCCGGCCTTCTTGCGGTTGCCCGACTCCTTCCAGGCACCCCGGCGGCCGGTGAGGCCGAGGGAGTCGGGGGTCTCCCAGGTGTCCATCTCGCGCTTGACGTCCTTGGTGACCAGCAGCACGCGGCGATCGGTGGCCAGGTCGAGGGCCTCGTCGGCCGACAGCTCGGCGACGAAGCCGTTGCTGGCGACGGTGAAGCTGGACAGCACCTCGGTGCCGACCTCGCGGGCCAGGCGGTCCTGCTCGCGCTCGAGGTGGCGGCGGTACTGGGTCGAGGCCCGCGAGTCGGCGCGGAACGCGCCGCCCTCGGTGGGCCGGGTCGCCGGGTAGCGGGAGTCGTCACCGGCGTACGACGCGGCGGGCGCCTCGCGCAGCAGGACGACGTAGCGCCCGGAGTCGTAGGTCGTGGGCCCGGTGGGGTCCTCCGCCGCCTGCGCCGTCGGCATCGCTGCCGCCAGCCCGGTGACGAGGAGCCCGGTCGAGGCGAGGCCGAGCGCGCGCGCACGCGACCCGCCGAAGAACTTCTTCGACACGGATACTTCCTTTACCGAGATCAGCCCCCGCGCGCCGGCACCCTCCGGCCGGACGTGAACACGAGGCGTTCAGCACCCCACGCCCTCGCGCCGGAAAAAGCAAGGGTCTTACCGAGCCAGGTCACAACAGTTACCTGTCCGAGACCAAGAGGCCGGACGGTCTCCCGGGTGGCCGGGGCGGTCTGCCGTATCGGCGAGACGCCGCGGAGGTGCGCCGATGCCGACGGGGACGGCTGCGCGAGGATGAGCCCATGACGACGACTGCCACCAGGACGCTGATCACCGGCGCCAGCTCCGGGCTGGGCGCCGAGATGGCCCGCCAGCTCGCCGCCCACGGGGAGGACCTCGCGCTCTGCGCGCGACGTACCGAGCGCCTCGAGGAGCTGCGCGCCGAGATCCTCGCCGCCCACCCCGAGCGCCGCGTCGCGATCGCCGCGCTCGACGTGACCGACCACGAGGCGGTCACCGCCGTGACGCAGGCGCTGCGCGAGGAGCTCGGCGGGCTCGACCGGTACGTCGTCAACGCGGGCCTCGGCAAGGGCGCCGCCATCGGCACCGGCCGCGCCGACGCCAACCGCGAGACCGCGATGACCAACTTCCTCGGCGCGCTGGCCCAGTGCGAGGCCGCGATGGAGGTCTTCCGCGACCAGGGTCACGGCCACCTGGTGATGGTGTCGTCGATGTCGGCGATGCGCGGGATGCCGAAGTCGATGACGACCTACGCCGCCACCAAGGCCGGTGTCGCCCACCTCGCCGAGGGCATCCGCACCGAGCTGCACGGCACCCCGCTGGCCAAGAAGATCCAGGTCACCGTGCTCTACCCCGGCTACATCGCCTCGGAGATGAACGAGAAGGTCCAGCAGTCCACCCCGCTGATGGCCTCCACCGAGAAGGGCGTGAAGGCGATGGTCGCGGCCATCGAGAAGCGGGTCGACTCCGCCTGCGTCCCGGCGCTGCCGTGGGCACCCATGTCGGTGGTGATGAAGCACGCCCCGCTGCCGGTGCTCAAGAGGCTGATCTGAGTTCCGCGGCATCGGCGAGAAGGCCCTCGAGCCGTCGCAGGTGTCGCTCCGCGGCTTCGGGATCGAGTGGCCCCGCTCGGCGGCTCATCGCCTGACGGGCACCCTCGATGGCCAGATGCATCAGCTCGGCGTCGAGCGCGTCCATCCAGGGCAGCTCGGCCCGAAGCTGCAGCTGCTCGCGGGTGCGCTGGTCCTGCACGATCTCGGAGAGCAGGTCGTCGCCCTCGGCGTAGGCGCTCCATTGGCACCAGATGCGCACCTCGTCGACCGACTCCCCGCCGGGGACCAGGGCCACCGCTCCGACACCGAAGCGCTGGGTGCTCGCGATCGTGTCGCAGGCGTAGTGGGTCGTGAGGCGGAGCAGGCGCTCGCGGCTCTCCAACTGGTGGAGGATCGTCGCAGCGCTGAGCCGAGCCTCCCGAGCGATCGCCCGTAGCGCCGGACCCCCGAGACCGTCGCGGAGCACCACGCGGAATGCGGCCCGGGCGAGGGTCGCGGTGCGGCTGGTCGTGTCGAGAGGTGCAGGCATGCCCACACCAGACCACGGTTCGGCCGTGGGCGTGACCGCCTCTCCACAGGGCCCTCGCCCGCCCCGTCTCGCCCGCCCACCCCCGCTCGGGAGTTGTCAAACGTTCGACAACTCCCGAGGGGGACCCCCGGCATCGGAGTGGGCGACGCGCAGCTCCAGGCCGGAGGCCAGGTGCGAGAGACCGCGGTGCTCGCGGGTCCAGAACGTCGCCACCACCGTGAGCACGAGGTACGCCGCCAGCAGCTGCCCCCGGAAGGGGATCGGTGCCAGCACCAGCCAGAAGACCGGGCCGATGCCGAAGGCCAGCTTGAGCAGCCGGCCCGGACCCGTCCACCAGCGGCGCGGTGACTCCGTGCGTACGGACACCACGATCTCGCCGACCGTGCGACCGAGGCCGAGCACGCACAGCGCCTGCACGGCGAACGGCACCGACCACTGCAGCAGCCACTGCTCGGCCCGGTGCGGGCCGGTGTCCAGGACGTAGAACATCAGCCCCCGCCAGGCGACGGCGACGGCACCGCCGAGCATCAGCACGAAGAGCGCGTCGCTCAGCATGCCGGCCATCCGGCGGCCCCAGGTGACGCGTGTGGGCAGCGGCGGCGGGGTCTCCGACCTGCGTCGCAGCACCGGCCACGACAGCAGTGCCCCGGCGAGCGCGCCGAGGGTGTTGACCACCAGGTCGTCGACGTCGAACCTGCGGTAGGCGCAGTCGTAGAAGCCCCACACACCCGTGCGCTGGGTCATCTCGATCGCCAGCGACATGGCCAGGCCCGACAGCGTCGCGACGACCACGCCGCGGCGCAGCACCAGGCGCACGAAGACGCCGAGCGGCACGAACAGCAGCACGTTGAGCAGCACCTGCTGCACCGCCGGGTCGCGCAGGAACACGCGCACCCCGTCGTCGGGCGAGCCCATCAGGCCGATCGTGCCGAGCAGGTCGGTCTGGGCCACCCGGCAGCGGAAGTCGCCGCGGTCCGGCAGCGGCAGCAGCGTGTAGGTCCACAGCGACAGCCCGTAGACCGCGCCCGTGATCAGGGTGGTCAGGTCGCCGGCGCCGAGCCGGCCGTCGCGGCGGTACTCGTAGGCCGCCACCGGGATGAACAGCACCACCGCCACCACACCGCCGAGCGCGACCGCGGTCAGCGCGTTGAGGGCCTGGTCGGACACGGCCGCAACCTACCCGCGCGCCCCCACCCCGACCCCACCCGCGGGCCACCCCGCCGGGCCCGCCCACCGGGCCCGCCGAGGTCACCGGTAGGTCAGCAGCTCCCCACCGAGGTGCTCGTGCTCGTTGAAGGTCAGCAACCGGGTGCCGCGCGGGCCGACGAGGACGCGGGTGACGCCGGAGTTCACGGCCACGGTGTTGAGCCGCTGCCAGGTCTCCGGCAGCCCGTCGCCGGACGCCCCGAGCAGGCCGGCCGCCACGAGGCCGACCACGCCACCGGAGGTCACCACGACCGCCGTCTCCCCGCTGCCCGCCCGTTCGACCGCGTCGGCCAGCGCCGCGGAGGCCCGGGCCTCGAAGTCGCGGAAGCTCTCGTCGTACTCCGAGTCGTTGGCTCCACCGGTCCACCGCGCGGTCGCCCGCTCGAAGAGCTCCTGGAAGGTACGCCGCTCCAGCTGGTGCGGGTCCGCGGGCAGGTCGGGGAAGCGCGCGATCACGCCGAGGTGGTCGAACTCGTCCCATCGGCCGTCCTCGTCGACCGGCGTCGCCCAGCCGGCGCCCTCGCACATCGCCTCGAGCGTCTCGCGGTGGCGACGCATCGTGCCACGCACCAGCGCTGTCGGGGCGACGCCCGCGGCCGCGAGGTGCGCGCCGAGGCGGCGCCCCTGCTCCCACCCGGTGGGTGAGAGCACGTCGTAGTCGTCGGCCCCGAAGGACGCCTGGCCGTGCCGGACCAGCAGCAGCTGCCCCATCAGTCGCCCCGTCCCATCAGGCGCTGCCCATCAGGCGGCCTCGCCGATCAGCCGGCGGCACCGCTGCTCGAGGTAGGAGACGACCTGGCCGAGCAGCGCGTAGGACTCGTTGGTCGTCTGCTTGTGCACGTAGCGGTACCAGATCTGCTGCGCGATCACCGCGAGCCGGAACAGCCCGAACACCTCGTAGAACACCAGGTCCCGCTCGCTCGGGGCGTGCCCGGTGGCGGCGCAGTAGCGGTCGACCCACTCGCGGCGGGTCCACATGCCCGGCGCGTTCGACGGCTGGCGGCGGAACAGCTGGAACAGCTCGTCGTCGTCGGCCTCGACCCAGTAGGCGATCATCGAGGAGAGGTCCATCAGCGGGTCGCCCACGGTGGCGAGCTCCCAGTCCAGGACCGCCCGGACGCCGAGGTCGTCGTCGAGCACGATGTTGTCGAGCCGGTAGTCGTTGTGGATCAGCACCTGCCCGACGTCGGCGGGCTGGTGCTCCTCGATCCACGCCAGCACGTCGGACCAGTCGCCGGTGTCGTCGGTGCGCGACCCGTCCAGCCGGCGGATCCAGCCGCGGACCTGGCGACCGACGTACCCCTCGCCCTTGCCGAGCGCGGCCAGCTCCGGCACCGCGGAGACGTCGACGGAGTGCAGCGCCACCAGCACGTCGAGCACCCGCTGGCAGAGCGCGTCGGCCACCTCGGGGGCGACCGGCTCCGGGAGGTCCTGGCGCAGGATCTGCCCCGGGACCTTCTCCATGACGTAGAACTCCGAGCCCAGCACGGACTCGTCGGGCTCGTGGCCGATCATCGTGGCGACGTACGGGAAGACCGGCGCGAGCGCGGCCTGGATGCCGTGCTCGCGACCCATGTCGTGGGCGCCGGCGGCCTTCGTGCCGGCCGGCGGGCGCCGCAGGATCAGGTCGCGGCTCTGCCCGTCGGTCGAGGCCGTCCGCACCAGGTAGGTCAGGTTGGACGCCCCGCCGCGGAACTGCTGGACCTCGGTCACCGGCCCCTCGCCGCGCTCGGCGAGCCACGCCGACAGGGCGTCGACGTGGAAGGCGTCCTCGTCGCGGACCGGCTTCGCGTTGTTGTCGCTGCTGCTCACTGCTCTGCCCCTGCGTCCGTTGTCTCGCCGGCCAGCTTGTCGAGACTGCGCGCCTGCGCCCGCATCACCGCGTCGTACGACGCCCGGTCGGTCTGCTTGAGCGCGACCGCTCCCCGTGCCGGCTCGTCGGGCACGATCAGCTCGTCGCCGGCGTCCAGCCCGGCGAGCACGGCCGCGGCGACCGACTCGGCGGTGATCGGTGAGTCGGTGACCAGGCGGGACATCACCTCGCCGAGGGCGGAGTCGGCGCCCTGCAGCGAGTCCATCAGGTTGGTGCGGAAGAAGCCCGGACAGACCGTGTGCGCGGTGACGCCGTGGGCGGCCAGCTCGTGCCCGGCGGTCTCGGTGAGCGCGACGACCGCGGCCTTGACTGCGTTGTAGGACGCCATGCCCGCGGGGTGCACGAGCCCGGCGAGGCTCGCGACGTTGACGATCGCGCCCGACCCCTGCTGCTTGAGCATCGGCACGAAGGTGCGCAGCCCGCGCACCATGCCGAACAGGTTGATGTCGAAGATCCACTGCCACTCGTCGTGGGTGGCCACGTCGAGCCGGCCGCCACCGGCGACCCCGGCGTTGTTGACCAGCACGTCCAGCCCGCCCCACGTCTCCTCGACGTGCGCGAGCGCGGCGGCCCAGTCCTCGTCGGAGGTGATGTCGAGACGCAGCACAGCCGGTCGAGCAGCGAGCGCCAGCGAGCGGGCGTCGAGACCGGTCCGATCCGTCCGCAGCACCCGGTCCCCCCGTGCCTCGAACGCGTCGGCCAGCGCGGCGCCGAGCCCGGAGGCCGCGCCGGTGATCAGGACCCTGCGGCCGTCGGCGGCGCTCATCGCTTCGCCCCGTACTTGCCGAGCTCCAGGCGCGCCACGACGCCCTGGTGCACCTCGTCGGGGCCGTCGGCCAGCCGCAGCGCGCGGGCGGCGGTCCAGGCGCCGGCCAGCGGGTGGTCGTCGGACATCCCGCCACCGCCGTGGATCTGCATCGCGAAGTCGATGACCTGCAGCGCCATCCGCGGCACCGCGACCTTGATCTGCGAGACCTCCGAGAGCGCGTTGAGCGGGCCTCCGACGTCGAGCTTCCACGCGGCGTTGAGGACCAGCAGGCGGGCCTGCTCGATGGCGATCCGGGCGTCGGCGATCCGCTCGCGGTTGCCGCCGAGGTTGGCCAGCGGCTTGCCGAAGGCCACGCGGTCCAGCCCGCGGCGGCAGGCCCGCTCCAGCGCCATCTCGGCCAGCCCGATGAGCCGCATGCAGTGGTGGATGCGGCCGGGCCCGAGCCGTCCCTGGGCGATCGCGAACGCCTCACCGGGGCCGGACAGAATGTTGCTGACGGGGACGCGGACGTCGGTGAACGAGACCTCCCCGTGGCCGATGGGCTCGTCGTACATCCCCATCGTCGGCAGCAGCCGCTCGACCTTCACCCCGGGGGTGTCCAGCGGGACCAGCACCATCGTGTGCCGGTGGTGGCGGTCGATGCCGGGGTCGTCCTCGAGGTTCTCCGGGGTGTCGCGCAGGCCCATGAAGACCGCGATCCGGCACTCGGGGTGCCCCACGCCGGTCGACCACCACTTGCGGCCGTTGATGACCACCTCGTCGCCGTGGACCACGGCGGTCGCCTCCATGTTGGTGGCGTCGGAGGACGCGACGTCGGGCTCGGTCATCGTGAACGCCGAGCGGATCTCGCCGGCCAGCAGCGGCTCCAGCCACTGCGCCCGCTGCTCGTCGGTTCCGTAGCGCAGCAGCACCTCCATGTTGCCGGTGTCGGGCGCGTTGCAGTTCATCACCAGGGGCGCGAGGTGGCTGCCGCCGGTGGCCTCGGCGACCGGGGCGTAGTCGACGTTGGTCAGGCCCTCGCCCCCGTCGGTGCCGAAGCGTGCGGCGTACTCCCCCGCGTGCTCCTTCGGCAGCCACAGGTTCCACAGGCCACGTGCCCTGGCCTCGGCCTTGAGCTCCTCGACGACCGGCAGCGGTCGCCACGGGTCGCCGGTACGCCGCTGCTCGGCCAGGTCGCGGAGGTAGTCGCCCTCCACGGGCTCGACCACGTCGCGGATGAACGCCCGGGTGCGCTCGGTGAGGTCGGCGGCCCGGGAAGACGGTGCGAAGTCCATGGCCGCGAACCTACCGGGCGCTCGGTCCGTCGCGGGTTGTCCCGCGACGACCCGTGTCGAGCAGCGAGCCCCGCCGAGCGGACCCCCGGTGGTCGAGCAGTGAGCGCCAGCGAGCGGGCGTCGGGACCACCGCACCCCGGCGCCGCTCACGCAACCGTTGTGGAGGTCGAGTCCGGCACCCGGTCCGGACGCGGACCTCCACAACGCCACCGAGCGCTTCATGCAGCGGCGGTGACGACCACTCGCGCCCGCTGGACCGGATCGGTCCAGCGCTCGTGGGTGCGGACCAGCCGGGCGCCGGACCAGCAGATGAACGGCACCGCCAGCAGCAGCGGGAGCACCGGCGCCTCCAGGCGCGCCAGGCCCGAGAAGACCAGGCCGGTCATGGTGGTGGACAGCGCGAGGCGGCTGGAGTAGCCGACCATCATCAGCGGCGGTGCCGGCGTGGCCCGGGCCGAGCGCAGGTCGACGGCGTAGGGGTGCGCGAGCGACCAGCGCATCGCGGCGCCGACGACCTGGACGGTCACCACCGCCAGCATCGCGAGCAGGGCGGTCGTCTCGGTGGGGGTGGGTACGCCGGCGCGCAGCCCACCCAGGGCCATGGTCACCAGGCTGGCCGCGACGAGGAACTCCGCGAGGACCCACGCCCGCGCGACGAACACGGTGCCCGCACCCACCGGCAGGCTCTCGCGCCACAGGCCTCCGCGCCCGTCGAGGCACCACGCGTTGACGCCGAAGAGCAGCGCCCCGCCGGAGGCCACCAGGCCGGGCAGGATGATCAGCTGCACCCAGTCGAGGTCGCCGACGAGCGCGACCACCCCGGGGCCGATCGCCAGGACCGCGAGCCCGCGACGCATCGGCACGGCCCGCCAGACCGAGCCGCGGTCGGTGCGCAGCAGCACCGCCAGGTCGCTGTGCGGCAGCGGACGGGCGCGGTGCGACTCGCTCTCCACCCGCAGCTCGTCGTGGGGCACCCGACGGGTCGCGAGGTGCGCGGGCACCGCCCCCAGGACGACCGCGGCCAGCGACAGGCCCAGCAGAGCGCCGACCACGCCCCACCAGGCCGCGGTCACGCCGCCGACCGACAGCGCGACGACGCGGACCGTCGGCACCTGGTCCAGCAGCGGCACCAGCCGCTGGTCGAGCTGGAGCAGCAGCACCGCGACGACCGCCACGACGGTCAGCAGGCGCACGCCCACCTCCCCGAACCTCAGCCGACGCACACCCTCGACCGTCCACGCCACCACCTGGCCGACCGCGGTGGCCACCACCAGCCACAGCAGCATCGCCACCTGCAGCGTCGGCAGCGGCTCTCGGCCCCCGCCGTAGGAGGCCGCACCCAGCAGCGTCCACGCCTGGAGCAGCCAGGCGATGTTCAGCGGCGCCAGGACCAGTGCCCCGAGGTGGTCGGTCGTCGGGCTGATCGGGTGGATCGAGGCGGGGTCGCGCGCCAGCAGCTCGCGCCCGCCCCCGGAGGCCACGGCGGACACGACCGCGACCAGCACCAAGCCGGCCAGCGCGGTGGGCAGCAGCAGGAGGACGTCCTGGGCCCGCCCGGGGCCGCCCGCACCCGGGAGGTACGCGGGGACCACCGCGATCGCGGCCGTCGCCAGCGCGAAGACGAGCAGGCCGACCCGGAAGGCCCGCGGGCGGCGTACGTGGGCGGCGCGGAAGCGCAGCAGCGTGCCGACGTCGGCGACCGCCCTGGCCTGATCGCGCAGGAGGCCCTCAGTCCAGGAGCGAGCGGTAGGCACGGGCGCCCTCCTCACCGGCCATGTCGAGCGCGCTCATCTCCGCGACCTGCGCGCCACCGCGCAGCACGGACACCGTCGAGCAGGCCTCGATCGCCAGCTCGCGCAGATGGGTCGAGACCAGCACCGCGGCACCGCGCGAGCGGGCGTCGGCGACCACCTCCAAGGTGGCCTCGACCCCCAGCGGGTCCACGCCGTCGAAGGGCTCGTCGAGCAGCAGCACCTCGGGCTCGTGCAGCGCGGCGAGCACGACCGAGAGCCGGCGCCCCATGCCGTGGGAGAAGCCGGCGGTGACCCGGTGCGCGACGTCGCCGAGCTCGAACCGCTCCAGCAGGTCGCGGGCCCGCGGCTCCCACCCGGCCGGCAGCCGCCGCAGCCGCGCGGCCAGCTGCAGGTGCTCCCAGGGGGTCGCACGCGGCACCAGCCCACCCACGTCGGGGCAGTACCCGACAGCACGCTTGGCGGCCATCGGGTGCCGCAGCACGTCGTGACCGGCCACCAGGACCGTGCCGCTCGTCGGCGGCACCACCCCGGCCAGCACCCGCATCGTGGTCGACTTGCCGGCCCCGTTGCGCCCCAGCAGTGCCGTCGCGCGACCGGCGTACGCCGTCAGGTGCACGCCCCCCACGGCCTCGACCTCGCCGAACCGCACGTGCAGGTCCCGCACCTCCACGAGCGCACGGCCCGTCTCTCCCGCTCCCTCTCCCACCGGACCATGGTGACCGCTCCCGCCCGCCCGCACCCCACATTCGGCCGAGACGTCACTCGCGCACGGCCGAGAGGTCGCTCGCGCACGCACTCGAGCCGCCACCCCGTGCGGGAGTGACGGCTCGAGCGTGCGTCAGTGACGTCTCGGCGACGCGGGATCAGGCGGGGAAGGACTCGCCCTTCGCCACCAGGTCGCGGAGGTACTGCGTGGGGCGGAACCGCTCGCCGTACTTGTCGGCCAGGTCGTCGGCGCGCTTCACGAACGCCGCCAGGCCGATCTCACCGGCGGCGACGGTGCCCTCGGGGCCCTCGTAGCCGGTCATGTACTGCGCGGCGCCACCGGTCATCGGGGGGAAGCCGATGCCCATGATCGAGCCGATGTTCGCGGCGGCCGCCGACTCGATGACGCCCTCCTCGAAGCACTTGGCGGTCTCGATCGCCTCGGCGAACAGCATCCGCTCCTTCATGTCGACGAACGGGATCTGCTCCTCGGCGACCGGGTAGACCTCAGACAGGCCCGACCAGATGGAGCCGCGCTTGCCGTCGACGTACTCGAAGAAGCCGGCGCCCTTGAGGCGCGAGGGGCGCCCGAGCTCGATCATCTTCTCCACGACCAGCGAGCCGGGGTGCGGCTCGTAGGTGCCGCCGTCGCGCTCGGCCGCGTCCTTGGTGGCCTTGGCGATCTTGGCCATCAGCTCCATGTTGAGCTCGTCGGTCAGCTGCAGCGGGCCGACGGGGTAGCCGGCCTGGGTGGCGGCGCGCTCGACGGAGTACGGCGCGGAGCCCTCGGCCAGCAGGGCCAGGCCCTCGTTGACCATCGTGCCGATGACGCGCGAGGTGTAGAAGCCACGGCTGTCGTTGACGACGATCGGGGTCTTCTTGATCTGCTGCACCACGTCGTAGGCCTTGGCCAGCGCCTCGTCGGAGGTGTCCTTGCCCTTGATGATCTCGACCAGCGGCATCTTGTCGACGGGGCTGAAGAAGTGCAGACCGATGAAGTCCGCCGGGCGGTCCACGCCGGTGGCGAGCTCGGTGATCGGCAGCGTCGAGGTGTTGGAGCACAGGAGCGCGTCGGCGTTCACGTGCTTGGCGGCCTCGGCGAAGACCTGGTGCTTCAGCGACGGGTCCTCGAAGACGGCCTCGATGACCAGGTCGCAGCCGGCCAGGTCGGCGTAGTCGTCGGTCGGGGTGATCCGGCCGAGCAGCTTGTCGGACTTCTCCTGGGTGAGCTTGCCGCGGGAGACGGCCTTCTCGTTGATCTTCTCGGAGTACGCCTTGCCCTTGGCCGCGGCCTCGGCCGAGACGTCCTTGAGCACGACCTCCATGCCGGCGCGGGCGCAGGAGTAGGCGATGCCCGCACCCATCATGCCGGCGCCGAGGACGGCGACCTTGGTGGCCTTCCAGGGCTCGATGCCCTGGGGGCGCAGCTTGCCGGCGTTGATCGCCTGCAGGTCGAAGAAGAACGCCTGGATCATGTTCTTCGAGCCCTGGTTGACGATGAGGTTCGTCAGGTAGCGCGACTCGATCCGCGAGGCGGTGTCGAAGTCACGGTTGGCGCCCTCGACGGCCGCGGACAGGATCGCGCGGGCGGCGGGGTAGACCGCGCCCTTGGTCTGCTTGCGCAGCAGGGCGGGGAAGGCGGGCAGGAAGCCGGC
The DNA here is from genome assembly GCA_001627335.1 of Nocardioides sp. REDSEA-S33_B3. GTDB lineage: Bacteria > Actinomycetota > Actinomycetes > Propionibacteriales > Nocardioidaceae > Nocardioides. The sequence continues at coordinate 78,002 of LUPK01000038.1, read as the reverse complement.
CAGGGCCGGGGACTTCGGCGAGCCGCCGGGCATCTTGTAGCCGGGCGCGTCCCACGGGTTCTGGTGGGCGTCGGGATTGGCGAGGATCCACGCCTTCGCCGCGGGGACGAGCTCCTCACGGGTGGCGACCAGCTCGTCGACCAGACCCTTGGCCTTGGCCTCGGCCGGGCTGAACTGCTTGCCCTCGAGCAGGAAGCCCATCAGGCCCTCCTGCAGGCCGAACATCCGCACGATGCGGGTCACGCCGCCACCGCCGGGCAGCAGGCCGAGGCTGACCTCGGGCAGGCCGAGCTTGACCGAGCGGTCGTCCACGGCGATGCGGCGGTTGCAGGCGAGGGTGATCTCGAGGCCGCCACCCAGCGCGGCGCCGTTGATGGCGGCGACCACGGGCTTGGGCAGCTTCTCCAGGCGGCGCAGGCCGGCCTTGACGTCCTCGGCCATCTTGAAGACGTCCTCGGCGTCCTCGGGGCCGGCGGTGACCATGCCCTTGAGGTTGCCGCCGGCGAAGAAGGTCTTCTTCGCCGAGGCGATCACGACGCCCTTGATCGACGACTCGTCCGCGGCGAGCTCGTCGTAGAGGCGGTCGATCGCGGTGTTGATCGACGCCCGGTAGAGGTCGTTCATCGTGTTGGCCGACGACGTGGGGTCGTCGAGGGTGAGGGTGACGATGCCGTCGGCGTCCTTCTCGTAGCGGACGGCGCTCTGCTCGGTGGTGGTGCTCATGTCTGTTCTGGGTTCCTGTTCGGTCTCAGGTCGGTGGTCGAGGTGCGAGGAGCGCCAGCGACGAGCCTCGAGACCCGGTGAGGGTCCGCGGCGCCGTACGCCGGCGTCGTCGCCGATCGCAGCCGGGTCTCGAGGCTCAGGCCTGGCGGCCTTCGCACCTCGACCAGCGGAGGGGGACGGTCAGACGATCTCGACGATGGTGGCGATGCCCATGCCGCCGCCGACGCAGAGCGTGGCGAGGCCGCGCTTCTGGTCGCGGCGCTGGAGCTCGTCGATGAGGGTGCCGAGAATCATCGCGCCGGTGGCGCCGAGCGGGTGGCCCATCGCGATCGCGCCACCGTTGACGTTGGTGATCTCGTCGGTGATGCCCATGTCGCGCATGAAGCGCATCGCGACGGCGGCGAACGCCTCGTTGATCTCGAAGAGGTCGATGTCCTTGGTCTCCAGGCCGGCCTTCGCCAGCGCCTTGCGGGCGGCGGGGGCGGGACCGGTGAGCATGATCGTCGGGTCAGCGCCGGAGACGGCCATGGACACGATGCGGGCGCGCGGGGTGAGCCCGAGCTCGGCGCCGATCTCCTCGGTGCCGATGGCCATCAGGGCGGCGCCGTCGACGATGCCCGAGGAGTTGCCGGCGTGGTGGACGTGGTTGATCTTCTCGACCCAGTGGTACTTCTCCAGCGCCACGTCGTCGAAGCCGGCGTCGGCACCGATCTGGGCGAAGGAGGGCTTGAGACCGGCCAGGCCCTCGACGCTGGTGTCGGGGCGGATCAGCTCGTCGTGGTCGAGGATCGTGAGGCCGTTGGCGTCCTTGACCGGGATGACCGAGTCGGTGAAGTAGCCGTTGGCCCAGGCCTTGGCGGCGCGGTGGTTGGACTCGGCCGCGAACGCGTCGACGTCCTCGCGGCTCCAGCCCTCGATCGTGGCGATCAGGTCGGCGCCGATGCCCTGCGGCACGAAGCCGGCCTTGAAGGCGGTGGCCGGGTCGGAGGCCCAGGCGCCGCCGTCGGAGCCCATCGGGACGTTGGACATCGACTCCACGCCGCCGGCGAGGATCAGGTCCTCCATGCCGCCGCGGATGCGACCGGCGGCCTGGTTGACCGCCTCCAGGCCCGAGGCGCAGAAGCGGTTGAGCTGCACGCCCGCGACGGTGTCGGGGTAGCCCGCGGCCAGAGCGGCCGTCTTGGCGATGTCGCCGCCCTGCTCGCCCAGCGGCGAGACGACGCCCAGCACCACGTCGTCGACGCGGGCGGGGTCCAGGCCGGGGTTGCGGGTCTTGATCTCGTCGAGCAGGCCGACGACGAGGTCGACCGGCTTGACCTCGTGCAGCGAGCCCGCCGCCTTGCCCTTGCCTCGCGGCGTACGGATGTGGTCGTACACGAATGCTTCAGCCATGACCGTCCTCGGTTCTCGGTGGTCAGGTGGCGCTCCACGACCGGCCCCGGGACGGGGCCGTCGGGCGTCGCTGACCACGGCAGTACGTTGTGGAATCGATTGTGACACCATTACTGTCACTGTCGTCAAGGACCGGACCGCACCGGAAGGGGTGTGATGGGCACCACGTCGGACGCGGGCGCGACGGGCTCGACCCCCTCTCCCGCTCCCTCTCCTGGCTCGGCCGAGGCCAAGCCGGAGGAGCTGCTAACCCTCGAGGAGCTGACCACGAGGGTCGGCATGAGCGTCCGCAACGTCCGCTTCTACACCTCCAAGGGCCTGGTGCCACCGCCGATCCGCCGGGGTCGGTCGGGCTTCTACACCCCCGATCACGTCTCCCGGCTCGAGCTGGTCCGCGAGCTGCAGAGCCACGGCTTCACGCTCTCGGCGATCGAGAAGTACCTCGCGGCCGTGCCCGAGGACGCCACGCCGGAGCAGATCGCCCTGCACCGCACGATGCTCGCGCCGTGGCAGGCGGAGGCGGTGGTGGAGCTGACCACCGAGGAGCTCGCCGCCCGCGCCGGCCGCACGCTGACCCCCGACGACCTGCAGCTGCTCGGCGCCCTCGGGATCGTCCACGGTGCGGGCGAGGACAGGTGGGCGGTCACCCCGACCCAGCTCGCGGTCGGGGTCGGGCTGATCGACCTCGGCTTCCCCACCGAGACGGCGGTGGCCGCCGCCGAGGTCTACGCCCGGCACGGTCGCGAGGTGGCCGAGGAGCTCAACGAGCTGTTCCGGACCCAGGTCTGGCCGGCGTACAAGGAGGCCGGGGCGTCGGCGGAGACCATCCGCGAGGTGGTGGAGCGGATCAAGCCGCTCTCGATCGCCAGCCTGGTCAGCGCCTACGAGCAGGCCATGGACGAGACCCGCCGCGAGCGCATCCGCGCCCGGGCCGAGCGCGGCTCGAAGTAGCCCGAGCGCCCCGAGCGCGACTCAGCCCTCGTCCTCCTCCGGGCTCTCGCCGCGCACGGTGGCCTCGATCCGCAACGCCAGGCGCCCCACCCGCTCGAGCTGGTCGACGGCGTCGTCGAGCGGCGTCGTCGCACCCCCGTCCGGGTCCTCGGGAGCGTCGTCACCGGCCAGCCTGGCCACCCGGGTGCGTGCGAGTGCCACCGCGAGCCGCGCTGCGGTCAGCGCGTTGTTGAGGTCGTGCACGAGGGCGGCGACGTCGGTGACCGTCTCGTCGCCCGCTGCAGGCTGCCCTGCCGACCGCCCTGCCGACTCGACCCCCGACTCCGGCTGCTCACCCTCCACCGCGGTCCAGCGGTAGCCGGCGCCGCTCTCGGTGGCGATGTAGCGCGGGGCACTGGCGTCGTCGCCGATCTTGGCGCGCAGGGTGCGCAGGTGGGCGCGCAGCGCGGCCCGGGTCTCGTCCCCGTGGCTGCCGTCCCAGACCTCGGCGAGCATCCAGCGGTGCGTGAGCAGCTTGCCCGGGTTCGCCACCAGGGCGCCGAGGATCCGCCACTCGGTCGGCGTGAGGTGCACGCGCTCGCCGGCCACGGACACCGTGCGGGCAGCGAGGTCGATCTCCAGCGCCCCGTAGGTGCGCTGCGCGGACTCCTCCTCGCCGCGGCGGGGTCGGCGCAGCAGCGCCCGCAGCCGGGCGAGCAGCTCGTCGGGACCGAAGGGCTTGCGGAGGTAGTCGTCGGCGCCGGCCTCGAAGGCGGCCAGCATCCGGCGCGGGTCGGTGGCACCGGTGAGCACGAGCACCGGGACGTCGGACCAGGTGCGCAGCTCGGCGAGCACCTCGATCCCGTCGCCGTCGGGCAGCGACAGGTCCAGCACCACGACGTCCGGCGCGGAGGCGGCAGCGGTCGACAGGGCCTCGCCCTTGTCCGCGGCGCCGGCGACGTCGAGACCCGCCCTGGACAGCATCTGGCGCAGGGCGGCCTGCAGCTGCAGGTCGTCGTCCACGACCAGTGCCTTCACCGGCTCGGGGCCGTCCATCGATGCGGGCGTCATCCCAGCAGCGCCTCGATGCGCGGGAGCAGGTCGACGATGCCGTCGGGCTTGACGAGGTAGTCCGAGACGCCCGCCTGGGCCCCTCGCTCGCGGTCCTCGGCACGGGAGTGCGCGGTCAGCGCCCAGACGGGTACGTCGGCGACGGCCGCGTCCGCGCGGATCCGACGGGTCACCTCGAACCCGTCGAGGGTCCCGGGGAGCCCGACGTCCACCAGGGCCAGGTCGGGCCGGACCTGCTGGACCAGCGCGACCCCCTGCTCACCGTCCACGGCCACGTGGACCTCGTGACCCGCGTCCACGAGGACCGCGCTGAGCAGCCTGGAGACATCAGGGTCGTCCTCGACGACCACGATCAACGCCACCTGGGTACCCTCCTGGTGAGACGCTCCCGGCGACCCGTGCCGGTGTTGACCCAGCCTAGCGTCGCCTTCGTCGCCCTCTGGGCTAGCGCTGTCGGGTGACCCGGCCGGGCGACGCGCCACCTACGCTCAGGACATGGGTATGCGCGTTCTCGTCACCGGGGCCACCGGCTTCATCGGCGCCCGTCTGGTGCCTGCACTCCTCGAGGCCGGGCACGAGGTGCGGGCGATGACCCGCCGCCCGGAGTCCTACGACGGGCCCGGCACCCCCGTCCGCGGCGACGTCTTCGACCCCGGCTCGCTCGCCGAGCCGCTGGAGGGCGTCGACGCCGCGATCTACCTCGTGCACTCCCTGGACGACCAGGACTTCGAGCGCAAGGACGCCGAGGCGGCCTCTGCCTTCGGGCTGGCCGCCGCCGCCCAGGGCGTCGGGCAGATCGTCTACCTCGGCGGCCTCGGCAAGGACGGGGAGGACCTCTCGCCCCACCTGCGCTCCCGGCGCGAGGTCGAGCGGCTGCTCGGCGAGGCGGGTGTCCCGGTGACGGTGCTGCGCGCCGCCATCGTGGTGGGCGCCGGCGGCGTCTCGTGGGACATGACCCGCGAGCTGGTGAAGAACCTGCCCGCCATGGTCGTGCCGCGCTGGGCCTCGACGCGCACCCAGCCGATCGCCGTGGACGACGTCATCCGCTACCTCGTGGGCGTCATCGGCAACGAGCAGGCCAAGGGACGCGTCTTCGAGGTCGGTGGCGCCGACCAGCTCTCCTACAAGGGGATGCTGCAGCAGGCCGGCGAGGTGATGCACGGGCGCCGGGTCCCCATCCTCCAGGTCCCGGTCGGCACCCCCATGCTCAGCGAGTGGTGGATCAAGCTGGTCACCGGCGTGGACGCCACCACGGCGGGCAACCTCATCGAGTCGATGGGCACCGAGGTCCTCCAGACCGACCACAGCATCCGGGACGTGGTGCCGGGCGAGCCGCTGACCTACGCCGAAGCGGTCGGTCGAGCCTTGGCCGAGGACGACCAGGCCTGACGTCGCCTCCCCTGCGGGATCGATGGTTCCTGGCGCGGCGCGACATCCGCTGCCGGGAGGGTGAGCTCGAAGCTCTTGGACCATCCGTCACGGTCCACGATCGAGATCTCGCCACCGTGCCGCTCGACGATGCGGCGGCAGACCGCCAGCCCCACACCGTTGCCGGTCGCGTGGCGCGCGCCGGACTCCCCGCGCTTGAAGATCTCGAAGACCAGGTCCCGCTCGGTCTCGGGGATCGTGATGCCGCGGTCGGCGACGTGCACCAGGATGCGTCCCTCGGGGGTCGTCACCGTCCCCACGGAGACGTCCACGGGTCCCTCGCCCTGGGTGTACTTCACGGCGTTGCCGATCAGGTTGGTCAGCAGCCGGCGCACGAGGCGGGCATCTGCTCGCACGGGTGACCACGGGCCGGCCTCGAGTCGGACCGGTCGTCCCGACGACTCCTGCACCCCGGAGACGATCTCTTGCACCAGCGGGGCCAGGTCCAGACGAGCCACCTCGACGGGGACCTGCCCGAACTCCAGGAGGTCGTCGATCAGCGTCATGCCGCGCACGGCAGCGGCATCGATCCGCTCCAGGATGCGTTCGTGCGCGGGGTCGCCCTCGGCATGCAGCATCTGCACGCCGAGGACCACGGCGCTCAACGGTCCGCGCAGGTCGTGCGCCGCAGCCGCAGTGAAGTCACGCAGGTCCCGATTGGCCAGGCGCAGCTCCTCCGAGGCGACCCGCAGCTCGGCCAGCGCCCGGTCGGCGACCTCCCTCGCCTCCTCGGCCTCGCTGCGGCGTACGTCGGCGGTGGTCAGGCGCACGCCCGACAACCAGACCAGCGCGCCGGTGAGGAGGGCCACGCTCGTGGCATAGAGCGCCATCACGAAGCCGGGCCCGAAGTCGTTGCGCATCATCCAGAGCCCGACCCAGCCCAGCACGGTGGGGATCACGAGCACCGCGGGCAGCAAGGTGCGTGCCAGACGGCCCCCCAGGGTGCGCGAGCGGGCCAGCTTGGTCAGTCCGACCTCGCCGCTGCCGGAGACCAGGGCCATGCCCAGCAGGGCGATGCCGAGCGCGGTGTGGAGCGCCAGGGTCTGGAAGTAGCCGACGTCGTAGAGGTCGCTGGGTCCGAACGCGTAGCCGGACAGGCCCACCAGCCCGATGGTGAGCGCCAGCACGCCCGCACTGTGGGCGACCAACGTGCGCCCCGCCACCGTGGCGAGCAGCGAGAAGGCGATGACCAGGTGGGCGACGGCAGTGATGCCCGACATCCGGCCCTCGTTCTGGCTCATGTCGCCCAGGATCGTGATCGGGTAGCTCCACCCGGCCAGCTCGGTCACCAGACCGGTCCCCGCGACGACCACGACCGAGAGGACCGCCAGCAGCGCCACCACCTTCGGCACCCGGTCGCGCGCCCATCCGCAGTGCAACAGCAGCGTCGCCAGCCCGAGCAGCACGAAGTCGAGGGCGGTGGCCGGCTGCATCGCGACCAGCACGGGGAAGAGCCGGGTGATGGTCTCGTCACCGGTGAGCCAGCCGAGGAGGACCAGCAACCCCAGCAGGGTCACTCCTACGCTGAGCAGTCCCACGACCACCGGCGTACGCCGCGTCGGCTTCACGCTCACCTCCTGGTCGGTCGCGACCATCCTCGCAGGTGCGGGCGTGACGAGCGGCCGGCCCTCACCGCGGCGACCGACAGAGGACCAGCGGAGGCGGGCGTCAGGTCACGCGGGGTCGGCTCGCCGGGCTTCGCCGCGCGTGAGTCGCTCCCGGTGCTCGGCGATGACCGTCTCCAGGGCCTTGAGTCCCTTGCGCATCACCGACGGCTCGGTCGTGGGCAGGGCCGACCAGACGCACACGGGGAGGTCTGGGTGACTGCGCGACAGCCGCCTTCGCACCTCGGCGCCGTCCATGCCGCCCATGCGCAGGTCGGAGAGGACGAGGGCGGGCGGGGAGGCATCGACCAGGTCCAGTGCTCCCTCACCGGAGTCGGCCTCGACGACCTCGAAGCCCGAGGCCACCAGGTGCAGGCGTACCAGGGCGCGGAAGTCGTCGTCGTCGTCGACGACGAGCACCGCACTCCGTCCCATGACTGTGTCCCCTCAGTCCCTGCACCGCTCGACGTGGACCGTCTCCACGCCCGCCCTCGTCTACACAGTGACCCCGGGGGACCCGCGAGAACAGGGCGCTGGCTTCATCTTCATGCCTTCTTCGCAGGTCAGGACGCGCGCAAACGGTTGCGTGCCGCCGTCTTCACAAGATCCCCACGTGCTGGGTGAAGCCGTTCACACATCGTTGTCGGCGGGGCTGTCATCGTCGTTCGACACCGCGATGAGGAGGTCTTGCGATGGAGCTGGTGCAGGTACGACGCAGCACGGCGTGGCTGGTCTCGCAGGACGGGGAGCCGATCCCCGCCCGGGACGTCGCCCACCACGACCCGACCGCCTGCCTGGGGGCCCGGGTCGTCGTCGAGGACCTCGACGGCGCCCTCCACCTCGCCCAGATCGAGCCCGTGGTGACGCCGGCGGGACGCATCGACGTCGCCGTCCGCATCCGCCTGCGTGTCACGGTCAGCGAGGCGCTGGCGCTGGGCGCCTACCGGGACCCGTCGGTCCAGGCGCCGTGGGAGACGACACCGTCGCTGCTGCGTACCTTCCGCCGCGACCGGCAGCTGATCGTCGACCGGTTGGACCAGGAGCGCCCGATCGACTGACCTCGCTCAGAGGAAGATCAACGGCAGCAGGACGAGCATCGACAGCGACCAGGTCAGGTGCGTGATGATCGGGGCCAGGATGCCGCCGGACGCCCGCCGCTCCAACCCGACGACGACGCCGAGGAGCACCGCGGCGAAGCTCAGCATCAGGTTGCCCGTCGCCATCGTGGCGATGGTGTAGGCGATGGTCGTGACGGTCACCGGGTGCTTCGGCACAGCGGCGTACGCCGCGCCGCGGAAGAACAGCTCCTCGGCGACGCCGTTGACGGCCGTGATGAGCGCCAACACCCACAGCGTGCTCTCGCCGGTGTAGGCCAGGACGTCGCGGATCTGCTCGGTGAGCGGGTCCAGGAACGACAGCGAGCGCACCAGCAGGCCGCCCGCGGTGAAGATACCGACCATCACGGCCCCCACCACGAAGGGCGTGAGCACGGGGCGGACGTGGGCGTCGCGCAACGCGATCCGGCCCAGGTGCAGCGGGCCGGATGCGAAGGCACCCACGGTCCAGAGCGCGGCCATCACCAGGGTGAAGACGTAGAACTGGGTCGAGCCCGGCTCGGTGCGCAGCGAGAAGCCGAGCACCACCGCCCCCACCAGGACGAAGGCGATCACCACGAGCTGTCGGCGCCGCAGCGCCCGGGGCGACTCGCGATGGTCCCGCGGGACCATGTCCCACAGAGCGCGACGCACCTGCGACCTCATGGCGATCTCCTCCTGCTCCTGGGTGCGCGTCCCGGGTCAGCGCGCCTTCGCGCTGAAGGACGCCGCACTGTGGCGGGACTTCTGACCGACGCCCTGGGCGCGTCCGCCGGTGGATCCGCCGCCTTGGCGGGTCTGGCCCGAGCGCTGGCCCGAGCGCTGGCCCGAGCGCTGACCCGAGCGCTGGCCGGCCTGGCCCCCGCCCTGCTTGGCCTGCCCGGAGCCGGAGCCACCGCGTCCCCGGCGCGACCGGGAGCGGCCGCCGCCGGAACCCTGCGGCGTGCGCTTGGCGGCGCCGTTGCCGGCACTGCCGCCCGAGCCCTCGCTCCCGGAGCGCTGGGTGGGCGGGGTGAGCACGAGGCCTCCGGGCACGAGCACCCGCTCTCCGGGCGCGAGCTCGGTGAGCACGGGGTGCCCCGGGCCCTCGAGCACGGTGATGCGCGGCTTGATGCCCGCGGCCCGGGCGAGGTCGCGCACGTCACGGTCCTGCTCGGGGGTGCTGAGGGTGACGACGGTGCCGGCGGAGCCGGCCCGCGCCGTACGGCCCGAGCGGTGCAGGTAGGCCTTGTGCTCGGCCGGCGGGTCGGCGTGGACGACGAGGGAGACGTCGTCCACGTGGATGCCGCGCGCCGCGATGTCGGTCGCGACCAGGGTGGTGGCCCGGCCGGAGTGGAAGGCCTCCATGTTGCGGGTGCGGGCGCCCTGACCGAGGTTGCCGTGCAGCTCGACGGTCGGCACGCCGGCCTTGTTGAGCTGCCGGGTCAGCGCCTTCGCGCCGTGCTTGGTGCGGGTGAAGACGACCGTGCGGCCCGGCGCGCTGGTCAGGTCGACCAGGGTGGGCAGCCGGTGCTCGCGGGCGAGCCGCAGGACGTGGTGGTCCATCTTCTTCACCGGCGACTGCGGCGAGTCGGCCTCGTGGGTCACGGGCTGGTCGAGGAACTGCTTGACCAGCACGTCGACGGCCTTGTCGAGGGTCGCGGAGAAGAGCAGGCGCTGCCCGCCCTTGGGCGTCGCGTTGAGCAGCCGGCGGACGGCCGGGAGGAAGCCGAGGTCGGCCATGTGGTCGGCCTCGTCGAGCACGCTGATCTCGATGGCATCGAGGCGGCAGTGCCCCTGGCCGATGAGGTCCTCGAGGCGGCCGGGGCAGGCGATGAGGACGTCCACCCCCTTGCGCAGCGCCTGGACCTGGGGGTTCTGGCCGACGCCGCCGAAGACGGTGCGGCTGGTGAGGCCGGCGGCCTCGGCGAGCGGGACCAGGGACTCCTGGACCTGCTGGGCCAGCTCGCGCGTCGGCACGAGGACCAGCGCACGGGGCCGCGTGGAGGCAGCCGAGCGTCCGCCGGCGAGGCGGGCGACGAGCGGCAGCAGGAAGGCGAAGGTCTTGCCGGAGCCGGTCCGGCCGCGGCCGAGGACGTCCCGGCCGGCGAGCGAGTCGGGCAGCGTGGCCGCCTGGATCGGGGTCGGGGTGGTGATGCCGCGCTTCGCGAGGACGGCCGCCAGGTCGGCGGGCAGGCCCAGGTCGGCGAAGGAGGGCAGGGTCGACGAAGGGGTCGAAGAAGGGTTGGACAAGGGATCTCTCACTGCAGGGTGTCCCACCAGGTCGTCCGCGGCAACGGGTGCGGTGCGGACGTGCCTCCCAGGAGGGAGGGGAGCGGCGCGGTGGCCGACTCTGGAGCCCGGGGCGAGACCGGAACGGGCTGCTCCCCAGCGTACGGGGAGCAGCCCGGTCGGCCTAACGGTCGGTGCCAGGAGTGGCACGACTCACGTGAGCCCGTCCTTGAGCTTCTTGCCGGCGTCCTTGACCTTCTCACCGGCGTCCTTGACGGCCGCCGAGGCCTGGTCGCCCTTGCCCTCGGCCTTCATCTCGTCGTCGTTGGCCGCGTCGCCGTAGGCCTCCTTGCCCTGGCCCTTCAGCTCCTCGGCCTTGTTGGACAGCTTGTCGTCCAGTCCCATGGATTCCCCTTTCGAGAGGTGCCTCGGATGAGCTTTCCCCTCCATGGAACCCGGCCTGACGCACTGGCTGTTCACCCCGGCGGGTCCGCCCGCCGGGGTGGGTTTGCCGGCGTCGTACGGCGGTGATGATGGTCCCTCAGGCGCGGCACCTCAGGCATGGCACCTCAGGCATGGCACCTCAGGCGAACTCCAGCACCCCGTCGTCGAGCTCGCCGCGACGGATGTGGCGTACGTCGACGAGGTAGTTCTGCTTGAGCAGCCACGGCGCGCGGTCACCCTGCACGGGCAGGTCATCCAGCGCACGCAGGACGTAGCCGGACTGGAAGTCCATGAAGGGCCGCTCCCCCACGCCCTGGTCGCGGCGCGGCACGAAGGACCGCTGACCGGTGCGGTCGAGGTGGTCGAGCATCCGGCAGACGAAGTCGCTGACCAGGTCGGCCTTGAGGGTCCAGGAGGCGTTGGTGTAACCGATGGTGAACACGAAGTTCGGCACGTCGGAGAGCATCAGCGCCTTGTAGGCCATCGTGTCGTGCAGCTTCACCTCCGCGCCGTCGACGGTCATCGTGAAGCCACCGAACGGCTTGAGCTTGAGCCCGGTGGCGGTGACGATCACGTCGGCGTCGAGGTGCTCGCCGGAGGTGAGCCGGATGCCGGTCTCGTCGAAGGTCTCGATGGTGTCGGTGACGATGCTCGCGCCGCCGCTGCGCAGCGCCTTGAACAGGTCGGCGTTCGGCACGACGCACAGGCGCTGGTCCCACGGGTCGTAGCTGGGGTTGAAGTGGGTGTCGACGTCGACGTGGTCGGGGACGAGCTTCACCGTCTGGCTGCGGATGTACTTCCGCGCCCACGCGGGCCACTTCTGGAACGCCTGGTAGGACCCGACCTGCATCAGGATGTTGGCCCAGCGCACGACCGGGTAGCGCACCTGCTCCGGCAGCCTGGCCAGCTTGCGGGCCAGTGGGTCACGGGCCGGGCGGTTCAGGACGTACGTCGGTGAGCGCTGCAGCATCGTGACGTGCTCGGTCTCGCCGGCCATCGCGGGCACCAGCGTGATCGCGGTGGCGCCCGACCCTATGACCACGACCTTCTTGCCCGTGTGGTCGAGGTCCTCGGGCCAGAACTGCGGGTGCACGATCTCGCCCTGGAACCGCTCGGCCCCGGGGAACTCCGGCGCGTGACCGGTGTCGTAGTCGTAGTAGCCCGAGCAGCCCCACAGCAGCCCCGTCGTGATCGTCCTGGTCTCCGACTCCCCGCCGGTCGAGCCTGTCGAGACCTCGACGGTCACGGTCCACCGCTGGTCGGTGGAGTCCCAGGCAGCCGCGACGACCTTGTGCCGGTAGCGGATCAGCTCGTCGACGCCGTACTCCTCCGCGACCGTGCGGAGGTAGTCGAGGATCAGCGGACCGTCGGCCAGCGAGGTGTCGCTGGGCCAGGGGCGCCAGCGGTAGCCGAAGGTGAACATGTCGGAGTCCGAGCGGATGCCGGGGTAGCGGAACAGGTCCCACGTGCCACCGAGGCTCTCGCGGGCCTCGAGCACCGCGACGGTGCGGCCGGGGTGGCGGCTGCGCAGCTGGGCGGCGGCGCCGATGCCGGACAGGCCGGCCCCCACCACCAGGACGTCGACGTGCTCGGGCTGGGTCTGGCTCATGGGGTGACGGTAGCCGAGAACCGGCGCTATTGACAGATGTTCATTAGGCGGGCTGGGTGGTCGAGCAGTGAGGAGCGCCAGCGACGAACGGGCGTCGAGACCAACCGCCTCAGCCCGGCAGTCTCGACGCGCGCTCGCTGGCGCTCGCTGCTCGACCACCGTCCTCAGCGCGCGAAGAGCTCCACGAAACGGGCGAGCAGGCGGGGCGGCTCGGTGACCCGGGCGGCGCGCGCGGAGTCGATGAGGGCACTGGCGCCGGCGGGCTCGAAGTATCCGTAGTGGCGGTAGACCTCGATCCGGGTCACCAGCCCGTCGTTGTCGAGCTCGGGGTGGAACTGGGTCGCGTAGACCCGCGAGCCCAGGCGGAACGCCTGCACAGGACAGGTGGCCGAGGAGGCGAGCAGCACCGCGCCCCGAGGGAGCGTGTGGACGGCCTCCTTGTGACCGAGGAAGGCGTCGAAGGTCGCCGGCAGCACGCCGAGGAGCGGGTCCTCGCGCCCGGCGTCGGTCAGCGTGATCGGCAGCGCCCCGATCGGTTCGCCGTAGGTCCGGTCGACCAGGCCGCCCAGCAGCCCTCCGAGGGTGCCGATGCCGTAGCAGCAGCCCAGGAACGCGGTGTCGGTCTCGATCACCTGCAGCGCCAGCGCCCGGAGCTCGGCCTCGGCACGCAGCTGCGCCGGCGACTTCAGCTCCTCGGGGTCGGAGACGTTGAACGGACCGCCCCCGAGGATGACCCCGGACCAGTCGTCGAGGTCGACCTCGCCGAGCACGTCGGTGAGCGAGTCGCGCTCCAGCCGCACCCGCCGGCACTCGGACTCCTCGAGCCCTGAGAAGCGGAGGACGGCGTCGTACTCACCGTCGGCGGCGCGGTCCTCGGCGCGCGTGCCGAGGAAGAGGAAGGGCCGCACGCGGGCAAGCCTAAGAAGGAACCTAGGCCTGGACGGCCGCACCCCGCTCGATGAGACCGTCGACGTCCTCCACGCCCCACGCGGCGAGCGCCTCACGGGTGTGGATGCCGGCCTTGGCCGACGGCGGGAGGCCCAGCGTGGCCGGCGTGCGGGAGAAGCGCGGCGCCGGCTGCGGCTGCACGACGCCGTCCTTCTCGACGAACACCTGGCGCGCCGCCATGTGCGGGTGGTCCTTGGCCTCGCTCATCGGGATGATCCCGGCGACACAGGCGTCGGTGCCCTCGAAGAGCTCGACCCACTCGGCCTGCGTGCGCTGCTTGAAGGTCTCGGCGAAGAGGGCGCGCATCTCGTCGAAGCGGTCGAACTCCATCTGCCCCGGGCAGCGGTCGCCGAGGTCGAGCAGGCGCACCAGCTCGGCGAAGAACTGCGGCTCCAGCGCCCCGACGCTCATGTGCCGCCCGTCGGAGGTCTCGTAGACGTCGTAGAACGGGGCGCCGCCGTCGAGCAGGTTGGCCGCACGCTCCTCGCGGAAGGTGCCCGCGTGCAGGAAGGCGGCGGTCATCGCGTTGAGGCTGGCGGTGCCGTCGACGATCGCGGCGTCGATGACCTGGCCCCGGCCCGAGACCTTCGCCTCGAGCAGCGCGGCGAGGATGCCGATGACGAGGTACGTCGAGCCGCCGCCGAAGTCGCCGACCAGGTTGGCCGGGAAGTGCGGGCGGCCCTTGTCCTGGCCGAGGCCGAAGAGGGTGCCGGTGATCGCGATGTAGTTCATGTCGTGACCGGCGGCGGTGGCCAGCGGACCGTCCTGGCCCCACCCGGTCATTCGCCCGTAGACCAGGCGCGGGTTGCGCTCGTGGCACTGCTCGGGGCCGAAGCCGAGCCGCTCCGCGACGCCGGGGCGCATGCCCTCGATCAGCACGTCCGCCCCCTCGACGAGGTCGAGCACCGTGGCGACGGCCTCGGGATCCTTGAGGTTGAGGGCCACGCTGGGGCGACCGCGGTTGAGCAGGTCGTGCGAGCCGCCCGTCATCGCCTGGCCGCCGGGCCGGTCCACGCGGATCACGTCGGCCCCGAGGTCGGCCAGCAGCATGCAGGCGTGCGGGCCGGGCCCGATGCCCGCGATCTCGACGACCTTGACGCCCTTCAGCGGACCCGTGCCCTGACCCAGCTCGATACTCATGGGCGCGATCATGACAGCAAAACTGTCATCGTGCGACGGGGCGTTCAGGATGGGAGCACGCGGCGCAGGAAGGCGCGGGTGCGCTCCTGCCCGGGGCGGGTGAAGATCCGGTCGGGCGGACCCTGCTCGAGGATGCGGCCGCCCTCCAGGAAGCACACGGTGGTCGCCACCTCCCGGGCGAAGGCCATCTCGTGAGTGGCCAGCACCATGGTCGTCCCGCCCGCGGCGAGGTCGCGGACGATGTCGAGCACCTCACCCACCAGCTCGGGGTCGAGCGCGGCGGTGATCTCGTCGAGCAGCAGCAGGGTCGGCTGCGTGCACAGGGCTCGTACGACGGCGGCGCGCTGCTGCTGGCCACCCGAGAGCCGGTCGGGGTGCTTGTCCACGTGCTCGGCCAGCCCGAAGCGACCCAGCAGGTCCAGGGCCCGGTCCCGGGCCTCGCGACGACCCACGCCGTGGGCTCGTCGCGGCGCGAGCGTGCAGTTCTCCAGGATCGTCAGGTGCGGGAAGAGGTTGTAGGCCTGGAAGACCATGCCCATCCGGCGACGAACCGCGCGCAGGTCCACCTCCGGGTCGGTGATCTCCACGCCGTCGAGATGGATGGTGCCGTCGTCGACGGGCTCGAGCAGGTCCAGGCAGCGCAGCAGCGTGGACTTGCCGGACCCCGAGGAGCCGATCAGGCACACGACGTCACCGGCGGCCACGCTCAGGGAGACGTCATCGAGGACCAGGCGCTCGCCGTACGCCTTGCGCAGGCCGCGGACCTCCAGCAACCCACTCATCGTGCCCCCGCCCTCTCGCGCTCGACCAGGCGCCGCTGCAACCAGTCGGTGAGCCGCGCCAGCGGCACCGTCATCGCGACGAAGAACGCCGCGACCACCACGAGCGGGGTGTAGTTGAAGTTGTAGGCGCCGTAGTCCCGCGCGGTGTAGACGGCGTCGAAGACCCCGACCGCGGAGACCAGCGCCGTGTCCTTCTGCAGCGAGACGAAGTCGTTGAGCAGCGGCGGGACGACGCGGCGCACCGCCTGCGGCACCACCACGTGGCGCAGCGTGCGCACGTGGCCCAGGCCGAGGGCCTGGGCGCTGGCCACCTGCGAGGGGTGGACGGAGTCGATCCCGGCCCGGAACACCTCCGCGACGTAGGCGGAGTAGGAGATCACCAGGGCGACACCGGCCCAGAAGGTCCGGTCGTTGGTGAGCCCCTCCAGCTGCAGCGCCGGGACCCCGAACCCCAGCAGCACCACCAGCAGGATCGTGGGGATGCCGCGCACCACGTCGGTGTAGGTGACGGCCACGACCCGCACCGGCGCGAGCCAGGGAGACCGCGTGCCGCGCGAGACGGCGATCAGGAGGGCCAGTGGCAGGATCGCCAGCTGGCACAGGACGAAGAGCCGGATGTTGAGCCAGATCCCGTCGAGGATCGCCGGGAACGACTCGCGAGCGTCCTCCCAGGAGAAGAACAGCGCCTGCACCCGCGGCCACCCGGGCGCGGCGAGGAGCCCGAGGAGCAGCAGCCCGAGGACGACCACGGTGGTGCCGGTGGAGACCAGCAGGGAGCGCCGCCGCTGACGGCGACGGACCTCGCGGCGGCCCAGCTCGTGGTCGCTGGGGGTCCAGCCGCCGGCGGGGCCCACTACTGGAGCTCGGGGACGTCGACGACGTCGGAGAGCCACTCGGTCTCGATGGCCTCCAGCGCGCCGTCCTCGCGCATCGCGAGGAGCGCGGCGTCCACGCAGGGGACCAGCGGGGAGCCCTTCTCGAAGAGCATCCCGAACTCCTCCTGGTCGCCGGTGTCGGGCTGGAACTGCCCGACGATCACGCTGTCCTCGATCTCCACGGCGGAGATGTAGAACGCGGTGGGCAGGTCGGCCAGGATCGCGTCGACCTGGTCGTTGACCAACGCCTGCTTCGCGGCGTTGGTGTCCTCGAAGACGGCCGGGTCCTCCGTGGGCGCGATGATGTCGCGGATCGCCGTCAGCGAGGTGGTGCCCGTCTGGGCACCGAGCCGCAGGGCGGCGAGGTCGTCCAGGCTGGTGGCCTCTGCACCGGCGGTCCCGTCGAGGGCGATCACGGCCTGCGCGGCCTGGTAGTAGCCCTCGGAGAAGTCCACGACCTCGGCCCGCTTCGGAGTGATCGAGATCTGGTTGATGTCGAGGTCGAACTCCTTCGCGCCGGGCGCGTATGAGGTGTTGAAGGGGACCTTCACCCAGGTGACCTGGTCCTCGGAGAAGCCGAGGCGGTCGGCGACCTCGTAGGCGACAGCGCTCTCGTAGCCCTCCCCGTTGGTGGGGTCGTTGTCGACGAACCACGGCTCGTAGGCCGGGGAGTCGGTGCCGACGGTGAGCACACCGGGCTCCAGGAGCATCTCGTCGGTGACGCAGCTCGCGGGGTCCAGGTCGTCGGCCGGCGCGCTGGGGGCGGCGGCCGGGTCGGACGCCTCCTCGACGGGGGCACAGGCGGTCAGGGCCATCGCCCCGAGTGCGAGGACGGCGGCGGAGGCGAGGGTGCGGCGCATACGCCGATCGTAGGGTCTTGCGGATCACCGGCGTCCGCACCGCGGCCACGGCGAGACCGGCACCACACCGCCCGGTCATTGCAACTCGTTGCATAGGTGCGGCACGATGCTGCCCATGGCCCTCGAGCACGCCCTGCTGGTCGCCCTGTGCGAGCAGCCTGCTTCCGGCCTCGACCTGACCAAGCGGTTCGGTCGTTCGATCGGCTTCTTCTGGAGCGCCACGCACCAGCAGATCTACCGGGTGCTCGGGCGCATGGACGGCGACGGCTGGGTCAGCGTCGAGGCCGTGGCCCAGGAGGGCCGCCCCGACAAGAAGGTGTACGCCGTCACCGAGCTCGGTCGCGCGGCGCTGGCCGACTGGCTGGCCCAGCCCACCGACACCCAGTCCCTGCGCTCGGAGCTCGCCGTGAAGATGCGCGCCGCGTCCTTCGGTGACCGCGAGGCCGTCCTCGACGTGGTGCGCGCCAACCTCGCCGACCACCACGTGCGGCTCGACCACTACGAGCAGCTGATGAAGCGCGACTACCCCGACCCGACCACCCTGCTCTCCTCGGGGCCGAGCCTCGAGCTCGACCAGTACCTCGTCCTGCGCGGCGGGGTGCTGATGGAGCAGACCTGGATCACCTGGCTCACCGAGTACCTGGAGGCTCACCAGTGAACGACCACTCCCCCTACCCGCACCTGCTCAGCCCGCTGACGCTCGGGAACCTGACCCTGCGCAACCGCGTCGTCATGGGCTCCATGCACACCGGCCTCGAGGACGCCCCGTGGGACATCCCCAAGCTGGCGGCGTACGTCGGTGAGCGGGCCAAGGGCGGCACCGGCCTGATCGTCACCGGCGGATACGCCCCGACCCGTCGCGGGTGGCTCAAGCCGTTCGCCTCCGAGCTGCGCACCCGGCTGCAGGCCGAGCGGCACAAGGCGGTGACCGGTGCGGTGCACGAGCACGGCGGCGCCATCGCGCTGCAGGTGCTGCACGCCGGCCGCTACGGCTACACCCCGATCTCGGTGTCGGCGTCGGGCCGCAAGAGCCCGATCACCCCGTTCAAGCCCTCGGCGCTCTCGACCAAGGGCGTCGACAAGACCGCCACGGCGTTCGCCCGCACCGCAGCGCTCGCGCAGCGCGCCGGCTACGACGCCATCGAGGTGATGGGCTCCGAGGGCTACCTCATCAACCAGTTCCTCGCCGCGCGCACCAACGACCGCACCGACGCGTGGGGCGGCAGCGCGGAGAAGCGGATGCGCTTCCCGGTCGAGGTCGTGCGGCGTACGCGCGAGCTGGTCGGGCCCGACCTGCCGATCATGTACCGCATCTCGCTGCTCGACCTGGTCGAGGGCGGCCAGACCTGGGACGAGGTGCTCGAGCTCGCGCACCGGCTCGTCGAGGCCGGCGCCACCGTGCTCAACACCGGCATCGGCTGGCACGAGGCGCGGGTGCCCACGATCATCACCCAGGTCCCCCGCGGCGCCTGGCTCTCGGCGACCGCGCGGCTCAAGGCCCAGGTGTCGGTGCCGGTCTGCGCGTCCAACCGGATCAACACCCCCGAGCTCGCCGAGCAGGTGCTGGCCGACGGCACCGCCGACCTGGTCTCGATGGCCCGGCCGCTGCTGGCCGACCCGTTCTTCGTGAACAAGGCCGCCGAGGACCGCGCCGACGAGATCAACACCTGCATCGCCTGCAACCAGGCGTGCCTGGACCACGTGTTCCAGAACAAGTTGGCGTCCTGCCTGGTCAACCCGCGGGCCGGTCGCGAGACCACGCTGGTCCTCTCCCCCACCCGCACCAAGCGGTCCGTCGCCGTCGTCGGCGCCGGCCCGGCCGGACTGTCGGCCGCCGTCAGCGCTGCCGAGCGCGGCCACGCGGTCACGCTCTTCGAGGCCTCGCCGGAGATCGGCGGCCAGTTCCGGCTGGCGATGGCGGTGCCCGGCAAGGAGGAGTTCGCCGAGACGCTGCGCTACTTCACCCGCCGGCTCGAGGTGCTCGGCGTGGACGTGCGCCTCTCGACGTACGCCGCTCCCGACGACCTGGCCGGCTTCGACGACGTCGTCGTCGCGACCGGCGTGGAGCCACGCGTGCTCGACCTGCCCGGCGCGGACCACGAGCGCGTCGTGTCGTACGCCGACGTGCTGGCCGGCCGCGTCGTGCCGGGCCACCGGGTGGCCGTCATCGGCGCCGGCGGCATCGGCGTCGACGTGTCGCACTGGCTGACCCACGACGAGCACGACGACTTCATGGAGGTCTGGGGTGTCGGCGACCCGGCGATCCACCCCGGCGGCCTCACCGAGGCCAAGCCCCGCACCGCCGCTCGCGAGGTGACGCTGCTGCAGCGCAAGACCTCGGTGATCGGCAAGAACCTCGGCAAGACCTCGGGCTGGGCGCACCGTGCGGTGCTGAAGCAGGCGGGCGTCACCAAGGTCTCCGGCGCCAGCTACACCGCCGTGGTGGACCATCCTGAGGGCGTGGTGCTGCAGTACTCCGTCGACGGGGAACAGCACGAGCTGCTCGTCGACCACGTGGTCGTCTGCGCCGGCCAGGAGTCGGTGCGCTCGGTCTTCGACGGCCTCACCCACGACTCCGCGCACCTCATCGGCGGCGCGGACGTCGCCGCCGAGCTGGACGCCAAGCGCGCGATCGAGCAGGGCACCCGGGTGGCCGCCGCCCTCTGATCCTCCGGTGGTCGAGCAGCCGAGGAGCGCCAGCGACGAGGCGAGCGTCGAGACCACCCTCACCGGAAGGGTCTCGACGCCCGCTCGCTGACGCTCGCTGCTCGACCACCCGGGTCGGGGCTACCGTCGGCGGGGTGATCCGCGACTACACCGACGCCGAGGCCCGGGCCGCGCTGCCGCTGAAGTGGGGCCGCGCCCCGGAGGGCACGATCCCCGCGTGGGTCGCGGAGATGGACTACGCCCCGGCACCCGCGATCTCGGCGGCGGTCAACGCCGCCGTGGGCAGGGGCATGCTCGGCTACCCGCCGTTCGACCACCCGATGGTCACCGGGCTCGAGGAGGCGTTCGCGGGCTTCGCCGAGCGGCACTGGGGCTGGCAGGTGCCGGCCGGTGCGTCGACCCTCACCGGCGACGTCATCACCGGCATGCGGCTGGTGCTGGAGCACCTGTGCCCGCCGGGACCCGTCGTGGTGCCGCTGCCCTGCTACCCGCCCTTCCGGACGATCGTGTCGCTGGCCGGTCGCGAGGCGGCGTACGTCGAGCTCGACCCGGACGCCGAGACCGCCGCCCTCGACCTGGCGGCCGTGCGCGCCCACTTCGAGGCGGGCGCGCGCACCCTGCTGCTGTGCACGCCGCACAACCCCTGGGGCCGGGTCTTCACCCGCGCGGAGCTGGAGGCGGTCCGCGACCTCGCCGCGGAGTACGGCGCGCGCGTCGTGGCCGACGAGATCCACGCCCCGCTGGTGCTCCCGGGTGCTGGGTTCGCCCCCTACCTGACCGTCGACCCCGACGGCATCGTCGTCACCAGCCACACCAAGTCGTTCAACACCCCGGGTCTCAAGGCCGCGCACGTCATCACCCTGCGCGAGGACGACCAGGAGGCGATCCGCGGGATCCCGTTCGAGGCCAACCACGGCTACACCGGGCTCGGCATCCTGGCCGGCACCGCTGCGTGGCGCAACTCCGACCTGTGGCTGCTCACCCTGCGCCAGCGTCTCGACGTGCTGCGCGAGGACCTGGCCGACCTGCTCGCCACCCACCTGCCCCAGGCCCGGATGCGACCGCTCGAGGCGACGTACCTGGCCTGGCTCGACCTCCGCGCGTACGACGTCGCCGACCCGGCCGCCGTTGGGCTCGAGCACGGGGTGATGGCCGCGGCCGGGCACGACTACCACCCGGGGCTGGACGGCCACCTGCGGCTCAACATCGCCACCAGCGCCGACCGGCTCGCCGAGGTCGTGCGCCGGCTCGGGGCAGCGTTGACCTGACCGTGCGCGAGCGACCTCTCGGCCGTGCGTCAGCGACCTCTCGGCCGTGCGCGAGCGACCTCTCGGCGGTCAGGACTCGATGCGGCGGCCCCGGCGCACCAGGGGACGCTCGGCGTGGGGCAGCCAGGTGTCGGTGACGTAGTCGATGACGTGGACCCCGGGAGGCGCCTCGATGCGGTGCAGGCCCTGGACCTCCTCGCCCCGGCCCTCCTTCAGCGCGGAGTAGACCTGCCACTCGCGCCGCTTGCGCGGGGCCCGGGACTCGTCGAAGTCCATCGCCGACCAGTGGGAGAACTCGTCCTGGTCCAGCCACTTCAGCTCCACGCACAGACCCTCGGGAGCGATGAGGCGCTGGGAGGTCTCGGGGAACTCCCGCACCTCCCACTCGAAGGCCTTCACGAAGGTGAACTCCGGACCCATGGGGTAGACCCACGGCTCGAGGAACTTGAATCCGAGGTCGAGCCAGGCCACCTGCCCGCCGGGCTCGATCCAGAGCGGGTGCCGCGGGATCGCCACGATCGCGCCGGAGTCGTGCAGCTGCCAGGACAGGTCGCGCAGCACGCCGACGCCCTCGGTGGTCAGCACCATGTCGCCGTCCCACTTCATCGAGTAGGCGGTGCGGACGTGGGAGAAGGACCAGTTGTAGAAGTGCGTCAGCGAGTGCACCGAGTCGTGCCGGGTGGCGAGGTGCTCGGTGCCGGCACGCGAGACGCGGTGGGGGTAGGAGTGCACCTCGAGCCGGTCGGCCGCGCCGATCGACGCCGCGGCCTCGCGGGCGACGTCGGGGGTGCCGTCGTCGGAGAGGTTGTCGACCAGCACGACGTGCTGGACGGCCTCGAGCATCGGCGGGATGACCCACGGCAGGTTGCGGGCCTCGTTCTTGACGCGGAACACGCAGGTCAGGCCCTGCGAGAGCGGGCCGTCGCGCCACGGCCAGTGCACGTCGTACGCCGGATCCTGCTCGAGGCAGGGGATGTCGGCGCCCCGGACGGGGCTCACGCCGCGCTCACCCTCTCTCCCGACCGACGGCCCTGCGGGCCCCGCGACGCAGGAATCCCGGGACGAGCGCGCGGACCCAGTGCGGGATGCGCTCGACGCCGCGCTTCTGGGTCGACCGCACGCCCTCACCGAAGCCCTCGCGGCGCGAGGCGAGCGCGGTGGACTGGCTGATCGCCGCGGCCTCCTCGTACATCTCCGCGTAGGCCTCGCGCAGCTGGTCGAGCGTCTCCCGGACCTCGGGGGTGTCGCCGCCGTCGTCGGGGAGCTGGTCGAGCGCCTCCCAGGTCTCCTGGGCGATCTCGCGCAGCCGCTTGGGCACGTCGAGGTCGTCCCACGTGAGCCGGACCCGGCGCAGCGAGGGGTCGATGTAGGCGTGCACCTTGCGGATGTCGTTGGCCGCCGCCGACTTCACGGCGTCGAGGTCGAAGCGCTGGCCGAGGCCGAAGACCGGGACCGTCCAGTCGTCGAGGAGGTCGTGGTAGCGCACGAACGCGCGATCGAAGCCACGGGTGGCGCGCTCGCAGTGCAGCATCATGTTGACCCAGGCGGCGGTGCGGTTGACCTCCCCGAAGCGGGCGTCGTAGTAGCGCTGCTTGGAGCCGACCACCTCGGTCACCGGGCGCAGCATCGTGACGTAGCCGGGCTGCGCGTCGCAGCGCAGCGCCGCCCCGCGCCACAGCCCCATGAACCACGCCAGGCGCGGGTCCTTCACGACCAGCTCGGGGCCGCCCTCGACGAACTGCTGCTCCATCCACTCCTGCAGCCGCCGCCGCACGGGCTCGACGTTGTTGAGCTTGCCGGCCTCGAACCACGCCGACGGCCGGGCGTCGGAGACCGCGACGTTCGCGCGGCGCAGCAGCTCGTCGTGGAAGTCCACGACCCACTGCGGCTCGCCGAAGCCCTTGGGGTTGGTCTCGTCGGCGTCGACCTCCGGCTGCGGCACGTGCATGCCGAGCGCCTGCAGGGAGCCCGAGAGCGTGCTGGTGCCGCTGCGGCCCGAGCCGACGACGAAGACGATCCTGCGGCCGGCCGCGGTGTCGAGGAGCTGAGCCGGTCCCGCGGAGGGGCTGGGGGCGTCGACCATGCCCGACAGCGTAACGAGCCTCAGCCGACCGACGGGCTCTGGGACGCGATGAGTCCGGCCAGCCAGTGGAAGGACTTCTTGGGGGTACGCCGCTGGGTGGCCGGGTCCACGTGCACCAGCCCGAACCGCTGGGCGTAGCCCTCGGTCCACTCGAAGGTGTCCAGGAGCGACCAGACGTACAGCGCCCGCACGTCCACGCCGCGGCGGCACGCGGCCGCGACCGCCTCGAGGTGGCCGTGCAGGTAGTCGATCCGGGCCTCGTCCTCGACGCGACCGTCGGCGTCGGGGTCCCCGGAGTAGGCGGCGCCGCACTCGGTCACGACCAGCGGCGGCAGCGCCGCCCGGTAGCGGGCCCGGAAGGTGATCAGCCACTCGCGCATCGCGTCCGGGACGACCGGCCAGCCGAAGTCGGTCTCGGGGTAGCCCACGAGGTCGTAGAGCGCGAAGAACATCTCGGAGTCCTCCGGCGCGGCCCCGACCCGCATCGGCATGAAGTAGTTGACGCCGTAGAAGTCCAGCGGCTGGCGGATCGTGGCCAGGTCGCCCTCCCGGACCAGGCCCTCGAGCAGCGGCTGCAGGTCGGCCGGGTAGCGACCCAGCAGCATCGGCTCGAGGAACATCCCGTTCCACAGCGCGTCGAAGAGCTTGGTGGCCCCGACGTCGGCCTCGTCCTCGGTCGCCGGCCACATCGGGGCGTGGTGGTTGGCGCACCCCACGCTCTGCGCCCCCGCCGCGCGCAGCGCGACCGCCCCGCGTCCGTGGGCGAGCAGCAGGTGGTGCGAGACGTGCAGCGCGTCGAACATCAGGCGCCGCCCCGGAGCGTGGATCCCCACGGCGTACCCGAACATCGTGGCGACGTTGGGCTCGTTGACCGGCACCCAGTGGGCGACGCGGTCGGCGAGACGCTCAGCCACGATCGCGGCGTACTCCTCGAACCGGTCGACGGTGCCGCGATTGAGCCAGCCGCCGTCGTCCTCGAGCGCCTGGGGCAGGTCCCAGTGGTAGAGCGTGGCCATCGGGTCGATCCCGGCGGCCAGCAGCTCGTCGACGAGCCGGTCGTAGAAGTCCAGGCCCTCGGGGTTGACGGGTCCGCGCCCGTCGGGCTGGACCCGCGGCCAGGAGATCGAGAAGCGGTAGTCACTGGTGCCGAGCTGCTTCATCAGCCCGACGTCCTCGACGTAGCGGTCGAGGTGACCCGACGCCGTCGCGCCCGAGGTGCCGTCCCTCACCACGCCCGGGGCGGCGGTGAAGGTGTCCCAGATCGACGGCCCACGCCCCTGCGCCGCACCCTCGACCTGGTACGCCGAGGTGGCCGTCCCGATCCGGAAGCCGGGAGGCAACGCCAAGGAGGGTCGGTCGGGCACAGTCTCCATCATGCCGACGAGGCGGCCCCCGCGCAGGACTTCGCGGACCCGCCCCGGCGAGCGGTCACTCCTCCGGCCCGGCAGGATGGCTGTCATGAGTGTCGAGATCCGTCGCAGTGCCACGCGCTTCACCAGCCGCGACACCGGTCGTCAGACCCGGCACTCCTTCTCCTTCGGGGACCACTACGACCCCGAGCGCACCGGCTTCGGCGCGATGGTCTGCCACGACGACCACCACCTGCGCGGAGGCACCGGTTTCGAGACCCACCGCCACGCCGGCGTCGAGATCGTCACCTGGGTCGTCTCCGGAGCGCTGCACCACCGCGACTCGCTGGGCACCGACACCGTGCTCCGGGCCGGCGAGGTGGCCCTGCTCTCGGCCGGCAGCGGGGTCGAGCACTC
This sequence comes from Nocardioides sp. REDSEA-S33_B3, assembly GCA_001627335.1. Taxonomy (GTDB): domain Bacteria; phylum Actinomycetota; class Actinomycetes; order Propionibacteriales; family Nocardioidaceae; genus Nocardioides. The sequence continues at coordinate 53,107 of LUPK01000038.1, read as the reverse complement.
CGAGATGGCCCTCGCGGGCGAGGGCCCGACGCGCTTCGTGCAGGTGTGGCTGGCGGCCGACGACCCCGGCGCGGAGCCGCGGTACGAGCGCGCGGTGCCCGACCTCGGCGCCGAGACGCTGGTCGAGACCGGGCTGCCCGTGGGGGTGGACGGCGCCCGGCTGCTGGTCGGCCGGCTCCCCGCCCACCGGCCCGTCACGCTGCCGCAGGCACCGAGGATGCACTGCTTCGTCGCCCGCGGTGCGCTGCTGCGCTCGTCGTTGGCCGAGCCGCTGGAGGCCGGCGACGCCTTCTGCTTCGTCGACGAGCCCGCGCGGGAGGTCACACCGGCCGTGGACTCCGAGCTGCTGGTGTGGCTCCTGCCGTAGCCCCAGCGGGGGACCACCTGGTCAGAACAGGACGCGTAGGGCCCCCGGGACCAGCTCGACGACCGCGGGCGCCGACGTGAGGGCCGGCAGGGTGCCCAGCGGCTCGCCGTCACCTCCCACCGCGATCGGGCGTACGCCGTCGGCCGCGACCTCCACGCGGGTGCCCCGCAGCACGTGCACCTCGTCGAGCCCCACGTGCGAGCCGTCGTAGATCTTCGGGAAGCTGCGCACCAGCGCCGAGCGCGAGGCCGCTTCGACGACCACGACGTCGATCAGACCGTCGTCGACCGCCGCGTCGGGGGCGATGTGCATGCCCTTGCCGTAGTAGCCGGAGTTGGCGACCACGACCGTGGCGGCGGCGTACTCCTGCGTGCTGCCGTCCACGCTCACCCGGAAGCGACCCGGGGAGTAGGTCAGGATCGCGCGCATCGCGGCGAGGGGGTACTGCAGCTTCTTGGGCGTCCAGCGCATCGCGTCGACGATCTCGGCGGCGCGGGCGTCCACACCGGAGTAGACCGACCCGGCGACCAGCCGGGGCGCCTGGCCCGGGGCGGTCAGGCGGAGCAGGTCGACGGGACGCTCGGGGGCCTCGAGGAGGATCCGCGCGACCGCGTCGGGCTCGCCGGGAAGGCCGAGCATCCGCGCGAAGTCGTTGCCGCGGCCGGCCGGCAGCACGCCGAGCACGCCGCCGGCCTCGGAGACGGCACCGGCGAGGTGGGAGAGCATCCCGTCGCCGCCGACGCTGACCACGACGTCACCGCGGGCGACGGCGGCGCGCACGAGGTCGTCGGTGGCCCGCGGACCGGGCGAGTAGGTCACGTCGACGGTCGCGCCCGCCTCGCGCAGCAGCCGCGCGACGGGGACGACGGCGTCGGGCGCCGCTCCCCCGCCGGAGGCCGGGTTGACCAGGAAGGAGAAGGACCTCACGGGACGAGCACCCCCGGGTTGAGCACGCCGGTCGGGTCGAGGTCGGCCTTGACGGCCCGCAGCACCGAGGCGCCCAGGTCACCGATCTCGGCGGAGAGCCACGGCTTGTGGTCGGTGCCGACCGCGTGGTGGTGGGTGATGGTCGCGCCGGCGGCGACGATCGCGTCGTTGGCGGCGGACTTCGCGGCCAGCCAGGTCTCCAGCGGCTGCTCCCCCTGGGAGCTGGCCACGGTGAAGTACAGCGAGCAGCCGGTCTCGTAGACGTGGCTGACGTGGCACAGCACCAGCGCGCCGGGCAGGTGCGACTCCAGGGCCTGCTTCACGCCGGCGTACAGCGCCTCGGCGTTGGACCAGAACGTCGCGGTCTCCAGGGTCTCGACGAGCACGCCGACGTCGAGGAGGGAGTCGCGGAGGTACGGCGCGTCGAAGCGTCCGTGCGCCCACGACTCGCCCGGACCCTCGCCCTGGGGGCGGCCGCCGAGCGCGGTGAGCGCCTCGGTGACGGACGTGCGGCGGGACGCGACCTGGGCGGCGGTGCCCTCGTGGCCGACGATCATCAGGCACGCGCCCTCGGACTCGCTCTCGCCGCCGATGGCGTCGGGGCGGGCGAGGTTGATCGCGGTCTCGGACTCGTCGGAGAGGCGCAGGACCGTGGGCAGCAAGCCGCTCTGGGCGAGGTGGCGCATGGCGTCGCGGCCCTCGGCGAAGGAGTCCCAGCGCCAGCCCTCGTAGACCTTGACCTCGGGCAGGCGACGGACCCGGACGGTGACGGCGGTGATGACGCCGAAGGCGCCCTCGGAGCCGAGGACCAGCTGGCGCAGGTCGGGGCCGGCGGCGTTGGCCGGGGAGGAGCCGAGCACCCACTCCCCGCGCGGGGTGGCGACGCGCAGGCCGACGACCATCGCGTCGAAGCGGCCGTAGCCGGCCGAGGACTGGCCGCTGGAGCGGGTCGCGGCGAAGCCGCCGATCGAGGCGAACTGGAAGGACTGCGGGAAGTGACCGAGCATCAGGCCGCGCTCGCCCAGCAGCGCCTCGGCCTCGGGGCCGCGCAGGCCCGGCTCGAGAGTGGCGGTCATCGATTCCTCGTCGACGGCGAGCAGCTGCTTCATCCGCACCAGGTCCAGGGAGACGAGCCCGGCGTAGCCGTCACGACGCGCGGCGAGGCCGCCGGTCACGCAGGTGCCACCGCCGAAGGGGACGACCGCGAGGTGGTGCTCGACGGCGACGGCCAGCACCGCGGCCACGTCGTCGTGGCTGCCGGGGCGGACGACGGCGTCGGGGGCGTCGGCCAGGTCGCCGCTGCGGGCCCGCAGCAGGTCGGGCGTGGACTTCCCGCGGGTGCGCAGCCGGCGTACGTCGTCGTCGAGGAGGACGTGCTGCTCGCCGACCACGTCGCGAAGGGCCGCCAGCGGGGCCTCGCCGAGGGCGGAGGCGGGCACGGCGGGCGTCTCGACCGCGGGCGTGGGGTGCAGGCCGAAGGCCATCTCGACCAGGCCGCGCGCGCTCTCGGGGAGGTCGGTCGCAGCGGTCGGGGCGCCCCAGCGCTGGGGGTGCATCTCGCCCAGGCCGCCGGGCAGCGGAGCAGGGGTGGTGTCGGTCGTCATGTGTTACAGTGTGACACATGACGTCACTTCGTCACAACGACGAATCTTCGCCCGGCCCCCGCGACGCCTACCTCGACGCCGCGCGGGCCTGCATCCTCGACGTGGGTTGGCGGCGCACGACGCTGACCGAGGTCGCCCGACGGGCCGGCGTCAGCCGGATGACGATCTACCGCTCCTGGGCCGACATGCCCACGCTGCTCGGCGACCTGATGACCCGCGAGTGGACCGGGCTGGTGGCCACCACCGTGGGCACCTCGACCGCCGACGACGCGTTGACCCGCCTGGTCGATGACGTGGTCGCCACGATCCGCGCCCTGCGGGAGAACGAGCTCTTCGTGCGCATCGTCGAGCTGGACCCCGAGCTCGTGCTGCCCTACCTGCTGAGCCGGCGCGGCCGCTCGCAGGACCTCATCCTCGGGCTGCTCACCGAGGCGCTGCGCGAGGGTCAGGCGGCGGGCTCGGTGCGCGCCGGCGACCCGGTCGCGATGGCTCGCTCGATGGTGCTGACCGCCCACGGCTTCGTGCTGTCGGCCCACACCATGGTCGACGGCGAGGTCGAGGCCGACGCGCTCGACGACGAGCTGCGGCTGCTGCTGACCCGCGGCCTCGCCGGGGGTGCGTCGTGATCCGGGCCGGCCTGGCCGGCGCGCCGACCGAGGTCGACGTCCTGGTCGTCGGCCTGGGCGTGACCGGCGCGGGCGTGGCCCTCGACGCCGTGACGCGCGGGCTGTCGGTGCTGGCCGTGGACGCCCACGACCTCGCCTTCGGCACCTCGCGCTGGAGCTCGAAGATGGTGCACGGCGGCCTGCGCTACCTGGCCAAGGGGCAGGTCGGGGTCGCGCACGAGAGCGCCGTCGAGCGCGGCATCCTCATGGAGGTCACCGCGCCCCACCTGACCCGGTCGATGCCGATGGTCATCCCGATCAACTCCTCGATGTCGCGCCTGCAGGGCGGGCTCGCGCGAGCCGGTCTGCGGGCGGGCGACCTGCTGCGCCGCGGCGCCCGCACCGACGCCGAGACGCTCCCCCAGCCGCGCCACATGTCGGCGACCGAGACGCTGGCGATGGTGCCCGCCCTGCGGCCCTCCGGGTTGCGTGGCGGCCTGCTCGGCTGGGACGGCCAGCTCGAGGACGACGCCCGCCTGGTCGTGACCATGGGTCGCACCGCCGCCGACCGGGGGGCCCACGTGCGCACCCGAGCACGCGTGCTGCGCGCCGCGCGCGGCGAGGTGGTCCTGCGCGACGAGGTGACCGGGGCCGAGCACACCGTGCGCGCCCGCGCGATCATCAACGCCGCCGGCGTCTGGGCCGACCAGGTCCTCGGCGAGGAGGGCAGCCGCAGCGACGGCATCCGGCTGCGCCCCAGTCGCGGCACCCACCTGGTGCTGCGCGCCAACACGCTGCCCGGCCTGGGGGCCAGTGTCTTCGCACCCGTCCCCGGCGAGACCAACCGGTTCGTGATGGTCCTCCCCCAGCCCGACGGCACGGTGTACGTCGGCCTCACCGACGAGCCCGCCCCCGGACCGGTCCCCGACGTGCCGGAGCCGACCGAGACCGAGATCGGCTTCCTGCTCGACGTCGTGTCCGCCGCGTTCGCGCGGCCGCTGCACCGCGCCGATGTGGTCGGGACCTTCGCCGGGCTGCGGCCGCTGCTGGACGGTGGCGACGGCTCCACCGCCGACCTGTCGCGCCGGCACGCCGTCGTGACCGGCCCCTCGGGCGTGACGACGGTCGTGGGCGGCAAGCTGACGACGTACCGCCGGATGGCGCAGGACGCCGTGGACGCCGCGGTCGAGCACCACGGCCTCGCGGCCGGGCCGTGCGTGACCGTGACCCTGCCGCTGGCCGGCGCCGCGCCCCGGTCGGTGCTGGCCACGCTGGAGGAGCCGGCCCGGCTGGTGCGCCGCTACGGCGCGGACGCCGCGCTCGTGCTGTCCTCGGCCCGGGAGCTGACCGGGCTCCCCGACCAGGAGCTGCTCGCCCCCGTCTCGGCCACCGTGCCGATCACGCTCGCCGAGCTGCTCTTCGGGGTCACCCACGAGGGCGCCCACGACGTCGACGACCTGCTGGACCGGCGTACCCGCGTCGGCCTGGTCCCCGAGGACCGCGCTGCCGCCGAGCCGCTCGCCCGACGCGCACTCTCCCTGGCCCGTCCCTCCTCCTGACCCACCTCACCCGCCGAGCCGGCGCATTGATACGCCGGCTCGGCGATGAGTCCTGGGCCGGTCGGAGGTCTGCACTGTCCGATATGCCCGCGGGCGGGCAGGATGAGCGGAGGCAGGACATGGGTGCAGTGGGCACGGGTGCGGCGGGGACGGCCGTGGGCACGGCGGTGCGGACCCGGGAGGGCGCGACGATGACGACGACCGACGACGAGCTGGCGGACTTCCCGCGGCTCACCGAGCGCTACCAGCGCGAGCTGCTCGCGCACTGCTACCGGATGAGCGGGTCGGTGCACGAGGCCGAGGACCTGGTGCAGGAGACGCTGCTGCGTGCGTGGAAGGCCTCCGCGGACTTCCAGGGCCGCAGCTCGGTGCGCACGTGGCTCTACCGGATCGCCACCAACGTCTGCCTGACCAACCTGGAGGGTCGTCCCCGCCGACCGCTGCCCTCGGGCATCGGCACCGCCGACCAGCCGGCCGGCGACGCCCTCGAGCAGGACCACGAGATCACCTGGCTCGAGCCGGTGCCCGACGCCGCGGTGACCGTGGCCGAGCGCGACTCGATCCGGCTGGCCTTCGTCGCCGCCCTGCAGCACCTGCCGGCCAAGCAGCGCGCCGTGCTGATCCTGCGCGACGTGCTGCGCTGGAGCGCCGCCGAGGCGCTCGACACGACGGTCGCGGCGGTCAACTCCGCCCTCCAGCGCGCGCACGCGCAGATGAGGACGCGCGCCCTGACCGAGGACACCGTCGCCGACGAGCTGACGACCGCGCAGCGACAGCTTCTCGAGCGCTACACCGAGGCGTTCTGGCGCAAGGACGTCGACACCATCGTCTCGATGCTCACCGCGGAGGCGGTGTGGGAGATGCCGCCGTTCACCAGTTGGTTCAAGGGCCGCGCCAACATCGCCTGGCTCATCGGCAACGAGTGCCCGGGCGGGTCCGAGGACATGCCGATGATCGAGACGCGGGCCAACGGCCAGCCCGCCTTCGGCCTCTACATGCGTACGCCGGAGGGCGGGTTCGTGCCGTTCCAGCTGCAGGTGCTCCAGTGGGACGGCGACCCCGACCACCCCGAGGTCGCGCAGGTCGACGCGTTCTTCGACACCCGGCTCTTCGAGACCTTCGGGCTGCCCATGAGCCTGCCCGCGGACTACCGGCCCGACCGCCCCGCGGGCGTCGCCGCGTCCGCAGCCCCACCGGCCTGAGACCGCCGTGTCCTCCCGGCTCGACGCGGGCGTCGAGCTGCTCGAGCGTTCCCTGGGCTACACCCGCACCGCCCTGGCACGGGTCGGGCCGACCGACCTGACCCGGCCGACCCCGTGCGACCGGTGGGACCTCGCCGCGCTGCTCGCCCACATGGACGACGCCCTCGACGCGTTCCTCGAGGCCGCGGGCGGCACGGTCGCACCCCCGACCGGCCCCGGTGGGGCCCCGCGGCCCGGTGGCACCGACTCCCTGTGCACCAAGGCCTGCGCCCTGCTCGGTGCCTGGACCGACGCGCCGCCGCGACCCGTCACCCTTGGCAGGGCCGGGCGTGGGGCCGGTGTCGTCATGGACCCCGGGCTGCTGGTGCTCACCGCCGCACTGGAGATCACCGTCCACGGGTGGGACGTGGCACGGGCCCTGGACCTCGACCACCCCGTCCCCCCGGCGCTCGCCGTCGACCTGCTCCCTGTGGCACGCGCCCTGGTCGGGGAGGGTCGGTTCGCCCCGGCGCTTGCCGTGGCCGGCGATCCCGGCGCGCCCAGCGGCGTACGACTGCTCGGGGCGGTGGGGCGCGAGGCTGATCGGCCGCTCAGGCGCACCAGGTGATCGAGCGCCCGTGCCCGTGAGTCCAGGCGACGGCGCGGCCGTCGAGCGCCAGCACGAAGCGGTCCGCCGGTGCCGCGGGTCCGGTCGCACTGACCCGGGGCAGCACGCGGGAGCCCTCGTTGCTGATCCACCGGCACCGACCCTCGGCGACGCGCGCGAGCATCTGGTCGGTGAACCGCTCGCGGTCCTCACGCTCGAGGTAGGCGATGACCGCGCTGTGCTGCACCACGACCCGACCGTGCTCGGAGGCCTCGTCCAGCAGCGGGTCGAGGTCGGTGAGCAGGTCGCCGCGCACGAGGTGCGGTGGGTCCTGCCGGGCCACCTCGATGGCACGCCGCAGGAGTGCCCGGCGGTCGTCGTGCTCGGGCCAGACGAGCACCTCCAGCCAGCGCGCGGTGTCCGGGTCGGTGACGTCGAGCGGGTTCAGGTCGATCCCGCCGCGCCAGGCGACCTCCGGGAGACCGTCCGGCCACGGGCCCGGACCCTCGGCCACGCAGTCCAGCGTCGGCGCTCCCGGGTCGCCGACCCGCAGCTCGCCCTCCGGGGTGCGGTAGCGGTAGGACCACCGGTCAGGGTGGAGGGTCAGCCCGCCGCTGGCGCCGACCTCGACCAGCGCGATAGGCCCGTCCTCGAGCGCGACCCGACGCAGCAGGGGGAGCAGCGTCGCGAGCCGGCCGGCCTCGTTGGTCTGGGTCGCCCGGGACAGCACCGTCGCGCGGACGGACCCGTCGTCGCCCAACAGGACCTCGCGCAGGTCGGCGTACGTCGCGTCGTCGGGGAGCCCGTGCCAGCGCGCCGCCGCGAAGACGAGGTTGGGCTGCCGCTTGAGCGCCGGCAGCGTGTCGAGCCAGGCCAGCACCTCGGGGTCGTCGACGACGCCGAGCGTCCACGTCACGAACGTGGGCGAGTCCGTGGCCTGGGTCGCGAACTCGGCGTAGGTCTGGCGGGTGCCGGCGAAGAGCTCCACCCGCGTCAGACCGGGAGGGCGACGTACGTCGTCTCGAGGTACTCCTCGATGCCCTCGAAGCCCCCCTCGCGACCGAACCCGGAGGCCTTGACGCCGCCGAAGGGCGCCGCGGGGTTGGAGATCAGGCCGGTGTTGATGCCGACCATGCCGTACTCCAGGCGCTCGGCCATCCGGATCGTGCGCGACAGGTCGCGGGTGTAGACGTAGGAGGCCAGGCCGTACTCGGTGTCGTTGGCGCGGGCCACCGCCTCGTCCTCGGTCTCGAAGGTCGTGATCGGCGCGACCGGTCCGAAGATCTCCTCGGCGTTGATGGCCGAGTCGGCCGGCACCCCGAGCAGGACGGTCGGGGGGTAGAAGAAGCCGGGGCCGTCGGGGACGGTGCCGCCGGTCAGCAGCCGGGCGCCGTCGTGTACCGCGTCGGTGACCAGCTGCGAGACCGACTCGACGGCCTTCTCCTCGATCAGCGGACCCACGTCGACACCCTCGTCCTGGCCGCGGCCGACGGTCAGCGCGCCCATCCGGGCGGCGAGCTTCTCGGCGAACTCCTCGGCCACGCTCGCGTGCACGAGGAACCGGTTGGCGGCCGTGCACGCCTCGCCCATGTTGCGCATCTTCGCCGTCATCGCCCCGTCGACGGCGGCGTCGACGTCGGCGTCCTCGAAGACCACGAACGGCGCGTTGCCACCGAGCTCCATGCTCACCCGCTGCAGCTGGTCGGCGGACTGGCGCACCAACGTGCGGCCCACCCCGGTCGAGCCGGTGAAGGAAACCTTGCGCAGCCGGTCGTCGCCCTGCAGCGCCTCGCTCATCTCCTTGGCCCGCGTGGTGGGTACGACGTTGAGGACCCCGTCGGGGAGCCCGGCCTCGGTCAGCAGGCCGGCCAGCGCGAGCATCGTCAGCGGGGTCTGGTGCGCGGGCTTGACGACCATCGTGCACCCGGCGGCGATCGCGGGGCCGATCTTGCGGGTGCCCATCGCGAGCGGGAAGTTCCACGGGGTGACGAAGAAGCACGGGCCGACCGGCTTCTTGATCGTCAGCAGCCGCGAGCCGCCGGCCGGGGCCTGCATCCAGCGGCCGTGGACGCGCACCGCCTCCTCGGAGAACCACCGGAAGAACTCGTTGCCGTAGGCGACCTCCCCCTTGGCCTCGGCGACGGCCTTGCCCATCTCCAGGCTCATCAGCATCGCCAGGTCGTCGGCGCGGGAGGCGATCAGCTCGAACGCCGAGCGCAGGATCTCGCCGCGCTCGCGCGGGGCCGTGGCGGCCCAGTCGGCCTGGGCGGCGACCGCGGCGTCGAGCGCCTCGACCGCGTCGGTGACCGACCCGTCGGCCACCCGCGCCAGCAGCTGACCGTCGGCGGGGTCGACCACCTCGAAGGTGTCGCCGCCCTCGGCGTCGCGCCACTCCCCGGCCACCCACAGGCGGCGCTGCTCGGCGGGCAGGAGGCGGTCGAGCAGGGCGTGGACGTCTGGACCAGTCATGGTCGAATCCTGGCACTTCCGGGACTTCGGACCAATCCACGTCACAGCGTGTCCGGGCGTGGCACTATAGGTGTTGTCGACTTCGGAGGGAGCACTCAGAAGACGGCTGTGAACCCCTTGCTGACCCCATGCGGCGAGGGGTTCATCTACGTCCGGCGGCACGTCCCCACGTCCCTCCGCCAGACGCCGCCGCGAAGGGCCCGGGCACCCCGGGCCCTTCGTTGTTCCTGCGGACGTCCCCGGGCCTGTGCCTCAGCGGCGCGCGGCGCGCAGGAACGCCTCGAGCAGCGGACCCGCGGTCCGCGAGCCGGACTCGCCCTCGTCGACGTAGACCGCCACGGCCAGGTCGGACCCCGCGGCGACCATCCAGGCGTGGGTGAGCACCTTGCCGTCCTTCTCGAACTCCGCGGTGCCGGTCTTGGCGATCAGCTCGGGCCCCGGCACGTCGAGCAGGCCGCGGCCGCTGCCGTCGGTGACGACGGCGCGCAGCATCGAGCGCAGCGCGGACGCCTCGCCCCCGGTCAGCGGCTTCGCACCCTCCGGCGGGCCGTCGCGGTAGTCCTTGACCAGCCACGGCACGACGGTCTCGCCGGCCTGCACCGACGCCACGACCGTGGCCATCACCATCGGGCTGGCCAGCACCCTGCCCTGGCCGATCAGGTCGGCGGCGGCCTCGGTCTCGGTCTCCGGCTGCGGCACCTGGCCGAAGTACGCCGGGAAGCCGAGGTCGTGGTCGATGCCGAAGCCGAGGGAGGCGGCGGCGTCGTACAGGCCGGTGCCCCGGATCTTGCCCCGGCTGGTGATGAAGGCGGTGTTGCACGAGTTGGCGACGGCCTGACGCAGGGTGATCCGCCCGGTGGCCCCGGAGGGGTAGTCGGAGTAGTTGCCGAAGGTCTTGCCGTCGACCACCGTCGTCGCCGGGCACTGCACGGCCGAGGTCGGGTCGAGCCCGGCGCGCAGCAGCGCGAGCGAGGAGACGGTCTTGAAGGTCGAGCCCGGCGCGGCCTGGCCGTACGTCGCCAGGTTGGTGCCTCCGGTGCCCGGCCCGTTGGCCGCGGCGAGCACGGCGCCGGTGCCCGGGTCGATCGCGACCAGGGCACTGGCAGGTCCGGTGCGTCGCAGCACCGCCTCGGCCTCGGCCTGCAGGTCGACGTCGAGGCTGATCTTGAGCGTCGAGCCCTTCTCGGGCTCGGCCCGGAAGACCTCGCGCACCTCGGCGCCCGACCCCTCGGCGGGCACCACGTCGACGCTCGCGCCCGGGGTGCCGCGCAGCTGGTCGTCGTACCTGGCCTGGAGGCCCGAGAGGCCCGCCACGTCTCCCGGGCGGTAGCTGTCGGGGTCCTCCTCGACCATCTCCGCGGTGACCTGGCCGACGGAGCCGAGGATCGGCGCGGCGAAGCCGCGCGAGGGGGCGAGCGGGATCTCGGCGCCGATCCGTCGCGCGCCCTTGAGGCGCGAGATGGCCATGCTCATCGGGGAGGAGACCTCCTCGACGCGCAGCACGATCGCCTCGACGAAGGCGGCGTCGCCGGCGGCCTTCACACTCTTGACGAAGCCGGCCGCGTCGATGCCGACGGCCTGCGCGAGCTTCCTGGCGTCGGCGAGCGCGCGGCTCGGGCCGACCAGCGTCTTGTCGATGCCGATCCGGTTGACCGGGCGCTGGGTGACGATCGCGAGTCCACGGGCCCCGACGATGTCCCCGCGCATCGGCGTCAGCGTGGTGAGGTCGAGCGTCTCGCCCTTCACCAGGGACGGCTCGACGACCGAGGGCGCCCACACCGCGACCCAGCCGTCGCCCTCACGCTCCAGCCGCAGCGGGGCCTCGTAGGTCCAGTCGGCCGCGGTCCCCGAGGTGACCAGCGGCCAGCGCCACTGCAGGGTCGCGGTGGCGGTGTCACCGGACTCGTCGAGGTCGATCAGCCCCACCTGCGGGGTGACCCCGCCCATGCCGTCGACGATCCGCGCCCGCTCGGCCTCGGCTGCCTGCGGGTCGGCCACCGGAGCCGCCGCCAGGTCCTGGGCGGCCAGCGCCTCCACGAACGCCGTGGCCGTCGGCTCGGGGTCCGGGCCCGCGACGGCGTCCTTGACCTCGGTGCAGCCCGCCAGCAGCACCGCGCCCGTCAACGCCAGCACGGAGAGCAGCTGTGGGACCCGAGTGCAAACCATGGCCGCGATCCTGCCACCGCCCACCGACCGACCTGCCGAGCCGTCACTCACGCACGCTCGAGACGTCACTCATGCACGCTCGGTGGCGGCCCCCGTGCGCGAGCGACCTCTCGGCCGTGCGCGAGCGACCTCTCGGCCGTGCGCGAGCGACCTCTCGGCGGACGGGTCAGCCCTTGTGGCGGGGCTTCTTGCGCGGCTTGTCGTCCCAGGACCTGCCGCCCCGGTCGCCCCGGTCGCCCCGGTCGCCCCGGTCGCCCCGGTCATCGCGGCGGGGGCCGCCCTGGCCACCACGCGGACCGGACCGGGCGCCCCGGCTCGGGGGGCCGGAGTCGGGGGCGAGCTCGATCAGCTTGCCGGAGATCCGGGTCTGCTCGAGTGCGGCGAAGGTGCCGGCAGGCAGGTCCGCGGGGAGCTCGACGAGGGAGAAGTCGGGCTTGATGAGGATCTTGCCGAAGTCCTTGCGGTTCAGCCCGCCCTCGTTGGCGAGGGCGCCGACGATCTGGCGCGGCTCGACCTTGTGCCGCTTGCCGACGGAGATGCGGTACATCGCCATCGGGGTGTCGCCGTGCCGCTCGCGCGCCGGACGCGCCGGGCGGTCGCGGTCGTCGCGGTCGCCGGGGCGGGACTTGGGCATCCGCACCTGGTCGGCGTTGGGGTCGAGCAGCAGCGGCGTCTCGCCCTGGGCGACCACGGCCAGCGCGGCGGCGACGTCGGTCTCCGGCACGTCGTGGTTGCGGACGTAGTGGGCGATGATGTCGCGGAAGCCCTCGATCCGGTCGGTCTGCTGCAGCGCCTCGGTGATCTGGTCGTCGAAGCGCGTGAGCCGGGTGCTGTTGACGTCCTCGACGCTGGGCAGCGACATCTCCGTGAGCGGCTGCTTGGTGGCCTTCTCGATGTGGCGCAGCAGGTAGCGCTCGCGCGGGGTGACGAAGGAGATGGCGTCACCGCTGCGCCCGGCCCGGCCGGTGCGGCCGATGCGGTGGACGTAGGACTCGGTGTCGGTGGGGATGTCGTAGTTGACGACGTGGCTGATCCGCTCGACGTCGAGGCCGCGGGCGGCGACGTCGGTGGCGACGAGGATGTCGAGCTTGGCGTCCTTGAGCTGCTGGACGGTCCGCTCGCGCACGTTCTGGGGTACGTCGCCGTTGATGGCCGCGGCCGCGAAGCCCCGGGCCCGCAGCTTCTCGGCGAGCAGCTCGGTCTCGCTCTTGGTGCGGACGAAGACGATCATCCCCTCGAAGTTCTCGACCTCGAGGATGCGCGTGAGGGCGTCGACCTTCTGCGGGTAGGACACCAGCAGGTAGCGCTGGGTGATGTTGCTGGCGGTCGCCGTCTTGTTCTTGACGGTGATCTCGGCCGGGTCGGAGAGGTAGGACTTGGAGAGCCGGCGGATCTGCGGCGGCATGGTCGCGGAGAACAGCGCGACCTGCTTCGTCTCGGGGGTGTCGGCCAGGATCGTCTCGACGTCCTCTGCGAAGCCCATGTTGAGCATCTCGTCGGCCTCGTCGAGCACCATGAAGCGCAGCTCGGAGAGGTCGAGGGTGCCCTTCTCCAGGTGGTCCATGATCCGGCCCGGGGTGCCGACGACCACGTGGACGCCGCGGCGCAGCGCGGAGAGCTGCACGCCGTAGCCCTGGCCGCCGTAGACGGGCAGCACGTGCACGCCCTTGAGGTGCGCGGCGTAGCGCTCGAAGGCCTCGCAGACCTGCAGCGCGAGCTCGCGGGTGGGCGCGAGGACCAGCGCCTGCGGCGACTTCTGGGAGACGTCGAGGTTGGAGAGGATCGGCAGCGCGAACGCCGCGGTCTTGCCGGTGCCGGTCTGCGCGAGCCCGACGACGTCGCGGCCGGAGAGCAGCGTCGGGATGGTCGCGGCCTGGATCGCCGAGGGCGACTCGTAGCCGACGTCGGACAGCGCACGCAGCACGGGCTCGGACAGTCCGAGGTCCGCGAAGGTGGCGGGCTCGACGGGCGCGTCGGGGCTGCCGGAGCCCTCGGGGTTGTCGGTGCTGCCGGGTGCTGCTGTATCACTCACCCGTCCACGGTAGTGGCACCACCCGCCGTGGCTCGCTTCGTCGGCGCGGTGGGGTCGGTCACCAGGGAGTGGGGCCGGGCGACGGCGTACGTCGTCTCCTCACCCGGTCGGGGGAGCGGGACGCACGGGTCCCTCGGCCCGTCGACCCTCCAGGTGGAGCGCGGGGCCCACTTCTTTGCCGAATCTGGCGGTCCCGGTGGGGGCCGTGCTACCTTGGTGAACAGAAGGTGAACAGGAGGTGTCTCATGATGGGCACGCAGATGACCGCCGGCGGTTCGCAGGACCTGGTCCAGGTGTGGACCACGGTGACCGGCATCGACGGGTCCCCCCGTCTGGAGTCGCGCTGGACGACGGCCGAGCTGGCCGCAGCAATGCACGCCACGCACGCCGCCTGATCCCCCACTCCATCAGGCGGTACGCCGGAGCCCCGCTCCCCCGCACCGCCGCTGTCGAGAGCCTCGCCCCCCGGGCGGGGCTCTCGTCATGTCCGGGGGCTCGTCGCGCCGGCCGGCGCGGGCCGGTCCAGACCGGTCCGAGCACCTCCGCACCACCGGGGAATGAATCCGGACCCGGGTCCGGTTAGAGTGGTTGAACCTTCACCCACTACGCCAGGAGCACCCCATGAGCACCTCCGACTTCGACACCCCGACCACCGCCCTCGACGACATCGCCGGGGACTACACCCTCGACGTCAGCCACAGCCGCCTCGGCTTCACCGCCCGCCACGCGATGGTGACCAAGGTCCGCGGCCACTTCGCCGACTGGTCGGGCACCGCCCACGTCGACACCGCGAACCCCGCCGCCTCGAAGGTCGAGCTCACCATCAAGACCGCCTCGATCGAGACCGGCAGCGCCGACCGCGACGGCCACCTGGTCTCCGCGGACTTCTTCGACGCCGAGAACAACCCCGAGATCACCTTCGTCTCCACCGACATCTCCCGCGACGGCGACGACTGGACCATCACCGGCGACCTCACCATCAAGGGCGTCTCCAAGCCGGTCACCATCGACTTCGAGTCGACCGGCTCCGCGCGCGACCCGTTCGGCAACCTGCGCATCGGCTTCGAGGGCTCGACGACCATCAACCGCAAGGACTGGGGCCTGACGTGGAACGCCGCGCTCGAGACCGGCGGCGTCCTGGTCTCCGACAAGATCAAGCTCGAGTTCGACATCTCGGCGATCCGCAACGCCTGATCCCCGGCCTGTCCGTCCGGCGTGAACGTGCCCGAGGGGGCCGCCCGAAAATGGGCGGCCCCCTCGCCACGTCCTGGTGCACGATGCCGCCATGACCACGACCGACCACCCCGCGGGCACCACCGGAGCACCGTCGCTCCCGGCCGGTCTCACGGCTCGCCCGCTCACCCTCGAGGACGCCCGGGCCGTCTACGAGGTGATGGCCGCCCAGCAGCGCGCCGACATCGGGACCGCCGAGATCGAGGTCGCCGACATCGTCGCCGACTGGCAGCGACCCTCCTACGACCTCTCCGCCAGCAGCGTCGGCGTGCTCGACGGCGACCGCCTCATCGCGTGCGCGGAGGTGATGGCCGCCGGGCGCGGCGACGCCGGCGTGCACCCCGACCACCGCGGCCGGGGCATCGGCACCTGGCTGGCGCACTGGATGCAGGCCAAGGCCCGCGAGCAGGGCGTCCCCGAGGTCGGCATGCCGCAGCCCGAGGGCTCGCCCGGCGACCGCCTGATGGAGCAGCTCGGCTACCACGTGCGGTGGCACTCCTGGGTGCTCCGGCTGCCCGAGGGCACGGTCGTCCCCGAGCGGCCGTTGCCGGAGGGCTACACGCTCCGCGCGGCGACCGAGGAGGAGCACCCCCAGGTCCACGCCGTCCAGGAGGACGCCTTCCTGGAGTGGTCGGTCCGCGAGCGGGACACCTTCGAGGAGTGGCGGGCCGGCACCGTCCTGCGCCCCGGTTTCGAGCCCTGGCACCTGCGGGTCGTCCTCGACGGCGACGGCGCGGTCGTGGCGATGGCGTTCCTGGTCATGTTCCCCCGCGAGGACGGCCAGCTCGAGGCGTACGTCGACAGACTGGCCACCCGGGGCGACCAGCGCGGCCGCGGCCTGGCGCAGGCGCTGCTCGTCGACGCGTTCGGCATCGCTGCCGAGCACGGGGCCGTCGGCAGCTCGCTCTCCACCGACTCCCGCACCGGCGCGCTGGGCCTCTACGAGAAGGTCGGCATGGTCGTCACCCAGACCTGGGTCAACCGCGCCATCGCCGTCTGACTGCCGAACCGGCGCATCAACACGTCGGGTCGACCCACCAGAACCGGGCTCCCGCACACTGGCCCGGTGGACAGGACGCAGGAGGGTCGGCTCGGTCCGGTCCCGCAGCCCGAGGGGGCCCGGCGGCAGCTGGCGCTGATCGCCGGCGTGCAGGTGCTCGGCCTGGCGGTGTGGTTCTCGGCCACCGCGATCGCGCCGACGCTGCGGGTCGAGTGGGGGCTCTCGACCGGCGCCGCGGTGTGGCTCACCGCCTCGGTCCAGCTCGGCTTCGCCACCGGCGCGGTGGTGTCCGGGCTGCTCACGCTCGCCGACCGGGTGCCACCGCACCGGCTCGCGGCCGCGTGCGCGCTGGGCGCGTCGGGGTGCACGGCGACGCTCGCCCTGGTGTCCGACGGGTTGGGCTCCGCCGTACCGCTGCGCTTCCTGACCGGCGCCTTCCTGGCCGGGCTCTATCCGGTGGGGATGAAGCTGACCGCGTCGTGGGCTCGACCGGTCGACCGCGGCCGCGCCTTCGGGCTGCTCATCGGCTGCCTGACCCTCGGCTCGGCGCTGCCCCACCTCGTGGCCGCGGCGGGCCCACTGCCCTGGCGGGCGGTGATGCTGACCGCAGCGTCCCTGACCCTGCTCGCGGGGCTCGCGGCCCTGGTGGCCGTGCGTCCGGGACCACTGCTGGCCCGCGGCGCCAGGCCCGAGCTGCGGCACGCGTGGGCAGGGTTCCGCGAGCCGGCGCCGCGGCTGGCCAACCTCGGCTACTTCGGGCACATGTGGGAGCTCTACGCCCTATGGACCTGGCTCCCGGCCTTCCTGGTCGCCCAGCGGGGGTGGGACCTGTCGGCCGGCGGCGTCAGCGCGGTCACCTTCGCCACGGTCGGCGGCGCCGGGCTGGTCGGCGCGCTGGTCGGCGGGTGGGCGGCCGACCGGTGGGGCCGCGCCCCGGCCGCCTCCGGCGCGATGCTGGTCAGCGGTGCCAGCTGCCTGCTCTCGCCGTTGGTCTTCGACGTCCCGGCCGCAGTGCTGGCGGTCTTCCTGGCGGTGTGGGGAGCCTCGGTGATCGCGGACTCCGGCGTCTTCTCCACGGCGCTGAGCGAGACCGCCGACCAGCGCTTCGTCGGGACGGCGCTCACGGTCCAGACCGCCGTCGGTTTCACGCTGACCGTGCTGACCATCCAGGCGCTGCCGGCGATGGCGGAGGCGGTGGGGTGGCAGTTCGCCTTCTGGCTCCTCGCGCCCGGCCCGCTGCTCGGCGCCCTGGCGATGCGCCGCTTCCGGATCGCGATCCAGGACAAGGACTAGAACACGTTCTAGTATGGCGCATGGTCACCTTCGTCACCCGCTTCGACCTGCGTGCCCCCGGCGCCACCGGCCGGGAGCGGTCCGAGCTCTACCGCCGCTCGATCGAGCAGGCGGCGTACCTCCAGGCGCGCGGCCGGCAGCCGATCATGGTCAGCGAGCACCACGCCTCGGACGACGGGTACCTGCCCAGCCCGATCCCGTTCGCCGCAGCGATCGCCGCGGTGACCACCGACGTCCCGATCACGATCTCCGCGCTGCTGGTGAACTTCTACGACCCGATCCGGCTCGCCGAGGACCTCGCCGTCCTCGACCACCTCTCCGGTGGCCGGGTCTCGTGCACGGTGGGGCTCGGCTACCGGCGCGAGGAGTACGACCTATTCGGCCGCCCGTGGGAGACCCGCGGACGCGATCTCGAGGCGCGGCTCGAGGTGCTGCTGCAGGCATGGACCGGCGAGCCCTTCGAGCACGAGGGCCGCACGGTGCGGGTGACGCCGAGACCGCTCTCGCGCCCCCACCCCTTCCTGATGTACGGCGGCGGGTCGGTCGCCGCAGCGCGCCGGGCCGGCCGGCTGGGGCTCGGCTTCCAGCCGCAGCACGGCGACCCGGCGTTGAAGGAGGCCTACGACGCCGCCTGCCGCGAGGCCGGTCGGGACCCAGGGTTCGTGCTGCTGGCGCCGCCCGGCCCGGCCAACGTGTTCGTCACCGAGGACGTCTATGCGTTCTGGGAGCGATGGGGCCACCACCTGCTGGCCGACGCGACGGCGTACCAGGAGTGGCACGGCGAGAATGCGTCGTACGTCCTGGACGCCTCGCGGACCGTCGAGGAGATGCGCGCGGCGGGCGTCTACCTCGTCACGACTCCCGAGGACCTCGTCGACCGCTGCCGCGCGGGAGAGGTGCAGCTCGTGACCAGCCACCCCGGCTGCGGCGGGCTGCCCGCCGAGCCGTCGTGGGACCACGTGCGGCTGCTGTGCGAGCGGGTCATGCCGGCGCTGGCCTGAGGCCTCCCCGCCGCGACCGCCCCGCCGCGACCGCTACGCCGGGAGCTCGACGGTCGTCACGAGGCTCGTGACAGAGGGCCGCGGCGGCGTGGAGGAGAACCCGAATCCGGGCTCGGGGCTGACCGGCGCCAGCGCGCCGAGCGGGGTCCCGTCGAGCGTGCCACTGGCGGACACGACCGCCCGGTGGTCGGTGGCGGCGTAGAACTCGCGTCGGCCGTTCCCGGCCGAGCCCCGGGTCCGCACCCCGCGCAGCACCACCCGGGCGACCGGGTCGGTGACGGTGCACCAGGCGGGAGAGGTGGCCAGGCGCCGCGGGACCAGCCGCAGCAGCCGCCCGAGCACGGTGCGACGACCCACCGCGAGAGCGAGCGTGAGGGAGGGGGACCGCACCTGCCAGGTGGCGTCCCCCGTGACGTCGAACGGCTCGATCCGCACCTCGTCGAAGGAGTACGTCGCTGCCACGAAGTCCGCGACCTCCTGGCTCGGTGCGAGGAGGATCCGGCGCCCCTCGGGCGTGGCGACCATGGCGTCGGCGAAGGCCCCCAGGGGGCCGCGCTCCCACCGGCCGACGACGACCCTCACGCCCGACGTCGAGCCCACCCCGGCGATCCGGCCCTCGAACCGCTGCCGGGTCATCGACGCCGTGGCCTCACTTCTTGTGCGCGTTGACGAAGAACATCCGGTAGCCGAGATAGGCAAGGGCCACGATGATCACCAGGGCGAGCAGCAGCTTCATGCAGCCATCGTGTCGGGCCGCCTGGCCTGGCTGCTCACCTGATCGGGGCCCCCGACACCGTGCGGGCGATGACGAGCCGCTGGATCTCCGAGGTCCCCTCGAAGATGGTGTAGATCCGGGCGTCGCGCGCCCAGCGCTCGACGGGGTACTCCCGCGTGAAGCCGTTGCCGCCGAGGATCTGCATCGCCTGGCCGGTCACCTTGATCGCGGTCTCGCCGGCGAAGAGCTTCGACATCGACCCCTCGGCCTTGTCGAAGGACCCGCCCGTCGCGGCCTTCCACGACGCGCGCCACACCATCAGCCGCGCGGCGTCGATCTGGGTGGCCATGTCGGCGAGCTGGAAGGCGACGCCCTGGTTCTCGATGATCGGCTTGCCGAACTGCTCGCGGGTCTTGGCGTAGTCCAGCGCGGTCTCGTACGCCGCTCGCGCGATGCCGACCGCCTGCGCGCCCACCGCGGGGCGGGTGCGCTCGAAGGTCGCCATGCTGGCGTTCGAGCCGCCGGTCGACGCGCCCTCGCGGGCCCGGGCGAGCCGGGCGTCGAGCTTATCCTTGCCCCCGAGCAGGCAGCGGCCCGGCACGCGCACCTGGTCGAGGACGACCTCGGCGGTGTGCGAGGCGCGGATGCCGTGCTTGTGGAACTTCTGCCCCTGGGAGAGGCCCTTGGTGCCCGGCGGGACGATGAACGAGGCCTGGCCGCGCGTGCGCAGGTCGGGGTCGACCACGGCGGTCACCAGGTGCACGTCGGCCAGGCCGCCGTTGGTCGCCCAGGTCTTGGTGCCGTTGATGACCCACTCGTCGGTCGCCTCGTCGTACGTCGCCCGGGTGCGCATCGCGCCGACGTCGCTGCCGGCGTCGGGCTCGGAGGAGCAGAAGGCGGCGATCTTGAGGTCGCCGGGCTCGCCGAACATCTCCGGCGCCCACTCGGCCAGCTGCTCGGGGGTGCCGTTGCTGGCCAGGCCGGCGGCGGCCAGGGCCGTGCCGACGATGGACAGGCCGATGCCGGCGTCACCCCAGAACACCTCCTCCATGAAGATCGGGATGCCCAGGCCGGTGGGGTCGAAGGACTGGGTGGCGAAGAAGTCCAGGGAGTAGATCCCGACCTTGGCGGCCTCCTCGACCACCGGCCAGGGGAACTCCTCCTTCTCGTCCCACTCAGCAGCCGCGGGTCGGATGACCTCGGCGGAGAAGGTGTGCAGCCACTGCTGCAGCTCGACGTGGTCGGGGGAGGGGCCGAAGCTCGGCACGGGTGCGTCCGTCACGTACTGGAGAGTAACCGCGACACGGTGTCGCTGTCAGTGGGTCGGCTCGGGATAGTCCGCATCCGATCTCACCCTCAGCGCGCGCTGAGGGTGAGAAGTCGTGCGGACTATCCCGACTCATCGGTGCGCGAGCCGCGTGAACGCCCACGTCGCGGCGTCGGCGATCTCGGCGGGCGTGGTGTCGACGGTGCCGTCGAGCCAGGCCACCACCAGCTCGGAGAGACCGCCGACGAACAGCATCGCGGCGAGCACGCCGGTGCTGCCGCGCTCGGCCTCGTCGCCGTACAGCTCCAGCGCCTCGACCTCGGCGAAGTCGGCGAGGCCCTTGAGCATCGCCTGCCGGCGGGCGCGCAGGGTGGGGCGGCTGGGGGCGAGGATCATCGCGGCGCGGCCCTTGCGCGGGTCGTCGACGAAGATGCCGACGAACGCGGCGACGGCGGCGTGCGCCCGCTCGGCCGGGCCGCCCTCGGTCTCCTCCACGGCCCGGGCGGTGAGGTCGAGGATCTCCTCGTAGATCGACTCCAGCACCGCGCTCAGCGCGGCCTCGAGGCCGGTGAACTGCTCGTAGAAGTAGCGCTCGGTGAGGCCGGCCTGCTGGCAGATCCGGGTCATCGTCACCGGCGGCCCGTCGAGGCTCCCCCAGACCTCGAGCGTGGCCTCGAGCAGGCGGGCGCGGCGTTCGGTGGAGCGCTCCTCGGCGCTCTGCCCGCGGTAGACACCCTGCTTGACGGCCACGGCTCACAGCATCCCACTTCTTTACCCGTCGCGGGCGGTGGAATGAATCACGCCGAGGCGTGCCGGATCACGGGCGGAGGCTGGTGACAGCCTCCGCTGTCAGTTTACGCTCCGGCTGTGACCCGGACCACAGCCCCACGTCTGCTCTCCCGCACCCCCGACCGCGACGTGCGCGGCAAGGTCGTCGCCATCACCGGCGCCGGCCGCGGCATCGGTCTGGCGACGGCCGCCCGCTTCGCCGACGCCGGCGCGATCGTGGTCATCGGCGACCTCGACGACGACGTCGCCGCCAAGGCAGCGGCGCAGGTCGGCGGCGGAGCCGAGGGGTACGTCGTCGACGTGGCCGACCGGGAGTCCTTCGCCGCCTTCCTCGACCGCGCCGAGGCGCTCGGCCCCGTGGAGGTGCTGGTCAACAACGCGGGGATCATGCCGCTCTCCCCGCTGGTCGACCAGTCCGACGCCTCGATCGACAAGGTCCTCGACATCAACCTGCGCGGCGTCATCACCGGCACCCGGCTGGCGGCCCGCGCGATGGGCGCCCGCGGTCACGGTCACGTCGTCAACGTCGCCTCGGCAGTCGGACGGATCGGGATGGCCGGCGGCGCGGTCTACTCCGCCAGCAAGTTCGGCGTGGTCGGCTTCTCCGAGGCGATGGCCGGCGAGCTGCGCCCGGTCGGCGTCGACGTCTCCGTGGTGCTCCCGACCGTGGTGGCCACCGAGCTCGGCGCCGGCGTCTCCGCGACCCGCGGGATGCGACCGTGCCGGCCCGAGGAGGTCGCGGACGCAGTGCTGGCGACCGTGCGCCGCCCGCAGTTCGAGACCTGGGTCCCGGGCTACGCCAAGGGCCTGTTCTACGGGACCAACACCTTCCCGCGCCGGGTCCGCGACGCGATCAGCCACGCCCTGCGGGCCGACAGCTCGCTGAGCGCCGTCGACACCGAGGCCCGCGCGGAGTACGAGCGCCGCGCCTCGCGTTGAGGGGTCCGCGATGACCGGGTTCCGCCTCTCCAGCACCGTGCTCGCCGCCCCCGACCCCAGGGCGCTGGCCGCGTTCTACCGGGCGCTCCTGGACTGGGAGACCCGCGACGACGAACCCGACTGGGTGGTGCTGAAGCCGCGCGGCACCGGTCACGGGGCCGCCACCGGCCTGGCCTTCCAGCGCGAGGCCGACCACGTGCCCCCGCGCTGGCCGGCCACGGGGGGTGACCAGCAGATGCAGGCGCACCTCGACATCGGCGTACCCGACCTGCCGGCGGGTGTCGCGCGGGCCGAGGAGCTGGGGGCGGTCCAGGCCGCCACGCAACCGCAGGACGACGTGCGGGTCATGCTCGACCCGGCCGGGCACCCGTTCTGCCTGTTCCTCGACCCCCTCGGTGACCCCACCGGCGCGTGAAGCCCTCGGGATTGCCGGGACAGGAGGCGGTCGCGTCCCGCACCCTGGTGTCGTGCCCCTCGCCCTGACGCTGCGCCGCGCGCTCCTCGCGCTCCCCGCCCTCGCCCTGGTGGCGGGGTCGTCCGCGGTGGTCGGACCGCCCTCCAGCGCCGCCGACGGGGCGGACACGGGGGCCGACAGGGGGGCCGTGACGAGCGCCGCCCGCAAGGCCAAGGACCCACGCAAGACGCGCGGGCTGTACGTCGACACGCGCATGCCCGCGCACCAGCAGGGCCCGGCGTACTCGAAGATCGCCAAGCGGCCCCAGGCGCTCTGGCTCGGCTCGGAGTACTACCCCACCGACCAGGTCGCGGGCGTGGTCTCCACCTACGTGGACCTCGCCGAGAGCGCCGGCAAGACCCCGATGCTCGTCGTGTACTCGATCCCCGACCGCGACTGCGGGCAGTACTCCTCCGGTGGCCTGCCCGGGGTCGACGCCTACAAGAAGTGGGTGGCCCAGGTGGCCAAGGGCATCGGCAGCAGCAAGCCGATGCTGGTGCTCGAGCCCGACGCGCTGCCGTTCTACCACCAGGGCACCTGCGGCAACGCGAACAACCGCATCAAGGCGCTCCGCTCGGCGGTGCGCAAGCTCTCCAAGGCCGGCGCCTGGGTCTACATCGACGCGGGCCACTCCGGCTGGACCACCGGGGACACCTCCAAGGACGACACGCCCTGGGACGGTCGCGCGGAGCTGCTGAAGAAGGCCGGCGTCGCCGGCGCCCGCGGCTTCAGCACCAACGTCTCCAACTTCCGCCGGATGAAGGACGAGAAGCACTACGCCGCGTGGATGGTGCGTCAGCTGAGGAAGCTCGGCATCAAGGGCGTGAAGTACGTCGTCGACACCTCGCGCAACGGCGCCAAGAACCCCGTCGACGGCGACGTCATCAACCCCACGTGGGCGCGCATCGGCCAGAAGCCCCGGCTGCGCTTCGACAAGGCCTTCGACGGCACCCTGTGGGTCAAGCACCCCGGCGAGTCCGACGGCACCGTCAACGGCGGCCCGGCGTCGGGCCAGTGGTGCGACCTGCTCGCCGACCGGCTGCTGGGCGACGAGAAGTCCCAGAACGGGTGCTGACGGGGGCTGGGGTGGTCTTCCACCTCACCGGGTCTCGACACGCGGGTCGCGTCCTCGCTACCAGCCCCAAGAGCCCTGGCTCCCCTTGAAGGGCCCGACCACACGGTCGGTGATCCAGCCGCCGTAGAACCCGCCGTCCTGCGGACGCACCACCTCGCCGTCGACCCGGCAGGCGTCGACGAGTCCGGGCATGACCGCCCACGCATCGGCCAGCTCGAGGAAGGTCGGCGTGGGGTCGGGGTAGGTCCAGGCGGCCCGGGGCGCCACGCGGTCACCGCCGTGGAGGTCGGCGTACGCCGCCTGCCCCTTCCACTCGCAGTGCGAGCTGCCCTGGGTGGGGACGAGCGCGCCGTCGACGAAGGCCTCGCGCGGCAGGTAGTAGGTGGGCGGGTGGCTGGTCTCCAGGACCCGCCAGCCGCGTGTGCTGCGGGCGATCACCACGCCGCCGAGCTCGACCTCGACCAGCTCGTGGGTCTCCTCCAGGGCGGGTGGTCGGGGGTAGTCCCACACCGACTCCTGGCCGGGTCCGGGCCGCTCGGGCCGAGGTCGTCGCACGGTGCCAGCCTAGGTCGGGGCTGGTCGTAGCGTGGCCGCTCCTGTCGAGCAGTGGGGGACCTCCTGTCCCGACGACCTGGGGCTGGTCGAGGTCAGGATCGCCTTCACCAGCTACTGCGAGATCCACGGCAGCGCCGAGTACGTCCGCGTGCTCGACCCCGGGACCGGGGACCAGCTGCTCCAGCCGTAGGTCCACACCGACCGGGACCTGCTGCCGGGCCCCCCTGGCTCGTCGGTGCTGCTGCCCTGCGCCTCAGGCGCTGGTGGCGGGTACCTCCACCCGTAGGTTCATCAGGTCCAGGGCGGTGTGCAGGTCGTCCGGGGAGTCGAACGCGTCGGTGACCTCGTCAAGCAGGACGCTGCACCACGTGGGCTCCTCGGAGAAGACACAGCTCCCGAAGTAGGCGCTGATGGCCCGGGTGGCGGTGTCGTTGTCGAGACTCATGCCCCGCAATATGCCAGGTCAGAACCCCTGACGGGGTCACCCGCTCGTTTTCTGGCTCGAACGGGTGAGGGTCGCCCACGCGGGCTCCCGACGGGCCCCTCCCCGGGCGGGTGGTGTCCGCGCGGGCGACGCCGGGCAGCCTCGAGGTCGTGAGCGACTCCACCGGCTCGACCCTGCCCCCGCACGTCCTGGTCCTCTTCGGCGCGACCGGCGACCTGGCCTCCCGCAAGCTTCTCCCCGGGCTCTACCACCTCGCGGCCGCCGGTCGGCTGCCCGAGGAGTACGCCGTCATCGGCACCGGGCGGCACTCCCCCGGCACCGACGAGGAGTTCCGCGAGCGGATCCGCTCGGCCCTCGACGACAGCATCGACGACCTCGACGGCGACCTCGCCGACGACCTGCTCTCGCGGCTGCGCTTCCAGACCTCCGACGCCGAGGACGGCTCCGACCTGGCCGAGGCCGTCCGCGAGGCCGAGGAGTCGATGTCGGCCGACGCCTCCGAGGTCCGGCGGCTGCTCTACCTCTCCATCCCCCCGGGCGCGATGGAGCCGATGATCGCGATGCTCGGCAAGGATGGGCTCACGGACCGGGCCCGTCTGGTCGTGGAGAAGCCGTTCGGCCTGGACCTGGAGTCCTCGCGCGACCTGGACGCCGCCCTCAAGGGCGTCGTCGAGGAGGACCAGGTGTTCCGCATCGACCACTTCCTGGGCAAGGAGGCGGTGCAGAACATCCTCGCGCTCCGCTTCGCCAACGGCCTCTTCGAGCCGGCGTGGGACGCGCGCTCGGTGGAGTCGGTCCAGATCGACGTACCCGAGGAGCTCGGGCTGGAGGGGCGCGGCTCGTTCTACGAGTCCACCGGCGCGCTGCGCGACATGATCTCCACCCACCTCACCCAGATCCTCGGCTTCGTGGCGCTGGAGGACCCCGGCTCCTTCGAGGCCCGCGCGCTGCGCGACGCCAAGGCCGCGGTCTTCGAGGCGATGCGTCCGCTGGACCCCGAGCGCAGCGTCTTCGGCCAGTTCGAGGGCTACCGCGAGGAGGACGACGTCGACCCGGACTCCGACGTCGAGACCTTCGTGGCGCTCGAGGCCTGGGTCGACAACGACCGCTGGCGCGGCGTGCCGTTCCTGCTGCGCACCGGCAAGGCGATGGCCGCCACCCGACGCACGGTCACCATCCGCTTCCGCACACCGCAGTCGGGGATCTTCGAGCGCTCGGTCGCCTGCAACGAGCTGGTGCTGGAGCTGACCGACTCCCCCGTGGTGACGCTGCACCTGCAGGGCAAGCTGCCCGGCCCGGACATGGAGCTGACCGGGGCCACCATGTGCCTGGACCTGGGCGACGTGCCCGACGCCGACCCGCTGGAGGCCTACGAGCGGCTGATCCTCGACGTGCTGCGCGGGGACCGGTCGCTGTTCACCCGCGCCGACGAGGTGGACCGGATCTGGCAGGTCTGCCAGCCGCTGCTGGACTCCCCGCCCGCGGTGCAGTCCTACCCCCGGGGCTCGTGGGGCCCCGACGCCGCGCTGGACCTGCCGCCGGGTGGGTGGAGGCTGTGCCGGGAGTGAAGGGTGTGACGCAGGGTGCCGGTGGGACCGGCAAGGTTCATCGGCCGGCCGACATACCCGGAAGCTGGACGACGAAGTTCTGTCGTCCCGTGGACGGGTTCATCGGCTGGCCGATGAACCTTGCCCAACACCAGCCGACTACCGCGCCGACTCCCGCAGCGTCGACCCCCGAGCACCCCGGACGGTGAGGGTCGCGGAGACCAGGGCGACGGCGCCGAAGAGCAACGCGGTGACCAGCGCCAGGAACGCCAGCCGCCACGGGTCGATGGCGGCGACGAGGGCCGGGGTGGAGAGGGTCTCGGCGTAGCCGAGCGTGACGGTGCGCAGGACGACGTACTGCGCCAGCGACCCGGCGGCCAGCCCGGCCACGGCCGTGCCTCCGAGCACCAGCACCAGCTCGCGCAGCACCGCCCCCATCACCTGCCGCCGCGGCACGCCCACCACCCGCAGCGCGGCGGCGTCGCGACGACGCGCGGGCAGCTGCACCGCCGTGGAGACCGCCAACGAGGCGACGGCCATCAGCAGCACGAGGGCGGCGACGACGGCGTAGAGCCGCAGCGCCAGGGCGTACGCCGTGTTGTCCAGGCTCGCCTTCACCTCGGCGTACGTCGTCTCCTCGGTGAGTCCGGCGTCGCGCAGCGCCCCCACGACCGACGGCGGGGTGTCGGCGCGGGCCATGACGTAGACCTCGGTGTTCTGGTCGTAGACCTTCCGGCCGGTGGCGAAGGTGTCGTAGTCGATGAGCAGTCCCCGGGGGCCGAGCAGCGGCACGCTGCCCGCCTCCAGCACCGGGTCGACGTCGAAGCTGAGCGGCGTGCCGGCGTTGTAGGCGTCGGCCGAGGACTCCGTGCGGGCGTCGACCCCCGCGACGACCGGTAGCCGCGCGGGCGGGTCCCCCGCGCCGATCTGGACGATCACCGGGCTCCGGCTGGAGACCGACACGGCCAGCCCGGCCCCGTCGAGCCGGAGGGAGTCGACGGCGTCGTTGCCGGTCGCGCCCGGCACCAGCGCCCAGGCGCCGCCGGTGAGCGCGTCGGCGACGGGCTGCCGGTCGACGGTGACCGACTCGATCGTGAGCGAGCCGTCCATGGCGGTCGGCAGCGCGGCGGCCGACCCGAGGGTGATCTGCTCGAGGCGGCACCCGTCGCGGCAGAACGGCGTGCGCTCCGAGACGACCGAGCGTCCCTCACCGACCGGGCCGAGGAAGACGGTGCGCGGCCGGTCCGTCGGCGGCACCAGCCGCAGCCGGACGACCAACGGCTCCTCGGTGGTGAGCCGGTTGTCGAGGTCGAGGCCCACCCGCTTGCCCGTCACCACGGGGACGGGCCCGGTGGCCAGCAGGCCGGCGACCTCGGACGCCGAGGTGCCGGGCGTCCACTGCTCGTTCCAGAGGCCCACGCGGGCCAGGCGGGTGGTGTCGAGGACGGAGAAGACCGGCCCCGGCTGCGGGGTGGCGATGGTGCTGCCCGCCATCAGCCACTCCCCGTCGGGGTCGATCCCGCGGGTCAGGCCCACGGTGTCGTCGAGGCTCTGCTCGGAGGTCCACAGCACCGCGGCCGGGGCACGGGTGGCCGCCACGGAGGCGCGCCAGGCCGAGGAGGAGTCGTAGACCCCCGCCCCGAACACGCAGATCGCGATCGCCGCCGTCACCGGCAGGATCACCAGCGTCCCCTCCTGGCGCCGCGACAGCGCGCGCACCGCCACGAACGAGCCGAGCGAGCGGGTGTGCGGCACCGCGCGGGTCCACCACGTCGCCAGCGACGAGGTCAGCCGGGTCGCGCCGAGACCGGCGACGACGGCCAGCAGGACCGGGAGGACCAGGTCGGTGACGTCGGGACGGCCGCGCTCGGTGGAGCTGAGCTTGCTCAGCAGCACCGCGAGCGCCGCGGCGACCAGGGCCAGCTGCGCGACGACCGCGGCGCGGCGCGCCCGCCTGGGACGTCGTACGCCGCTGAGCTGGTCCTCCAGGGGGATCCGCACCACGAGCCCGACTGCCGCCACGGCGACCGTGGCGGCGCCGAGCCCGACCAGCCCGCCGGCCGCCAGCGACGTCCACGGCACCCGCAGCGGCAGTCCCGGCACCAACCAGGCCTCGATCAGCAGCAGCACCGTGCCGACGCCGACCAGGCCCCCGACCGGGACCGCGAGCGCGAGCAGCGTCAGTGGCTCGGACATCCCCAGCGACCACATCCGGCGGCGCGGCAGGCCGCGCAGCGAGGCGAGCGCGAGCTCGGGCATCCGCAGGTCCGCGGCGGCGGTGAGCAGGCGCAGCAGCAGCGCCAGCGCCACCAGCACGAGGCTGATGACGGCCGGCGAGACCGAGGCCCGGGCGGTGGCCTGCTGGTCGCGGACCTCGTCCACGACCCCGTCGATGTCGTTGATGGAGCGCTCGACGAGCTGTCCGCCGGGCAGGGCGGCGCTGAGGTCCTCCTGGGCCCGGGCGACCTCGGCGACGCGCTCGAGGTCGGCGACCTCGAGGTCCGCGGGCACCGCGAGCCGTCGGTCGACCAGCACCTCGTAGCCCACCGTGGCCGCGGCCCGCTCGACCGCCTCGGCGGTCGCCAGCATCGGGGCCGGCTGGTAGGGCATGTTGGCCGGCGGCGGCGTGGGCGGACGGGTGCTCAGCCGGCCGGACTCGAACCAGTAGTCGGCCTCCTCCGGCCCGGGGGCGGAGTAGGTGCCGACCACCTCGACGGTGCCGATGCCCTCCACCGGCGAGGTGTCGCCGATCGACAGGCCGGTGATCGTGGAGTCCAGGGCGAGCAGCAGGACCTCGTCGGCCGCCTGCGGGCAGCGGCCCTCCACCACGAGGTGGTCGCAGTAGCCGGGTGCCCAGCCGAGTCGCGCCAGGCCGCCGAGCCCCTCCGTCTGCTGGGTCCGCACGAAGACCTGGGGCTCGACGTAGAGCGCCGCGCCGTCGCCGCCCTCCTCGGTCGCCTCGCGGGCGGCCGCCCGCGCGTCGTCCAGCACGCCGTCGAGGTCGGAGGCGGCCCCACCGTCGGGCGTCCAGACCCAGGACAGCCCGGTGAGGTTGTTCGGGGCCTCCGCGAGGCGCGAGACCAGGAACGACCCGGTCACCGCGCTCTGGAAGGCGGGTCCGAGCACCGCCGAGCCGACCGCGAGCGCGGTGAGGACGACCGACCCGATCGAGAGCAGCAGCCGCGAGCGCAGGCCGCGCAGCACCGTGGACAGCAGCGCCGGCCCCCTCATCGGGCCTCCTCGCGCAGCACCGCCGGGGCGGACTCCCGGCCACCGACCTCGCGGCCTCGCCACAGCACGACGACCACCACCAGCGAGGCGAGCAGCGCGGGGAGCACGAGCGGCAGCGGCGCGACGGCGGTGCGCAGGGCGACCGCGTGCTCGGGGACCAGCACCAGGCCGAGCCTGCCGAGCAGCAGCGCCACCGCGAGGTAGACACCGGTCACGACCGCCGCCCCGGTCGCCACCAGCAGCAGCACGGCCTCGACGACCGTGCTGCGTCGCAGCGTCGCCCGGTCGACACCGACGGCCCGCAGGGCCGCCACGTCGCGCACCCAGGCCTCGCGCTGCCGGGCGACCGCGGTGACGAGCACCAGCAGCGCGACCAGGAGGCAGCAGATCGCGGTCATCAGGTACGCCTGCGCCTGCGCAGCCCCGGTCGCGTCGCGCACCTGCTCGGTCACGCGCGCCAACGGCCGGCCCTGCGCCCCGGTCTCCTCCTCCAGCGCGGCCAGGAGGGCGTCCGGCGCGTTGTCGCGGGCCAGCACCATCACCTCCGCCGCCGGGATCGTGGGCGGGGCCCCGGCCGCGGCCCGCGGCAGGTCGGCGTAGACGCCGTCGGCCTCGACCAGCGGCAGCGCCGGGAAGCGTGCCAGCACGCGGGCCGCCAGGTCCTCGCCTCCAGGGGACTCCAGCACCGGGTCGCCGTCCCAGGTGGCGGTGCGGGTGACCAGGACCGGGATGGCACCCTCGCCCCGGGAGGGCACGGCGGTGAGCGGCTCGTCCGACGCGGGCGCGAGCAGTCCCTCGGCGACCTCGACGGGTCCGCCCGGCCCGGCGGCGCTGGGTGCGTCGGCAGGCGACCAGGGCCGGTCGAGCACCGAGGTCGACCCGAGCCGCAGGTCGGTCACCAGGAACGGCAGCGCGCGGTCGTCGTCGGCGCGCGCGAGGGTGATCGAGACGACCGTGCAGCCCTCGACGCAGTCCACCGGGGTCGAGACCGTCCGGGACGCACCGTCGAGCCCGACCTCGCTGTCCACCCGCACGCGCATCTCCTGCCCCGAGGTACGGCGCAGCGCCACCTCGACCCGCGGCCGCAGCCGGCCCTCCTCCCGGGGGCTCACCCCCGCGACCTCGACCAGCACCCGGGACGCGGGCGTCGGCACGCCGGCCGCGGAGGCCGGGTCGACCAGCCGGTCGGCCAGCCCCCCGATCCGCGCCGCGCTCGTGCCGGCGTAGAAGTCGCCCACCACCCGGTCGAAGCGGTCCACGTCGACGAAGGCGCGCCGGGCGGGCACCGAGCCCTCGCCCGGCACCAGCACCGCGCCCATCAGCCACGCGCCCTCGGGGTCGAGCCGCTCGGTCAGCGCCAGCACCGAGGCCGCGTCGCCACCGGCGCCCCGCTCGAGGTCATAGCGCAGCGGGGCACCGGCCTGCAGCCGAGCCGTCTCGTCGGCCCAGGCCGCCACCTGCACCGCGCCCGTGACCGCCAGCCCGGCCACGACGCCCGCCGCGACCAGCACCCGCAGGGGCGCTGCGGCATCGGCCGAGCGGGCCAGTCGCCGCGTGGCGAGGTAGGCCGGCAGACCACGCCGGCCGGTCCGGCGTACCCCGACGCGGGCGAGGGTGCCCATCAGCCACAGCGCGACGTGCCCGGCGGCGAGCCCGATGAGGGCCGGGCCGGCGAGGACGAGCAGGTCGGACTGGGTGCCGTCGACGACCCGGGCGCGGTAGACCGCGACCACCGCACCGACCACCGCGAGCACCTGGGCGAAGACCGAGGCCACTCCCGAGGACCGGGGGCGGGCGGCGCCGCGGACCTGGGCGACCAGCGGCTCGCGCAGCGCGGCGGCCATGCCGACGAGCACCGCGACCAGCGCGACGACCAGCACCACCGCGACGGCGGCGGCGACGTCGGCACCCGGGGTCCCCATCGGGTCGCCGACCCAGGCCCGGGCGGCCAGGTCGGCGACGACGAGGCCGGCTCCGGTGCCGGCTGCGGCGCCGAGCAGGAGCACCAGCAGCGGCTCGACGAGCAGCAGCGTGAACAGCTCGCCGCCCTCGAGGCCGCGGAGGCGGGCCAGGGCGATCTCGGTACGCCGGGCGGCGGCCAGCTCGCGACCGGTGGCGGGCACTGCGACGGCCCCCACGAGCAGCAGCGGCACGGCCAGCAGGCGCGAGGTCCCCGCGGCGGCGGCGAACCCGACCACGGCCACGACACCACCGACGACCACGACGGTCAGCAGGAACAGGGGCAGCAGCGTGCCCCGGCGCGCCCACGCCCCCCGCAGGGTGCGGGACCGCAGCCGCGGCCGCGTGCCGCTCACGGGCTCCCCGGGGGTCGGCGGAACAGCTCGTACGGGTCGTCGTCCCCGGGCTGGTCGAGGTCCGAGCGCACCGGATCGGACGTCTCCGCCGGGTGGTCTCGACGCCCGCTCGTCGCTGGCGCTCCTCCCTGCTCGACCACCGGGGCCGGATCGGAGGGTGTGTCGTGAGAGGGGGTCACGGGAGACCCTCCGGTCGAGCCGTTCCCCGGGTCGGGGTACGACCGCGTGACGGGCAGGTGCACCGGCTCGGTGTGGTCGACCAGGCGCCCCTCGTCGAGGGCGTGGTGGTCGTCGCAGGCGTCGACCACGGCGGGGTCGTGGGTGGCGACCACGACGACGGCGCCACGGTCGGCCTCGCGGCGCAGCTCGGCCAGCACCAGCCCGCGGTTGCCCTCGTCGAGCTCGGAGGTCGGCTCGTCGGCGAGCAGCACCCCGGCCTCGACGCAGAGGCCGCGGGCCAGTGCCACACGTTGCATCTGACCTCCGGAGAGCTCCTCGACCTGACGGTCGGCGAGGTCGGCGATGTGGAAGCGGGCCAGCGCCTGCGCGGCCCGCTCGTCGGCCTCGTCGGGGTCGACGCCACGGGCGCGCAGCGCGACCGAGACGTTCTCTCGGGCCGACAGGATCGGCACCAGGCCGTAGACCTGCAGGACGAACGAGACCTCCGGGCGCGGGTCGCCGGTGCCGCGCCACATCGGCGCTCCAGCGTACGTCGCCTCGCCGGCGGTCGGACGGAGGAGACCGCCTGCGATGGAGAGCAGCGTGGTCTTGCCGGAGCCGGACGGCCCGGACAGCGCGGTCATCCGGCCGGCCGCGAAGGTCAGGTCGAGGTCGTGCAGCAGCGTGCGGGTCAGCTCGTAGCGCACCCCGCTCAGTCTCAGGTCGCTCACGCGGTGGGGGCCTCTCCGTCGACCGCTCCCGTGACAGCTTCAGCCGAGCGGGAGACCAGCAGCCGGTCGGCGTCCTCGGGCTCGATGCGCACCAGCGTGCCCTGCGGCCACTGCTCGGCGAGGTGGGTGGGCAGGTGGACGACGCCCTCGGCGCCGATGACGACGTACTCCGCCCCGTCGCGGCCCTCGAGGCCGACCCGGCCGCCCTTCATCGTGATGGTGCGCGGGAAGGTCGCGGCGACCTCGGGCTGGTGGGTCACGACGACGATGGTGGTGCCGAGCTCGTCCCCGAGCTCGTGGATCAGGCCGATGACGGCGTCGCGGTCCTCGTGGGAGAGCTGGCTGGTCGGCTCGTCGGCGAGCAGCAGCTGCGGGCCGGTCGAGACCGCGCACGCGAGCGCGAGCCGCTGCCGCTGGCCGCCCGACATGGTGGAGACGACCTGGTCGGCGACCCCGGAGAGGCCGACCCGGGCGAGCAGGTCGCGGTCGGGCACGGCCTGCTTGCGCTCGGCGCCGGAGAGGGCGAGCCGGGCGAAGGCGATGTTCTGCCGGGCGGTGGCGTAGGGGAGCAGGTTGCGCGTCGCGCCCTGCAGCATGGTGCTGACGCGGCGGGAGCGCAGCCGGGCGAGCTCGGGCTCCGGGAGCCGGGAGATCTCGGCGTCGCCGAGGAGGATCCGGCCCGCGCTGGGGCGCTGGATGCCGCCGAGCAGCGTCAGCAGCGTGGACTTGCCCGAGCCCGACGGCCCGAGGAACGCCACCCGCTCGCCGGGCCGGATCGACAGGTCGACCCCCTGCAGCGCGACGACGTCGTGGCCCTCGAAGGTGCGGTAGAGGTGCACGACCCCCAGGCAGCGCACGCCCAGGCCGCCCTGCCTGTCCAGCTCCCCGAAGTCGACGTCGGCATCGACGACCGTCACCTGATGACCTCCTGTCCGTGGGCCAGCAGACAGTAAAGGGTGCGGCCGGGGCAACGGTCGGCGCCGGTTCGTTGTGGGCTCGTGACCCTCGGCGCAGGATTGGTGACCGGCAGGCGTAGGTTCTGGCGCGTGGCGAGGGCGGGCAGGTCGACGGCCGGGGTGCCGGCCGGACGGTGGCGCGGGCTGACCGCGGACACCCGGCCCCTGAAGGAGCCGCACTTCCGACGCCTGTGGACCGCCAACATCGTGACGGTCATCGGCGCGCAGCTCACGGTCGTCGCGGTGCCGGCGCAGATCTACGCGATGACCGGCTCCTCGGCGTACGTCGGGCTCACCGGCGTCTTCGGACTGGTGCCCCTCGTCGTCTTCGGCCTGTACGGCGGTGCGCTGGCCGACGTCTTCGACCGCCGCACGATCCTGCTGGTCACCACGATCGGGCTCATCGTCACCAGCGGCCTCTTCGCCGTGCAGGCCTTCGCGGGCGTGGGCGACGTGTGGCTGCTCCTGGGGCTGTTCGCGCTCCAGCAGGCGTTCTTCGCGGTCAACCAGCCGACCCGCAGCGCGCTGCTCCCCCGGCTGGTGCCGCCCGAGCAGCTGCCCGCCGCGAACTCCCTCAACATGACCGTGATGCAGGCCGGTGCGATCGCCGGTCCGCTGGTCGCCGGCATCCTCATCCCGTTCACCGGGTTCGGCTGGCTCTACGCGCTCGACACCGTCTCGCTGCTCACCACGCTGTGGGCGGTGGTGCGGCTGCCATCGCTGCGCATCGAGGGCGTGGCGGCCGCGGTGCCCGGCGTCCGGGCGGTCGTGGACGGCTTCGCCTATCTGCGGCACCAGCCGGTGCTGCTGATGTCGTTCGTGGTCGACATCATCGCGATGGTCTTCGGGATGCCGCGCGCGCTGTTCCCCGAGATCGCCCACCTGGACTTCGGCGGCCCCGAGGAGGGCGGCCTGACCTTCGCGCTGCTCTTCGCCGGCATCCCGGCCGGTGCGGTGGTCGGCGGCGTGCTGAGCGGCTGGGTGTCGCGGATCGTGAGGCAGGGCCTGGCGGTCGTCGTGTGCATCGTGGTGTGGGGCGTGGCGATGACCGGCTTCGGCGTCGCGGTGCTGCTAGCCGACGCCGGCGGCGCGGGCTGGCAGCGGACCATGCTCGTGACCGCGCTGCTGATGCTCGTGGTGGGCGGCGCGGCCGACATGGCGTCGGCGGCGTTCCGCTCCTCGATGCTGCAGAGCGCCGCGGCCGACGAGGTGCGGGGTCGCCTGCAGGGCGTGTTCATCGTCGTGGTCGCCGGTGGACCCCGGGTCGCCGACGTCGCGCACGGTGCCACCGCCGCGGCCGTCGGCGCCGGTGCGGCCGCTGCGGGTGGCGGCGTGCTGGTGGTGGTCGGCGTCGTGGTCGCGGCGCTGGTCGTGCCGTCGTTCGTGCGCTACCGGGTCACGGCCGCGGCCCGCTGACCCGGGGTGGGCGGTGAGTCCTCAACGCTTTGCCCAACTGGGACGGTTGACCACGCACCCGCCCTCGGGGCAGGCCGCGACCGGCGGTGGGCGATCAACCGACGGCCCACCCGGATCGGTTCACCACTCACCGCCCCGGCCGGTGCCGCGTCGAGCGGTGAGTCATCGACCGACAGTCCGAGCAGAACGGTTGACCACGCACCGCCCCCGGCGTCAGCCGGCCAGCGCGACGGCCACGGCCGCGCCGTACGCCGCATTGGCCCGCACCAGCGCGATGTTGGTGGCCAGCGACGACCCGCCGGTCAGCTCGACGATGCGTCCGAGCAGGTAGGGCGTGGTCGCCTTGCCGGTGATGCCGAGCGCGTGCATGTCGGCAAGGGCGCGGTCGATGACGACGCCGATCTCCTCGGCCGGGATCTCCTCCTCGACGGGCACGGGGTGGGCGAGCGCGACACCGCACTCCAGCCCGAGGTCCCACGTCGCGCGCGCCACCGCGGCGGCCTCGGCCGCACCGTCCACGCGCATCGGCGCGGCGAACCCGCTGGCCCGCGAGTAGAACGACGGGAACTCGTCGCTCCCCTCCACCAGCACCGGCACCCCCAGCGTCTCGAGCACCTCGAGGGTCAGGCCGATGTCGAGGATCGACTTCACCCCCGCGCTGATCACCGCGACCGGGGTGCGCGAGAGCTCGGTGAGGTCGGCGGAGAGGTCCATCGAGGTCTCGGCGCCCCGGTGCACGCCACCGAGGCCGCCGGTCACGAACACCTCGATGCCGGCCATCGACGCCAGTCGCATCGTGGCGGCGACGGTGGTGGCGCCGTGCAGGCCGCGCGCGGCGACGTACGGCAGGTCCCTCACGCTGGCCTTGACCACGTCGGGGTGGCTGGCCAGCAGCTCGAGGTCCTCGGCCGACAGCCCGACCCGCGGCCGCCCGTCGAGCACCGCGACGGTCGCCGGCACGGCACCACCGGCTCGCACGATCGACTCGACCTCGAGCGCCATCGCGACGTTGTCGGGGTAGGGCATGCCGTGGCTGATGATCGTCGACTCCAGCGCGACGACCGGGCGTCCCTCGCGCAGCGCGGTGGCGACCTCGTCGGTCAGGGTCAGCATCGGGTGCACGGTCATCGGGCCAGCATCTCCTCCAGGTCGGGACGGACGGTCAGCGGGGAGGCGACGGTGAGCGCCGCCGCCTCGTGGGCGTACGCCGCCGCCTCAGTGTGGCCGCGGCCCGACAGCACCGCGTGGCACCACGCCGCGAGCATCGCGTCGCCCGCGCCGGTGACGTCGACGACCTCGGTCACCGGGGCCGCCAGCTCGACCGCGCCAGCGCCGGACCCCGCGTGCAGCACCGACCCGGACGCCCCACGCCTCTCCCACACCAGCGCGACCCCCCGGGCGAGCAGGGCGGCGACCCCGCCGAGCGCCTCGAGCTCCCCCTGGCTGGGTGTGACCGCCAGCAGGTCCCGCACCTCCTCGGCCAGTCGGGCCGCCTTGGGGACGCTCACCGGGTCGACGACGACCGGCACGCCGTGCTCGGCCGCGAGGGCGCGGGCGGCCGTGAAGGTCGCGACGGGCAGGTTGCCGTCGAGCACGACCATCCCGGCACCGGCCACGACGTCGGCGGCGCGCAGGACGTCCTCGGGCGACGTCGCGTCGGCGGCCGCCATGTCGGCGACGCCCGCGACCAGCTCGCCGCGGTGGTCGAGCAGGGCGGTGTAGGACCCGGTCGGCCCGGGGTGGGTGCGGACGTGGGACACGTCGACCCCGGCCGCGGCGGTCGCGTCCAGCACCAGCCGGCCCAGGTCGTCGTCGCCGACCACGCCGACGAGGGCGACCGGGCGGCCCAGGTGTGCGAGGTTCTCGGCGACGTTGCGTCCCACCCCGCCCGGGGTGAGCGTGGCGGTGCCGGGGTTGGAGGTCCCGGGGACCAGCGGCGCTGTCGTGCGGGCCTTGAGGTCGGCGTTGATGCCGCCCACGACCACCACCCGGTCGGCGAGTGGCCGGCTCACAGGTCGAGGTGGAGGCGTAGGGCGTCGTCGACGGCGCTCAACACCTCGGCCGAGGCCCGGCCGAGCAGCGGCCCGATGCGCTCCACCGAGACCGAGCGGACCTGCTCGGCCTGGGCCTTGGAGTCCAGGCGCAACCCCGTGTCGGACGCCGGCAGGAGGGCCTGGAAGGCGAGGATCCGATCGGTGTTGCTGGTCACCGGCACCACCGTCACCACCCCGCGGCCGAGCCGCGCCGCCGTGAGGTTGGCCCGGTCGTTGCTGACAAGGATCGCCGGGCGACGCTTGTCGGCCTCGTTGCCACGAGCCGGGTCGAGGTCGACCAGACGGATCTCACCCCTGCGCACGATCGAGCCCGTCGGCCGTCGCCGCTGCCCAGGCCGCCGCCTCGCCCGAGGACTCGAAGTCCTCCCATGCCTCGGCGTAGTGGCTCTCCAGATCGGGGTGACGCAGGAGCCGGACCGCGTGCAGCACTGCCGCCGAACGGGACGGCAGGCCTGTTCGCTGCGCAAACTCGTCGAGCGCGGCGACGTCCTCGTCGGGGAGGCTGACGCTGATCTTCATGCCGCGATGCTACTCCAGTCCCACCACGGTGGGAAGCGTCACGGGCGGCCCACGAACGGCACCGCCGCGGGCCGCCGGACGTAGGGCCCGGGCGCCCACCGGACACCGGCGGGGTCGACCTCGAAGTCCGGGTACGCCGCCAGCAGCTCCTCCAGCGCGACCCGTCCCTGGAGCCGGGCGGCGGCAGCGCCGAGGCAGTGGTGGCTGCCCTGGGAGAAGGTGAGGATCTGGGAGGGGCGCCGCCCGACGTCCAGCGAGTCGGCGTCGGGGCCGTAGCGCTCCGGGTCGCGGTTACCGGCGGCGTACAGCAGGAGGACCTTGCGGCCGGCCGGGACCTCCACCCCGTGCAGCTCGACGTCACGGGTGGTGGTCCGGGCGAGGCCCTGGACGGGGGAGGTCAGGCGGAGCAGCTCCTCGAGCGCCACCTCGACCGGCACCTCGCCGGAGGTCAGCCGCGCCCGCTGGGCCGGGTCGGCGGCCAGCAGCTGCACCGCGCCGCCGAGCAGCCCGGTGGTGGTGTCGTTGCCGCCGGTGACCATGGTGAAGACGTAGCCGA
Source organism: Nocardioides sp. REDSEA-S33_B3 (assembly GCA_001627335.1). GTDB lineage: Bacteria > Actinomycetota > Actinomycetes > Propionibacteriales > Nocardioidaceae > Nocardioides. The sequence goes on along the minus strand of LUPK01000038.1, from coordinate 15,340 downwards.
GCACCGCGACCAGGCCGTCCTGGTCGTCGGCCCGGCCGGCGGCGACGAGGTGGGCGACCGTGTCGGGGCCGGGGTCGTCGAGCGGCTCGCGGCGCCGCCGCTCCACCAGCGCCGCGAAGTACGCCAGCATCTCCCCGGCGGCGTCGGCCGCGGTGAGCGCGTCGCCGGAACCGCCGGCCGCGACGATCGCCTCGGTCCAGCCGTCGAAGGCGACCCGGTCCTCCTCGGGCACCCCGAGGTAGTGCGCCACCACCATGCTCGGCAGCGGCTTGAACAACGTCTCCACCACGTCCCCGCCGTCGGCCAGCGCGGGCAGCCGCTCCCGCACGAACGCGCGGACGTCCGGCTCGAGGTCGGCGACCTGGCGCGGGGTGAACCCGCGCGCGACCAGCTTGCGGAACGCCGTGTGCGCCGGCGGGTCCTGCATCACCAGCGGCGGCTCGGCCAGGCCGATGGCTTCGATCTCGCCGTACGCCGTCGTCAGGCCCTGCGCGGAGGAGAACGTCTGCGTGTCCACGGCGGCGGCCAGGATGTCGGCGTGTCGGGACAGCACGTAGTAGTCGCGCTCCGGGTGCTCGGGCGGGACCACGTGGTGCACCGGGTCGTGGGTGCGCAGCGCGGCGTACTCGCCCCAGGGGTCGGCCCAGCTGTCGGCTCCTCGTGGCGTGAACGTCACCGTCCCGATGCTCATGCGGTTCACGCTGACGCACCGCGCGTGCCCTGTCCAGGGTCTCGTCCAGGGTCCCGTCCGGGGACACGGCGACCGACGAGGACTCCGGTGCGGGATCCGATGAGTTCGGATGTCGGTGGCGGTCAGTAGCGTCGCGACGGCATCCTCGGGCGATGCCCCGCCACCTCGATCCACCTCTCCGACGACGACCACCCCACGACGACTGAGGACGCGATGACCGACATGATCACGGCCACCGGCCTGGTGAAGCGCTACAAGGAGGTGGAGGCCCTCGCCGGCCTCGACCTCACCGTGCCCGAGGGCACGGTCCTGGCCCTGCTGGGCCCCAACGGCGCCGGCAAGACCACGGCCGTGCGCGTGCTGACGACGCTGCTCAAGCCCGACGCGGGCTCCGCGGTCGTCGCCGGCGTCGACATCCTCGCCGACCCCGACGGGGTGCGCTCGCGCATCGGCCTCTCGGGCCAGTACGCCGCGGTCGACGAGCACCTCACCGGGTTCGAGAACCTCGAGATGGTCGGTCGGCTCTACGGCATGGGCCGCACCCAGGCGCGAGCCCGCGCGCACGAGCTGCTGGAGCGCTTCGCCCTCGCCGACGCCGGCGACCGGCCCTCGAAGACCTACTCCGGCGGCATGCGCCGGCGCCTCGACCTGGCCGGTGCGCTGGTCGCGGCGCCGCCGGTGCTGGTGCTCGACGAGCCGACGACCGGTCTCGACCCGCGCAGCCGGGTGCAGATGTGGGACGTCATCCGCGAGCTGGTCGCCTCGGGTGCGACGCTGCTGCTCACCACCCAGTACCTCGAGGAGGCCGACCGCCTCGCCGACGACATCCTGGTCATCGACCGCGGTCGTGCCATCGCCCGCGGCACCGCCGACGAGCTGAAGTCGCAGACCGGTGGCGAAAGGGTCGAGGTCGTCCTGGCCGACCCCGCCGACCGCGACCGGGTCCGGTCCCTGCTGGGCGAGGTCGCCAGCGGCGAGGTCGGCGTCGGGGAGAACGGCCGCGAGCTCACCGCCGCCGTCGACGGTGGCGTCGGGGCGCTGCGCCGGGTGCTCGAGGGCCTCGAGCGCGAGTCCGTCGCCGTGCTCGACATCGGTCTGCGCCGCCCGACCCTCGACGACGTCTTCCTCAGCCTGACCGGTCACGCGACCGAGTCCGACCAGCCCACGACCGACCCCTCCGAGACCGCCGAGGTGACCCGATGAGCACGCCCGCCCCGACCTTCGAGCAGTCCCGCCCCACCGGAGTGGTCCGCGCGCTGACCGACGGCTGGGTCGTCGCCAAGCGCAACCTGATCAAGATCAAGCGGGTGCCCGAGGTGCTCGTCTTCGTGCTGATCAGCCCGATCATGTTCGTGCTGCTCTTCGCCTTCGTCTTCGGCGGCGCGATCGACACCGGCGGCGTGGGCTACCGCGAGTTCCTCATCGCCGGCATCTTCGCCCAGACCGTCGTCTTCGGGGCGACGTTCACCGGCGCCGGGCTGGCCGAGGACATGCAGAAGGGCATCATCGACCGGTTCCGGTCCCTGCCGATGTCGCAGGCCGCGGTGCTGGTCGGCCGCACCACCTCCGACGTCGTCTACAACGTGCTGAGCCTGGCGATCATGGCGCTGACCGGCCTGCTCGTGGGCTGGCGCATCCGCGAGGGCTTCCTCGACGCGGTGCTCGGCTTCGCGCTGCTGCTGCTGTTCGCCTACGCCGTGAGCTGGGTGATGGCCTGGGTCGGGCTGATGGTCCCGAGCGTCGAGGTCATCAACAACGCCTCGTTCATCGTCATCATGCCGCTGACCTTCGTCTCCAACGCCTTCGTGCCGCTGGAGTCCTTCGACGGCTTCCTACGCACGTTGGTCGAGTGGAACCCGGTCTCGGCGCTCACCCAGGCCAGCCGCGAGCTGTTCGGCAACGTCGACCCGCGCGGCGCCGTGCCCGACGCCTGGTCGATGCAGCACCCGGTGCTCTACACCCTGCTGTGGGTCGCGATCATCCTGGTCGTCTTCGTGCCGCTCTCGGTGCGTCGCTACCGGCTCTCGGCCGGCACCAAGTAGTCCCGCCCGGCAGCCCCGCCCCGGCAGCCCCGCCCCGGCAGTCCCGCCCCGCGGGGGGTCAGGTGGCCCAGAGGTCGGGGTGCTCCTCGACCCACCGGCGGGCGTCGCGGCGCCCGAGGTCCGCGGCGGCCCCGAAGAAGTCACGGTCGAAGAGCAAGTAGGACAGCAGCTCGCCCTGCAGCGGGCTGTCCCCGCCCAGGAGCCGGTGCACGACCTGCAGGTCCGGGTCGGCCGCCGTCCCCAGCAGGGTGCGGTGGTTGCGGTCGAAGACCTCCATCGCCGCGGCCGCGAGCTCGTCCCCCCGATCGGGGGCGACCGCGACGTGCGGCACCACCCGCAGGTCCCGCTCGCCCTCCTCGCGCCGCATCCGCTGCACGGCCTCGGCGGTGCCGGGGTCCTGCAGCAGGCGGTTGGTCTGGCGCAGCCGCCGCAGGTCGTGACGCATCGGGTCGTCCATCACGGCGCCGAGCAGCGTCGCCACGCCGTCGCCGAGGTCGACCGGCTCCCGGTCCGCGGAGCGGTCGACGGCCGGCGCGCGCAGGCTGCCGGTGCCGACGGCCACGACGTGGGTGGCGCCGAGCTCCAGCGCGGGGACCAGAGGGTGCCGGCGACGCGTGGCGCCGTCGACGTACCACCCGGCGGCCTCCTCGGGGGCGTGCACCTGCACCGAGGGGAAGAGCGCGGGGATGGCCGCCGAGGCCATCAGGTGCTCGACCTCGAGGTGGGTGTCGACGTAGCGACGGTGCTGACCGGGCGCCGGCCGCGGCAGGTCGGCCCCGCGGCCCTCGGTGAACATCGTGACCTGCCCGGTGCGCACCGTCGTGGCGGTCACGGCCACCGCGTCGAGCGTGTCGTCGGACAGGTGCCGGTGCACGGCCTCCCAGTCCAGCGCCTCGGCCAGGGTCGCGCGCAGCGGACCGGTGCCGAAGAGCCCGCGCAGGCGGAACCTGCTCAGCCCGAGCGTCTCCGAGGCGTACCTCGCCACCACCTCGGGCACCTGCCGCCAGAGCGGCGTGATCACCGCCGGCTTGGTGACGTGGTCGAGCAGGTCGCGCAGCGCCGCGGCCTGGGCCGGGGCGGGACGGTCCGCGACCCCGGCCAGTCCGCCGCAGATCAGCGCACCCGCGCTCGTGCCGACCAGGACCGTGGGGCGGTGGCCGCGCTCGGCCAGCGCCGGCAGCAGCACCTCCAGCGCCCCGACCTGGTAGGCCGAGCGCGCCCCGCCCGCGTCGAGGACCAGCGCGACGGACTCCTGCTCGGCGGGCGTCTCACGCTCGTCGGAGGGGGTCATGCGCACGACCCTGCCCACGCATCGGCGCGGGCTGCTCACCCGGCCGTGCGGTCGGGTGAGCCAGGGCTCCTCCGCCGGGGGACCCCCCAGGCGGCGGATCTCAGGCGTCGTGGATCGGCTCGGCGGGCAGCTTCTTCGGCTTGCGCATCCGCTTGCGACGGCTCGGGATCATCGAGCGCATCTCCTCGAGCTTGCCGAAGCAGAGCAACCGGTCGCCGGCCTCCAGCACGTGGCCGGCATTGGGGTTGGGGATGACCTGGGTGCCGCGGTGCAGGGTCAGGGCGGTGATGTCGCGCTCGCGGAGGCCGGAGTCGCCCAGGGTCTTGCCCACCATGTCCGAGGCCTCGAAGACCAGGATCTCCGCGACGCCGTAGCCGGTGGAGACGGTGAGCCGCTGGCGCACGTCGATCTCGGGGAAGGCCACCTGGTTGTCGATGTAGTCGATGATCGCGCCGGCGACGTCGAGGTCGGTGGCGCGCTCGATGCCCTCCAGGCCCGGCGAGGAGTTGACCTCCATGACCAGCGGCCCGTCGTTGCCCTCGAGCATGTCGACGCCGGCGACCCGCAGGCCCATGATCTGGGCCGAGCGCACGGCCGCGCGCTCGAAGGCCGGGTCGAGGTCGACCGGCTCCACGGACCCGCCGCGGTGCACGTTGGAGCGGAACTCGTCGCCCTGCGCGACCCGGCGCATCGCCGCCACGACCCGGTCTCCGACGACCAGGGCGCGGATGTCGCGGCCCTTGGACTCCTTGACGAAGCGCTGGATCAGCACGTTCTGCCGGGTCGACTGCAGCGTCTCGATGATCGCCTCGGCGACCTTGATGTCGGGGGCCAGGATGACGCCGATGCCCTGGGTGCCCTCGAGCAGCTTGATGACCACCGGCGCCCCGCCGACCCGCTCGATCGCGGGGATCACGTCGCCGCGGCCCTGCACGAAGGTCGTGGCCGGCATCCCGATCTGGTGGCGGGACAGGATCTGGGTCGCGCGGAGCTTGTCGCGGCTGTTGGCGATGCCCCACGAGGTGTTGGGCGTGTAGACGTCCATCTGCTCGAACTGCCGCACCACCGCGGTGCCGAAGTAGGTGATGGAGTTGCCGATCCTCGGCAGGATCGCGTCGTAGTGCGAGAGCTGCTTGCCGCGGAACTGCAGGTCCGGCTCGTCACCCGACAGGTCGATGCCGAAGCGCAGGGTGTTGAGCACCTTGACCGTGTGCCCACGGTCCAGCGCGGCGGTGCGCAGGCGCTGCGTACTGTACGAGCGGGGTGCGCGGGACAGGATCGCTAGTTTCATGACCACCCGAGTGTGAGTGCCGGACGTGTGGACCACCATGTGCCCGACGGGTGCCGAGCGACGGAGAGGACGAGCCAGCGTGCCAGCAGAGCCGACGGGCGACCACCCCCCTATTCCTTCCTACACCCTCGCGGGTTGGCGTGAGTGGGTGAGCCTCCCCGGCCTCGGGGTGCCGTGGGTCAAGGCCAAGCTCGACACCGGCGCACGCACCAGCGCGATCCACGCCTTCGACCTCGTCGAGGAGCAGGTGGACGGTGAGCGCTGGGTCGCGTTCTCCATCCACCCCTGGCAGGGCACCGACGAGGACGCCGTCCAGGCCCGCTGCCCCGTGATCGACGTGCGCGAGGTCCGCTCCTCCTCCGGTCACGCCGAGGAGCGCTACGTCGTCCCGATGGAGATCACCCTGCTCGAGCGGACGGTGACCGCGGAGATGACTCTCTCGCGGCGCGACGAGATGGGGTTCCGGATGCTGGTGGGGCGCGAGGCGCTGCGGCAGGGGTACGCCGTGGACCCGGGACGGTCCTACCTCGGTCCCCGCCCGCCCGTCGCCGTACGCCGTCGCAACCGGGGACGGTGAGCGTGCCCCGCGACTCCTTCGAGATCGGTCCGGTCCGGGTCCGCGCCGGCCGCAAGCAGGCCTTGGCGCTGCCGATCACGCGCCTGGTGACCGGGGCCGACGTCGACCTGCCGATCCGCGTCGTCCACGGGCGCCACGACGGGCCGATCGTCTGGATCGACGCCGCCATCCACGGCGACGAGGCCGTGGGGGTCGAGGTCGTGCGCCAGGTGCTGGCCGACCTCGACGCCAAGTCCCTGCGCGGCACGCTGATCGCGGTGCCGATCGTCAACGTGCTCGGCTTCATGAACGGCGACCGCTACCTGCCCGACCGGCGCGACCTCAACCGGTCCTTCCCCGGCTCGCGCCGCGGCTCGCTGGCGGCCCGGATCGCGCACCTGATGATGACCGAGGTGGTCGCCAAGTGCGAGGTCGGCATCGACCTGCACACCGGGTCGGACCGCCGCACGAACCTGCCGCAGATCCGCGCCGACCTCGAGGACGAGCGCACCCGCGAGCTGTCGCTGGCCTTCGGCGCACCGGTGATGATGCACGCCCGGCTGCGCGACGGGTCGCTGCGCGCCGCGGCCCGTGAGGCCGGCGCCAAGGTGCTGCTCTACGAGGCGGGCGAGGCGTGGCGGATGGACGGCTGGGCCGTCGACGCGGGCGTGCGCGGCGTACGCCGCGTGCTCGCCCACCTCGGGATGGTCGAGCCCCCCGAGGAGGACCCGCCCGCCCCGACGCTGGAGTCGTGGCGCTCGGGCTGGGTCCGCGCCCGGGGCACCGGGATGCTCCACCTCGAGGCCGAGCTCGGACAGCGGGTCACCAAGGGCGAGCGTCTGGGCGGGCTCTTCGACTCCTTCGGCAAGCGGGTGCGGCTGGTCCACGCCGACCGCGAGGGAATCGTCATCGGCCGTACCGAGGCCCCCCTGGTGTCCTCCGGCGATGCGGTGGTCCACCTCGCCGAGGTGCTCGAGTCACCCGCCCAGGCCGTGGAGCACGAGCCGCACCCGGACTCGGTCGAGGAGACCGACGAGTCCTGAGGGCGTCCCCTCACCGGGTCTCCTGGCTCGTCGCTGACGCTCCTCGCACCTCGACCAGCGGCACGTGCTGGTCGAGGTGCGAGCGGAGCGAGCCTCGAGACCTCTCAGCGCCAGCCGAGCGCCGGCGCCAGGTGGGTCATCACCGACTCCAGCACGTGGGCGTTGTAGTCCACGCCGAGCTGGTTGGGCACCGTGAGCAGCAGCGTGTCGGCGGCGCGGACGGCCTCGTCGGCGGCGAGCTCCTCGACCAGGCGGTCCGGCTCACCGGCGTACGTCTTGCCGAAGCGCGCGATGCCGCCGTCGATGTGCCCGACCTGGTCGCGGCTCTCGGACTGGGTGCCGAAGTAGGCGCGGTCGCGGTCGTCGACGAGCGGGAAGATGCTGCGGCTCACGCTCACCCGCGGGGTGCGCTCGTGGCCGGCGGCCTCCCAGGCCTTGCGGAACATCTCGATCTGCTCGGCCTGCAGCTCGTGGAACGGTACGCCGGTGTCCTCGGTCAGCAGCGTGGAGCTCATCAGGTTCATGCCCTGCTCGGCGGCCCACTCCGCGGTCGACCGCGAGCCGGCGCCCCACCAGATCCGGTCCCGCAGACCCTCGGAGTGCGGCTCGATGCGCAGCAGGCCCGGCGGGTTCGGGAACATCGGGCGTGGGCTCGGCTCGGCGAACCCCTTGCCCGTGAGCACGTCGAGCAGCACCGAGGTGTGCTGCCGCGCCATCGCGGCGTGGTCGCCGTCGACCGGCTCGTAGCCGAAGTAGCGGTAGCCGTCGACGACCTGCTCCGGTGAGCCGCGGCTGATGCCGAGCTGGAGCCGTCCGCCGCTGATGAGGTCGGCGGCGCCGGCGTCCTCGGCCATGTAGAGCGGGTTCTCGTAGCGCATGTCGATGACGCCGGTGCCGATCTCGATCCGGCTGGTGCGCGCGCCGACGGCGGCCAGGAGCGGGAACGGCGAGGCCAGTTGCCGAGCGAAGTGGTGCACCCGGAAGTAGGCGCCGTCCACGCCGAGCTCCTCCGCCGCGACCGCGAGGTCGATCGACTGGAGCAGCACGTCGGAGGCCGAGCGGGCCGCCGAGTGCGGGGAGGGGGTCCAGTGCCCGAAGGACAGGAAGCCGATCTTCTTGGTCATGCCTTCGTAACACTGGTTGAAGACTTGATCTTCCCGACGGTCGCGGGCGTGGGACGTCATGCGGACGGGACGTCCGCTGCTGCTGTATGACGTCCCGCGGCTGCCCCGGCCCGCAGGTGTAACCAGTTCCAGTTCTGCGCGTTGATCTCGGTGTGACCACGGACATACCCGCTGTCGACCTGCCCTGGCCCGGCCTCCCGGACCGGCCGGACGGCTCCGCTCAGCCGACCCGGCGCGGCGTCCTGGCCGGCGCCGCGGGCACGGTCGCGCTGCTCGCCGTACCCGGTCTCCCGGCGGTGGCCGTCCCGGTCGGCCGCGACCGGGCGCGCTTCCTCGACGAGGACCAGCTGGCCACGCTGGCGGCGGTCGTCGACCGGGTGGTGCCGGCGGACGACGGCGCCCCCGGGGCGCTGGCGGCCCGGGCGCACGAGAGCATCGACGCCCTGCTGGGCGCCTTCCGCACCGACCCACCGCGGATCTACGCCGGTGGGCCGTTCTCCGACCGCGGCGGCGCGCGGCGCAACGACTTCGAGCGGTTCCTGCCGCTGGACGCCTACGAGCGCAAGGCGTGGAAGCGCCGGGTGCGGCGGCTGCAGAAGGTCTACACCCGGGGCCTCGACGCGCTCGCCGCGAGCGTCCCCGGCTTCGCCGACCTGCCCGGGCCGCTGCGCGACCTGGCGCTGCAGACCACGCAGGACCCCGACGTCACCGCGATGATGGGTGTCGCGGTGACCCACGCCTTCGAGGGCACGTGGGGTGCGCCGGAGTACGGCGGCAACCGCGACGGCCTGGGCTGGGAGGGCATCGGCTTCGACGGCGACCGACAGCCGCGCGGCTACACCGACGAGGAGGTCACCGACCCCGAGATCGAGATGCTGCCGCTGCTCGACGTGACCAGCGCGCTCGCGGCGTACGGCCCGGCGATGGCACTGGCGACCTCCGAGGCCGCGATGGGACTGCTCGCCGAGGCCGAGGGCGACCTCCGGGTGCTCACCGAGCGGCTCAGCGCCCTGCTGGCGGACGTGGAGGACCTGCTGTGAGCCGGGAGGCGGTGGTCGTCGGCTCCGGCGCGGCCGGGTCCGCGGCCGCGTGGGAGCTGGCTCGCCAGGGGTGGGACGTGACGGTCCTGGAGCGCGGACGCAACCTCCGCCCGGGGCTGGGCAAGCGGTCGAGCGGTCGGCTCGGCACGGAGTACGGCTCGGACGAGGTGAAGGGCTACCGCGGCTTCGGGTTCCCCGACGGCGACCTCGAGCCCTACACGACGCGCACCCAGGCCGAGGCCTCCTCCGGGGTCGCGCGCTCGGCGCAGGGCGCGCTCGGTCAGCTCGGCGCGGCCGTGGGCGGCACGAGCCTGCACTACAACGCCAAGACGCCGCGCTTCTGGAAGCAGGACTTCTCGCTGCTCTCCGACAGGGGGCCGATCGACGGCGCCCAGGTGGCGGACTGGCCGATCGGCTACGACGACCTCGCGCCGTACTACGACCTCGTCGAGCGCCAGGTCGGCGTCCAGGGCGACCGCGCAGCGATGCCGGCGCGCACCCTCGAGCAGTCCCCGCGTCGGCGCGACTTCCCGATGCCGCCCAACCCGACGGGGTACGCCGCCGGCCTGCTCGCCCAGGGGGCGCGCCTGGTCGGGATGGAGCCCTACCCCTACCCGGCGGCGGTGAACTCCGAGCACCGCAAGGGCCGTCCGGCGTGCAACTCCTGCGGGATGTGCTCGGGCTTCGGCTGCCCGATCAACGCCCGGGGCGACGCGCTGGTGTCGTTCCTCAACCCCGCGATGCGGACCGGTCGGGTGCGGGTGGTCGAGCGGGCGTTCGTGGACCGGGTGGAGACCACGCGCAACGGCCGTCGGGCGCGGGCGGTGCGCTACCGCGACGTCCGGGGGAAGGTGCACCGCATCCCCGCCTCGACCGTGGTGCTGGCCGGCAGCCCGATCAACACCGCGCGGCTGCTGCTGATGTCGGCGAACCGTGCCCACCCGACCGGGCTGGGCAACCGTTCGGACCAGGTCGGCCGGAACATGATGTTCCACAACTTCACGATCGCCGCCGCCTTCTTCCCCTTCACGGTGCACCCGCTGCGGGCGCAGTCGACGACGCTGCAGATCGACGACCTCGTGGGCCCGTTCACCGGGCCGGAGGTGAGCGCGCTCGGGGTGCCGTACCTGACCGGCGGCATCATCCAGCTCGGCTCGGGCGGTCCGCCGATCAACGGTGCGCAGCTGATGGCGGGCTTCGCCGGCTACGGGGCGGCCCACAAGGCCGCCATGCGGGTCGGGCCGCACGCCGGGGTGGCCGGCTCGCAGCTGGTCCACCAGGACCTCCCGCAGGCCGAGAACCGGGTCGACCTCGACCCCGACGTCACCGACTTCCTCGGCAACCCGGCGGCGCGGATCACCTACTCCCCGCACCGGCACGAGCAGGCGGCCGCGACCTACCTCGGCGCGCAGATGCTCGCCGCCCACCAGGCGACCCCGGAGTCGATCGGCGCGATCGTGCTGCCGTTCCCGTTGATCAACTCCGGCATCACCTACACCGCGCACCTGGCCGGCACCGCGCGGATGGGCGAGGACCCGCGCACCTCGGTGTGCGCCTCCTCGGGGCGACTGCACGACGTCGACAACGTCTTCGTCGCCGACGCCTCGACGTTCCCGACCTTCCCCGGCTTCAACCCGACGCTGACGATCATGGCCAACTCGATCCGCATCGCCCGCGGCATCGCCGACGGCTCGGCCGTCTGAGCCGCTCCAGGAGACCCCCATGTGCACCGACTCCACCTGCTCCGGCTCCTCCGGCACCGTCCCCGCCCCGAGCCGGCGCGCCCTGCTGGGTGCCGCCCTGGCGGCGCCGGTCGCGCCCCTGGTGCTCTCGGCGCCCCCGACCTGGGCGGGGATCGAGCGGCCGCGGCTGCTGGTCTTCAGCAGGACGACCGGCTTCCGGCACATGTCGATCGAGACGGCGGTGGCCACGATCGCCGACCTCGGCACCGCCCACGGCTTCGACGTGAACGCGACCGAGGACCCGACCGCCTTCACCCACCGCGGCCTCGACGGCTACGACGCGATCGCCTTCGTCAACACCACCGGCGACGTGCTCGAGGGCGCCCAGCGCACCGCCCTGAAGAGGTTCGTACGCCGCGGCGGCGGCTGGGCCGGGGTCCACTCGGCGGCGGACACGGAGTACTCCAACCCCTTCTACACCCGGCTGCTGGCCGGCGGCCGGTTCCTGGCGCACCCGCTGGAGCAGCCGGGCCTGATGGTGACCGAGAGCGCCACGCACCGCTCGACCCGGCACCTGCCCGAGCAGTGGCTGATCCCGATCGAGGAGTTCTACTCCTTCACCTCCAGCGTCCGCGGCCGGTCACGGGTGCTGCTGTCGATCGACGAGTCGAGCTACCTGCAGGACCCCAACACCTCGAACCTGCCGACCGGCCCGGCGAACCCGTTCCCCACCTACCCCGGCGTCAGCGGGGTCATGGGCGACCACCCGATGGCCTGGACGCACCGCGTGGGGCGCGGGCGGTCCTGGTACACCGCGCTGGGCCACGAGATCACGATGTACTACGACGACCGGTTCACCCAGCACCTGCTCGGCGGGCTGGTGACCGTGCTCAAGCACGGGCGCAAGCACCGGCGCTGAGGGCGACGGCCGCCCTCCGGTGGTCGAGCAGCGACGAGCGCCAGCGAGGAGCGGGCGTCGAGACCACGTCCCCCAGCACCGCTGCTCACCCGTGGGGCACGTCGAGGAAGAACAGCCCCGTCTGCAGCGCCTCCTCGTGGGTGGTCATGTCCACCGAGACGCTGTGCCCGGGCCAGCGGAAGGTGATCGACACCCCGGTCACCCGGATCTCCTCGACCTGCGCCCATGGCACGAACGCCACCGACCAGGCCGCGGAGGCCTCGACGTCGCCCTGGTCGGCGAAGCTGACGTGGACCAGTGCCTCCGGACGTGCCGCCACCAGCACCCGGGGGTGGTCCCCGGCCATCCGCAGCACGTGCGGGTGCGCCCGGCCACCGGCCGGGCGGACGATGCGCCGCAGCGAGTCGGGTACGGCGGGGTCGGAGATGTCGGCCAGGCGACCCGCGCCCAGCGGCGTACCGGGCTCGTCGCGGCGTCCGAAGCGGCTCACACCTCGCAGTGTGCCCCGTGGTCGAGCGGCCCGGAGCCGGACGGACCGAAACGTGCTGCAGGCCGCCGCCTCCGACTCATCGGACCGCTCGACACACCGGTTCGGTCCGTCCGGCTACGACAGCGGCGGTGTCGAGATGTAACGGAGATGGCCGAGCTCCCCGCGGGGAACTCTGACCAAACGGTCGCGCTTGGCGGGGCCTGTCAATGTCGGTTCACGCGGATCGCGGCTACGGTCGACCGGTCCCCTACCAGTCGTCGCCCCGTGCGACCAGACAGCGGAGGACCTTACCCGCGGCTCCGCTGTCGATGGCCTCTGCGCATCGAGGCAGAGCCTCGCCGATCTGTTCCTCCAGCGGGTCTTCGGTCAACGTCATTGTCGCCGCGACAGCGGCGGCGTTGAGGAGAACCACGTCACGGATCGGACCCATTTGACCCGCAAGGAGCGCGTGAAATGCCGCCGCGTTCTCGGCCGCGGTCCCGCCTCGAATGTCACCTGACTCTGCACGAGGGAGGCTGAGCACGGCTGGATCCAGCTCGACTGTCGAGACCCGGCCTTCTCGTACGACCCACACGTCGGAGCTCTCTGTCGTGGTGAGCTTGTCGAGGCCGTCCCGGCCACGTACGACCAGGCCGGTGTGCCCGCGGTCCGCCAGCACCTCTGCAATGAGTGGTGCTACCCGGCGGTCGGCTGCTCCGATCACTCTGTGGTGCGGGTTAGCCGGATTGATCAGTGGACCGAGGGTGTTGAAGACGGTCGGGATCCCAAGGCCGCGACGAGCGTCGATGGCGTGCCGCAGTCCGGCGTTGAAGTGCGGCGCGTAGAGGAACGTGACGCCGGCTTTCGCGGCTGTCGCGGCGGCGGCGCTGGCCTTGTTGTCCAGCGGGATGCCGAGATGCTCGGCCAGGTCCGCGGCGCCAGAGGTCAGCGATGAGGCCGACCGGCCACCGTGCTTTACCACGGTGATGCCCGCCGCGGCGGCGACGATCGCGGCCATCGTTGAGACGTTGATCGCGCCGGTGCCGTCGCCCCCGGTGCCTGCGATATCGACTGTCGGTCCGGGGATAATCACTGGCGTCGCCGACTCATGGAGAGCATCGACGAACCCGCTGATCTCCGCGGAGGTCTCACCCTTGGCGCGGAGGGCGACCAGGAACCCGGCGATCTGCGTTGTGGTGGCCTCGCCCCGCACGATCTGCCGCATAGCCCAGTGCGCCGTCGCACGATTGAGGTGACCGCCTCGGAGGAGTTCGTCCAGGAGATCAGGCCACGTTTTCGAGCTGGGGGGTTCGGGGAGATCGCGGTGCGGTGCGGTGAACGACATTGACTGCCCTCAGGGTGTGGGCCTCGTCGACACAACTCGCATAACGCAACAGCCGCCTCGTCGAGGCGGCCGGATAGAAGAATCGATCAGATGGACGCCGCCTGGCTAGGCGCGCCACCAGTTGATCGATCGACAAAGCACAGCGACAGGTTACACACGCTCACGCGCTCTCCGCATGCCCCAGGGCTCCGCCTCGTCGCGCCGCCTCGTCGCGCCGCCTCGTCGCTGCGCAGGGCGACGCAGTGGGCGGCTACGCCATGGCCGAGCTGTCGAGGATCGTTACCGCCGCTGCTGCGACCGACTGCACGACGAGATCTGGCTGAAAGGATGTCGCGTCGGATCCGTCGCTGTCGATCCAGGCGGTCTGTAACCCGACCCCTGCGCCTCCCGCGACATCGAATTCGAGACTGTCGCCGATCATCCATCCATCGAGTGGACAGCCGAGCCGCTCAGCAAGGGCATGGAAGATCACGGGGGATGGCTTGCGGGCGCCGACCACGTCCGAGATCACCCAGCCGTCGACCAAAGTGTCGAGGCCGGTGCGACGAATCTTGCCCTCTTGATTGTCGGCCATGCCGTTCGTGACGATGCCGAGCGTCCAACCCGCAGCGCGAAACTCGGCGAGCGCGCGACGGTCGTCGTCATTGACCGTGACCAGGGACGGCATCTCGGTGCGGTAACGACGCCACACCTCGTCTGCGCTCGTCGGGAGCCTGAGACGGTCGACCAGTCGAGCGAAGACCTCGTCCTTGGGGCGACGCTCGGTGAGGGCAGTTGTGACCACATCGACCTCGTGGGTGGGAAGGCCCCACCCACGGACGAAGCCATGAGCCCACGCGCGCGCTGCCGACGCCTGGTCGACGAGCGTCCCATCCAGGTCGAGCGCGATCAGCGGCACGAACCGGATCCTAATCGGGGCCGCTGCAAGAGCCGCGACACCGTACGCCCCCGAATGTCTATTCGCTGAGTAGATCTTGACCTTGACAGCGAGTTGTCAAGATTCGCTGCATCTCGACATTTCTGTCGAGATGCAGGGAGATTGGCGAGCTCCATGCGGGCTACTTTGACGAAACCCGCCCTCGAGGAGGCGCCCGTCAAAGTGCGCGGATCGCGGCATGTGCGGACGTCTTTCCGATGACTCTCAGGCGCTGTCCTTGTCGCTGGCGAGCCGGGCCAGAGCCCGTGACGCAGCGGCTCGCACTCGGGCGTTCGGGTCGTCTTGGAGGTCGGCTGCTGTCGTCACGGCGTCTTCGAGCCGGTGACGGGCCACGACTCGAAGCGCCATCTCCCGCACCCGCCAAGCCTCGTCCTGAAGTGCCGTGTCCACTGCTGAGCGTGCCCTGGCATCCCAGGCCCACAGCAGACCTCGCAACGCCCAGACACGCAGCCAGTAGGGAGGGCCTGGCGGCTCGCCGGTGACGACCCAGCGCGCCGGCGGACCACCCAGGGCCAGGATCAGATCCGGGTCCGCGTCGCCTTTCGTGAGGAGCTCGACGCATCCCGCCACAACCTCATCCTTGCCACGGCGAGCACACTCCTGCTCGACGCTCTCGCGGCGTCTTGCCCCACGATGATCCGGCCATGAGTTCAGCGTAGAGATCTGTCCCCCTCGCCGGCAGATTCGCGCACGCGTCGCGGCAGAAGTGCGCGCTTCAGTTTGGGGTAACCGAACTTAGGGGTGGCAGGCTCATGTCGCTCTTGACTACATGACGGTCCAGCACGAGCAGGATGGCAATGCGCATCGCGCCCTCCCTGTGCGTCAGGCTGAGGTGAGACACCACTTCTGAGTTCCTTCCCTGCACGGGGCGAGAAGCGAGACACCTGATGACCATGACGTTGGCTGATGC
>LUPK01000037.1 GCA_001627335.1 Nocardioides sp. REDSEA-S33_B3 | reverse complement strand
GTTCCTAGACAGCTCCACTCCACACCGGGGAGGCCTTCGTCCATCTACAGATCAGACCGTGTCGTCGCAGGATCTCGACCAACGTGCCTGGGCATCACATCTAGGGACGGCACGTCCACGCCCTCGGAGAGGCAGCGGGCGTTGGTGAGGATGCGACACGACCCCTCCGCAGGCTCCTCGCGCAGCCAGTCGAGCTTGGTGTTGCGCTCGAGGGCGTTGAACGTGCCGTCGACGTGCTGCACGGTGCACGAGAGCGGCAGCTTCCCGCGGTCGTCCTCCAAACCGGTGCTGCGGGCGTAGTGGCTGGTGATGTCTGTGAACAGCGCCTCGACCCGCTTGGAGTCGGCGATGTTGCCCGCGAACGCCACCGCCCGCCGCATCGGGGCGCTGTCAGGGGCGAAGGAGTGCTCTGCCTTGCCGACCTTGGCCAGACCGTTGTAGCAACCGACCAGCTTGGCGGCGTCGTCCAGCTGGATCTCGCTGCTGGAGATCTGCTGCTGGAACGTCCGCGCCACCGACTCCTCGTCCACGGCCAGGACCAGGACCTTGTAGTCGGTCAGCAGGTCACGCTGGACGGCCTCGCCGAACCCGAGGCGGTGCAGCTCGGGGCCGTAGACCTCCTCGTCATCCATCGAGGCCACGACCGCGTTGAGCTCGCCGGCCTTGGTGCGAGACGCGTCGGTGTAGATCCGCGGAGTCGCGGTCATGTAAAGCCGCCGCGCGGCCGGGAGGAACGCGTTGTCGTGGACCTTCACGAACGCCGACTCATCCGCACCCGCCAGCGTGACGCCGGTGGTGCGGTGCGCCTCGTCGCACACGATCAGGTCGAACGGGTCCCGGCCCTGCATCGCCTTCGCGACGACCTCGATGGACTGGTACGTCGAGAACACCACCGTCATCGCGGTCGTCTCAGCCCGAGCCGCATCGAGACGCTCGCGGATGGTGGCGACGTCGGTGGTCGCGGGCAGCGCCAGGTCGACGGTCGCGATGTCCTCGTCGTTGCTCGACCTCCTAGTCGACTTCGCATCCGAGCACACCGCCAGCGGCCGGATCGGAACCTCGGCCTGGGCCACCCACTCCCGCACCGTCTGCGACAGCAGCGAGATCGAGGGGACCAGGAACAGCACCGCCCCACCCGCGCCGACGTTCTGCTCCGCCAGGCGCAGGGAGGTGAAGGTCTTGCCGGTGCCGCACGCCATGATCAGCCGGCCGCGCTCGTGCGCGCCGAAGCCGGCCACGACCTTCTCGATCGCCGTCACCTGGTGGGGGCGCAGCGGGTTCTTCTCTCGCAGCTCCAGCTCGATGGTGGGCTGGGTGGGGTCGAGGAAGTGCCAGTCGACCCGGGAGTGCTCCAGCTCCGAGAGCCCCAGACGACGTACGGGTTTGGCCTGGTCCTTCAACGCCTGCTCGGCGTTGGCGTTCCACTTCTCCGTGGTCGACACGATGATCCGCTCCGCGAACGCGGTCGTGCCCGACGCGGCCAGGAAGCTGTCGATCATCGGCTTGGAGACCGACGTCGTCGGCGCGAAGAACTTGCACTGGATCGCCACCAAGTCACCGGTCGTCCGGTTCTCCGCCACCAGGTCGATGCCGGTGTCGTGCTTGCCCTGGTTGCCCGGCCACTCACCCCACAACCACACGTGGGAGAACTGGTCGGCCCACAACGGGTCCGTGCGCAGGTAGGACTGCACCAACCGCTCGAACTTCGCGCCCTTGTCAGCCTCCGAGAGCGCCGACGCCCTCAAATGGTCGAGCACCTGGTAGATCGACGTCGTCACCGGTCTGTTTCTACCAGTGGCCAGCGTTCGGTAAAGACATTCGGCCGAAGGCGGGGCGCCTGGGCGTGGCGCGACCTAGGCTGCCGCCCAGGAGTCACGGAGGTGCGGCCATGGGTGCCCTGATCGCGGGTGGCGGCAGCGGTGCCGTGGCCTCCTCGGCGCACGCCGGCTGCACCCGCTTCCGGATGACCGACCCGCTGCTGACGGGTCGGAGCCGGCGTACCCTCGCGTCGGCGCTGGGCCACCCCGACGTCGGCGGGAAGATCCCCGACGCGCGCTGGGTGCGGGCGCTGGCCTTCGAGCGGATGGTCCACGACCAGGCATTCGTCTCCGAGCTCCTGACCCGAGCCGTCGGCCTGCTAGAGCTGGAACGCCCCGCAGCCGTGCGGATCCGCTCGGGCGGCGACTCCGTCGACACGACGGCGACGGAGCTCGCCTCCGCACACTTAGCGGCGAAGCACGCGGGCGAGGCGACCATGCTCTTCGGCCTGCGGGTGCCCTTCGTCGAGCTCGCCGACCAGCGCGCCACCGACGTGCGCCCCGACTTCGCGATCGTCGCCTCGCGCACCGACGCCGCCGGTAACCGGGTCGGGTCGTGGCTGGTGATGGGCGACGCTAAGGACTACGAGCGGGTCCGCTCGCGCATCGACGACGGACGGATGCTCAAGGGCTTCCTCCAGGTCGCACTCGGGGCGGAGTCGGCCGCGGAGTGGAGCCGGCTGCCGGCCGGCATGCAGGTCCACCGGTACGGGGCGCTCGCCGTGCCCCGCAACGCCTACCTGCGACCCGAAGCGGTCGTGGAGGACCTGGCCGACCACCGCCGGGAGGTGCGGGCGCGCGTCCACGAGCGCGTGACGGCCTACCGCGCCGCCGGGGAGCAGGCGTTGACGGATGCGGAGCTCGCCGCCCACGTGGCACACCTCGAGGCGGCGTACGACCCGGGGACCTGCTCGACGTGCTCGCTCTTCCGCTACTGCCGCGCCGAGCTGCGCGGGTCCAGCGACCCGACCGCCGTGCTGGTCGAGATCGGGG
Organism: Nocardioides sp. REDSEA-S33_B3; assembly: GCA_001627335.1. GTDB lineage: Bacteria > Actinomycetota > Actinomycetes > Propionibacteriales > Nocardioidaceae > Nocardioides. The sequence continues at coordinate 41,459 of LUPK01000037.1, read as the reverse complement.
TGCCGCCCGCCCAGCGCGCAGCCGTGGCCGGCCTCGTCGACGGGACGGGTGTGGCCCCGCCGGCCTCGACTCCGGCCAGTCTCGTCGCCCGGGTCGAGGCGACCATCACGGGGCTGCCGCAGGACACCGGTCGCGCCCGGGTCGACCCCGTCGGGCTGCCGGGGTGCGTCCATGTCGTCGTGGTCAAGTCCGACGCCGCGGCCCTGGGTGTGCACGGGATCGCGGTCCAGCGGCTCGACGGCAGCGGGACCGAGCCGTGGGAGCACCGCGTCTTCGCCCGGACCAACGCCACCGAGACCAGGCACGAGGTCATGCGCCTGCTCGGAGCGCAGGTGCGGGCCGTCCACGCCGCCGGCCACGGGCCGGTGCACCTGGTCGTCCCCGACGCCGCGACCGCCGACGTGCTGGTCTCAATGGCCGACTCCCTGGCGGGCGTCGAGCTCAGCCGGCTGGGGTGGGAGCGGGACCTGGCCGAGGGTCGCGAGGTGCTGACCTTCGACGGTGAGCCGGCGACCATCCCGGCCCCGCTGGACGAGGACGCGAGGACCGCGGTGAGCCTCCTGCTCGAGGATGACCGGGCCCGGGCCTTCGGGCTGCGCCAGGTCACCGTCGACCTGCGCGCGGTGCTGGCCTGCCACGTGGTGCCGGGTGGGCCGGCGTACGACGCGGGGCGTCTGGACTACCTTGTCGCCTGGGCCGAAGCGGACTCGCCGTTGGACCACCGGGCGGTCTCGGACGCGATCGCCGACGGCGAGCACACGCCTGGGGCGCGGCTGTCGAACGCCGTCTCCGACGAGGTGCACGCGGCCGGTCGCCCGGGGGAGAAGGGTGACCCCGCGACGTACGAGAAGCGGGTGTTGGACGCCCTCGAGTACCGCGTCGATGTGCTGCTGCGCGCCGCCGCCGTGCTCGAACGGCTGCCGGTCTCGCGGCTGCGCGACGCCTACCGCTCGCTGGAGTCCGACGCCCAGGAGGTCTGGGGGCGACGGCTGGCTCTGCAGGCTTCGGACCTGGTCCGCTTCTCGCGGACCTACCGCTACTGGCGCAACGCGCAGGTGGAGATGCTCGAGGCTGACCGCAGGTGCCGGGACCAGCTGGGCGCGCTGCTGGACCGGCAGGTGGCGATGGACCGTGCGGTCGACGCGGGGGTCAAGGAGCTCGCCGTCGCGCGCGTCGTGGCCACCGGACCCCTGCGGCTCGAGGTCGCGTCGCGCCGACTGGTCCACGGTTCGAAGGTCGTGCTGCTGCATGGTCCGGCCGGTGCCGCGGTCGAGCAGCCCGGTGTCTCGCTCACCGTCCAGGCGGGCAGCTTCAAGCTGAGCGGCATGTCCCTGGGCGTGCTGTCCGACTCCGAGGACGGACAGCCGGGGCTGGTGTGGTCGTGCACCGTCGAACCGACTCTGTCGGTCGGGGACACGATCGTGGTGGCCGAGGCGGAGTGGCTCGGCGGGACCTACCGGTCCGGTCATGAGATCGCGGTCAAGCGGCCCGGCCGGGACGCGCTCGCTGCACCCAAGAAGGACTGCGACGCGACCTCCTACGCCGCCGACCCGGCGGGTCACGCGTGGTGCTGCCGACCGCACGAGGCAGCCGAGGCCGAGTGGTCCGACTCCATCGCCGAACGGCGGGCGAAGGGCGAGCTGAACCCTCAGGTGTGGCCGCCGGTCGTCGACGAGGAGCGCTTCGACCCTGCGTCCGGGAACGACGGCACGGCGGACCTCGACCCGCCCGCGGTCCCGGACGGACTGACGATGGACGACCTCGAGTGAGCGCCCCCGTCGTGTTCCGGCCCGGAGCGCCGGTACCTGACGACGCCCGCCACCACGGCCAGGCCGTCGCCGCTAACGTCATCGCCTCGGCCGAGGCGACCGCCGCGCTCATGGGCGTGCTCAACGGGGTCGAGTCCTACGACAAGATCCTGCTGCGAGCGGCCGCCGGCGCGGGGAAGTCGGTGGCCCTGGTGCAGATGGTGGGCGAGGCGTTGGCCAACCCCAACTGTCTGCGGGTGGCCGTCACCGCCTTCGCCAACAAGCAGGTCATCCCGCTCGCGCGACGGCTCGGGGCGACGTACGGCGAGGAGAAGGTGTGCCTCTTCGTCTCCGAGAAGTGGTTGCCGAAGCTGCCCGACGGCATCGACGACGATTGCACCGTCGTCACCAAGTCCAAGAACATCCCCGAGAGCGCGCGTGTCGTGCTCGGCGTCTCGCACAAGTTCAAGGTCTTCAACGAGATGAACCGGATGCTCGAGCGACTGGGGGTGGGCGCCAACGGGGAGCGGATCTTCGACGTGCTCTTCGTCGACGAGGCGTGGCAGCTGCCGCTCCACCTCTTCAGCGGGGTCGAGGGATATGCGCCGGTCGCGGTCGGTGTCGGCGACGTCGGGCAGCTGCCGCCGATCGACCCCTCGGAGAACCCGTGGCGCGGCGACCCCGGGTACAACCCGTACCGAGCCTGGCCGACGGCGTACGAGGGACTTCCGACCACCTGCGCCCGCGACCTGCCCGCCGTGTGGCGGCCGACCGCCGAGCAGCTGCCGCTGTGGCGGGCGTTCTACGGCGACTGGGACCGGCTCGACTGCGTGGCCGGCCCCGGCGACCGGACGATCGAGCTGCCCGACCTCCGCGAACCGGCACGCTCTGTCTGGAGCGCCGTCGCCGGTGGTCATGCCACGCTGCTGGAGGTCGAGGGGTTGGCCGAAGCCGAGGCCCCGGACATCGACCAGCCGTTGCTGGACCACCTCGAGACACTGCTCCTCCCGCTGCTGGAGGAGGGCTTCACCGTCGTCGAGCAGACCTACGACAACGACGGCGAGCCGGAGGGGGAGCGCCGCATGCCGTCCGACGCCCCGACCGGCGACCCCCTCATCGTCATCCTGGCCACGCGAAACCAGGCCGTCGACGACGCCACCGACCTCGTGGAGCGTCTCACCGACAAGCTCGGCCTTCCCGAGGGCGTGCTCGTCGCCTCGACCGTCGACTCCTGGCAGGGGCAGACCAACCGCATCACCATCGCCCTGCATCCGCTCTCTGGCGCCGACAAGCTCGACGACTTCAACTCCGCGTTCGGGCGGCTGGCCGTCACCTGCACCCGTGCCACCCACGGCCTGCTCGTGCTCGCCAGGGCTGGTCTCGACGAGCTACTCGACGGCGCGGCGGCTCGCCCAGGTACGCCCGTCGGGGAGCCGGGCACGAGGGCGCTTCCGCGGCAGACGCATCAGCGGATCCTCTCCGCTTTTCAGCGCGGCTGCGTCAGCGTCCGTCAGGAAGCCGGCCCGCCATCATGACGGGGCGTGAGCGAGAACCTGCTCCAGCCCCAACAAGGCGCGTCGCCAGTTGGAGATTCCGGCTTCTTGCGTGGATGAGCTTGTTGGTCGGAGGCGCGCTCCTCTTGGCAGTGGTGGCGCCTGTCGGTCTCCTGGGAGTACCGGGGTGGATCAGGCCAGACTCCGATTCAACGGTCGACGGTTTACCCGACTCGACAAGCATCGACACGGACGGTGACGGCCTTTCGGACGCTGTTGAGGAAGCTGGCTGGACCACGTCGGCCGGAAGGATTCATCGGACGGATCCGACGCTTGGCGATACCGACGGTGACAGGCTGAGCGACGGGGATGAGGCCGGTCTTTGGGTCGAGGACCGGAACGGGCTCCCCGTTCATGTGGGCCTGTCGGACCCCCAAGCTGCCGACACCGACGGCGATGGGCTGAACGACGCTGTCGAGACCGGATGGCCGCCCGCTGCAGGGACGATGCGACTAGTCGCATTCGAGGTCTCGAACCCTCAGGTAGAAGACTCCGACGGTGACGGGATCTGGGACGGCGACGAGCTCTTCCTGGACATGGATCCGTAGGCTGTCGATACAGATGCGGACGGCTTGACTGACGTCGAGGAGCTCGAATTCGGCTCGGATCCGACGTTGTCAGACGCGGACGAGGACGGCCTTGAGGACGCGGTTGAGCGCGACCGGGGTTCCAATCCGCTGTCGTATGACCTAGATGCGAACGAACAGCTGGCGGCGGGCGAGGCGGGGTTCAGGTATGGCGATTGCGTCGAGTGTGCCCTGGACACCGGCCTGCGGCTGGAACAGATCGAGTCACCCGAGTATCTAGCGGGACACCTTGCTAGCGGCGTCGCAGTGTTCGGGGACGTGAGGGACGTCGCTCTCAACTTGTGGAAGCGGGAGTTCGTCTCGGCTGGCATCGCCTCGTTGGGCCTGCTGCCGGCGGTGGGGGATGGGACCAAGGCGGCGTCGCTGCTCACCAAGTTCGCTCAGCGAAGTGATCGAGCTGCAGAGGCTGTTCGTCTGGTCGCCGAGCGGCTCCCTCTGCCCGACTCGGTGAAGAAGAAGGTGTTGGCCGCGCTCCCCACCCGTGTGGGCAGGCTGCCCATGGGGCTGGTCGGCGGGCCAGCGACGTACGTGGTGTACCGGGGGGACGACCACATCGGTATCACCAGCGACTTCGTGCGTCGCCAAGCGCAGCACGCGCGAGCTGGCCGCACGTTCATCCCGGAGCAGTTGCCGGGAGCCAGTGGTCTGTCTCGAGGTGAGGCTCGAGCGATCGAGCAGGCGTGCATCGTCGAAGGAGGGCTCGCCTCCCTGGGTGGGGGCCTACAGAACCGGATCAACAGCATCAGCCCCACCAGGGCCTACTACTCGGCGGCATTGGAGGCTGGCAGAGCGTTGCTGTTCGAGCTCGGGGCCGAGTGCCCCATGACATCAGTGCCATGAGGTGCGCTGCTCGCCTGGCCGAGCACGCGGCAATTCAGGGTCGAACCAGGAGGGCTGTCTGAACCAACTGCCCCGCTGAGCGCCGGCGGAGGGAGGCGCCGTGGAACTAGGTCCAAATCGCGGCCGGCCACCCGTCACCCAGGTCCTCCGGAGGATCCGGGTAGGCGAGCGCGACCCCCGCCGCGTACCGGCTGGCGCTCCAGCACGCAACAGCCGCATCGAGCACGTCATCGACTCCAGCGCTCCTACCCGCCGGGCCGAGGTCGTAGAGAAGTTCCACACCTGCAGACGCCAATCGCGCGCCTCTCTTCCGCGCCGGCCCAGGTCGACTTGGCTGACAGGAGATTCCCTCAGGTGGTTCGCTGATCTTTCCAGCAAGCCGGACGTAACGACCTCAGACGACTCCTAGCCCAAGGGAACGAGCCGCCATCTTCAATCCCTCGTCGAAAGTGGCAATGCGAGCCGAGGTCTGCTCGGCGGTCAGCAACACACAACAGTCGGGCATCTTCGCCCGCGTGTGTGCACGAAGTCGGGCCAGCCGGGTAGCGGCATCGTCGGGTAGAGGTGTGGTCTCAATGCCGAGCGCACGGAGGTCGGCCGACATCTCCTGGTCACGGTTCTCCCGAGCCGCCCGGACGAGTACTTCGGCGGCGTTGATCGGACCGATGGTCATGGGCTCAGTCGGGTGAGTGGCGAATAGGTCCTCTGCCGCCGCGTGGTGGGCGTCGTTCGCATCGAACAGGGCGATCAGCACTGCGGCGTCGAGAGCGATCATTCGGGCCACTCAGCCCGCAGGTCGTCGAGATAGCCGGGCTCGTAGAGGCCGGTGTAGGAGCCGCTGATCCGCTGCATGGCGGTGAGACGGTCGCTACGGCGTTCGGCGATCTCGGGGTCGATGCTCTTGTGGCCTTCTGCGATGAGGCGGCGAAGGAGGCGTGCGGGTTTGTTGCGGTCAGCGGGCCACCTGCGAGCGGCAGCGTGCAGCGCCTCGGAAACCTCAGGTGTTTCGGTGACGGGGTACCGGCGCTTCGTAGTCGGCATGCTCAAAGTGTAACACCTAGCCGTGGTGTCACACCCTGTTCGGCAGCCTTGCCCCGACCGCGAATGCGTCGTGCGAAGCCGTGGCAGTGCCGACGGATGGGGGTCCGCCTTGCGGCGGCGGAAGGACGCGGCGGCAGCGAACACCGCGCTGATACGCGCCGACATCGGCTGGGGCGATCGCCGGACCGTCCCCGTTGCGTCGGGCGAAGGGACATGTCAACATGCATTCCAGACCGTGCGGTCAGTAATTGTCGTCGCGGTCCCCCTTCCCTGGAGGAGCGCATGGCGGGCACGGCGACGGACGAGGAGCTGGAGCGGCACTTCGAGGCGGTGATCGCGCGGCACGACCGGATCGAGCCGCGCGACTGGATGCCCGAGGGCTACCGGAGGACGCTGGTGCGCCAGATCGCCCAGCACGCGCACTCGGAGATCATCGGCATGCAGCCGGAGGGCAACTGGCTGACCCGGGCGCCCTCGCTGCGCCGCAAGGCGGTGCTGCTGGCCAAGGTGCAGGACGAGGCCGGGCACGGGCTCTACCTCTACTCCGCCGCCGAGACGCTCGGGGTCTCCCGGGCCGAGCTGGTCGAGAAGCTGCTCACCGGCCAGCAGAAGTACTCCTCGATCTTCAACTACCCGACGCTCTCGTACGCCGACGTCGGCACGATCGGCTGGCTGGTCGACGGGGCGGCGATCTGCAACCAGGTGCCGCTGTGCCGCACCTCCTACGGTCCCTACGGGCGGGCGATGATCCGCGTCTGCAAGGAGGAGTCCTTCCACCAGCGGCAGGGCTTCGAGCTTCTGATGACGATGATGCGCGGCACCGACGAGCAGCGCGCGATGGTGCAGGAGTCGGTCGACCGCTTCTGGTGGCCGGCGCTGATGATGTTCGGCCCGCCCGACGACGACTCGCCCAACACCGCCCAGTCGATGGCGTGGGGCATCAAGCGCGACACCAACGACGAGCTGCGGCAGAAGTTCGTCGACATGACCGTGCCCCAGGCCGAGGTGCTCGGCGTGACGCTGCCCGACCCGGGGCTCGTCTGGAACGAGGAGCGCGGACACCACGACTTCACCCAGCCCGACTGGGAGGAGCTCCGCGCCGTCATCGGCGGCGAGGGTCCGTGCAACGCCCAGCGGCTGACGCACCGGCAGCGCGCCAACGACGAGGGAGCCTGGGTCAGGGAGGCCGCGACGGCGTACGCCGCCAAGCAGCGGCACGAGCAGCAGGAGCGGCACGAGCAGGAGGCGACGGCATGACCGCACCGCAGGGCGAGTGGCCGCTGTACGAGGTGTTCGTGCGCGGCAAGCGCGGGCTCAACCACGTCCACGTCGGCTCGTTGCACGCGGCCGACGACGCCTCGGCCGTGCGCAACGCCCGCGACGTCTACACCCGCCGCAACGAGGGCGTGAGCATCTGGGTCGTGCGCGCGGACGCGATCACCGCCTCGAGCCCGGACGAGAAGGACCCGCTCTTCGCGCCGGCCGGCGACAAGGTCTACCGGCACCCCACGTTCTACTCCCTGCCCGACGACGTCCCCCACATGTGAGACCGACGATGAGCCACGACGACTCCGTCTACGACGGACTGCTGACAGAGAGCGAGGGCTGGGCCTTCGGGACCTCCTTCGAGGACCCCCTGGCCGGGGTCGACCTCACCGTCCCCGACGGTGTCGACCCCCGCGAGCTCGGTGCCTACGCGCTGCTGCTCGGCGACGACGCCCTGGTGCTGAGCCAGCGGCTGATCGAGTGGTGCAGCAACGCGCCCGACCTCGAGGACGACATCGCGCTGGCCAACATCGCCCTCGACCTCCTCGGTCAGGCCCGGCTGCTGCTGGCCCGCGCCGCGGCCGCCGACCCCGGCCTGGTGCCGGTGCTGCCCGCAGGGTCGCCGGTGCCGCCGGAGGACGCGCTCGCGTTCTTCCGAGACGACCGCGACTTCCGCAACGTGCGGATGGTCGAGGTGCCACCCGGCGACTTCGGCGAGACCATCGCGCGGCTGCTGGTCTTCTCCTGCCACCGACTCGCGCTGCTGCAGCGACTCACCGCCAGCCGCGACCAGGTGCTCGCCGCGATCGCCGCCAAGGGCGTCAAGGAGGTGACCTACCACCGCGACTACGCCGCCCGCTGGTTCGTGACCCTCGCGCAGGGCACCGAGGAGTCCCGTCGCCGGGTGGTCGCCGGGCTGGAGGCCGTGATGGCCTTCCACGACGAGCTCTTCGAGGGGAGTGCCGAGGAGCTGGCTGCCGAGCGCCAGGGCCTCGGCCCCGACCCGCAGTCGCTCGCGGGGGAGGTCGGTGCCGTCGTCGACCAGGTGCTGGCCGTGGCGGAGGTCGAGCGGCCGGTCGTCACGCAGGTCGGTCGCGCGGCAGGCTGCGCCGGCCGCGAGGGTCGGCACACCGAGGCCCTGTCGCGGATGCTCGCCGAGATGCAGGTGGTCGCCCGAGCACACCCCCTGGGGCTGTGGTGAGCGCCGTGGCGCTGCTCGACGCGCGCGAGGTCGCGGCGCAGGTCACCGACCCCGAGATGCCGATGCTCACCCTCGCCGACCTCGGCGTCCTGCGCGAGGTCGACCGGGACGGCGACCGGGTCACGGTGACGATCACCCCGACGTACTCCGGCTGCCCGGCGATGGCCACCATGCGCGACGACCTCGAGCGGGCCCTGCTGCGCGCCGGGTACGCCGAGGTCCACGTCCGGGTGAGCCTGAGCCCCGCGTGGTCCAGCGAATGGATCTCCGAGGCCGGGCGCGAGGCGCTGCGGGCGCACGGACTGTCGGCCCCCGGGCCCGTGGAGCGTGCGGAGGCCGGAGCGCCGGTCGCGCTGACGCTGCTGCACACCCGACGCGCGCTCTGCTGCCCGCGGTGCGGATCCTCCGCGACGGAGCTCGTCTCGGAGTTCGGCGCGACGGCGTGCAAGGCGATGTACCGCTGCACCGCCTGCGCCGAGCCGTTCGAGCACGTCAAGGAGATCTGATGACCGCGCTCGAGGACGAGACCGTCGCCCCTCGCGCCCGCGCCTTCTACCCGTTGACCGTCGCGGCCGTCGAGGCGCTCACCGACGACTCGGTCGCGGTCACCTTCGACGTGCCCGAGGAGCTGCGTGAGCGGTTCGACTTCGCGGCGGGCCAGTCGCTGACGCTGCGACGGATGATCGACGGCCGCGAGCACCGTCGTACCTACTCCATCTGCGCCGCGGTCGGGCAGCCGCCGCGGGTCGGCGTGCGCGAGGTTCCCGGCGGGCTCTTCTCCTCCTGGCTGGTGCGCGAGGTGCGGCCCGGTGACGTCGTCGAGGTCCAGCCGCCCTCGGGCCGCTTCCGCGCCGACCCGGCCGCGGGTGGCCGGCACCTCTGCATCGCAGCCGGGTCCGGGATCACCCCGATGCTGTCGATCGCCTCGTCGGTGCTGGCCCGTCCCGACGCGCGGGTCACGCTGCTCTACGGCAACCGGACGGCGGGCTCGGTGATGTTCGCCGAGGAGCTGGCCGACCTGAAGGACCGGCACCCGACGCAGCTGGAGCTCGTCCACGTCCTGTCGCGGGAGCCGCGGGCCGTCGACCTCTTCTCCGGACGGCTCGACGCCGAGCGGCTGCGTCGCTTGCTGACGGCGCTAGTGCCCCTGGCCGCCGTGGACCACGTCTGGCTGTGCGGCCCGTTCGGCATGGTCGTCGACGCCCGCGCGGTCCTCGCCGACCTGGGGGTCCCCGAGGAGCGGGTGCACGCGGAGCTCTTCTTCGTCGACGAGCCCCCGCCCGAGGTGCGCCACCACGACGAAGTCATCGAGGGCGACGTCAGCCAGGTGACGGTGGTCCTCGACGGCAGGTCGACGACCACACCCATGCCGCGAGGACGCGACCTGCTCGACTCCGCCGCGGCGGCACGCGGCGACGTCCCGTACGCCTGCAAGGGCGGGGTGTGCGGCACCTGCCGCGCCAGGGTCACCGCCGGCGAGGCAGACATGCGCCGCAACTATGCCCTGGACCCCGACGAGGTCGCCCGCGGCTTCGTCCTGACCTGCCAGACCTTCCCGGTCTCCGACGAGCTCACCGTCGACTTCGACGCCTGAGCGCGGAGGATCACGAGCGCAGGGCCTCGGCCAGCGCGCGGATCGTGGAAGTGGGGTGCTGCGTGCCCGGGAAGTAGGCGCACACCCGGTCCGCGACGTCGCCGAAGCGGCGCTTGATCTCCGCGGCGCACTCCTCGGGGGTGCCGACGACCGCGAGCGTGCGCAGCAGGTCGTCGTCGACGAGGTCGATCATCGTCATGATGTCGCCGGTCTTGGACAGGGCGTTCAGCTCGGGCTGCAGGTCGCCCCGGCCCTCGATCTCGAGCACCGAGCGGTACGCCGGCGTCGAGCCGTAGAACGCGAGCAGCCCGCGCACCCCGACGCTGGCCGCCTCGACCTCCTCGGGCGTGGTCCCCATCGCGACGATCGCCTGCGGGAAGATGTCGATGCGCTCGCGACCGGAGATCTCGAGACCCTCCGCCACGGCGACGAGGGTCCGCTCCCGGAAGTGTCGCTCGCTGTGGAACGGCATCACCAGCAGCCCGTCGGCGACCTCCGCGGCGGTTCGGGTCATCAGCGGACCGAGGGCGCCGAGCAGCACCGGGGGGATGCCGTGCGGGTTCGGGCCCGGGACGAACGTGGGTGGCATCAGGGTGTGCTTGGTGAACTCGCCGCGGAAGTCGAGGCGGGTCCCGTCCTGCCAGGCCTGGAGGATCGCCTTCACCGCGAGCACGGTCTCGCGCATGCGCGCGGCCGGGCGGCTCCACTCCGCGCCGTACCTGTTCTCGATGTGCGGCTTGATCTGCGAGCCGAGCCCGAGGCGGAACCGGCCGCCGCTGAGCAGGTGCAGGTCGTAGGCCAGGTTGGCCAGGTGCATCGGGCTGCGCGGCAGCGCGATCGCCACGTTGGTCATCAGGTCGGTCGGCGGGACGTCGGAGGAGCCGGCGGCGACTATCAGCGGGAGGAAGACGTCGTGGGGGCCCTCGAAGGTGAACAGACCGTCCACCGCCGACCACCACCGCACCCCCGGAGGCCACCGATGAAGCTCGCGGGCGCGGGCCGCGGCCTGGTCGGGCCGGGCGTCGAGCTGGACGTCGAGCTTCATCGGTGGCCTCCGGGGGTGCGGTGGTGGTCGGCGGTGATCGGTCGTGGTCGCAGCCGTGGACGTGGTCCCGGTCGCAGCGTCGCAGCGGGGGTCATCGCCGGCGCACGCCCTCGACGATGAGGCGGGTCGTGGACTCGACCCAGTCGTCGTCCAAGGCTTCCGGGCCGCGGATGAGGGTCGCCGCCAGGCAGGCGCCGATGGCGAGCTCGAGCAGGTGGAGGACGTCCACGTGGGCGTCGAGCTCGCCGCGGGCCACGGCCCCGGCGACGGTCTCCTGCAGGCCGCGCCACCCGGTGCCCTCGAACCGCTCGAGCACCCGGCGGTTGAGGTCGGGGTCGCCGGCGGCCTCGCCGACCAGGCCGGGGACGGCCAGCCGCGCCAGCGGCGAGGTCAGCATCCGGGCGGTGCGCCGCACCAGCCCCGAGACGTCGGTGGCCAGGTCGCCCGACGCGACCGGGGCCTCGGTGTCCTCGCCCCGGAACACGGCCTCGTGGACCAGGTGCGCCTTGGTCGGCCACCGGCGGTAGACGGCCGGGCGCGACGTCCCCGCCCGGGTCGCCACCGCGGCGAGCGTCAGGTCGGCGTACCCGACCTCGAGCAGCAGCGCTGCCGCGGCGTCGAGCGCTGCGGCGTCGATGCGCGCGTCGCGCGGTCGTCCCTGCTCGTTGGTCATGGCTCTTCCCATCAACGTGACAAGCGTAACGTAAGTGGTATGACGCACGTCACGAGTCGACTGGTCGAGCTCGGCAGCATCGAGGACGCACGGTACGGCGGCAAGGCCTGGGGCCTGGCCCGACTCGAGCGCGCGGGCTTCCGGGTCCCACCCGCCTTCGTCCTCGCTGACGTCGACCCCGACGACCTGCCGGCAGGCCTGCGCGAACGGCTCGACGCCATGCCGGGGCGGGTCGCCGTCCGGTCCTCGGCGACGGGTGAGGACGGTGCGGCAGCGTCGTTTGCCGGACAGTACGAGTTGAGCTGATCCAGCCGGTCGCCGGGGAGTCGCTGTACGCCGAGTTCCTGGCCGAGCACCCGGCCGGCGCGCTGCACCACGTCGCCTTCGAGACCGAGAACCTGGCCGCCTCGGTCGCGGACGCCGGGCTGCCCGTGCTGTCGGAGGGGTCGATGAGCGGCGGGCTGATGCGCTTCGCGTACCTCGACGGGTCGGCGCACGGGGTGCCGTTCGTCGAGCTGCTGTGGCTGTCGGAGGAGATGCGGGAGATCTTCGCGGCGATGCGCCGCGGATGAGCGCGGGATCGAGCCCGGGTGACGACCGTCACCGCTAGTCTCCAGCGATGCAGACCGTCTCCCGTCCCGCCGTACGCCGACTGCTGCTCGCCGCCGCGTCCTTGGCGCTGGCAGCGGGGACGCTCAGCGTCGCCGGCCTCGGCACCGCCGCCGACGTCGAGCCGCGCCCCACGCCGCAGGCGCGGTGCCAGGGCGCGAGGGACCTGCCCGAGACCGACATCCAGGGCAGGGTCCCGCTGGCCGACTACGTGTCGGGGCGGGCGGCGCAGGGCTACCGGTGCAACGCGGCGCAGGTCGCCCACCACGGCACCTCGGGCGGCTTCAAGGTCGAGCGCTACACCGACCGGCAGGGCCGCACGTGTGCCTACTACGACTCCACCCTGCTCTTCCCGCGCGACGTCCTGTTCAACGCGGTCGAGGGGTTGGGCGTGATCGCCCTCGACATGACAGACCCGCGCAACCCCGTGCAGACAGCCACGCTGACCTCGCCGGCGATGCTGAGCCCCCACGAGTCGCTGCTGGTCAACAAGAAGCGCGGCATCCTCGCCGCCGTGCTCGGCAACCCGGCCACCAACCTCGGCATCGTCGACCTCTACGACGTCGGCACCGACTGCCGCTCGCCCGAGCTGCTCTCCTCGACCCGCTCGGCCGCCTTCGGTCACGAGAGCGGCTTCGCCCGCGACGGCCGCACCTTCTGGGTCGCCGGCACCACGGGCGGCAACCTCACCGCCGTCGACATCAGCGACCCGCGCGAGCCGGTGCAGGTCTTCGAGCAGACCGGCGTCCGCTACCACGGGCTGCGGCTCTCCCGGGACGGTCGCACGATGTACGTCGCGGTGACGGGCGGGTCGGAAGGAGCGATGAGCACCGCCGGGCTGAGGGTCCTCGACGTCTCCCAGGTGCAGGACCGTCGGCCCGAACCCGACGTCGAGGTCGTCTCCGACCTCACGTGGAAGACGGTCTCGATCCCGCAGTCGGCCGAGCCGTTCACCCGGCGCGGCCGCGACTACCTCCTGGAGACCGACGAGTACGCCGACTACCAGGGTGACCGGGAGATCGGCGCCGCGCGGATCATCGACATCGAGGACCCGAAGCGGCCGAAGGTCGTCTCCGACATCCGCCTGGCCGTGCACGAGGCCGGCTTCGGCAGCGGCGAGCAGGCGCTCGACCCCGGCGCACTGATCCCCGTGCAGGGCTACGCCTCGCACTACTGCTCGGTGCCCTACGTCAAGAACCCCAAGATCGTCGCCTGCTCGATGATCCTGTCCGGCCTGCGCATCTTCGACATCTCCGACCTGAAGCGACCGCGCGAGATCGCCTACTTCAACCGGCCGGTCCTGCCCGGCAGTGGGACGCTGCAGCCGACCGCGCTCGGGGCGTTCGCGATGGCGCGGCCGGCCTGGGACGTCAAGCGCCGTCATGTCTGGTACTCCGACGGCAACTCCGGCTTCTACGTCGTCGCGCTGCGCGGGCCGGCTCGGAAGCTGCTGCGCCGCTGACCGCTAGCGTCACGGCATGCGACCCCTCCCTCTCGCGCACGCCGCCCGGTCCCTGGCTGCCGTCGGGCTGGTCGAGCTGGCGCTGGCCGCCCGCGGCCGCAGCGTGCTGGACGACCTGGGCGAGGTCGTCATCGACCACTCGCCGCTGCCGCTGGTCGAGCTGGGCGTGCAACTGATGGGCACCACCGACAAGCCGCTGCTGCGGCTGCAGTCGCTCGCTGCCCTCGTCGCGAGCGGCACCGTGCTGGGGGCCCGGGCCGCCCCCGGCCACGGTCGCGTGAGTCGGCGTACGACGACGCTGGGCGTGGCCGGCGTCGCCGCCCTGGCCGCGGCGCGGGTCGTGCTCGCCCGGCAGCAGCCGCAGGTCCGCGCCGAGCTGGCGCGACCTTCCGCCGCGGTGTCCGACGGCGCCGATGCCTGGGACGCTTCACCAATGGTCACGCCGGTGGAGGACTTCTACGTCACCGACGTGACGATGCGTGCGCCCGTCGTCGACGCCGCCGCGTGGCGGCTGGAGGTGGAGGCGGCCGACGGGGCCCGCGCGGTGGTGGACGCCGACCGGCTGGCCGGGCTGGACCTCCAGGAGCGCCAGGCGCTCCTCGCGTGCGTCCACAACCGTCCCGGCTGGGACCGGCTGGGGCAGCAGTCCTGGACCGGTCTCCCCCTGCCCGACCTGCTGGCGGCCCTCGGGCTGCCGGTGCCCGACGCCGAGGACGAGTCGCTCGACCTGGTGATGGAGGGAGCCGACGGGCTGGTGATGACACTGCCGTGGCCCGAGGTCGTGGTGCGGCGCTCCTGGCTCGTGACCGGCATGGGCGGACGCCCGCTCACGGCCTCCCACGGGCACCCGGCGCGCGTGCTGACCGCCGGCCTCCCGGGGCAGTACGGCGGGCCCAAGTGGGTCACCGCGTTGCGGCTGCGCCCCGCGGGGTCGGTCACCGCCTCCTGGGTCGCCCGGGGCTGGCCGCGCGGACCGGTCGTGGTGCCGCTCATGGCGCGCATCGACTCCCTCGGCACGGTCGGCATGCCGCCGCGGCTGCCCCTGCGCGCGGTGCGGGTGGGGTCGCGCGACGGGGTGAGCGGCGTCGCCTGGGCCCCCGCCCACGGCGGTGTCGCCGGTGTCGACCTGCGCGTCGACGACGGCCCCTGGGTGGCCGCCGAGCTGGCCGGCGACCTCGGTCCGGACTCCTGGCGCCGGTGGCGCGCACCGCTGGACCTGCCGCCCGGCACCCACGAGCTCGCCGTCCGGTGCCGCGCGGGCGACGGGACCGTCCAGGCCGGCACCGGCCGACCGCCGTACCCCTCCGGTGCCGACGGGTTCCACCGGGTGCAGGTGAAGGTCGCTCGGGCCTAGGGTCGCTCCGTGGAGACTCCCCGCACCGTCCAGGCCTGGCACGCCCTCGCCGACACCCGCGACCCTGCCGGGCTCGACGCCCTCCTGCACGAGGACTGCGTCTTCCGCTCGCCCGCGGTGCACGCCCCGCAGGTCGGCAAGGAGCTGACCACGGCCTACCTCTCGGCCGCACTGGTCGTGCTCGGCCCGACGCTGGCCTACCAGCGTGAGTGGTACGCCGAGGACTCGGCGGTCCTGCAGTTCACCGCCGACCTCGACGGCGTCGTGGTCGAGGGCGTCGACATGATGACCTGGGCCGAGGACGGGCGGATCACCGAGTTCACCGTGATGGTGCGTCCGGTCAAGGGGCTCCACACACTCATGGAGAAGATGGCCGCCCAGCTGTTCGGGTGACGGGGTCCGTGTCGGGACGTCTCAGTCGCCCGGTGCCTGCAGCACCAGCTCGAAGCAGCTCCCGCTGGGGGAGTCGGACAGTCGCAGGTCCCCGCCGTTGGCCAGCGCGAGGGCGCGGCTGATGTGCAGGCCCAGGCCGCGGCCGGAGACCGCGTCGGCGGTGTCGGGGTGGCGGGTACGCCGGCGGAACACCTGGTCGCGGAAGTCCTCGGGGATCCCCGGGCCGTCGTCCTGGACGGCGATCACGACCTGGCGTGCACCGTCGGGGGTCGCGACGACGCGGGTCGCGCCTCCGGCGTACTTCGTGGCGTTGCCGAGCAGGTTGGCCAGCACCTGGTCGAGGTGACCCGGCTGGATGAGCGCGACCAGCTCCTCGGGACAGTGGACGTCGGGCTGGGCACCGCCGGGCTGTGCCGCAGCGGCCGCGCGCAGGTGGGGGAGGAGCGCCGTGGGCTCGGGTCGGGCGGTGAGGCCGCCGGGGTTGGTTTCGACGAGCGAGACGATGTCACGCAGCACGCCACCGATCTGGTCGGCGTTGCGCTGCACGACCCGGACCGCCGGCAGTGCCTCGTCGAGGTCGCCCTCCTCGAGGGCGTCGGTGGCGATCTCGGCGTACCCGGTCACCGACGCCAGCGGGTTGCCCACCTCGTGCGCGAGCATGCCCATCAGGTCGCTCTTGAACTCGCTGACCGCCTCGAGCTGGCGGTTGGTCTCGACGAGCTCGGCGGCCATCGCGGCGTTCTCCCGCAGTGGCTCCACGAGCACCGCGCGCTGCATCAGCGCGTAGAGCGGACCGAAGAGCAGCACGAACCACGGTCCGGCCGTCCACACCGCCGCCATCAGGCCGCCGGTGAGCACGACCCCGGCCTCGCCGACGTGGTAGCCCCGGCTGGTGAGCTGGGCCCGCAGCCACTGCTCGTCCTCCGCGTGGTTGAGCCAGGCGGACCCGGCGAACAGCAGGTGCTCGACCACGAGGAACACCAGTGCCGCGAGGACGAGCGTCGCCAGGCCCTCGCCACCGTCGCCGGCCATCCAGTTCGGCAGCCCGCCGAGCACCCAGCGCGGCACCAGCGAGGCGGCGCACCCGGCGAGGACCAGGAACCCCGCCGAGCCCAACCACTTCCACAGCGGCACCCGCAGCCCACGCCAGCGCGCGTGCGCGTAGGTGAGGGGTACGACGACGAGCAGCCATGCCGTGGGCAGCACCATCGCGCAGGCGAACGCCCACGCCGACAGCGCCTTGTGCGGCTGCTGCGCCACCGACAGCCCGCCGACCAGGACCCGGCCGATCTCCACGTTGAGCGCCGACATCGCGATCAGCACCAGGCAGGTGAACCAGTCCGGGGGTGTCATGTCGACCAGGCGGGCCTCCGCCCAGGGGCCCGTCAGCAGCAGCGGCAACGCCAGGGCCACCACGCCGGCTGCGACCAGGTAGACCTGCTCGCGGCGCGGGGCATCGCCGAACGAGAGGGGCGTCGTCACGGCGGCCCCCTTCCCTGGCGGTGGACACCCGTCCGTGGCGTCGCGGCGACCGCGTCCTCAGGTTAGGTGCTGCCGAGGCGGCCGCGCGGCAGAACGGTCGGCCAGGGCCGCCGCGGGAGCGGGGCCGGGACCTCCGACCCATGAAGGGGTACGGGCGTCAAGGTTCGATGGAATTGCGCTGGACCAGATGGCGAGGACGACGGTCACGGCGGATGATGGAGAGTCCCACCCGTCCCGAGCCCAGGAGCACCGATGATCCTCGCCGACATCCCGATCCCTGACCTCGAGCTCGAGGCGCACGACGGGATCGACGTGCCGCACGACCTGGTGGCGCTCTCCGAACCGCTGGAGCCGGGGCAGATGCTGCTGCTGCGCACGCTGGACGGCGTGCACCGCTGCGCCGAGGTGGTGGGGTTGGACTTCACCGAGAACGAGACGATCTACCAGCTGACCTACGGCGCCCCGATGACGCCGGAGATCGCCGCCGCCGTGGCCCGGCCCCCGCGCTCGGCCCTGCGGCACTGGGTCGACGACATCGATGTCGAGGTGCTCCTCGGCGAGCTGGCCGCCGCGGCCCGCCGCACGGCCACGACGTCACAGGTCGCCGGTCCCGAGTCGTCATGGTGAGCACCGGACGCCTCCTGGTCGCCGAGCGGGATCCTGAGCTGCTCCAGCTGATGGTCCCGGTCCTGCGCCTGGCAGGGCACCGCGTCACCGCCGCCCGCGACGGTCTCCAGGCGCTCGGTCTGTGGCGCAACCAACCCTTCGACCTGGTGATCCTCGACATGGTGCTGCCGCGACTGACCGGCCTCGAGGTCCTGCACGAGATGCGCGCCGACACCGGGCGCACGCAATCGGCGGTCGTCATGCTCTCCTCGCTGACCTCCCGCGAGGAGGTGCGCACAGGCCTCATGGCCGGGGCCGACGAGGTGCTGGCCGTGCCCTTCACGGTGCAAGCCCTGCGCACGCGGGTCGAGGAGCTGCTGGCCGAGCGGGCCCTGGTGGGAGCCGCTCCCTCCTGATCGGCGGATCGCTCGCGGCCGCGACCCTGTGCACGTGGGCGCGCTGAGGTCACAGACGGCTCACAGCCTGTGCCCGGGGCCGGCACATGCTGACCCGGCTAGATGGTGCGTGTTCACCTGCCGTCCATCCGGGAGCCACTCCTCATGCCGTCCTACGTCGCCCACCTGGCCGACCTCGTCGCCGTCAGCGTCCTGGTCTTCGGCCTCTTCCTACCCCGCCACCGTCGTCCCGAGCTCGTCGTCGCCTACCTCACCACCAACGTCGGGGTCCTCGCCGTCGCCTCGGCCTTGACCACCAGCACCGTCGGCGCCGGCCTCGGGCTCGGCCTGTTCGGCATCCTGTCGATCATCCGACTCCGCTCCGAGGAGCTGGCCCAGCACGAGATCGCCTACTACTTCGCGGCCCTGACCCTCGGCCTGCTCGGCGGTCTCGGCACCGGGACCGAGGCCCTGGACCTGGGCCTGATGGCCGCGGTCGTCGCCGTGGTCGCGATCGGCGACCACCACCGCATCGCGCCCCGCTCTCGCAGCCAGCACGTGCTGCTCGATCGGGCGCACCCACGCGAGACCACGCTGCGCGCCCACCTCGCCGGGCTGCTCGAGGGCGAGGTCGTGGCGGTGCGCGTGATCAAGCTCGACCTCGTCAACGACACCACGCTGGTCGACGTCCGGTGGCGACCCTCCGAAGCCCCCGGCACCGACCCGAACGGGCCTGGCAGCCCGCGCGCCGCGGCCCTGGAGGCCGTCCGATGAGCGCGCTCGCGATGGAGCCGCTGGCCGACCTGGCGCCGGTCGCTCTCGCCGACCTCGTCGAGGAGGCTGCGCTGCTGGCGCGGGTCGACCGGAAGTACGTCGTGCCCGTCGCCGCGCTCGACGAGCTGCTGACCGCCCTGCCGCAGGGAACGCGGGTGCTGGAGATCGAGGGGCGGCGCCGGTTCGGGTACCGCTCGACGTACCTCGACACCCCCGACCTGGCCAGCTTTCACAGCTCCGGCCGGTCCCAGCGCACCCGCTGGAAGGTGCGGACCCGCGACTACCTCGACACCGGGGGTCGCTGGCTCGAGGTCAAGACCCGCGGTGCACGCGGCGCCACGCTGAAGCAGCGCGTGGCGATCGCCGGGGACGGCCTCACCGACGACGCGGCCGCCCTGGTCGACGCCGCCGTCGGCGACGGGACCGCACGCGCACTGCGATCGGTGCTGACCACGACGTACGGCCGGACCACGCTGCTGCTCCCGGGAGCCGCCGCCCGCGTCACGATCGACACCGACCTGACCTGGACCTCCCCGGCAGGGGGCTCCATGCGACCCCCGGGCCTGGCCGTCGTCGAGACCAAGACCGGCTCGACCCCCTCGGCCGTCGACCGGTTGCTGTGGCAGCGCGGCTTCCGCCCCGTCCGGCTCTCCAAGTACGGCGCCGGGCTGGCCGCCCTGGACCCGACCCTCCCGCGGCGCAAGTGGCACGACGCCCTGGCCCGCCACCTCCACCTCCCGACCACCTCCGACCACAGGAGCACCCGATGACCATGACCACCGCACCCCTGCGCCGCCGGATCGCCGCGGCCGCCTCGACCCTGCTGCTCGTCGGCCTCGGCGCCTGCTCGGCGACCGACGCGACCAGCGACACCGAGGCTGCCACCACCGTCTCCGGCTCGACCGGCACTACGGCCGTCGACACCTCGTCGGTCGCCAGCGGCGTACCGACCCTCGACGACACCCACGCCGACGACAACGACCTCGAGTGGGACGCCGCGGACGCGACGGTCGTCTCGCTCGAGGACGGCGGCAGCGCCGTCGACGGCTCCGGAGCGGAGGTCGACGGCGACGTCGTCTCGATCAGCGCGCCCGGGACCTACCTGCTGTCGGGAACGCTGACCGACGGCCAGGTCGTCGTGGACAGCGACGCCGACGGCAAGGTCGTGCTCGTCCTCGACGGCGTCGACCTCACCTCCGCCTCCAGCTCGCCCCTCGTGATCACCGCGGCCGACGAGGCCGTGGTCGTGCTCGCCGACGGGTCGGACAACACCCTCTCCGACGCCGCGGCGTCGGCCGCCGACGACGAGGAGGAGGACGCCCCCAACGCCACGTTGTTCTCGATGGCCGACCTCACCATCGGCGGCGAGGGATCCCTGACCGTGCACGGCCTGAGCAACGACGCCATCACCAGCAAGGACGGACTGGTGATCCTCGGCGGCGTCCTCACCGTCGACGCGGTCGACGACGGGATCCGCGGCAAGGACTACCTCGTCGTCGAGGACGGCACGATCGACGTCGAGGCCGGTGGCGACGGGCTCAAGGCCGACAACGAGGACGTCAACGAGCCCGGCTGGATCCTCGTCGACGGCGGCGACCTGACCGTGACCGCCGGCTCGGACGGCGCCGACGCGGTCGGGGCGGTCTACGTCGTCGACGGCGAGCTCGACGTCCCCGCGTCCGAGGAGGGCCTCGAGGCCATGCTGATCCGCATCACCGGCGGCTCGGTCTCGATCACCGCCTCCGACGACGGGCTCAACGCGACCGCCGGGACCGCCGACGGCGGGACCGAGCAGGTCGAGGACGGGGTGCTGCTCGACGTCACCGGCGGGACGGTCCAAGTGTGGGCCGGCTCCGACGGCATCGACTCCAACGGCCAGGCCAGCATCACCGGCGGCACCGTGGTGGTCTCCAGCGCCGCGGCCATGGGCGGCAACGGGGTCTTCGACGTCAACGGTGCCTTCGAGTCGCCGGGCGTCGTCGCGCTGACGAGTGCTGTCAGCGCCGGCGAGCGTGTCAGCCTCGTGGACGACTCCGGCACGGTCGTGGCCACGTTCGTCGCCACCGCCGACGGCACCCCGACCGTCGCGGCCGCGGACCTGGTCAGCGGGTCGGCGTACGAGGTGTGGACCGGGGCAGCCGACGGCGCCGCCGACTCCACCGACGGGCTGACGCAGGTCGGCAGTGTCACCGCGAGCGATGCGTCCGTGGCCGGTGGCCCGGGTGGCTTCGGTGGTGGCCCCGGCGGTGGCTCCGGCGGCCCCGGTGGTGAGCGCGGGGGTCCGCCGCCGAGCGTCGAGGCCTCGCAGGGCACCCAGAGCTGAGCGACCGTCGGCACTGCCGGAGAGGATGGCTCAGGGGTTGGTCGGGATGTGCATGACAGTGCCGCCGTCGACGGTGAACTCCGAGCCGGTGCAGAAGGTCGACTCGTCGCTGGCCAGGAAGACGACCACGCCCGCGACCTCCTCGACGGTGCCGGGGCGACCCAGTGGGATCGGGATCAGGTCGGGCGGCATCTGGTCGGTGGCCGGGGTGCTGATCCGTCCGGGGTGGACGGAGTTGGCACGGATGCCGTGCGGGGCGAGCTCCATCGCCACCGATTTGGTGAGCCCGGTCAGGCCCCACTTCGAGGCGACGTACCCGTGCGCCCAGGGCGTCCCCCGCAAGCCCTCGATGGAGGAGGTGTTGATGATCGAGCCGCCGCCCGAGGCGATCATCGCGTCGGCCGCCGCGCGGCAGCCGAGGAAGGCGCCGGTCAGGTTGACGTCGAGCATCTGCTGCCACAGCTCGCGCTTGTAGCGCTGCAGCTGGCCGCCGTTGAAGATGCCGGCGTTGTTGAACAGCACGGTGAGCGAGCCGTAGGTCGCGGTCGTGGTCTCGACCGCCGCCCGCCACTGGTCGTCGTCGGTGACGTCGAGGTGGACGTACGACGCCGAGCCGACGCGCGTGGCGTTCAGCTCGTCGGCGAGGGCCTGCCCCTCCTCGTCGAGCACGTCACCGATGACGACCGAGGCGCCCTCGGCGACCAGCATCCTCGCGGTGGCGCCACCGATGTTGCGCGCGCCGCCACTGATCAGCGCGACCTTGCCCTGTACTCGACCCTCGGCACGTCCCATGGGAGCGAAAGTAGCGTAGGTTGACCGTGAAATAGAACACGTTCTACCGATCGGATCTCCCATGGCCCCCACCCCGACCCGGGTCGTCCAGGTCGCCACCGGCAACGCAGGGCGGCTCACCCTGCGCCAGCTCATCGTCGACGAGCGCTTCGAGCTCGTCGGTGTCAGCACCTCCACGGCCGACCGGGTCGGCGTCGACGCGGGAGCGCTCGCGGGCCTCGACGTCACCACCGGCATCACCGCGGTGGGCAGCCTCGACGAGCTCATCGCGCTGCGTCCCGACGTCGCCGTCTACTGCGCCATGGGCGACACCCGCCCGGTCGAGGCCACCAAGGACGTCTGCCGCCTGCTCGAGGCCGGCATCGACGTGGTCGGCTCGGCGCCGGGGACGCTGCAGTACCCCTGGGGCACCGCCCCGGACCGGGTCATCGAGAAGGTCGAGGCCGCCGCGCAGGCCGGCGGCGCCAGCCTCTACATCACCGGGGTCGACCCGGGTTTCGCCAGCGACCTGCTGCCGCTCGCGCTGGCCAGCACCTGCCAGCGGATCGAGCAGGTCCGCTGCTACGAGCTCGCCGACTACGCGACGTACGACGGCGCCGAGGTGATGTTCGACCTGATGGGCTTCGGAAAGCCGATCGACACCGTGCCGATGCTGTTCCTGCCCGGCGTGCTCGCGCTGGCGTGGGGCACCGCGATCCGGATGATGGCCGCCGGTCTCGGCATCGAGGTCGACGAGATCGTCGAGCACTGGGAGGTCGAGCCGGCGCCGGAGTCCTACGACATCGCCGCGGGGCGGATCGAGCAGGGCACGATCGCGGCGATGAAGTTCTCCATCTCCGGGATGGTCGCCGGGCACCCGGCGGTCGTCGTCGAGCACGTCACCCGCACCCGCGATGACCTGCGCCCCGACTGGGCCCACCCCGCGGCCGGCGGTGGCGCCTACCGGGTCGAGATCGTCGGGGAGCCGTCGTACACCGTCGACATCGTGCCCAGCAGTGAGCACGGCGACCACAACCACGCCGCGATCGTGGCCGCCTGCGGGCGCATCGTGAACGCCATCCCCGACGTCGTCGCCGCTCCGCCCGGCATCCGCACGACGCTCGACCTGCCGCTGCCCACCGGCCGCGGCACCTACGTCGGCAAGCGCACCTGACCGAGTCGTGCCCCTGAGCGGGCGCCATAGCGCCCGCTCAGGGGCACGACTCCCTCAGGACAGGTGCGTGATGGAGTCGTCGGGCTGGCGGTCCAGCGAGCGGGCGATGACCATCCGCTGGATCTGGTTGGTGCCCTCGAAGATCTGGGTCACCTTGGCCTCGCGCATGTAGCGCTCGACCGGGAAGTCGCGGGTGTAGCCGTAGCCGCCGAGGACCTGCACGGCGTCGGTGGTGACCTTCATGGCGTGGTCGGTGGCGACCAGCTTGGCGATGCTGGCCTCGCGGCCGTAGGGGAGGCCGGCGTCCTTGAGGCGCGCGGCGTGCAGGGTGGCGGCGCGGGCGGTCTGGATCGCGGCCTCCATGTCGGCCAGCAGGAAGCCGAGCCCCTGGTGGTCGAGGATCCGCTGCCCGAACGCCTCGCGCTCGCGGGCGTAGGCCAGCGCGTGGTCCAGGGCCCCCTGGGCCAGGCCGGTGGCGACGGCGGCGATGCCGAGGCGGCCGGCGTCGAGGCCGGCGAGTGCGATCTTCAGGCCCTCACCCTCGTCACCGACGAGGTGGTCGGCGGGGATGCAGGCACCGTCGAGGCGCATGGTCGCGGTCGCGGAGCCGGTGAGCCCCATCTTCTTCTCCGGGGCGTCCGCGGACAGGCCGGGGGTGTCGGCGGGCACGAGGAAGCAGGAGATGTCGCCGCGGCCCTCACCGGTGCGGGCCATCACGGTGTAGAAGTCGGCGTGGCCGCCGTGGGTGGTCCAGGCCTTGGCGCCGGTGAGCACCCAGGAGTCGCCGTCGCGGACCGCCTTGGTGCGCATCGCGGCCGGGTCGGAGCCGGCGTGCGGCTCGGAGAGGCAGTAGGCGCCGAGCAGGTCGCCGGCCAGGAACTCCGGCAGCCAGCGCTGCTGCTGCTCGGGGGTGCCCCGGGTGGCGAGGGCGAAGCAGGACAGGGCGTGCACCGACGTACCGACGCCGACCGAGGCCCACACGGTGCCGATCTCCTCCAGCACCTGGAGGTAGACCTCGTAGGGGACGCCGCCGCCCCCGAGGTCCTCGGCGTAGGGCAGCCCGAGCAGGCCCGCGCGGCCCAGGGTGCGGAACGCCTCACGGGGGAAGACCTCGTCACGCTCGGCGTCGGCGACCAGCGGAGCGAGCTCGGTGGTGACGATCTCGCGGGCGAGACGGAGCAGGTCGGCGTGCTCCTCGAGGGCGAGGACGCGGCGGGCGGGCATGGCGACTCCTTCGGCGCTTTCGGCGTGCGGCGCCAACCTACGTCGCTAGCCTGGTGGGGTGCCCACCGCCCGCGCGACCCGCTCGGACGCCCAGCGCAACCGCGCGGCGATCCTCGACGCGGCCGCGCGGCTCTTCGCGTCGACCGACAACGTCAGCCTCGCCGACGTGGCCCAGGAGGCCGGGGTCACCCGGACCACGCTCTACCGCCACTTCTCCGACCGCGACGCCCTGGTCGACGCGCTCATCATCCACGTCGCCTCGGGGGTGGTGCCCGGGCTGCTGGACGAGATCGAGCGGCTGCCGCTCGTCGAGGCGCTCTCGGTCCTCTCGCACGCGGTCGTGACGCTCGCGCACGAGCACCGGTTCCTCATCGCCGCCACCGCGCACCGCTTCGACCAGGCGCTGCGCAGCGCCATCACAGACGAGCCGGTCACTCATCTGCTGCGTCGAAACGAGCAGCTGGTCACACCGGACGTCGACCTCGACTGGTTGGCGCGCTGCGTCCGCTCGCTCTGCCTGACCGCGATCTCCGACACGCGACCGAGCGGGCAGGTGGCGGCCGACCTCGCGGGGAGCCTGCAGCGTCTGGTGCTGGTCGACCGCGCCTGAGGGACGGCCCCCGGTCTAGGCGTCGCCCTCCATCGAGGCGATGAAGTCGCGCTTGACCGCGCGCCAGTCCTCGTCGGTCATCGTGCGCCGCCAGTACGGCGAGCACGACATCTGGCCTCGGGCCAGCCCCCGCTCGGTGAGCAGGTGCCGCCGGATCGCGCGGATCTCGTCGGCCTCGCCGTGCACGAAGGCGTGCACCCGACCCTCGGGGAAGGTCGCGGCCTCCACGGCGGCGGGCAGGGGCGCCGGGTCGGCCGCGGAGCGGTGCACCCAGCGCAGGTCCAGGTCGGCCTCCGTGGTCAGGGGCAGCTCGTGCTCGGGCCCGTCGCAGACCAGCACCGCGACCGCGGTCGCGCCCGCCGGCAGGGACTCCAGGGCCACCGCGATCGCCGGGAGCGCCGACTCGTCGCCGACCAGCAGGTGCCAGTCGGCGGTCGGGTCGGGGTGGTAGCCCGAGCTGGGACCGGTCATCACCAGTGCGTCGCCCGGTCGAGCGCGCAGCGCCCAGGCGCCGGCCACCCCGACGTCGCCGTGCGCGACGAAGTCCAGCGTCAGCTCCCGCGCCTCGGCGTCCCAGTGGCGGACGGTCAGGCGGCGCCGCGCCGGCCACCAGTCCTTGGCCAGCGTCTCCTTGACCTCGTCGGGGTCGAAGACCGGGCCGTAGGCCGCCCCCGCCGGCGGGAAGGCGAGGTTGACGTAGCTGTCGGCCTCGCTGCTGGGGCGGAAGTCGGCCAGTCCGGGACCGCCGAGCACCACCCGGACCATCGACGGGGACAGATGTGCGGTGCGGAGCACCTCGCCGTGCATGCGGGACCTCCAGGGTCGGGTCGGCTGGCCGTGCCGAGCCTATGTCGCGGCCGGTGGGGGCTCCTGGGGGTGCCCAGCGAAGGGGGTGATCAGCCGGCGGCGGCCAGCCGGCGGGCGGCGTGCGCGGCGACCTCGGCGGTCTCGGGGTCGGCTGCCGCCTCGGCGGGCACCTGCCCGCCCAGCAGCGCGGCCGGCTGGGTCAACCAGCCCCAGACCCGCCAGGGGTCCGTGCCGGCGGCCAGCAGCGGCTCGACGAGCGGCGCGAGGTCGGCGCGGGGCTCCCCGGCGTCGTCGAGCTGGAAGGCCGGGACCAGCAGCGCGAGCTCGGTGGGTACGGCGAGGAGTCGGTGCTCGTTGACCGCCCGCGTCACGGCGAAGCGCGTCGCCTCCACGCTCGCGCCGCGCCGCTCGGCCAGCGTCTCGTAGGTGCACCACTCCGAGTCGAGCAGCCGGCGGCGTACCCGGGCCAGGTGCGCGGCCTGCACCAGCGGCACCGGCACCGCGTGCGCGGGTTCCTCCCCGTGCTGGCGCAGCTGTCGCTCGAGGTCACCCAGACGCACCGCGTCGAGGACGTCGCCGGTGGCCGGGTCGACCCACCGCGCCCGGCCGTCGTCGTCGCGCTCGAGCCGCAGCATGCCCGCCTCGGCGAGGTAGTCGACCAGGCCCAGGCTCCCCAGCCACTGCGCCATCCGCTCGGCGGGGTCCGCGGCAGGATCCCCGGCAGGGTCGACGGAGGGGTCATGGGTGTCCACGGCTCCAGGGTGCCGCACCGCACCGGCCGGGCACGAGCCGGGCGCCTCCCGGGCGCGCGCCACCCGGACGGGCGAGGCAGGTGTGGTGAGGACGGTCACAGGGCACACCTAGGGTGATGCCGGCCCGGTGGACGCCGGGTGCGGACGTGTCTACTCGGAGGCCGACCCATGTCGTCGTTGTGGTTGTTGTTCATCGGGCTCGCCATGCTGGCGGGCGGCTACCTGCTCTACGCGAAGTTCCTCGGCGAGCGGATCTACCGCCTCGACCCGGCCTACGCGACACCGGCGCACGAGATGAACGACGGCGTCGACTTCGTGCCGACCAACAAGTTCGTGCTGTGGGGCCACCACTTCACCTCGGTCGCCGGTGCCGCCCCGATCGTGGGTCCGGCCGTTGCGGTGATCTGGGGCTGGCTGCCGGCGTTCCTGTGGGTTACCCTCGGCACCGTCTTCTTCGCCGGCATGCACGACATGGGCGCGCTGTGGGCCTCCATCCGCAACCGCGGCCGCTCGATGGGCATGCTGTCGGGCCGCTACATCGGCGCCCGCGGGCGCAACCTCTTCCTCGTCGTGATCTTCCTGCTGCTGCTCATGGTGGTCGCGGCCTTCGCGGTGGTCATCAAGAACCTGCTGATCTCGACCCCGAGCGCGGTCATCCCGGCCTGGGGCGCGATCGTCGTGGCCCTGGTAGTCGGGCAGATGATCTACCGCTGGCGGGTGAACCTGCTGCTGACCACGGTCATCGGCGTCACCGCGCTCTACTCCCTGATCCTGCTCGGCGACGCCTACCCCGTCGAGCTGCCCGACCCGGTGCTGGGCATGTCGCCGGCGACGTTCTGGATCGTCGCGCTCTTCGTGTACGCCGGCATCGCCTCGCTCCTGCCGGTGTGGGTGCTCCTGCAGCCGCGCGACTACATCAACGGCGTGCAGCTCTTCATCGGTCTGGGGCTGCTCTACGGCGCCACCCTGTTCTCCGCGCCCGACCTCGCGGCCCCGGCGCTCAACGACAACGTCCCCGAGGACACCCCGAGCCTGGTGCCGCTGCTGTTCGTGACGATCGCGTGCGGGGCCATCTCCGGCTTCCACGGGATGGTCTCCTCCGGCACCAGCTCCAAGCAGCTGGACAAGGAGACCGACGCCCGGTTCGTCGGGTACTTCGGAGCGGTCGGCGAGGGCCTGCTCGCGCTCGGCGCGATCATCGCCGCCACCGCCGGCTACGCCACCCTCGCGGACTGGGAGGCGGTCTACACCGAGTTCAACGCCGGCGGCGTCACTGCCTTCGTGCAGGGCGGCGGCAGCATCCTCAACGCCGGCCTCGGCATCCCGACCTCGCTCTCGGCCACGATCCTGGCCACCATGGCGGTCCTCTTCGCCGCCACCACGATGGACACCGGCGTGCGCCTGCAGCGCTTCGTGGTCCAGGAGATCGGCGAGGTGCTCGGCACCCAGGTCAGCAAGTACGTCGGCACCGCGATCGTGCTCGCCGTCGCGATGGGGCTGACGTTCTCGGCCGGCGCCGGTGGCGAGGGCGGCATGCGGATCTGGCCGCTGTTCGGCACCACCAACCAGCTGCTGGCCTCGCTGACGCTCTCGATCGTGGCGGTCATCCTGCTGCGCAAGAAGCGCAACCCGCTGCCGGCGCTGGTGCCGCTGGTGTTCGTCTTCGTGATGTCGTTCTACGCCGCGATCGTCCAGCTCGGCACCCTGCGCGACGACGAGGACTGGCTGCTGCTCGGTCTCGACGTGGTCATCATCGTCGCCGCGGTCTGGGTCGCCGTGGAGGCCCTGCTCGCCATGCGTGCGGCGCGGGCGATGCCGGAGGAGACCGACGAGCAGGACCGCGAGGTCGCGGCCTCGGAGACGGTCGGGAGATGACCCGGGGCCGCTGGGCCGCGACGCGGGAGGCGCTGCGTGCGGGGCTCGAGGAGCTCTACGCCGGGCCCTACCGCGCCACCATGCGCCGAGCCCGCCGCGAGGAGGACGACCTGTTCATGCTGGTCGTGCTCGCCGAGGCGCTCGGGGTGCCCGACCCGGCGGCCTACTGGTCGGCCGAGCTGCTGCCCGCGACCTACGAGGAGTTCCACGCCTGGCACCGGCGGATCGGCATGGAGCGCTCGCCGCTGGACCACGTGGGGTGCTGTTGAGCGGCGCCGGGGGAGGCCTGTCGGACGGGGTGGACCGCGACCCGCGGCTGGTGCTCGTCTCCGGCAAGGGCGGCGTGGGCAAGACCTCGGTGTCCTGCGCCCTGGCGCTGCGCGAGGCGCGGGCCGGTCGCCGCGTGCTCCTGGTCTCCACCGACCCCGCGCACAACCTCGGGCACGCGTGGGGCACCGCCCTCGGGGACGACCCGCGGCGGGTGCTGGTCGACGCCGGGCACGTGGACGCCGTGGAGATCGACCCCGCGCGGACGGTCCAGCGGCACCTGCGCACCGTGGGGGAGTCGCTGCGCCGGCTGCTCCCCGAGCGGATGCACGGCCCGGCCGAGCAGCACCTCGAGCTGGCCCGGGACGCACCCGGCACCCACGAGTCGGCGGTCCTGGAACGGCTGGCCGAGCTGGTCGTGGGGGCGTGCCACCCCTCCTCGGCGTACGACGTCGTGGTGGTGGACACCGCACCCACCGGTCACACGCTGCGGCTGCTGGCGCTGCCCGAGCGGCTGACGACGTGGACCGAGTCGCTGCTGGCCAACCGCGACCGGTCCGAGCGGTTCGGGGCCGCGCTGCGCGGGCTCGGCGGCGGGGAGGAGCACGTCGACCGCGACGCCGAGCTGCGCCGGGTGCTGGTGCGGCGACGAGACCGGTTCGCCGGGCTGCGCGACCTGCTGGTCGACCCCGAGCGGGCGGGCTTCTGGCTGGTCGCCACGGCCGAGCGGCTCCCCGTCGCCGAGACCCAGGCCCTGCACACCCAGCTGCGGGCGCTCGGCATCCCGGTCCGGCGGTTGGTGGTCAACCGTCGCTCGCCCGCGGACGGTGCGGTGCTCACCGCCCGCCGGGCCGTCGAGGACCAGCACCTCGCCGTCCTGGCCGACGCCGTCCCCGGCGTGCCCCTCACCGAGGTGCCGCTCCTCCCCGGCGACCTGACGGGGGAGCTGGCCCTCGCCGCCCTGGCCGAGCACCTGGCCTGAGCCGGCCAGCTGCTCGGCCAGGTGTTCGGCCGTCCTCAGTCGTCCTTCAGTCGTGGGCGAAGGAGATGGTGGGCAGCACCCGCTTCAGCCAGGCCGGCGACCACCAGGCGGCGTCACCGGTCAGGCGCAGCAGCACCGGCAGCAGCACCAGTCGCACCAAGAAGGCGTCGAGCAGCACGGCCACGCCCAGCACGATGCCCATCTCCTTGGGCGGGATCGGGCCGGAGAGGGAGAAGGTGAAGAACACCGCCACCATCACCGCGCCGGCCGCGAAGATCACCCGGCCCGAGTGGGCCAGCGAGCCGACCATCGCCTCGTGCGGGTCGCCGGAGCGCTCGTAGTGCTCCTTGGCCGAGGCCAGGAGGAACACGGTGTAGTCCATCGCGATCGCGAAGATCATCGCGAAGAAGAACACCGGGGCCCAGGCGTCGAGGAAGCCCTGGGACTCGAAGCCGAGCAGGTCGGCGCCGTACCCCTCCTGGAACACCAGCCGGGCCACGCCGAACGCCGCGGCCGTGGACAGCAGGCTGACCAGCGTGCCGAGCAGCGAGATGAGCGGCGCCTGCAGCGCGACGAGCAGCAGCAGGAAGCCCAGCGCCAGCACGACGGCGACCACGATCGGGGTCGACTCGTCGAGCTGCGTCTTGAGGTCGAGGTTCTCCACGGCGGCGCCGCCGACGAGGGCCGAGGACGGCAGGTCGGCGCGCAGCCGGTCGACGGTCTCGGCCAGCTCCGGGTCGGAGGGGTCGACGGTCGGGACGGCGGTGAACATCTCCAGGCCGGACCCGTCCTGCGCCTCCACGCCGGGGAGTACGCCGGCGAGCCCCGGGTCGTCGGCCAGCACCTTGAGCGTGGCGGCGGCCTGGTCGGAGTCGACGACGACCCCGATGGCGCCGGGGGCACCCTCGCCCAGCTCGGCCTGCACGACGTCGTACCCCACGCGCGCGGACGCGTCCTCGGGCAGCACCTTGATCGAGGGCATGGCGGTCTTGAGGCCGAGGATGGGTGCGGCCAGGGCGAGGAGCACCAGCAGCGAGGCCAGGCCCCAGGTCCAGGGGCGTGCCCACAGGCGCTCGCCCCAGGCGGCGAACTTCGGCGAGCGGTGCTCGCCGGACCGCGACCAGGGCAGCGCGAACGTGTTGATGCGGTCGTCGAGCCAGCCGAGCACCAGTGGCAGCAGGGTCAGCGTGGCTCCGAGCACGAAGACGACCGAGAGCATGATCCCGCCGGCCATCGAGCGGAAGGCCGGTGAGGGCACGAGCATCACCGCGGAGAGCGAGATGAGCACGGTGAGGCCGGAGAGCAGCACGGCCTTGCCGGCGGTGTCCATGGTCTGGGCGACGGCCCAGACGACGCCGTCGGGGCCGGGTCGGGCGGCGCGCGCGGCGCGGTAGCGGACGACGATGAAGAGGGCGTAGTCGATGCCGAGGGCCAGCGCGAACATCATCGCGAAGTTCATCGCCCAGATGGAGACGGGCACGAGCTCGTTGATGAGCACCAGCGACCCGGCGGAGGCCACCAGGCCGGCGAGGGTGAGGATGAGGGGGAGGCCGGCGGCGACGAGGGCGCCGAAGGCCAGGACGAGGATGGCCAGCGTCACCGGCCACGACATCAGCTCGCTCTTGAGCATCGCCTCGAGGTTGGCCTCGTTGAAGTCGCTCCACAGCAGCGAGGAGCCGGTGGGCGTGACCTCGACGGTGTCGGTCGAGAGCGCGGCCAGCTCCTCCTTCAGGTCGGTCGCGGCGCGCACCATCTCGTTGGTGTCGGCACCGGCACCGGCCAGCACCACGCCGGTGTCGGTGTCCTGCGACAGCGTCGCGCCGGGCTGCGGGGGCACGATGGTCGCGATGCGCGGGTCGTCCTCGAGCAGCGCGGTGACCTCGGCGATCACCTCGGCCCCCTCGCCCTCGAGGACCGAGCCCTCGCTGGAGCGGACCACGACCTGGATCGCGGAGGAGGCGTTGCCGCCGAAGTGCTCGACGGCGAGGTCGCGGGCGGCGACGGAGTCCGAGCCGTCGGCCTGCCAGCCCGCACCGGACAGGTCGTGCTCGACCCGCGGGGCGAAGATGCCCAGGCCGACGATGAGCAGGGCCCACACGCCCGCGACGAGCCGGCGGTGGTCGAGCACCCAGGTGCCCAGGCGGCCGAGCGGCCCCGGGCCGTGGGCGACCCCCGACCTCGTCGAGGGTGGGTGGGGGGCGGTGCTGGTCATGGAGCTCCTCCTCGGGAGATCGCTTGGCTCAGAACCCCTAGGGGGGTTACGATCGAGAGGTATGGAACCAACCCCTAGGGGGGTTAGGCAAGTCCGAGGAGGGACCATGTCCGACGTCACACCCGGCTACACGCTCAGCGCCCGCTCGCCGCAGGGCTACGACGACACCGTCGAGCGCGTCCGCGCGCTGCTCGCCGACGCCGGCTTCGGCGTGCTCACCGAGATCGACCTCAAGGCGACGCTCAAGGCCAAGCTCGACGTGGACGTCGCGCCCCAGGTCATCCTGGGCGCCTGCCGTCCGCAGCTGGCCCACCAGGCCCTGGCGGCCGACCCGTCGGTCGCCGCGCTGCTGCCCTGCAACGTCGTGGTGCGCGAGGACGCCGACGGCGTGGTCGTCGAGGCCTTCGACCCCCGGGCCATGATCACCATGACCGACGCCGGCGACGCGGTGTGCGAGGTCGCGAACGACGCCCGCGCCCGGCTGCAGGGGATGCTCGCGGCGCTCGCGGACGGCCAGACGGACGGCCAGACGGACGGCCAGACGGACGGACAGGGCTGATGCAGCTCGAGGCCGAGGCGACCAAGCCCCTCGTCACCCGCATGAAGCGGGCCCACGGCCACCTGGCCACCGTGATCCGGATGCTCGAGGAGGGCGCGGACTGCGAGGACGTGCTGACCCAGCTGGCCGCCGTCAACAAGGCGCTCTCCCGCGCCGGCTTCGCGCTGGTCGCCACCGGCATGGAGCAGTGTCTGCTCGAGGGCGCCGACCTCGACGGCACCCAGCGGGCCCGGATGGAGAAGCTCTTCCTCTCCCTGGCCTGACCGACGCCGAACCGGCGCATCCTGCGTACACCTTGCACGCAGGATGCGCCGGTTCGGCACGCTCGGGGCTCGAGCGGGGGGCTACTTGCCGCCGTGGACCAGGGCGACGATCTTGCCGAGCATCTCCTCGTGCTTGGCGGTGCGGGCGAAGGACGTCAGCGGCAGCGGCGCCTTCCAGCGCTGGCGCACCACGGAGTGGGAGTAGCAGAACTCCTTGAGGCCCTCCTCGCCGTGGATGCGGCCGAAGCCGGAGTCGCCGACGCCGCCGAAGGGCACCGTCGGCACGACCGCGAACGCCAGCACCGAGTTCACCGACACCATGCCGGAGCGGATCCGGCGGGCCACGTGCTCGGCGTTCGCCTTCCCGTAGACCGAGGCGCCGAGGTGGTAGCGCGAGGCGTTGGTCAGCGCGACCGCCTCGTCCATGTCGCGCACCGAGCGCAGCACCAGCGTGGGGCCGAAGGTCTCCTCGGCGACCGCCGCGCTGTCCTCGGGTACGTCGGTGAGCAGTGTCGGCTGGACGACCTGTCCCTGCGTGGCGCCTCCGCCGGCCAGCACGCGGCCACCGGCGGCCTTGGCGTCGGCGACGTGCCGGTCGATGATCGTGACCTGGGAGGGCATCGTGATCGGGCCGACCGCGGCGTCCGCGTCGGTCCCGGCGCGCAGGTCGTCGAAGCGCTCGACGAGCAGTCGGGCGAAGTCGGCCGCGACGTCCTGGTGGACGTAGATGCGCTCGACGCCGATGCAGGTCTGGCCGGCGTTGGCGATGCCGCCCCAGACCGCCCCGTCGGCGGCGGCCGCGAGGTCGGCGTCCTTGTCGACGATGAGCGCGTCCTTGCCGCCGCACTCGGCGACGATCGGGGTCAGGGTCTCGGCGCAGGTGGCCATCACCCGCTTGGCGGTGGCGGTCGACCCGGTGAAGGCGACCTTGTCGACCCCCGCGCGGCACAGTGCGGCGCCGGTCGAGCCGTCACCGGTCACGAGCTGGAGCACGGGGTGCTCGGGCACGACCTCGGCGAAGGCGTTGACCAGCCACGCGCCCACGCCGGGGGTGAACTCGCTGGGCTTGAAGACCACGGCGTTGCCGCCGGCGAGCGCGTAGACGATCGAGCCCATCGGCGTGAAGACCGGGTAGTTCCACGGGCCGATCACGCCCACGACACCGAGCGGGTGGTGCTCGACGGTCGCCTTGAGGTTGGCGTTGATCAGGCCGGTGGGCCTCTTCTGCGGGCCGAGCACCTTGGGAGCGTGCTTGCCTGCCCAGGCCAGGTGGTCCAGCACGAGGGCCACCTCGAGGAAGGCGTCGCCGTGCGGCTTGCCCATCTCGTCGTGGACCAGGTGGGCCAGCTGGTGGATGCGACGCGCGATGACGCCGCGGAAGGCGTCGAGACGCTTGCGGCGCTCGGCGTACCCGATGCCCTGCCACCACTCGGCCGCCAGGCGCGCCC
Organism: Nocardioides sp. REDSEA-S33_B3; assembly: GCA_001627335.1. Classification (GTDB taxonomy): domain Bacteria; phylum Actinomycetota; class Actinomycetes; order Propionibacteriales; family Nocardioidaceae; genus Nocardioides. Next base: position 7,569 of record LUPK01000037.1, on the reverse strand, counting down.
GGGCGACGGTGTCCTCGACCTCGGCGGCCGACTGCACCGGCCAGGTGCCGACGAGGTCCCCGGTGCCGGGGTGGTGCACGTCGAAGGTGGGGCGGTCCTGCGGGGCCTGCCCGGCCTCGGGGCGGGGGTCCTGGACGGTGGTCATCGGATCGTCTCCTTCGTGCGGGTGGCGGTGCGGGATGCGGTGACGGTGGCGGCGGGCAGCGAGGTGCCGCGCAGCAGGTCGGCGGCCTTCTCGCCGATCATGATCGTGGGGGCGTTGGTGTTGCCGCGGCTGATGCGCGGCATGACCGAGGCGTCCGCGACGCGCAGGCCCTCGAGGCCCCGCACCCGCAGCTCGGGGTCGACGACCGCCTCCTCGTGCGTGCCCATCGCGCAGGTGCCGACGGGGTGGTAGAGCGTCTGGGTCCACCGGCTGATGAACTCCTGCAACGAGGCCTCGTCCTCGCCGTGGTGCAGGCGCGCCCCGGTGATGATCGAGGCGACCGGTCCCTGGCGGGCGATGTCGATGGCCTGGCGGACGCCCGCGAGGACGGCCGTCCGGTCGGCCGGGTCGGCGTAGTAGGCCGGGTCCATCACCGGCTTCCACCGCGGGTCGCTGCCGCGCAGTCCGAGCCGGCCGCGGCTGGCGACGTCGACGAGGACCACGCCGGCGGTGAGGGAACGGGCGGTCGCCTCGTGCATCCCGTTGTCGTAGAAGCCCGTCGGCGCGGCGATGAGCTGGATGTCCGGGCCCTCGAGGCCGGAGCGGGTCGTGACGAAGGCGCCGGTCTCGCCGACGTTGGAGGTGAGGGGACCGCGGCCGGTGGCCTGCCACTGCAGCAGCCGGGCGGGGTTGACGTGGTCGACGGCAAGGTCCTTGGCCGTCGTCGACCACACCAGCGGCGCGACGACGTGGTCGTGCAGGTTGCCGCCCACCGTCGAGGCGTCGAGCACGACGTCGATGCCGTGCTCGCGCAGGTGCTCGGCCGGACCGATGCCGGAGAGCATCAACAGCTGCGGGGTGTTGATGGCCCCGCCGCTGAGCACGACCTCGGCGTCGGCCCAGGCGGTCTCGACCCCGCCGGCGACCAGGTGCTCGACGCCTGCCGCGCGGGTGCCGTCCAGGAGCACCCGGGTGGCCAGCGCGCCGGTGCGGATCGTCAGGTTGGGCCGGCGGCGGACCTCGGTGCCGAGGTAGGCCTCCGCGGTCGACCAGCGCCGGCCGCGGTGGCAGGTGACCTGGTACTCGCCGGCGCCGAGCTGGGTCTCGCCGTTGAAGTCGTCGTTGGCCGCGAGGCCGGACTGGCGCGCCGACTCCAACCAGGCCCGCGTGTTCTCGTGGGTGTAGCGCCGGTCCTCGACGTGCAGCGGGCCGTCGGCGCCGTGGAAGGCGTCGGCGCCGCGCGAGTTGGCCTCGCCGCGCATGAAGTAGGGCAGCACGTCGGCGTAGGACCAGCCGACGGCACCGAAGTCGCGCTGCCAGCCGTCGAAGTCGGCGCGGGCGCCGCGGACGTACATCATCGCGTTCATCGACGAGCAGCCGCCGAGCGCCTTCATCCGCGGCCAGTAGGCGCGCTGTCCGCCCAGGCCGGGCTGCGGGGTGGTGGTGTAGTCCCAGTCCCAGCGGGTCTTGAAGAGGTTGGCGAAGGCCGCCGGCATGGCGATCTCGAGCGCGTCGTTGTCGGGGCCGGCCTCGAGCAGCAGGACCGAGGTGCTCGGGTCCTCGCTCAGGCGCGAGGCGACGACGGCGCCGGCGCTGCCGGCCCCGACCACGATGTAGTCGTACGAGGGGTGCTGGGCCACGGGGACCTCCGGTGAGTGGGGCGAGAGTGTGACCGCAGCCACATGCCTGGACGTGGATGAGAGTCCAGCACAGTCGGAGTGGTGGATCTTGGCGCGCCCGGCCAGACTTCAGGGCAGTCTTTGGACCTGGGCACAGTCGAGGTGCCGGCGGGATCGGGCACGAGAGGGAGCACGTGAGCGGCGAGACGGATGCACGGCCGGAGATCGTGGCGTGGGTGCAGGCGTACGCCGCCCGGACCGCCCGCCAGAGCGAGCTCGACGCCTTCGTCACCCGTGTCGACGACACGATCATGGCCGCGATCCCCGAGATCGCCCGCGACCCGGCGCTGGTCCGCGACCTGCACGCGAGCACCCGCTCGCAGTTCCAGATCTTCCTCAGCCTGCTGGAGCGGCCGGCCCAGGAGGTGCTGCTCCCGCCCCAGGCCGTCGACCTCGCGCTCTCGCTGGCGCGTCGCCAGCTCGACCTCGGGGTGCTGCTGCAGGTCTACCGCAGCGCCTCGTCGGCGGTCTGGGAGTACTTCACCGAGGTGGTGCGCACCGCCGACACCGGGGACCTGGACCGCACCGACCTGCTCGTCTACCTCTGGGGGCACGGCGGTGCCTGGATCAACGGCGCCGTGGAGCAGCTGATCCAGGTCTTCTCCGCCGAGCGCGAGGCCACGCTCCAGGGGGCCATCGCCCGCCGCAGCGAGGTCGTGCACGCGGTCCTGCGCGGGGAGCAGGTGAGCCTCGCGGAGGCCACGGCGGCGCTGGGGCACCCGGTCCGCGAGCACCACACCGCCGTCGTGCTGTGGGAGGACGGCGAGGTCGTCCCCGACGTCCTCAGCAGGCTCGCCGGGGTGGTCGGTGCGCTGGGCGCGGCGCTGGAGGCCAGCGCGCTCAGCATCCCCGCGGGGCGGGCGGAGGCCTGGGCCTGGCTGACGTCGCGCACGCCGATCGACGCGGCCGCCGTGCGAGACGCGGTGGACGGCGTGGTCGCCGAGCAGGGCGACCCGCCGTGGCGGGTCGCGGTCGGCTGCCCGGCGAGCGGCGTCCGCGGGCTGCAGCACTCCCACCGCGAGGCGGTGGACGCCCAGCGCCACGCCCTGGGGGTGGCGTCGACGTCGCGCTGCACGGCGTACGCCGACGTCGAGCTCGCCGCGCTGGTGGCCGGCAACGAGGCGGGTGCCCGTCGGCTGGTCGAGCGCGAGCTCGGCGCGCTGGCCGACCCGGACCCGTCCCTGGACCGGCTGCGGGAGACCGTCGCCGCGTTCCTGGCGCACGGGGCCTCGGTCGAGGCCACGGCCGCCGAGCTCTTCGTGCACAAGAACACCGTGCGCTACCGCGTCGCCCAGGCCGAGGACCTCCTCGGCCACCCCCTGTCGCAGCGCCGCACCGAGGTGGCGGTGGCACTGGCCTGCCTCGAGAGGTTCGGTCCCGGCCGGTTCTCCTGAACAGGTCAGCCGGCGGCCAGGCTGACCACGAACCGTGGGCCCTCGCCGTCCGCCGGCGGCAGGTAGGTCAGGTCGCCGCCCACGCCGGCTCGATCCGATCCCACCAGCCCGGGGCGCTCACCGAGCGCAAGATCACGCTCGGCCACGCCCCCCCCCGGCGGTAGGCCCCACTAGCCGCAGTCCGCGCAGAGACCGAAGATCTCCAGGGTGTGGGAGACGTCGGTGAACCCGTGCTTGTCGGCGGAGTCCTTCGCCCACTTCTCGACCGTGGGGCCGGTCAGCTCGACGGCCTTGCCGCAGGAGCGGCACACGAGGTGGTGGTGGTGCTTGGGGCTGCACTGGCGGTAGAGCACCTCGCCGGCCTCGTTGCGGACGCTGTCGACCTCGCCGTCCTCGGTGAGCGCCTGGAGGTTGCGGTAGACCGTGGAGAGACCGACGCTCTCCCCGCGGGAGCGCAGGAGCTGGTGGATGTCCTGCGCGCTGCTGAGGGTGTCGAGCTCGGCCACGAGCTCGCGGACGACCGTCCGCTGGCGGGTGGAACGTCGCACGACGCCGGTCTGAGCCATGGCCACGATGCTATCGAGTGGTCACTCGTAGGTCTGGCGCGGCGCGTCGATCTCCACGACCTCGGTGGCGTCGAGCTCGACCTCGTACGGCGGCTCCACGCCGGTGCCGGTGACGTGCACGCCGGTCACCTCCACCCACTGGTCGCGCGGAGGCCGCTCGGCCCCGTTGACGAGCACCCGGTAGGCCATGGCGTCGGCGGCGCAGCAGCCGATCTGCATCCGGGTGACGTACCAGTCGTCACCGGCGCCCCAGCTGACGAAGCCGGTCATGACGACCGGCTGGCCCTCGAGGGCCGGCTCGCCGGACTGCGCGAGGTAGGGCATCTCCTCGAGCGCGAGGTCGACCGGACCGTCCCCGTCCAGCGTCGTGACCGACGTCGGGGCGCTCACGGTGACCAGGTCGTTGGCGCGTCGCTCGGCGAGGTAGGAGCCCAGCTCGGGCGGGCTGATCACGAACGCGATGACGCCCGGGAGCGCGAGCAGCCAGGTCACCCTGGGCACGCCGTGCCCGTGGCCGTCATGGCCAGTGTCGTGCCCGGTGTCGTGCACGTGGTCGTCCTCGACGTGCTCGACGTGGTCAGGGGAGTGCCGCTCCTCGCGGAACAGCGGGCCGAGGGCCATCAGGATCAGCAGGACCCCGCTGGCGAGCAGCGGCCACTTCATCCACGGGACGACGTAGCGCAGGTAGGCGTCGCTCGCGGCCAGGCGCAGCAGGACCGCGCCGAGGAACATCAGCAGCAGGCCCTGGGTCGGGATCCTCACAGCAGCCACCATCCCGCGACGCTGGCGCTGGCCACCGCCGTACCGATCACGACGGGCACGAACGGGCGGGCGAAGGCGTCGCCGAAGGTGCCGGCCTCCATGCTGGCCAGCTTCACGTCCATCGCCGGGCCGACCACCATGAAGACGAGCTTGGCGGTGTCGGAGAAGGCGGTGAAGCTCGGCCGACCAGCGTCGAGCGCGTCAGGAACAGCCGCCCGGTGCTGCGGTCCCTGAAGGCCACCGGGCCGTACTCGGGGTGGATCCCCTGCTTCACGTCGTCCTCCTAAGGTCAATAACGAGAATCGTTCTCACTATGACACAGTGGTGGTCCCGGGTCCATCCGGCCCCGGGCCACTCGAGTGAGGAGCACGTGCATGAACCGCAAGGACCTGGTCGAGACCATCGCGCAGCAGGCAGGGCTGTCCGCCGCGCAGGCCGACGCGGCGCTGACCGCCTTCGTCGCCGGGGTCACCGACGCGGTGGCCTCCGGTGACCGGGTCGCCGTCGCCGGCTTCGGGACCTTCGAGCCGCGCGAGCGCTCGGCCCGCACCGGCCGCAACCCGCAGACCGGTCAGCCGATCGAGATCGCGGCCTCGGTCGCCCCGGCCTTCAAGCCGGCCACCGCGTTCAAGCAGGCGGTCGCCAAGGGCTGAGGCGACGCCCTCGGGAGCCGGCGGTGGGTGGTCGACCCGTCCGGGGGGCCGGACGGTTCAGGACCCACCGCCGGCGGCGTCCCGACGGCGCCACCAGGCCGCCAGGGCGAACCCGGTGGCCACGTCCCAGACGCCCCAGAGGCCGCAGACCAGCGCCACGCCGCCGTACTCGGGGAAGAATGCCAGCGCCAGCACCAGCGCCAGGGCGGTGTTGCGGACGCCGGTCTCGAGGGTGATCGCGCGGCGCGCCCGCGCCGGCACCCGGCACAGCACGGCGACGCCCGCGCCGACGAGCAGAGACAGGGCGTTCTGGGCGACGACCGCGGGGCCCACGTCGAGCAGGTACGGCGCCCCCACCCGCAGGTTGGAGGCCAGACCGCCGACCACGATCAGCAGCAGCATCACCAGCACCGTCGGCTCGACCGCGGGGCGGATGCGGGCGGCGAGGGCGGGCCTGGTCCGGGCGAGCAGGATGCCGAGGGCGAAGGGCGCGACGATGAGCAGCAGCACCTCCACGAGCACCTCGACGGGGCTCAGGTCGACCGCGTCGAGCACCTGGCTGGCCTGGGGCGACAGGCCCGCCCAGAAGGCCAGGGCGAGCGGTGTCACGAGCGCCGCCATCGAGCTGGACACGGTCGTGAGCGAGACCGACAGCGCGACGTCGCCGCGGGCCCGGTGGGTCAGCAGGTTCGACATGCTGCCGGCCGGGCCCGACACCACGAGCAGCATCCCCAGCGCCACCGACGGGGGCAGGTCGAGGGTCGCGACCAGGCCGAGGGTGAGCAGCGGGACCAGCACGAACTGGGCCGCCGTCACCGCGACGAAGACCCGCGGGTGACGCAGCGCCGCGCGCAGGTCCTCGACCCGCACGTCCAGGGCGATGCCGAGCAGCAGCAGGCCGATCATCAGCTTCACTGCGAGGTTGAAGCCGCCGCCGACGTCGAGGCTGAAGTCGTCGATGTCGCGGGCCGTCGCGACCAGCCCGACCCCCAGGTCGACCAGCGCGGGCGCGACGCTCAGGGTCGGCACCGCGCCAGGCTAGGGGGCCGGGGCTCCGCCGGGGGTGTCAACACTGTTGACCGCGCGCCGTCGGGCCGCGATCCTGTCGGGGTGCCGAACGCTGCCGTCACCCCCTCGTCGACCGTCGACCCCACCTCGGAGGAGGCCTCGGGTTCGTCCTCCGGTGTCGAGTACGACCCGATGGATCCCGTCCTTGACGAGTCCCCCTACGAGGTGTGGCGGGCGATGCGCGACCAACAGCCGGTCTACTTCAACCCGCGACGGAACTTCTGGGCGCTGTCGCGATACGAGGACGTCGCCGCCGCGTTGAAGGACACGACCCGGTTCAGCTCCGCGCACGGCAACGTCCTGGAGCTGATGAGCCCCGAGCCGGTCGACAGCGGGATGATGATCCTCAACGACCCGCCGAGCCACACCCGGTTGCGCCGCCTGGTCTCGCGCGCGTTCACCCTGCGTCGTACGGCTGCGCTGGAGGAGGACGTCCGCGCCATCTGCCGCGAGCTGCTCGACGCGCTCGACCCGGGGCCGGGCGGCGGCGAGGTCGACCTGATGCAGGAGTACGCCGCGCAGATCCCTTCCCGCGTCATCTCCCGCCTCCTCGGCGTGCCCGGCGAGGACCGTGAGCGGATCCGGCTGCTCATCGACGAGTGCTTCCACCTCGACGAGGAGCACGGCTTCGTCAACGACGTCGCCCTGACCGCGATGGGCGAGCTCGGCACCTACCTCGACCGGCGGCTCAAGCACCTGGCCGAGGAGCCCGGCGACGACCTGCTCTCGGCGCTCACCGGCGCCGGCCTGACGCGCCGGGAGACCATCGACTTCGCGATGCTGCTGGTGATGGCCGGCACCGAGACCGTCGGCCGGCTGCTGGGGTGGGCGGCGCTGCTGCTCGACGAGCACCCCGACCAGCGTGCCGACCTCGTCGCCGACCCCTCGCTGATCCCGCAGGCCGTCGAGGAGGTGCTGCGCTTCGAGGGGCCCTCGCCGGTGCAGGCGCGCTTCACCACCGAGGACGTCACCCTCCACGACGTCACCATCCCGGCCCGCTCGATCGTGCTGCTCCTGACCTCCTCGGCCGGCCGCGACGAGCGGCAGTACGGCCCCGACGCCGGCGTCTTCGACATCCACCGCGAGCAGCGCCACCACGTCTCCTTCGGGTACGGCGTGCACTTCTGCCTCGGCGCCTCGCTGGCCCGCCTGGAGTCCAGGATCGCCCTGGAGGAGCTGCTCGCCCGCTTCCCCTCCTGGACCGTCGACCGGGACCGCAGCGTCCGCGCCCACACCTCCACCGTCCGCGGCTGGTCGCGCCTCCTCGTCCGCCTCTGAGGCGCCCGCCCCACCCCCCACCCC
>LUPK01000036.1 GCA_001627335.1 Nocardioides sp. REDSEA-S33_B3 | reverse complement strand
TCGTTCCTCGACGCTGTAGACACCTTCGATGGGCAAGTCGATCACTCCTAGATCAGAGCGACTGACTCACACGCAGACTGGCAGACAGGGCCAGTGGCAAGGTTCATCGGCCGGCCGATGAACCTTGCGTGGCCGGGCCCGACTCAGCGCCGCCCGAGCCGCCCGACCACGAAGAGCCCGAGCACCCCGAGCACGGCGAGCGCGGCGCCGGGGGCGGCGGCACGGCCCAGCGGGGTGGGGGCGTCGACGGGCAGCGCCTCGAACTCCGCACTCGTCGGGCTCGCGGGCACCGGCGGCACGGGGTTGGGCAGGATCCGGTCGATGGCGTCGAGGAGGTCCTGGTCGGCCACGGCGGTGCCGGAGTCGCCGGCGGCCAGGAACACCACCGGGTCGGCGGGCTCGCCGTCGGTCGTCTCGGCCCGCACGAAGAACACCACGTCCTCGCCCTCGGGCAGCCGCCCGAGGTTGCACTCGCCACGGACGTTGCGGGTCGTGACGACCTCGAGCTCGGCGGCGACGCTCACGCGGGCGGCCTTGTAGACCTCCGCGACCTCCACCTGGTGCACGATCCGCACGCCGCGCTGGCCGTCCTCGAGCGCGGAGGCCTTGGCGTCGACCACGGTGCCGGTGAAGACGGCCTGCGCCTGCCGGGCGTGCATGTTGACGCCCTGACGGGTGCAGGACGGGTCCTCGGCGGCGTACGCCGCTGGGCCGGTCAGCCCGAGCACCGCCAGCACACCCAGCAGCGCCAGCACGAGGCCGAGCGCAGGGCCGAACGCGGGGCCGGCGGCAGCGGGACGGGGGGAGGTCGGCACGCGTAGATGACACCAGATCACAGGTCGAACACACCAGCCAGGACCCGCGCCACGCCGTCCTCCTCGTGCCCGGGGGCGACCTCGTCGGCCACCTCGACCACCGTCGGGTGCGCGTCGGCCATCGCCCACGAGCGGCCCGCCCATGAGAGCATCGGGATGTCGTTAGGCATGTCGCCGAACGCGATCACCTCGTCGGGACCGATGCCGAGGTCGGCACACACCATCGCCAGCGTCGAGGCCTTGGTGACCTGCGCGGCGGAGATCTCCAGCAGGGTGGTGCTGGAGGACCAGGTGATCGTCAGCCGGTCGCCGGTCGCGGCCTCGGCGCGGTCCCAGAACTCCTGCGGCCCGAGCTCCTCGTGGCGGGCCAGCAGCTTCCACGCGCCCTTGTCGAGCAGCACGTCGACGTGGTCACGCCGGGCCGCGTCGGGCACCGGGTAGCGCTCCATGAACTCCGGCTCCAGCTCGATCCCGGCGCGGGTCTCGACGGCGTACGACGTCCCGGGCACCGCCTCGCGCAGCAGGCGGGCGAACTCGCGACCCGCCTCCGTGCTGATCGGCCGCTCCAGCCGGGCGGTGTCGGCGGCGACGTCCCAGACGGCCGCGCCGTTCGAGATCACCGCCAGCCCGTGGGAGCCCACGTGGTCGAAGACGTCGCGGGCCCACCGCAGCGGGCGGCCGGTCACGAAGACCACCGGCACGCCCTGCCGCTCGACCTCCAGCAGCACCTCGCGGGTGTAGTCCGACACCGAGCCGTCGCTGCGCACCAGGGTGCCGTCGAGGTCGGTGGCGACCAGGCGGGGTCGTCTCGACGCCCGCTCCTCGCTGGCGCTCGTCACTGCTCGACCACCTTCGGGAGGGCCAGCGGCCGGACCATGACCAGCTGCCCCTCGCCGTCGGACCCGCGCAGGGAGGTGAACCCGCCCTTGGCCAGCACCCGCAGGCTGGCGGTGTTGTCGGGGTGGACGCTGGCGCGCAGGCGCACCCCCGCGGCGTCGGCCGCCGCGGTCATCGCACCGAGCGCCTCCGTGGCGAACCCCCAGCCGCGGGCCTCGGGCACCAGCCCGTAGCCGAGCTCGGCCTCGGGGACGCCGTCGTCGGCCGGGGCGGGCGGGCCGAAGAACCCGATCGACCCCAGCACCGTCTGGCCGCGCACGATGCTGCGCGGTCCCCACGGGTCGCCCTCGACCCACAGCGACGCGGCGTCGACGTCGTCGGTGCGCGGGAAGTCGGCGTGCCACTCCGGCCGGCGCCGGCCGGTCCGCAGGTCGGCGACCACGTCGGCCGACCACAACGGCAGCTCCAGGCGCGCGGTGGTGAGGACGGGGGCCGGGGCGCTCAGAAGTACCGCCCCAGCTCCTGGGCGGCACCGTCCTCGTCGACGGTGGCCGTCACGTCGTCCGCGGCCTGCCGGACCTCGTCGATGGCCTGGCCCATGGCCACGGACCGGCCGGCCCAGGCGAACATCTCCAGGTCGTTGCGGCCGTCGCCGATCGCCAGCACGTCCTGCGCGTCGACGCCCAGCTCGTCGCAGACGTGCTGCAGGCCCGAGGCCTTGGAGACGCCCACCGGTGAGAGGTCCATCCAGGCCGTCCAGCCCACGACGTAGTCGGTGCCGTGCAGCCCCAGCCGCCCCGCGAGCTCCACGAAGTCGTCGGCGGTCGCCTCGGGGTCGCGGATGATCACGCGGCTCACCGGCTCGGCGACGATCTGCTCCAGAGGGGTCTCGATCATGTCCCCGGAGAGCTCGCCGGCCGGGAAGGGCTTGTTGACGCGGTAGCCCACGCCCCGCTCCTCGACGCCGACGAGCGCGTTCGGGTGCGCCTCGAGGACCGCCATCACCGCCGGCCGGGCGTCGAAGGTCTGCTCGTGCACGATGTCCATCGGCGGGTAGCGGAAGACCACGCCGCCGTTGGAGGCCACCACCCACACCGGGTCGGCGGGGTCGTCGAGCCCGAGCATGTCGGCCACGGGGACCATCCCGTGCGGGGAGCGGCCGCTGGCCAGCACCACGTGGGCACCGGCCTCCCGCGCACGGCGTACGGCGTCGGCGACCGCCTCGGAGACCTCGGCGTGCGTCTGGCCGGCCCCGTCGACCCAGCGCAGCAGGGTGCCGTCGATGTCGAGCGCGACGAGCTTCGGGACCCAGCCGGGAGCCGGCTCGCTCACGCGCCGACCGGCTTCAGCACCTCGAGGCCACCCATGTAGGGCTGCAACGCCTGCGGGACGCGGACCGAGCCGTCGGCCTGCTGGTGGGTCTCGAGGATGGCCACGATGGTGCGGGTCATCGCACACAGCGTGCCGTTGAGGGTGGCCAGCGGCTTGGTGCCGTCCTCGAAGCGGCCGCGGATGTCGAGCCGGCGGCTCTGGAACTCGGTGCAGTTGGAGGTGGAGGTGAGCTCGCGGTACTTGCCCTGGGTGGGGATCCACGCCTCGCAGTCGAACTTGCGGATCGCCGAGAGGCCCAGGTCGCCGGCCGCGACGTCGATGACGCGGTAGGCCAGCTCGAGCTTGCCGAGGAACTCCTTCTCCCACGCCAGCAGCCGCTCGTGCTCGGCGTAGGACTCCTCGAGCGTGGTGTAGACGAACATCTCCACCTTGTCGAACCAGTGCACCCGGATGATGCCCTTGGTGTCCTTGCCGTGCGAGCCGGCCTCCTTGCGGAAGCAGGGGCTGAACGCGGCGTAGCGCAGCGGCAGCTGCGCGGTGTCGAGGATCTCGTCGGAGTGGTAGGCCGCCATCGGCACCTCGGAGGTGCCGACGAGGTAGAGGTCCTCGCCCTCGATGCGGTAGACGTCGTCGGCGGCCTGGCCGAGGAACCCGGTGCCGTCCATCGCCCGCGGACGCACCAACGAGGGGGCGATCACCTGGGTGAACCCGGCCTCGCGGGCCTGGTCCATCGCCAGGTTGACCAGCGCCAGCTCCAGCTGGGCGCCGACGCCGGTGAGGAAGTAGAAGCGACTTCCGGAGACCTTGGCGCCGCGCTCGATGTCGATCGCGCCGAGCAGCTTGCCGAGCTCGATGTGGTCACGCGGCTCGAAGCCCTCGGCCGCGAAGTCGCGCGGGGTGCCGACGTGCTCGAGCACCGCGAAGTCGTCCTCGCCGCCCTCGGGCGCCTCGGGCGCCGCGAGGTTGGGGATCTCCAGCAGCGCGCGCTGCCAGGTCTCCTCGGCCTCGCCGCGGGCGGCCTCGGCGGCCTTCACCTCGGCGGCGAGCGTCTTGGTCTGCGCGAGCAGCTGCTGCTTCTTCTCGCCCTGGGCCTTCGGGATGAGCGCACCGAGCTGCTTCTGCTGCGCGCGCTTCTCCTCGAACGCCGCGATCGCCGCGCGGCGGGCGGTGTCGGCCTCCAGGGAGCGTGAGACGACCTCGTCGGACAGGCCGCGCTTGGCCAGCGCGGCGCGGACGCGGTCGGGCTCGTCCCGCAGGACCTTGGGGTCGATCATGTCGTGAAGGCTATCCCCGCGGGGGTCGGCTCCTCACCCCGGTTGTGGGTGGCGGCTCTGCCATGCTGTGGCGCGTGCTCGACCGCTCCCGCTCCCTGCTGCTCGGCTGGGGTCTCGCCTGCCTCGCGGCCTTCGCCCTGCTGACGCTCGCGGTCACCCAGGGCTGGGGGCCGCTCGCCGACGTCGACGCCCGTGGCGGCGGCCCGGACGTGCCGTACGTCGAGGCGGGGTCGCGGCTCTTCGACCTGCTGCGCTGGATCGAGCTGACCTTCGGTACCACCGGCATGACCGTCATGACCATCGCCACCGCGCTGGTCATGCTGCTGCGCGGCCACCGGCGTGCCGCCGTCGTCGCGCTGGCGGTCCCCGCGCTCACCGCGCTCGCCACCACCTGGCTCAAGATCTGGGTCGGCCGCGAGCGTCCGGACTGGCAGAGCCCCGAGGCGCTGCTGGAGTCCAACGCCTTCCCGTCGGGCCACGCGTCGTCGGTCGCCGCCCTCGGCGGCGTCGTGTGCGTGCTGGTGCTGATGCTGGTGCGGCGCGCCACCATCCGTCGTCTCGTGTACGCCGCCGTCGGGCTCGTCGTCCTCGCCGTGTGCCTGGACCGCGTGCTGCTCGGCCGGCACTACCCCAGCGACGTCGTCGGTGGGGTGCTGCTCGGTGCCGGCATCCTGCTGGTGGTCCTGGCGGCGTACTCGCCCCTGCCGCGCAGCCACGCCCAGAAGGCCGAGCCGCTGCCGCAGGCGGTGCCCTCGACCCGGAGGCTGGCGGTCGTGCTCAACCCGATCAAGGTCGAGGACGTCGACGTCTTCAAGACCACGGTCACCGGCATGGCCCGCGAGGCCGGGTGGGCCGACCCGACCTGGCACCTGACCACCGTCGAGGACCCCGGCACCGGCATGGCCGAGGAGGCCGCCGTGGCCGGCGCCGACCTGGTGCTCGTGTGCGGCGGCGACGGCACCGTGCGCGAGGTGTGCGCCGAGCTCGCCGGCACCGGCATCCCCGTGGGCATCGTGCCGGCCGGCACCGGCAACCTGTTGGCGCGCAACCTCGACATCCCGCTCTACCTGCGCGCGGCCATCGACGTCGGCCTCACCGGCCAGGACCGCGCCATCGACATGGTCGAGGTCGCCGGCGACGGCATCGAGGACTCCCACTTCATGGTGATGGCCGGCATGGGCTTCGACGCCGCGATCATGGAGGGCGTCAACGAGGACATCAAGAAGCGCGTGGGCTGGCTGGCCTACGTCCTGTCCGGCCTGAAGTCGCTGATGTTCCCGGCGATGAAGGTCGAGATCTCCGTCGACGGCGGGGAGTTCACCAAGCACCGAGCACGCACCGTGGTCGTCGGCAACGTCGGCTTCCTCCAGGCGGGCATGCCGCTGCTGCCCGACGCCGCCATCGACGACGGCCTGCTCGACGTCGTGATCCTGCACCCGAAGAACTTCTTCTCCTGGATCCCGCTGGCCTGGCGGGTGCTGCTCAAGCTGCGCCACACCGACGAGCTGGTGGACCGGCGTACCGGCTCGACGGTCGTGGTCCGTGCCTCCTCCGACACCCCCCGCCAGCTCGACGGCGACTCGATCGGGCCGGGGCGCGAGCTGCGGATGCGCTGCGTCCACGGGCGCGTGCTGGTGCGCGTCCCGCGCTGACCCCTCTGCCTGGTCCACCCGGTCGCGGAGTGCCTCACGTGAACCAGGCTCACGCGCTGCACTCCACCGCTCGACTCTGGCAGGGTGGTTCCGACTCTCGGGCCGGTCTGAGTCGAGGAGCGAGTGATGGGTTTCCTGCTGGTGGCGGCGCTGGCCGCGGTGATCGCAGGCGTCGCCTGGTGGACCGGCCGCTCGGCCGAGCGCAAGCGCGGGCGCTTGCTGGCCACCGGGACCTCCACCGTCGCCACGCTCACCGAGGTCGCGGCTGCGGCCTCGGGGGCGGCCGGCGCCGGCTCCTACCGCGAGGTCGTCGAGCTCAGCGGTGAGGCACACCCCGGCCCGGCCGGGCGGCTCACCTCGCCCGAGACCGGCACCCCCTGCGTGTGGCACCGCCACACCGTGACCCGCCGCTACACCCAGGTCACCGAGGACGCCGAGGGCAAGAAATCGACCTCCACCGCCGAGGAGACCGTCACCTCGGAGACCTCGTCGTCCGCGTTCGTGCTGCGCGACGCCACGGGCGAGGTGCTCGTCGAGGCCTCCGGCGGCGTGGACGGGGCCCGCAAGTCGCTCTCGGAGTTCCGCGAGGGCCGCCGCGGTGGCGCCCGGGACACGATCGGCTTCGAGCACGAGGAGTGGGTGCTCGAGCCCGGCACCCGGCTCTTCGTGGCCGGCGAGGTCAGTGACGCCGGCGGCGTCCTCACCATCCGCAAGCCCGCGAAGGGCGACCTCGTCGTCACCACCCGCTCCGAGGAGCAGCTGCTCGACTCCGCGGCCGGCTCGGCCCGCACCGCCGGCATCGTCGTCAAGGTCGCCGGCGCCGCCGCCGTCGTCCTCGCCGTCGTCGGCCTGGTCTCGCTGCTCTGACGCCGAGAGGTCGCTCGCGCACGGCCCAGACATCGCCCGCGCACGGCCCAGACGTCGCCCGCGCACGCCCGAGAGGTCACTCGCGCACGCTGTGCGTGAGCGACGGGTCGGCCGTGCGTGAGCGACGGGTCGGCCGTGCGTCAGTGACGGTTCGGCCGTGCGTGAGTGACGGTTCGGCGGGTCAGGGGCGGGCGGCCTCGACGGCCTCGGACTCCTCGGGCGAGAGCTGCTGGTCGCAGCGCCAGGCGGAGATGGACTTGGCGTAGGTGCGGGCCTCGGAGCGGCCGTGGATCGAGGTGAGCACCACGCCGTTGCCGCCGTCGTCGAGCAGCGCCACCGACCACGACAGGTGCCCGCCCATGTCACCGAAGGCGTCGTAGCGCACCGCCGCGAGGTGGCGCAGCGCGTCACGACCCTCCGCACGCAGCGCGGCGACCTCCTGGCGCAGCCCCAGGACGTCCTCGGGCAGGGCGTCGGGTCCCTCACGTCGTACGCCGGAACGGGCCGTCCGGAGGGCGAGCACGGCGCACGCGAGAGCGGCGAGGGCGACCACGAGAGTGAGCACGAGCAGGAACGTCACGGCGGAAAACCTATGCTGCTCGGGTGCCGAACCCGCGACGCATCGCCTACCAGGGAGAGCCGGGCGCCAACTCCCACATCGTGTGCCAGGAGCACTACCCCGAGCTCGAGGCGCTGCCGTGCGCCTCCTTCGAGGACGTCTTCTCGGCCGTCGGGTCCGGTGAGGCCGAGCTGGCGATGATCCCGATCGACAACTCGATCGCGGGTCGGGTGGCCGACATCCACCACTTCCTGCCCGGCAGTGGGCTGCACATCATCGCCGAGCACTTCCTGCGGATCCGGTTCCACCTGATGGCCGTGCCGGGCGCGAGCCTGGAGTCGATCCGCACCGTGCACAGCCACGTGCACGCGCTGGGCCAGTGCCGCCGCATCATCCGCGAGCACGGCCTGACCCCGCTGATCGCGGGCGACACCGCCGGCGCCGCCCGCGAGGTCGCCGAGGCCGCCGACCCCAGCCAGGCCTCGATCAGCCCGCCGCTGGCCGCGCAGATCTACGGCCTCGACGTGCTGGCCACCGACGTCGAGGACGAGGACCACAACACCACCCGCTTCGTGGTGCTGTCCCGCGACTACGTCAAGGCGCCCGCCGGGAACGGCCCGGTCGTCACCAGCTTCGTCTTCAACGTGCGCAACCTGCCGGCCGCGCTCTACAAGGCGCTGGGCGGCTTCGCGACCAACGGCGTCAACATGACCAAGCTCGAGAGCTACATGGTCGACGGCCACTTCACCGCGACGCAGTTCCTCGCCGAGGTCGACGGGCACCCCGACGAGACGCCGCTGCGCAACGCGCTGGAGGAGCTGGCCTTCTTCACCACCGACGTGACGATCCTCGGCGTCTACCCCGCCGACCCGTTCCGCTCCGCCTGAGCCTCGCACGCCGTCGGGTGGGTCGCGACGTCCTAGGGTGAGCCCATGACCCAGAGCCCCGCCCACTACGCCGACAGCGAGGTCGGTCGCCTGCGCACGGTGATGCTGCACCGTCCCGGCAACGAGCTCAAGCGCCTCACCCCTCGCAACAACGACCGGCTGCTCTTCGACGGGATCCCCTGGGTGGCCCGGGCCCAGGAGGAGCACGACGCGTTCGCCGAGGCCCTGCGCGCCCGCGACGTCGAGGTCCTCTACCTCACCGAGCTGCTGACCGAGACCCTGCAGGACGAGATCGCCCGCAACCACGCGATCACCGCCGCGCTCTCGGGGCTGCACCTGGGCGACACCCTGCGCGCCTACCTCGCGCGGTTCCTCCACGACGCCACCCCCGAGGAGCTGACGGCCTACCTCACCGCGGGCATCCGCAACGACGAGGTGCGCGGCGGGTTCGGCCTGGTGACCTCGCTGCTCTCGCCGTACGACTTCCTCGTCGACCCGCTGCCCAACCTGCTGTTCACCCGCGACTCCAGCGTGTGGGTGCGCGACCGGGTGGCCGTCACGTCGCTGGCGATGCCGGCGCGGGCGCGGGAGACCCAGCTGACCGAGCTGATCTACACCGAGCACCCGCGCTTCCGTGGCACCCGCAAGATCCACGGCTGGCACTCCGAGCACGTCGAGGGCGGCGACGTCCTGCACCTCGCGCCGGGCGTCATCGCCGTGGGCGTCGGGGAGCGTACGACGCCGGCCGGGGTCGAGCGGTTCGCCCGGCAGGTCTTCCACGCCGGCCTGGCCCGCACCGTCCTGGCGGTGCCGATCGCCCAGGAGCGGGCGACCATGCACCTCGACACGATCTGCACGCTGGTCGACGTGGACAAGGTCGTGATGTACCCCAACGTCGCCGACCACCTCGTCGCCCACGCCGTCACCCTCGCCGAGGACGGCGACGAGGCCACCCTGACCCTCGACGTCGCGCCGCCCGAGCCGTTCCTGGTGGCCGCGGCGAAGGCGATGGGCATCGACCAGCTGCACCGCATCGACACCGGCCTGGACCCGGTGACCGCCGAGCGCGAGCAGTGGGACGACGGCAACAACACCCTGGCGATCGCGCCGCGGGTGGCGGTCGCCTACGAGCGCAACGACCAGACCAACGAGCGGCTCGAGGAGGCCGGCATCGAGGTCGTCCGGATCGCCGGCTCCGAGCTCGGCTCGGGCCGCGGCGGTCCGCGCTGCATGAGCTGCCCGATCACTCGCGACCCGCTCTGACCTGCGCCGACGCGTGCCGCCGTGCGCTGCGCGCGGCGCCGTGACCTGCAAGACCTCTGCTTTACACCGCTGACACACCTCGGAGAGGATGCGTCGCGGGAGCACCACGACCGCCGGAAGGGAACCCATGTCGTTCTTCAGCTCGTTCAGCCCGGAGGAGATCGCCAAGATCAGCTCCGCGGGGACCCGCGTCACCCTGCCCGAGGGGTGGGCCCCGATCTCCGAGCGGACCGGCGCCGACAAGGCCTACATCATCCTGTCCGGCACGGTCTCGGTCCGCCAGCACGGCAAGGAGATCGCGCAGCTGGGCCCCGGTGACATCGTCGGCGAGGCCGCGATCCTCAACCACTCGCTGCGCACCGCCAGCATCGTGGCCCTCTCGCCGCTGGAGCTGATCCACTTCACCCCCGACCAGCTGCAGCGCCTGGCCGTGGAGATGCCGTCCTTCGGCGAGGCGCTGGACAACCTGGCCAAGGAGCGCTTCGCGGGCGGGTCCGACTCCTGAGCGAGGCCGACCCCACGCCGGAGCAGGAGGGCCTCGAGGAGCTCCTGCTCGGTGAGCGGCCGTCCCTGACCCGGGTCGAGGTCGCCGAGGCCGCCGGCGTACCCGTCGAGGTCGCGCAGGAGCTGTGGCGACTGCTCGGCTTCCCGGCCACCTCCGACGACGACGTCGCCTTCACCACCGCCGACGTGGAGGCCCTGCGGCTGGCGGCCGACCTGACCGGGCTCGGCATCCTCGGTGACGACTCCCGATCTGCGCTGGTCCGCACTTGGGGCCGCTCCTTCGCCCGCCTCGCGGAGTGGCAGACCACCCTGATGGCCCGGGTCGCGGCCGCCGGCCCCACCGACGGCCCTCACGCCGATCCCGCCGCCCAGCTGGCGATGCTCACCGGCGAGGTCATCCCACGGGTCGAACGGCTGCAGTCGTATGTCTGGCGTCGCCACCTCACCAGCGCGGCGGGGCGCCGGCTCGCCGGATCCGAGGGACCGTCCACCAACGAGACCACCCGTCAGGCCGTCGCCTTCGTCGACATCGTGGGCTTCACCTCCCAGTCGCGCTCGATGCGCGAGGCCGAGCTGGTCGGCTGGATCGAGACCTTCGAGTCACGCTCGACCGAGGTCGTGGTCGACCACGGTGGACGCGTCATCAAGAACATCGGCGACGAGGTGCTCCTCGTCGCCGACACCCCTGCCGCCGCGGCGCGGATCGTGCACCAGCTGGTGACCATGGGCGCCGACGAGGACGACCCGTTCCCCGCGGTCCGTGCCGGCGTGGCGTTCGGCGACGTGGTCACCCGGCTCGGGGACGTGCTGGGTGCGACGGTCAACATCGCCGCCCGCCTGACCTCGCTCGCCCGCCCGGGCACCGTGCTGGTCGACGACGGGATGCGCGAGGAGCTCGAGGACTCCCCCGTCTGGTCGCTGCGCCGGGTCCCGCGGGCCTCGGTCAAGGGCTACTCCTCGCTGCGGCCGTGGGCCCTGCGGGACCGCGACTGATTTACCTTGATGTAGAGTTTCTCGACGTCAAGACATATCGCTCCATCCTCGGGAGGTCGGCGTGCGCCGGGCGCTGCAGAAGGTCCTGTCCGACGACCCGCTCATCCGGGCGATGTCCTACCAGTCGGTGCTCTCCGCCTTCGGCGAGGGCGCGTTCCTCACCGGGTCGGCGTTCTACTTCACCCAGATCGTGGGGCTCTCGGCCGCCCAGGTCGGGCTCGGTCTGACGATCGGCGGGCTGGCGGTGTTCGTCGGGTCCGTGCCACTGGGCAGGCTCGCGGACCGGGTCGGCACCCGGCGTACCTGGATCCTGGGCAGCGCCCTGGAGGCGCTGCTCTTCGCCTCGTGGGTGCTGGTCGAGGGGTTCGCCGCCTTCGTGGCCGTCACGATCGCTCTCGACCTGGCGCAGACCTGGGCGCGGGCCGGGCGCAACGCCTACCGCTTCGAGGTGTTCCCCCGGGAGACCCGGGTGCGGTCACTGGCCTACATGCGGGCCTCGCGCAACGTCGGCTACACCCTCGGGGCCGGCGCGGGCGGCCTGGCGCTCGCCGCGCCCGGGGACGGCGCGATCATGGCGATCCCGATCGTCACCGCGGCGATCCTGGCCGCCAACGCCGTCCTGGTGACGCGGCTGCCGAGGCTGTCACGCGAGGACGAGGCGGCCGCACCGACCGAGTCGCCGCTCGAGGGCGCGCTGGAGGCGGTGTCGGGGCGGCGGCGCGATCCTCGCGCAGCGCTGCGCAACCGGGGCTTCCTGGTGATGTCGACCTTCGACGGCGTGCTCTCGACCCACCAGGTGCTGCTCAACGTGGTCATCCCGTTGTGGCTGGTGCAGGAGACCGACGCCCCGCGCGAGCTGCTGGCGCTGCTCTTCGGCACCAACACGGTGATGGCGGTGGCCCTGCAGGTCGCCGCCGCCCGCGGGGTCGCGGACGTGACGTCGTCACTGCGCGCCCAGCGCCGCGGCGCCTTCTTCTTCGTACTGTCCTGCGCGATCGTGCTGGTCACCCACGACACCGTCGGCTGGGTGACGATCGCCCTGGTGTGGCTGGGTCACGTGACGGTGACCGGCGCCGAGCTCTACCAGTCCGCCGGGCAGTGGGGACTGCAAGCCGAGCTGTCCGACCCCGACCGCCGCGGGGAGTACCAGGGCGTCGCCAACCTCGGCTACACCCTCGGCACCGTCTGGGCCCCCGCCGCCTTCACGTTCCTGGCGATGGAGGTCGGCACGTTCGGCTGGCTGAGCATCGCGGCCATCGTCGTGCTCTCGGCGCTCGCCATCGCGCCCGCCGCCCGGGCCGCCGAGCGCCACCTGGCCCGGGTCACGGCGGTGGAGGGGGGCGCCGCGGCGGGATAGGACGCATTCTTTTTCCTGCTTACTGCGCAGTAAGCAGGAAAAGGGATGCGGACTAACCCGATCCTCAGCGCAGCGTGACCTGCCGGTTCGCGAGCCCGTTGCGCGCCGAGCGCTCCTCGGGGGTCAGGTCGGAGGTGTCGGCGAGGGCGGCCTCGAGGTCCTGCGCGAACGCGGCGGCCGGCTCCTCGAGGGCCTCGGCGCCGGTGCCGACCTCGAGGTCCCAGACCGGGGCGAGGACGCCGTGGGTGCGGAACATGCCGACGAAGCGGGCGCCGGGCACGAGCACGTCCTTGCCGGCCACGTGCAGGCGGGCGAGCGCGGCGAGCAGCGCGTCCTCGGGCTGGGGCATCACCCAGCGCAGGTGCTCCTTGGTCCCGATGGAGGTCCAGTACGCCGCCTCGACGCTGCTCAGCCGCGAGGTGGGCATGGCCGCCTCGTTGGCCTGGTCGAGCGCACCGGCCATGGCGTCCTTGTCCTCCACGTCGGAGAGCCAGAAGTCGAAGCCCTCGTGGACGGTCACGTCCAGCGAGTCGCCGGTCACGAGGTCCTGCAGGCGCGGGCCCTCGCCCGGGGGATCGGTGAGCCCGACGATGCCGACCTCGCCGGCCTCGGCCTGGGCGATCGCCTTCTCCAGCACCGCCCCGAGGTCGCGCGCCGGGTCACCGAAGTGGTGCTGGACCTGCAGGCCCAGCCAGATCGCGCCGGACTCGCGCACCATCGCGGGCGCGGCCATCGGGAGCAGCGAGCACAGCACGACCTCACGGTCGGACCCGGCGAGGGCCAGCGGCGCCGTACCGGCCGGGACGAGCTCGCGCAGCGCGATCACGTCGCACTCCGAGGGCAGCCCCTCGAAGGGGCGCTTCACGAAGGCGGGGAGCGAGGTGCGGGCCTTGCCCTTGACGCGGTTCTTCTTACCCATGGCCGCGAAACTACCCGTCGGCCCCCGCCTGGCGGTCCAGCAGGTCCAGGAGGTACGCCGGACGGTCGGTGATCACGGCCTTCACGCCGAGCTCCTGGCAGACCCGGAGGTCGTCGGGGGTGTTGACGGTCCACACGTGCATGTCGTGCCCGGCGCGGTTGATGCTCTCGCCCAGGCGACGGCTTTCGTGCAGCAGCTTGACTCCCGGCCCGACCAGCCAGTCCTTCCCGACGACCCGCCGCAGCACCGGCCAGTAGGGGACGTGCTCGATCAGCTGCACGAGCCGCACGTCCGGGGCGAGCCGCTCCATCCGCTGCAGCGCGGTGTAGGAGAAGGACATGACGCGCACCGGGCCGCCCGCGCGATCCCACCCGAAGTCGCGCAGCAGCTCGGCCACCCGCCGCTCGACGAGCCCGCCGTACCGCGTCGGGTGCTTGGTCTCCACCGCGATCTCGATGCGGCGGTCGAAGTCGGCGACGACCTCGAAGAGCTTGCGCAGCGTCAGCACCTTGCCGTGCTCGTCGACGCGGTCGGGGCGCTCGTCGTCGAGCTCGGCCCACGGGTGCTTCCAGGAGGAGAAGTCGAGCTCGCCCAGCTCGGCGAGGTCCATCGTGGACACCAGGCCGCGGCTGGAGGCGGTCCGCCGCAGGTTGCGGTCGTGGACGCACACCAGGTGCCCGTCCGCGGTCAACCGGACGTCGCACTCCAGGCCGTCCGCGCCGTTGTCGAGCGCGGCGAGGTAGGCACCGAGGGTGTGCTCGGCGTGGTCGTGGCTCGCCCCGCGGTGGGCCAGGACGAGCGGGCGGTCAGGCGCGCGCTCGCTCACGGGGACCATTGTGGCCGAGACGTGGCCCGACGACAGCGGATCAGCCCTGCGAGCCGTCCTCGCGACGCCCGTCGGCGATCGCCTCGGCCGCGGCGCGCAGGTTGTGCTCTGGCACGTCGAGGTCGTCGGGCAGCTCCGCGCGCAGGCGCGTGAGCACGTCGTCGACGGGTGCGCCGCGCAGCTCGTCCTCGACGAGCCGGATGGTGCGCTCGAGCACGACGCGCGGCTCGTCGTGCTCCTCGGGGAGTCCGCTGAGGTGGCTCATGCGCACCGACGGTGCCAGCGGGCTCGGCCGCGGGGCACCACCCGACCGGATCCCGCACCGGTTCCCGCGGGGGCGTCAGGCGTGGTCGCGCAGGTAGCGTCCGAAGTGCGGCACGGTGAACGCGATCCGGCCCCGCTCACCGGAGTAGATCAGCCCCTTCTTCAGCAGCGCGTCGCGCGCCGGCGACAGCGACTGCGGCTTCTTGCCCAGCACGGCGGCGACGTCGGCGGTGGCCACGGCACCGACCGGGTCCTCCCCGGAGTCGGCGTCGGCCATCGCCCGCAGGTAGTCGCGCTCGGCCGGCGTGGCGCGCTCGTAGCGCGACCCGAAGAACCCCACGGCCAGCTCGCGCTCGGCCTCGGGGGCCGCCACGGCGACGTCGTCGGCGGTGATCGGGCTGCGCGGGGCGAGGTCCCACACGGTCTTGCCGTAGGCCTGGATGAAGTACGGGTAGCCCCCCGTGGCGGCGTACATCGCCTCGAGGCCCTCGGGGGTGAACTCCGCGTCCTCCTCGTTGGCCGGCGCGGCGAGCGCGCGGTCGGCGGCGTCGCGGGAGAGCCGGTCGATGCGCTGGTAGGCGAAGAGCCGCTCGGAGTAGGACTTGCTGGCGCTGAGCACCGCAGGCAGGTGGGGCAGCCCCGCCCCGACCACGATCACCGGCAACCCGGACTGGCTGATCTCGTGGCAGGCCGCGCACAGCGCCGACACGTCAGCCGGCCCGAGGTCCTGCATCTCGTCGAGGAAGACCGCCACGCCCTTGCCGAGGTCCTGCGCCAGGCCGCCGACCTCGGTGAGCAGCTCGACGAGGTCGATCTCGATGTCGCCGGAGTCGGCGCGCCCGCGCGCAGCGGGTACGTCGATGCCGGGGCTCCACCGGTCGCGCAGCTTCGCGTCGCGACCCGCGTCGCGCTCGGCGAAGGCGCGCAGCACGCCGAGCACGTGGTCGCGCTGCTCCTCCTCGGGGTGCCCGAGCTCGCGCACGGCCTGGTGCAGGGCGCTGGAGAGCGGGCGTCGCAGCGGCAGGTCGGGTCGCGCCTCGAGCTTGCCGGTCCCCCAGCCCCGGCGTACGGCGGCGCTGCGCAGCGCGTTGAGCAGGACCGTCTTGCCGACTCCGCGCAGGCCGGTGAGCACCAGGCTGCGCTCGGCCCGACCGCGGGCGACCCGCTCGAGCACCACGTCGAAGGCGGCAAGTTGCTCGTCGCGGCCGGCCAGCTCCGGCGGTCGCTGCCCCGCGCCGGGGGCGTAGGGGTTGCGGATCGGGTCCATGATCGGACGGTATCGGGGTCTCTAGCGCTTTCCCGAGATTCGGCTAGCGACACGCATCGACCACCACGCTCCTGGGCACCGTGCGGTCATGGACCCCCTGATCGCCGCCTGGTGGCTCGCCCTGCTCGTCACGCTCGCGACCCTGCCGGTGGGGCTGTGGCGCACCCTGTCCTACCGCTCCGGCTCCATCGACCACACCCCGACCATGCGCACGGTCGCGATCTTCGCGATGACGCTCGGGCTGACCGCGCTGGCGGTGTACCTCGTCCTGACGGTCGTGCTCATGGTGCGCGCCGCGACCTAGGATGGTGCCGTGCCCGAGCTGCCTGAGGTGGAGGCGCTGGCCCTCGACCTGGGCGGCCGGCTGGACGGCCGCGCGATCGTGACGGTCCACGTGCCGCAGTTCAGTGCGCTGAAGACTTATCGCCCGCCGATCTCCGCGCTGGAGGGGACGCTGGTCGACCGGGTCGGGCGCTTCGGGAAGTTCCTCGACATCGAGGCCTCCGGCACCCACCTGGTGCTCCACCTCGCCCGCGCGGGCTGGGTGCGGTGGCGCGACGAGGTCCCGGCGATCCCGCCGAAGCCGAGCCCGAAGTCTACGCTCGCGCTGCGCATCGTGCTCGACGACGACGGCAGCGGCACCTCCCCCGGCCTCGACGTCACCGAGGCCGGCACCCGCAAGAGCCTGGCGGCGTACGTCGTGCGCGACCCGATGGACGTGCCGGGCATCGCCTCGCTCGGGCCCGACCCGCTCACCGACGACTTCACCGAGGAGGCCCTCGGCGAGATCCTCCAGCGGGAGGGCCGCAAGCAGCTCAAGGGCGTGCTGCGCCACCAGGGCACCATCGCCGGCATCGGCAACGCCTACTCCGACGAGATCCTGCACGCGGCGCGGATGTCGCCGTTCAAGCCCGCCGGCACGCTGGAGCCCGAGGAGCTGACGACGTTGTACGCCGCGCTCCGCTCGACCCTCGGCGCGGCCGTCGACCGGTCCCGCGGGCTCGCGGCCAGCGAGCTCAAGGGCGAGAAGAAGTCGAACCTCGCCGTCCACGGCCGCACCGGCCAGGCCTGCCCGGTCTGCGGCGACACCGTGCGCGAGGTGTCCTTCGCCGACTCGAGCCTGCAGTACTGCCCGACCTGCCAGACCGGCGGCAAGCCGCTCGCCGACCGGCGGATGTCGCGGCTGCTGAAGTAGGGGTCGGTCGGGCAGCCGGAAGGTTCGACTGATGTCAGTCCAACCTTGCACGGTGCGGTCGAAGGTTCGACCGCACACCCGAAGGTCTGACTGACATCAGTCAGACCTTCCCGGTCGGGCGATGCTCAGCCGCCCGCGCAGGACGTTCACCACCACCCCGGCCCGGGTAGTCTGCGGAGCACGCCAACCCCTGGAGTCAACATGCTCAGCACGCCCGTGGTCGTCGCCGTCCTGGCCGTCGTCGCACTGCTGGGACTCGTGGTCGGCATCGACCTGGCCTACTCCTTCGTCCAGCAGCGCCGGCTGCGGCGCGGGCAGGGCGCCGGAGGCATCTCCAGCTCCGGCAAGGTGACCCACCGCGGGATCACCTCCTCCTTCGCGTCGTTCGCGGCGCGCACCGTCGGCGGCGCCGGGAACGCCCCGGAGAAGGACCAGCGCCGCTGACCTACGGCCTCGCGGCCCGGGAACCCGGCTGCGTCATCCCCGACCTGAGGAACCCATGATCCCCACCACACGCGTCGACCTGCTGCCGGCCGACCTCCCCGAGGACGTCACCGTCCTCGACGTCCGTGAGCCCGAGGAGTGGGCTGCGGGCCACATCGAGGGGGCGCTGCACGTCCCCCTCAACCTGCTGCCCGAGCGCGTCCACGAGGTGCCCGAGGGCCGTGTCCTCGTGGTCTGCAAGGTGGGCGGGCGCTCCGCGCAGGCCGCGATGTGGCTGGGTCAGCAGGGCCACGAGACCATCAACCTCGACGGCGGCATGCTCGACTGGGCGTCGGCCGGACGTCCCATGGTCTCCGAGACCGCCGCCGAGCCCACGGTCATCTAGAGACGTGCGCGCACTCCTGGTCGCGACGGCCCTGCCGTTGCTGCTCCTCGCGTCCCTCACCGCGTGCGGTGACGACGACGCGGCCCGGCCCGCCCTCTCCGACACCGAGCACACCGCCCAGGACGTGGCCTTCGCCGGCGAGATGCTGCAACACCACGCGCAGGCCCTGGCGATGGTCGACCTGACGCTGGGGCGCGACCTCGACCCCGAGCTGCTCGCGCTGGCCGAGCAGATCCGCGACGCACAGGCACCCGAGATCGAGCAGCTCAGCGACTGGCTGGTCTCCTGGGACGAGCCGGTGCCCGCCACGGTGCGCGACCACAGCCTGGCCGGGCACGGCGACCGGTCCCCCTCCGAGGCGATGTCCGAGCTGGAGGAGTCCCACGGCGACGGTCACGACGGCGGCCACGGCTCGATGCCCGGCATGCTCACCTCGGCTGAGCTGGCCTCCTTGGAGGATGCCGACGACGAGGCCTTCGGCACGCTGTGGCTGGAGCTGATGATCGCCCACCACGAGGGGGCGGTGGAGATGGCGCAGGCCCAGCAGGCCACCGGCACGTTCCGCCCGGCGGTGGAGCTGGCCGAGGAGATCGAGGCGTCCCAGGCCGCGGAGATCGAGACGATGCGCGGCCTGCTGGGCTGAGCCCGCCGGGTCACTCCTGGGGCGTCTCGCTCTCCGGGGTCTGGGAGTCCTGGCCGGCGCCGCCGGCGCAGGTGGTCGTGGCGTAGCTGACCATCGCGTCCACGTCGGCCTGCTCGGCCTTGCTCAGCCCCGGGTCCTCCATCGACTCCAGGTCCTTCGCGGTGGCGTCCTCGTCGACCTGGTCCAGCACGTCGAGGTAGACCTCGAACCCGGCCTGCGCGTCCTCGCCGGCGCCCTCGGGCAGTCCCGCCTCCTCGAGGCTGTCGTGCAGCGCGGCCACGTCCTCGCCGTCCTGGACCGAGGCGGTGGCCATCAGCGCGGTGCAGAAGTCGTCGCCCTCGGCGACCACGCTCGAGCCGCCCTCCTGCGCGGAGGCGTCACCCTGCGCCCCGGCGTCGGAGGAGTCGTCGGACCCGCAGGCGGTCAACGACAGGCCGACGGCCAGCGCGAGGGGGGTCAGGCGGGCGAGGGGGGAGAGCTTCACGAACAGACCTTTCGTCGGTGCCGGTCACGACCCCCGCCATGCACCGCGGGGGCCGGCCGCCGACGATGACAGGTCTTCCCAAGAGCGCACTGAGGGGTCGTTCAGGCTCCGCTCAGGGGCACGCGGCAGGCGATCAGCCGCGGTCGAACGCCACCGGCAGCGGCAGCTCGGGCGCCCGCCGCAGCCTGGCGAGGTACGCCGCACGGTCGATCTCGACGACCCCCAGCGAGGCCAGGTGGTCGGTCCGCCACTGCACGTCCAGCACCCGGTCCGCGGCGTGCTCGTCGCGCAGCATCCCGACCAGCGCCACGAGACAGGCCTTGGAGGCGTCGGTCACCCGGTGGAACATCGACTCGCCCGCGAACAGCCCGCCGATCGCCACGCCGTACAGGCCCCCCACGAGCCGGTCGTCCTGCCAGGCCTCCACCGAGTGCGCCCACCCCAGGCGGTGCAGCTCGCAGTAGGCGGCGCGGATGTCGCGGTCGATCCAGCCCTGCGGGCGCCGCGGGTCCGCGCAGGCGGCGATCACCTCGTCGAAGGCGGTGTCGACCCGGATCTCCAGATCGCGCATGGAGCGGCGCAACGACCGGGACACGTGCAGCCCGTCGAGCGGCAGCACTCCGCGGTGCACCGGGCAGAACCAGTACATCGGGTCGCCGGGGTGCCCCGACGGCATCGGGAACAGGCCGTGTCGGTAGGCCGCGAGCAGGGTGCCGGGCTCGAGGTCGGCGCCGATGCCCACGAGGTCGTCGAGCGCGTCGTAGCCCTGGGGGTCGCCGAACGACCAGGCCGAGGGCGGGGGCTCGAGGGGCACTGCGGGCACGCTACGCGGGACGCGCCCCGTCCGGCACACCCCGGGCAGGTGGTCCGGACGTCCGTACGATCGTGCTGGACGTCCACCGATCCCTGGACCCCTGGACATCGCACTCGTGAGGAGCGTTCCGTTGAGCAGGAGCCGCAGCGTCGCCACCATGGTCGGCCGTCGCCTCGCCCCGAAGGTCGCCGGCGCGGCGCCGGGCCTGACCGAGACCTTCGTCCGTGAGGCGCTGGACCGCGCCATCCACGGCGTCGGGCCCCTCCCGGGCGCCGCCGCGGCGGCCGAGGCGCAGCTGCGCGAGCAGGACGGCGACGTCGACCGCGCGGTGCACGAGGTGATCGAGAACCACGTCAGGTACGCCGGGGCGCAGGGGTTCCTCACCAACATCGGCGGCGTGGTGACCGCCGCCGTCGCCATCCCGGCCAACATCACCGGCCTCGCGCTGGTCCAGTGCCGGATGATCGCCGGCATCGCGCACCTGCGCGGCTACGACCTCGAGGACCCCCGGGTGCGCAACGCGGTGCTGGCCTGTCTCCTCGGTGGCGACCGGGTCGACGAGATGCTGCGCCGCGGCACGCTCCCCGCTCCCCCGATGGCGCTGGCCACGGCACCGGTCGCCGACCCGGCGCTGGACCGGCGCATCGCCACCGAGGTCGGCTCCGACATCATCGCGCGGATGACCGGCAAGCGGCTGGCCGTCGTCGTCGGGCGACGCGTGCCCGTCGTCGGTGGCGTCGTGGGCATGGGCGCCGACGGCTACGCCACGTGGAGGATCGGGCGCTACGCCGACCGCGAGCTCCTGCCACGCGCCAACCGGTAGACCCGGTGCAGCCCACGGCCCACGGCCGTGCGGCGGACGCCGCGCAGGACCTTCTCGCGCACGCGGTACGACGGGCGCAGGAAGCTCCTGTCCAGGGCGACCCGGGCCTCGTGGAGCTCGTGACGCAGGCGCTCCTCCTCCGCGCGCATCCGGGCGTTCTCGACCAGCAGCGCGCGGATCGCCTCGACGGCCGCACCGGACACCTGCGACTCGCGGGGTGAGTCCGGGTCGGCCCAGTGCTCCGGCGGCGGACCCGGCTCGAGGTCGGCGAGGTCCCCGACGACGTCGTACCCGCGTCGGCGGACCTCGTCGCTCCACCGCTGCCCCAGGTCGCGGGCCCACTCGTGCAGGTCGGGCGGCAGGGCCAGCCGCGGGGTGCGGGTGCGTCGCGAGAGCGTCTGGTGGGCGAGCAGCTCGCGGACCAGCGGGCGGTAGTCGGGCGGGTCGAGCACCGGGTTGACGGCCTTGTTGATGCGCCGCACCAGGGCGGTCTCGGGGACGCCGAGCGAGGGGTTGGCGCGCTCGGCCTCGAGCTCGAGGTCGAGCCCGTCGAGTCCGAAGACGCTGCTGAACCGCTTCCACAGCAGGTCCGGGGCGCCGCCGGGCGGCGGGACCGTGACGAGGTGGATGTTCTCCGGCGGGAGCTCGTGGCCCCACCGGTCGAGGATGTCGGGGATCTCCTGGACGCCCCAGAACCAGGTCGCGATGCGTCCCTTGCGCTCGGGGTCGCGCAGCTGGGCGAGGAACTCCTCGTAGGTGATCGTGCTGCGGTGCTTGACGTTCTCCTGCCACTCCGCGGGGATCTGGCGCACCAGGTCGCGCACCGAGAGCACCAGGTGGACCTCGGTGCCGTCGTCGGGGGCCAGCGACTGCATCGCCCGGCCGACCTGGCTGCGGGAGGCGGTCGCGAGGATCTCGTGGCTGATGATCGAGGTGCCGGGGTGCCGGCGCACCTGCTCGGCGAGCGCGTCCCAGCGGCCGATCGCCTCGGCCTGCAGCCCGCCCCACGGCAGCGCCATCAGGTCCAGCGCGGCCAGGAAGTGCGCGTCGAAGCGGTCGGCGGGGTAGAGCAGTCCGTGGTGGCGCAGGCGATCGCGGTTGCGGAACAGCACGTCCTGCAGGTGGGAGGTGCCGGTCTTGGGGGTGCCGACGTGCAGCAGGACCCGCGCGCTCACGTGCCTGCCTCCTGCGGTCCGGTGCGGTCCTGCGCACCGGTCGGTGCGAGGAGCAGGTCCACGGCCAGGGCCAGCACCCGCTCGTCCGCCGCCTCGCCGGAGAGGGTCTCACCGGAGGCGGCCAGGGCGCGCGGGCGGCTCACCAGGCCGTCCACCTCGCCCAGGACAGGGTAGTCACCCGCGCGCACGGCGTCCCGCATCCGGACCGATCGGCGGTGGATCCACCGGTGGTGCTCGGGCGGCACGGCCAGCGGGGCGCCTGGGTGACCCGGGTGCCCGACCAGGCGCGGCAGCAGCCGCTCGCGCAGGATCCGGCGGCCGACGTCGGGGGTCACGCGCAGGCCGAGCGCCTTCGCGACCAGGCGCGCGAGCTCGGCGGCCTCCGCCGACACCGCCGGCCGCGGCGTGAGGCGGGGGACGCCGAGCACCGCCGGGAGCTGCGTCTCGTCGAGCACGATGCGCACCCGTTCGCGCCCCACCCGCTCGGACCACGTGGCGGCGACCAGCGCGGGGTCGGCGCCCCGGGCGATCCGACGGGAGCCGGCCAGCGCGTCCAGCCACGGCCCCCACGCCGGCACCGCGACGCCGGTCGAGAAGCACCGATCGGTCCACAGGTCGCCCAGCATGGTGGCGAGGTCGTCGGCCACCACGAGCACGAGGGCACCGCGGCCCCCGGGCGGACGGCCGCGCGCGATGAGGTCGCGGCGCAGGGCGTCGGCGCGCCAGGGGTCGCCGACCAGCTTGTACTTCGTCCGCCACGGGCGCAGCCACGGGCCGCGACCGCTGCGCTTCATCCGCCGGGCGGCATCCCCGAGGAGCCGGCCGAGGTCGTCGGGGCGGTCGTGCCGTTCGTCGGGATCGCCCTCGGCGGCGAGGTCCTCGGCGAGGAGCAGCGCCGCCACGCGCAGCAGCTCCTCGGCCGGCAGGTCGGCGGGGTCCACGGGCGGCGGCCCGAAGTCGGAGGCGGGACGGGCGCCCACGAGCTCGAGGTCGGGGCGCCCCCGGCCGGCGGCACTGGCGGCCAGGACCCGCTCGACCAGGGCGTCCGGCACGGCTGCTCGCTGGTTGACCCGGCGCAGCAGCTCCAGCTGCTGGGCGCCGGGGAGGACCGGCGGCGTGGGGCCGTCGACGGTGCCGGTCCACTCCGCCCACGGCGTCGTGCCGCCCTCCCGCAGGTGGGCGACCCACGCGGCGGCCCGGGCCGGGCCGGTCACGACTCGCGCAGGCGGCGTACGCCGGTGCGCAACCGCTGCGCGAGCTGCTGCTCGGGGTCCTCGCGGCGCGCCGCCTCCTGCGTCATCACCGTGAGCGCGTCGAGGGCGGCGGCGAGCTGGGCCTTGGAGGTGACCTTGTCGGGGTTGACGTAGTCGCGGCGGCGGGTCGGCAGGGGGTGCAGGTCGTCCAGGTCGCCGATGACGTCGACCCCGCTCTGCTCGATCCACTCGACCCAGCGCGCCGACTCCGCCTCGGCCCACTCGTGCATGCCCGGGGGGAGCAGCAGCTTGGCGCTGTCGCGACCGGCCAGCTCCTGCTCGGCGAGCAGGCCGCGCACGAGGTCGTCGTAGGTCGCGTCACGCCGGACCTTGCGACCCAGGCGCTTGTTGAGGCGGCGGATCAGCGCCGCCTCGGCGACGCCGAGCGAGGGGTTCGTGCGGCGCGACTCCTCCGGCACCCAGGCGGGGTCGATGTCGACCGCGCGGCAGAAGCGGTGCCACAGCTCGTCGGGGCCGGCGGTGCCGGACTGCGGGACGGTGACGACGTGGACGTTCTCCGGCGGCAGCCCGGCCGACCACGTGCTGAGCACGGCGGGCACGTCGAAGGCGCGGTAGAACCACGGCCTGCCGCTGCGGGTCTTGCGCAGGAAGGTGCGGTAGGTCCACTTGCGGCCCTGCTTGATGCTCTCCTGCCAGGCAGCGGGGAGCTGGCGGGCCAGGTCGCGCACGCCGTAGACGACGTGGAGGTCGTCGCCGGCACCGAGCTCGGCCTTCGCGCGCGCCACGGCCTGCGCCGGCGCGGGGGCGAGGATCTCGTGGCTGACGATCACGGTGCCGCGGGTACGGCGGACCCGGCGGACCAGCGCGTCCCAGCTGCCCTCGGCATGGCCCTGCTCGCCGCCCCAGTCCTGGCCGAGGAGGTCCAGCGCGGCCCGGAAGTGGAACATCCCGGGGCTCACCAGCGGCGAGCGCGAGGGGAAGTGGACACCGTGCTGGGCCAGCGTCTTGGCGTTGCGGCTCAGTCGGTCCTGCACGTAGGTGGTGCCGGTCTTCGGCGCACCGATGTGCAGGTAGACCCGACGCTGGGATGTCACGAGGTGGATTGTGCCAGCGCCCGGACCACGGCGGAGGGGCTGGGGCGCCCGAGCTGCTGCGCCATCCAGGCACTGGTGGCCACGAGCGCCTCGAGGTCGACCCCGTGGTCGATGCCGAGACCGTCGAGCAGCCACACGAGGTCCTCGGTCGCGAGGTTGCCGGTCGCGCTCTGGGCGTACGGGCAGCCCCCGAGCCCACCGGCGCTCGCGTCGTACGTCGTCACGCCGGCGCGCAGGCCGGCCTGCACGTTGGAGAGGGCCTGGCCGTAGGTGTCGTGGAAGTGCAGCGCGAGCCGGTCGACGCCGGTGCCCGCCGCGGTGAACGCCTCCACGAGCGCGGTGACGTGGCCCGCGGTGCCGACGCCGATCGTGTCGCCGAGGCTGAGCTCGCCGACGCCCATCTCGAGCAGCCGCTGCCCGACCGTCACGACCTGCTGGGGCTCGACCGGGCCCTCCCAGGGGTCGCCGAAGCACATCGACACGTAGCCGCGGACGTCCATCCCCGCCGCCAGCGCGCGCTCGATGGTCGGGGCGAACATCTCGAGCTGGGAGTCCAGCGTGCGGTTGAGGTTCTTGGCCGCGAAGGTCTCGGTGGCGCTGGCGAAGACGGCGACGTGGCGCAGGCCGAGCTCGAGCGCGCGGTCGAGGCCGCGCTCGTTGGGCACCAGCACGGGGCAGTCGCGCGCTGCTTCGCCGATCGAGTCGCCCAGCGCAGTCATCAGGTCGGCCGCGTCGGCGAGCTGCGGCACCCAGCGCGGGTGGACGAAGCTGGTCGCCTCGACGACGGGGAGCCCGGCGGCCAGCAGCCGCCGCACGAACTCCTCCTTGACCTCAAGCGGCACGATCTCCTGCTCGTTCTGCAGGCCGTCGCGCGGGCCGACCTCGTAGATCCGCACGCGCCCGGGCATCCCCGGCGCGGGCACGGGGGTGGCGCGGGTGATGACGCCGGTCATGGGGACCCTTCCACTCGCTGGACCAGGACCACCAGCTGGTGGTCCACGATGTCGCGAATCATCTCCGGGTCCACGCGGAAGTACTCGTGGACCACGACGTTCCTCAGCCCCGCGATCGACGCCCACGGCACCTCGGGACGCGCCGACTTCAGCTCCTCGGGCAGCGCCTTGACCGCCTCGCCGATGACCGCGAGGTTGCGCAGGATCGCGTCGTAGGCCATCGACCCGAGCTGTTCGGAGTCCAGGTGGTCCCGGTACGCCAGGCACCGCGCCACGGCCGCGTCGATGTCCTCGCAGCGCTGATCAGGCGTGCGGGTCACACGGCCACCGCGTCCGCCGAAGCCGTCCTGCTCACGTCGTCGCGCAGCAGGCTCGCGCTCACGACGTCCACCCGACACCCCAGCAACTCGCTCAGCTCCTCCCCCAGGCCGGCGACACGAAGGAGCTCGTTCCCTCGTCCCGGCACCAGGTCGACGAGCAGGTCCAGGTCGCTGTCGTCGCGCGCGTCACCACGCGCCACGGAGCCGAACAGGC
The DNA here is from genome assembly GCA_001627335.1 of Nocardioides sp. REDSEA-S33_B3. GTDB lineage: Bacteria > Actinomycetota > Actinomycetes > Propionibacteriales > Nocardioidaceae > Nocardioides. Next base: position 7,274 of record LUPK01000036.1, on the reverse strand, counting down.
GTGGGTTGGTGGCACCGTAGGCATCCAACAGGGCAGCGACACGATCGGTCTGCGAGCTGAGCGCGGCCCGCAACCGCAAGGCGGCTGCCGTCGGTGTGCTCATGTCTCCAGCGTAGCCACCGACGTCACTCGTGCCGGCCGCTCCGACCACCGACCTCACTCGCTTCCCGTTGGTTCCACGTGGAACAGCACGTGCCCCAGCGGCACCTGCCGCCCCACGGTCGCGTCGACGACGGTCACGGTACCGGCGTACGGCGCCTTGAGCGCGAGCTCCATCTTCATCGCCTCCAGCACGCCGAGCACCTGCCCCTCCACCACGGTGCCACCCGCCTCGACGCGGACGTCGAGGACGGTGCCGGGCATGGGCGCGACGAGGTCGCCGGTGTGCTCGTCGGCGTGGTCGCCGGCCAGGTCGCCGCGCTCGAAGCGGAAGCGCTGGCCGCGCAGCACGACCTCGACCGAGGCGGGGGTGACGTGGGCGGCCGGGTCCAGCCGCGGGCGGCGGCCGAGCACGACGTCCTCGTCGAGCGGCACCACGACCGGCGCGGGGGGCGCGCCGAGGCGGAAGCCGTCGGAGGCGAAGGGCCCGTCGGTCTCGGACTCGGCGAGGTGGACGGCCCAGGCGGCGAGCTGCCGCGCCTCGTCCGTGCTCGGGGCAGGCACCTCGGTGACGACGTCGACGCGGTCGAGCCAGGCGGTGTCGAGACCGCCCTCGTGCCCGACGTCGCGGAACGCCGCGTGGTCGGCGAGCGCGCGCAGGAAGCCGGTGTTGGTGGTCAGCCCGAGCACCACGGTGTCGTCGAGCGCGGCCACCAGGCGACGCCGGGCGTCCTCGCGGTCGGTGCCGCCGGCGACGACCTTGCCCAGCATCGGGTCGTACGCCGTCGAGACCTGCTGCCCGCTGACCAGCGAGTGGTCCACGCGGACCCGGTCGCCGGCCGGCCAGCGCACCTCGCCGGCGCGCCCGGCCTGCGGGAGGAAGCCGCCGAAGGAGTCCTCGGCGTAGACCCGCGCCTCGATGGCGTGCCCCTCGAGCGTGACGTCGGCCTGGTCGATGCCCAGCGGCTCGCCGGTCGCGACCCGCAGCTGCAGCTCGACGAGGTCGACCCGCTGCCCGCGGACCCGCACGACCTCCTCGGTGACCGGGTGCTCGACCTGGAGGCGGGTGTTCATCTCCAGGAAGTAGAACTCGCCGGTCGCGTTGTCCAGCAGGAACTCCACGGTGCCCGCACCGGTGTAGCCGCACTGCGCGGCCAGCGCCACGGCCGCGCCGGTGATGGCTGCACGCTGCTCCTCGGTGATCGCGGGGGCAGGCGCCTCCTCCAGCACCTTCTGGTGCCGGCGCTGGGTCGAGCAGTCGCGCTCGAAGAGGTGCACCACGTGGCCGTGGGTGTCGCCCATGACCTGCACCTCGACGTGGCGGCCGGACTCGACGTACTTCTCCACCAGGATCGTGTCGTCGCCGAACGCCGAACGCGCCTCGCGCTGCGCCGCGGCGAACCCCTCGGCGTAGTCGGCGGCGCTGCGCACCACGCGCATGCCCTTGCCGCCGCCGCCGGCCGCGGCCTTGACCAGCACCGGGTAGGCGAAGCCCGCGGGGTCGTCGTCGAGGTCGTAGGACGGCACGACCGGTACGCCGGCGGCGACCGCGACCGCGCGGGCGGCGTCCTTGCGGCCCATCGCGTCCATCACCTCGGCCTCGGGCCCGACCAGGGTGATGCCGGCCTCGGCGAGCGCACGGGCGAACGGGGCCCGCTCGGAGAGGAAGCCGTAACCGGGGTGGACGTAGCCGGCGCCGCTCTCGCGGGCGGCGGCCACCACCTCGTCGACGTCGAGGTAGGACTCCACGCGCACCGCGTCGTCGGCCTCGCGCACGTGCAGCGCCCCGGCGTCGAGGTCGGAGTGGATCGCGACGGTCCGCCAGCCCAGGCGGCGGGCGGTGCGGGTCACGCGGCGGGCGATCTCGCCGCGGTTGGCGATGAGGAGGGTGTTCACGTCACATCCTGAAAATGCCGTAGTTCGGATCCGCGACAGGTGCGTTGGCCGCGGCCGAGAGCGCCATGCCGAGGACCCGGCGGGTGTCGGCGGGATCGATGATCCCGTCGTCCCACAGCCGCGCGGAGGCGTAGTAGGGCGAGCCCTGCTCCTCGTACTGCGCGCGGATGGGGGCCTTGAACTCCTCGTCGTCGGTACGGTTGGCCACGGTCGCGAGCACCGAGGCGGCCTGCTCGCCGCCCATCACCGAGATCCGCGCGTTGGGCCACATCCACAGGAACCGCGGGTCGTAGGCGCGACCGCACATGCCGTAGTTGCCGGCGCCGTACGAGCCGCCGATCACGACGGTGAACTTGGGGACCACCGAGCAGGCGACCGCGGTGACGAGTTTGGCGCCGTCGCGGGCGATGCCGTTGTTCTCGTACTCCCGGCCGACCATGAAGCCGGAGATGTTCTGCAGGAAGACCAGCGGGATGCCGCGCTGGTTGCACAGCTCGATGAAGTGCGCGCCCTTGAGCGCGGACTCGCTGAAGAGGATGCCGTTGTTGGCGATGATGCCGACGGGGTGGCCCCAGACGTGCGCGAACCCGCAGACCAGCGTCTCGCCGTACAACGCCTTGAACTCCTGCAGCCGCGAGCCGTCGACGATGCGGCGGATGACGTCGCGCACGTCGTAGGGGGTGCGGACGTCGGCGGGGACCACGTCGTAGATCGACTCGGGGTCCTCCAGCGGCTCCTCCGGCTCGCGGACCTGCCAGGGGCCCCTGTCGGTCGAGCTCGTCGAGACCGGTCGGGAGAAGGTGTCGACGATGCCGCGCACGATCGCCAGCGCGTGGGCGTCGTCCTCGGCGAGGTGGTCGACCACGCCGGAGCGGCGCGCGTGGACCTCGCCGCCGCCGAGCTCCTCGGCAGTGACGACCTCACCGGTCGCGGCCTTCACCAGCGGCGGGCCGCCGAGGAAGATCGTGCCCTGCTCCTTGACGATGACGGTCTCGTCGGACATCGCCGGGACGTAGGCGCCTCCGGCGGTGCACGAGCCCATCACCGAGGCGATCTGCGGGATGCCGCGGGCGCTCATGGTGGCCTGGTTGAAGAAGATCCGGCCGAAGTGCTCGCGGTCGGGGAACACCTCGTCCTGCATCGGCAGGAACGCGCCGCCGGAGTCGACGAGGTAGATGCACGGCAGGTTGTTCTCGGCCGCGATCGTCTGTGCGCGCAGGTGCTTCTTGACCGTCATGGGGTAGTAGGTGCCGCCCTTGACGGTGGCGTCGTTCGCCACGACGACGCACTCGCGACCGTGGATGCGACCGATGCCTCCGACGACCCCGGCGCTGGGCACCGGCGTCTCCCCCGGCGCGCCGTACATCCCGTACGCCGCCAGCGGGCTCAGCTCCAGGAACGGGCTGCCCGGGTCGAGCAACCGGTCGACCCGGTCGCGCGCGAGCAGCTTCCCGCGGTCGGTGTGCTTCTTCCTCGCGGCCTCGCTGCCGCCCTGCCGCACCGTCGCGAGGCGCTGGCGCAGCTCGTCGACGAGGTCGCGCATGTGGGTGCTCACCCCAGCAGGTTAGCGATCGTTAACCTGCGGCGCCACCGCCCGGCGGGGACGGCTCGGCCTCAGCCCGCGGCGCCCACCGGGCACAGTGCGTCGGGACAGGACTCGAGCCAGGCCTTCCCGCCCTTGAGGGAGGAGACCTGCTTGCGGCCGAAGGAGTCGTCGAACCACAGCAGCGCGTAGGCAGCGGGGAGCCCCTCGCGGGCCAGCGTCCGGGTGATGACCGACGGGTCCCACGTGCCGTCGGGCGAGTGGGCGGGCCCGACCTCGGTCAGCGCGGCGCGGGGCGCGGCGGCGACCAGCTCGGCGTACCCGGTCAGGTCGACCTCGTCGCGGGCCAGGTCGTCGGCGTCGCGGCCGCCGCAGTCGGGGTGCGGGGTCTCGCAGTCGTAGGTGTCCAGGCCGACCAGGTCCACGCGGTCGGGCAGCAGGGAGAGCGGCTCGTCGACACCCTCCCAGGTGCGGACGGCGGCACCGTAGGACCACAGCAGGTTGTGGACCCCGGCGTCGGCCGCCTGCTGCTGGAGGTCGGCGAAGAGCGCGCGGTAGGTGCTCGGGTCGGGACGGCCCCACCAGAACCAGCTGCCGCCGGCCTCGTGCAGCGGCCGCACCAGGACCGCGGCCCCCTGCTCCTGGAGACGGGCCAGGAGGTCGAGCACCGCGGCCCACTCCGCCTCGAAGCGCCGGGCCGGGGCGCTGTCCTCCTCCAGCAGCGCCTCGAGCCGGTCCGCTCCGGTGCGGTCGAAGGAGTCGCCGCCGCTGAACGGGTTGGGGGCGTGCCAGGAGGCGGTGAGGACCACGCCGTCGGCGGCCATCAGCGCGAGGTCCTCGGTCCAGTCGGTGCCGCGGCGGGCCGCGGCGACCAGCTCGTCGAGGTCGAACCCGACGACCGCGGGACGCTGCGGCTCCAGCCGCCACAGGGGCTCGTCCCAGGAGTCGCTGGAGATGTTGACCTGCTGGCCGACCGCGGTGACGCCGTCGGCCAGCCAGCGGTCGAGGGTCTCGGCGAGGCAGAGCGCCGAGGCGTCCGCGTCGGGGTCGACCGGCGCGGTGCGGGGCCGGCAGGTGCGCGCCGGCGCTGACGGGCTGGGGGCGCTGGGGGTCGGGTCGGCCGTGGTGGGTGGCGGGTCGACGGGCAGCGCACCCGGCGTGGAGGCAGGCGCGGTGTCACGGGGGTCCTCGGTGGCGGTGACGTCGTCGCGGCCGTCGGCGAACGCGCCGTCGAGGTCGGTGGTCACCAGCAGCATGTGGAAGGCGCCGGTGGCCACGAGGGCGACGGCCAGCGCGAAGGTCGCGGCAGCGCGCCGCGAGCGCCTGGTGTCCCCCGCCATGCCCCCATCATCCGCGACGGGTGGTGAGCCACGCACGGGTTCGACCCACAGCGGGACGCGCCCGGCACGTTGCGCAGCGGCCCGTCGAGGTGCAGCGTGCCGAAGCCGTGCACGGTCGAGCAGGACAGTACCTCGGCACCCGGCCGGCGCACCGGGTCCAGCCAGCCGACCTCGACGAGGTGGTCTCGCTGCCGGGCCGGCCCTTCGCCCGACAGGTGCAGGCGCGGGCCGAGGACGCCACCGACACTGACGGCGAGGAGTTAGCGGCCGCTAACCTGCCGGGGTGACCACGCGCCGCGAGCAGATCCTCGGCACCGCCGCCGAGCTGTTCGCCGCGCGCGGGTTCCACGGCGTCTCGGTCGCCGACCTCGGCGCGGCCTGCGGCATCTCCGGCCCGGCGCTCTACAAGCACTTCGCGTCCAAGGACGCGGTGCTCGCGGAGATGCTGGTCTCGATCAGCCGGTGGCTTCTCGACGGCGGCCGGGCGTGCGTCGGCGCGGCGGACTCGCCCGCGGCGGCGCTCGCGGCGCTGGTCGACCACCACGTCGGGTTCGCCCTCGAGCACCGGCCGCTCATCGTCGTCCAGGACCGCGACTGGTCCTCGCTCCCCGATCAGGCGCGCGAGGAGGTGCGAGCCACCCAGCGCGCGTACGTCGACGTGTGGGCCGACCAGCTCCGCGCCCTCCACCCCGACCTCTCCCTCGACGCCGCCCGCGCGATGGCGCACGCCGCCTTCGGGCTCATCAATTCCACGCCCCACTCCGGCCTGCTGCCCGACGCCGAGATGCGCCAGGTGCTCGCCTCGATGACGCTGGGGGCGTTGGGGTGCGGGCGGGGTAGTCCGGACGAGATCTCACCCTGACCTCGAGCTGAGGGTGAGATCTCGTGCGGAGTAACCCCGTTCAGGTCCCGCAGTAGGTCACGAACGGCCCGCCGGCCGGGTCGGGAAGCGCGTAGGTCGCCCACTCGGGGCGCTCGACGAAGGGGCGGGTGACCACCTCGAGCATCCGCTCGAACGGCGCGAGGTCGCCGGCGTCGGCGGCGTCGAGCGCGGCCTGGAGCAGGTGGTTGCGGGGGACGTACGCCGGGTTGACGGCGTCCATGGCGTCGGGGTCCGGCCCGAGGGCGCGCCAGCGGGTCGCCCAGTCGTCGTAGGCCGGCAGGTCGAGGACCAGGTCGCGGGCGGGGGTCCCCTGCTCGCCGCCGGTGCCCCGCAGCTCGCGGGCCAGGTCGCGGAAGAACCCGGTGTGGTCGACCCGGGCGGCCTGCATCAGCGTCAGCAGGTCGCCGACCAGCGCGGTGCGGACCTCGGGGTCCAGGCCGGTCGGCAGGCCCAGCTTGGCGGCCAGCCGGGCCGCGTACGCCTCGCCGTAGAGCGTCGGGAACGTCTCGAGCACGGCCACGCACCGCTCGACCGCCCCCTCCTGGTCGAGGCCGGCCTGCTCGACGACGAGCGGCAGGAGGGTCTCGGCCATCCGGGCGAGGTTCCACTGGGTGATCGCCGGCTGCTGGCCGAAGGCGTAGCGGCCGCCGGTGTCGATCGAGCTGAAGACCGCGGCCTGGTCGAACCCGTCGAGGAAGGCGCAGGGGCCGTAGTCGATGGTCTCGCCCGAGAGCGTGACGTTGTCGGTGTTCATCACCCCGTGCACGAAGCCGACCGACATCCACGAGGCGACCAGCTCGGCCTGCACGCGGGTGACCTCCTCGAGCAGCGCCAGCGCCGGGACGTCGGCGTCCAGGACGTGCGGGTGGTGGCGGGTCGCGGCGTGCTCGACGACGCGGCGCACCAGGCCGGCGCCGGGCTGCTGGTGGTCCAGCGCCACGGCGTACTGCAGGGTGCCGACGCGCAGGTGGCTCGACGCGACCCGGGCCAGCACCGCACCGGGGAGCGGCTGCTCGCGCTGGACGGCGCGGCCGGTGGCGACGACACCGAGCGAGCGGGTCGTGGGGACGCCGAGCGCGTGCATCGCCGCCGAGACGAGGTGCTCGCGGAGCATCGGGCCCACCACCGCCAAGCCGTCGCCACCGCGCGACCACGGGGTCCTGCCCGAGCCCTTGAGGTGGAGGTCGCGCAGGCGGCCCTCGCGATCGGTGAGCTCGCCGAGGAGGAGGGCGCGGCCGTCGCCGAGGCGGGGTGAGTACCCGCCGAACTGGTGGCCGGCGGCGTGGACGTGCTCATCGGGACCCACGCCCTCATCCAGGAGGGAATCGAGTTCGGTTCCCTGGGGGCGGTGGTGATCGACGAGCAGCACCGGTTCGGCGTCGAGCAGCGCGCCACCCTGCGGGACCGCAACCGCGACGGCACGGTGCCCGACGTGCTGGTCATGACGGCCACGCCGATTCCCCGGACGGCGGCCATGACCGTCTACGGCGACCTGGACGTGTCGGTGCTCGAC
>LUPK01000035.1 GCA_001627335.1 Nocardioides sp. REDSEA-S33_B3 | reverse complement strand
TGGTCAGCAGGCATCGGTGGAGTCGGCACAACATCCCCCTCGGGGCAGGGGGTGTTGCGACATTCCTCTGACCCCGCAGACCTCTCGGCCGTGCGTGAGCGACCTCTCGGCGGTCAGGCCTCGGCGGCGTCGCGGATCGGGGTGATCCAAGACTGGTGCGTGGTGCTGTTCTTGGTGATGGCCAGCAGCTCGTCCATGTGCGGCTCGAGGCCGGTCACCTTGTCCAGCGGGACACCGATGATGAGCTGGAAGCCCAGGCCCTTCCACGCGCGCACGGCACGGCCGGCGAACTCGGAGTCGGCCTTCACGAAGCCCTCGTCGAGGAAGACCGGCGCGAAGCGGGGCCGCGAGCGCAGCTCGTCGCCGAGACGGAAGCGCAGCGCCGAGCCGACGATGAAGGCCACCAGCTCCTGGCTCTCGCCACCGCTCTTCTCCCCCAGCGTCCGGTAGGTCGCCTTGAGCTCGCCGGTCAGCGAGTCGTAGCGCTCCGCGCTGATCTCCACGTGCCGGCGCACGTCGAGCAGCCGGTCGCGGTCGGTCGAGGACGACGCCACGTCGCCGACCTGGGCGGGCACCCGCAGCTGGTCCATGAACCGGCTCAGCTCGGTGAAGCGCCGCTCGAGGTCGTCCTCGCCCAGCTCCCCGGTCGTGCCCGACGCCAGCCGCCGCAGGTCCTTCATGAAGACCTGCACGTGGGCGGGCGCGAGACGGCGCAGCCGGATGCGCAGCCGGTCACCGACGCCGCCGAACTCCAGGCGCCGCAGGATCGCGTTGATCGGCTCGAGCCGGTCCTCGATCTCCTCGATCGAGGCGGCCATCGCACCGACCAGCGGCACGAGGTCCTGGCCGCTCCACTCGGTGAGGCGGCGCCGCCACTCCGCGCGCCGCTCGGCCAGGCCGGTGCCGCGGACCTCCTCGAGGATGCGGGCGTAGTCGGGGTAGGACGCGGCGGTCGCCCCCAGGTTGGGCGAGTCCCACTGCATCTTGTAGACCCGGAAGATCCCGGCAAGCTCCTCCTCGACCCGGGTCAGCTCGGTCTCGGCGTCGACCACGGCCTCGCGCAGCCGCTCGGCGAGGCGCTGGGAGGTCTCGGTGAACCGCTCGAGGTCGTCGGGGTCGCCGGGCGCGGCCGCGGCGGCGAAGTCGGCGGCCAGCGCGGCGTCCTGCTCGTCGGTGAGCGTGACCCGCCCCGAGCGCTCCATCGCCTCGAGCCGGTCGGTGACGAGGTCCTCGTCGTCGACCAGCCGGGCGTGCTCGTCGCCCAGCTCGCGGGCGCGCGCCTCCAGCCCGAACCGCTCGCGGCGCACCTCCTCCAGACGGCCCGTCAGCTCCTCGATCTGGCGCTGCAGCGCGTGCAGCTGGTCGTCGGCGCCGAGGATCTCCTCGCGCCGGGCCTCCAGCTCGGCGATGCGCCGGTCGCTGCCGTCGACGTCGAGGTCGTCGAAGCGCGCCGCCACGATCGCGTCGTACGACGCCCGCTGCTGCTCCAGCAGCGCACTGCGCCGGTCGAGCTCGGCGACCTCCGCGTCGACCGCGTCCAGCTGCTCCTCCAAGGCGGCGAGCTCGGCGTCGATCTCGGCGACCGCCTCCTCGCCGGAGAACCCGATGATCGAGCGGCTGTCGCCCCGCCCGTGGGTGCCACGTCGCCCCTGACGGGTCTGACCGGCCTCGGTCACCCGGAAGCCGCCGCCGGCGAGCCCGGCGGCGTCCTCGACGCACAGCGCGTTGCGCGACGGCTCGCTCACGTGCGCCTGGACCCAGCCGGAGAACGGCGAGTCCTGGAAGAGCAGCTTGCCGGCCACCCGCTCGGGGTCGGCCGGGCCGAGGTCGGGCAGGTGCAGCTCGACGCCCTCGAAGACCAGTCGGCCGCGCAGCCGCAGCCCGTCGATCGCGGAGGAGAACTGCTCGAGCCGGTCCAGCGGGACCAGCAGCATCCGGGCGCTCGCACCCAGCACCGTCTCCACGGCGGTGCGCCACCGTGCCTCCTCCGGCGCCACGTCGATCAGCTCGGCCACGAAGGGCAGCTCGGAGGCGGGGATGCCGCTGGCGCGCGACACCTCGTCGCGCAGCTCGTGCATGCGGGCCGGCAGCCGCCCGCCGCGGCTCTCCAGCGAGGCGCGCTCGCGGCGCAGCTCGGCCTGGCGCTGGCTGAGGGGGAAGCGGCGGTCGCGGGTGACGTCGCGCTCGCGGCGCACCCGCTCCTGCTCGCGTTCCCAGCCCGAGAGCCACTCGCGGGCGTGCAGCTGCAGCACCGTGAAGGCCTCGACCGACATCAGGGCGTCGCCCAGGTCGGGCGCCTCAGCGTCGGTGACCCCGACGACCGGCAGCAGCCGCTGCTGGAGCAGCTCGCGCCGGGCGAGCCGGTCCTCGCGGACGACCTGCTCCTGCTCGATCGACTGGCCGATCCCCTGGATCGTGGAGCCGCCGGCGGCGCGGTGCGCGGCCTTGGCGGCCTCCAGGTCCGAGGCCAGGTCGCGCTCGGCGGACGTGGAGGCCGACAGCTCGGCCGTGGCCCGCTCGCGTGCGGCGCGGTTGGTGTCGACGGCGTCGCGGATCAGCCGGTGGTGGGTGCGCAGCAGCCACTGCCGCAGCGGGGTGTCGCCGGTGGCGGCGACACCGTAGGAGTCGAGCTCGGCCAGCCGCGCGGTGGCGCGGACCTGCCGGTCGTGCAGGTCGGTGATGGGGCCGAGCACCTCGAGCTTGCGCTCCTCGGTGCGCATCGCGGAGTAGGCCGCGTCGAGGTCGTCGAAGTGCTCGATGGCCCGGTCGGCGGCGGCGTAGGTGGTCGGGCGCTCGAGCACCATGTCCTTGTAGAGCTCGTCGACGCTGCGCACCTGGTTGCCGGCCTGGATGCGCGCCAGCAACCGCAGCGCCTTGGCCCCGTCGCCACCTGCGCCGATGCCGAGCCGGGCGTGCAGGACGGCCGAGAACTCGGCGTACGTGCGGTGGACGCGGACCCCGGGGAAGAGCTTCTTGAGGGTGTTGGCGTGGAAGCGGTCGGCGACCGCCGCCTCCAGCACCTGCAGCGACAGCGCGCCCTCGTGGGTGACCAGCTGCATCTGCACGTCGGCCGAGCGCGCCGCACGCCGAGGGACGTAGTAGGTGCGCAGGGCGGTGAAGCGGCCACCCTGGTCGTTGACGAAGGTCATCGCGACCGCGCCCCAGGTGTCACCGCCCTTGCCCCGCAGCAGCTTCTCGACGGGCCGCCCGGTGCGCGGGTCGTCGACGACGTCGACGGCACCGCGCAGGTAGGACAGCAGGTTGCGCTGGCCGACGCCGCGGGCGCGGCCGGCGACGGCGTCGTTGGAGGCGCCGTTGAACTTGGTGTCCGAGGGCATCATCAGCGCGGTGTAGGCGTCGAGGATGGTGGACTTCCCGACGCCCGAGGCGCCGGAGATCATCGTGGCCTCGCCGCGCAGCGGCACGGTCGTCAGGCCGCCGAAGCCGCCCCAGTTGACCAGCTGCATCAGCGCAGCGCGCCACTGCATGGTGTCGTCGGCGGGCAGCGCCACGGTCTGCTCGGTGAACAGGCCCTCGCGCTCGGTCTCCTCGACGCTCACTCGGCGTCCTCCTCGATCAGCATGCCGTCGGTGTCCTCGGCAGGGGCGCCCTGCGGCTCCCCCGGCTGTGCATCGGCCCGTACGTCGCTGGGCTCGTCGGTCGCCTGGTCGTCGCCGCCCGCGTCGGCCCCGCCTCCGTTGGCCTCGCGCAGCTGCTCGAGCAGCTGCTGCAGCAGCTCCAGCGGCAGCAGCGGCTCGACCGCCTCGCTGATCTCGAACCGGTCCTCGGAGGCGGTCGGGATCAGCAGGCCCGCCTTGGCGACGCTGGTGAAGGCGTTGCGCGCGCGCTTCTCGTCGCCGGCCTCGTCGGTCGCGTGCGCCGGACGGAAGGTCGCGACGTGGTCGAGCACGTCGTCGCGGTCGATGTAGACCCGGGCGTCGCCGCCGGCGTGTCCGGCTCGCAGCCGGTCGCGCAGGTGCACGAGGACCAGCGTCTCCTCGCGGGACCAGGCGGCGTCGTAGAGCAGCGTGGGCAGCCGGGCGCCGGCCTCGGAGACTGCCTGGCGCTTCCAGGCGACCTCGCGGGTGCGGTCGATGGCCAGCTCCAGGAAGAGGTCGTTGAGACGGGAGCGGATGACCCGCTCGTGCTCGACCAGCACGGTCCAGTCCCGCGGGTGGGTGCGTGCGGAGATGAAGCGGGACTTCAGCAGGGTGACCAGGGCCAGCCGCTGGGCGTGCTCCAGCCCGCCCTCGTCGCCCTCCCACAGCGACACCGAGGTCGCGTCGTCGGGTGCAAGGTCGGGCGCGAGGTCGGGCGTCGGGTCCAGGTCGGTGGTCACTGCTGGTCCTCCACGGACTGGTCTGGCGGCAGGTCGGGCGGCAGATCGGGATCCGGCACGGGGGTGCGCGGGACGTCGAAGGTGCGGCGGGTGCCGTCGGGGCGGACGGCGGCGTACGCCTCGCCCTGCTCCTCGGGCTCGGACTCCTGCTCCAGCCAGCCGAGCTCGGCGGCGAGGTGGAGCAGGCCCAGGATCTCGACGGGGCGGCGCAGCGACGGCTCGAGCGCGCCGAAGAAGGAGCCCATCGAGCCGACCGGCACCACCTGGGCGCGGGCCTCGTCGAGGCGGCCGCGGAGCACCGAGAGCTGCGGTCCGCCCTGGGCCTTGAGCTCCTCGAGGGTCAGGCGCGGTGCGTCGTCGGGGTCGGGAGCGGCGATCGGCTCGGGCAGCCGGTCGTCGGCGGGGTCGTGGAAGCGCTCGCGCAGGTGCTCCACCGACACCCGGGCCGGCAGCAGCGGCAGGTCGATGCTGGCGCGCGGGCCGGTGGTGGCCATCCACGTCATCAGCTCGGACTCGACCTGGCGCAGGGTCTGCTCCAGCTCACGGTCGCGGGCGACGTCGTGGGAGACGATGTACTCCTTCAGCGTCGCGGTCACCCGCGAGCGCTGCGAGAGCACCCGGTCCAGGCCGTCACGGACCAGGCGGACGGTGCCGCGCAGCTCCGCGCGGTCGGCCTCGCCCAGCAGCCCCTCGGAGAGCGGGTGGTCGAGCAGGTCGCCGAGGTCCTCGCGCAGCTGGGTCACCGTGGCGTCGTCGCGCAGCAGCGCGAAGGCGCCCTCGAACGCCCGGCCCTCGTGGGTGGCGGTCATCAGCGCGTCGGCGCGGGCGAGATAGTCGTCGATCACCTCCCCGGCGGGACGGTCCTCGGCCCGGAAGGCGGCCAGGATCTCCGAGCGGATCGTGGCGAAGCGCTCCTCGACCCGGGCGAAGTCGCTGGGCAGCGCCGAGACCAGCGACATCAGCTCGGTGTAGCCCTCGAGCATGAAGTCCTCGGTGGCCCCCACGAGGTCAGCGCCGTCGACGAGCCGGTCGCGCTCGGCGGTCAGCCGGGCGATCTCGGCGTTGAGGATGCCGACCCGGCTGGAGCGGTCGGGGTTGGCCTCGGAGTTGAACCGCCGCACGGTGGTGAGAATGGTGGCGATGCGGTGCTCGGAGAGGGTGGCGCGGTCGCGCGTGAGGTTCTTGACCAGCTCCAGCGCCTGCTGGGCGTGCGAGGTGAGCGCGTAGACCTCCTCGCCGGACTCGTCCAGCGAGCGCACCAGCCACTGGCCGCGCATCCAGCGCTGGCACAGCTCACGCCCCGAGCCGGTCGGGACGTCGGCTCCGGGGTCGCGCCGGAAGACCGCGAGGTGCTCCTCGACCTGGGTGTGCAGACGCGCCGTCGGGATCGGCTTGTTGTCGCGGCCGAAGGCGGCCCGGAAGATCGTGATGACCACCGGTGCCTGTCGCTGGTGGAGCAGGGTGAGGGTCGGCCGGGCGAAGGCGGCGCTCACGCGCGCGAGCTCGGAGGCGATGTAGGAGCCCTCGCTCACTGATCCTCCCCGTGCGGCTGTCCGGACACCGACGGGCAAGCATCCCAGACGCCACCCCCAGGGGTGGGACCCGGGCGGGGGTCAGGGCACGAGCACGTCGTCGATGGGACGACGGGGGGCGCCGGGCAGCCGGGCGCTCGAGGTGTGCGGCCACCCCAGGCGCAGCAGGACCTGCGGCTGCACCGCGAGTCCCAGCACGCCCGAGCGCAGCTGCTCGCGGAGCTCGGGCTCCTCGACCGGCAGCGAGACCGGCACCCCGCCGAGGCCCTCGGCGACGGCCTCGAGCCACACCGCGCTGAGTGCCTCGCCGGCGGCGAGCCAGCCCGCGCGGGTGTCGTCGTCGTGGCAGATCGCCAGGACCGCCGCGCGCTCGGTGACCGCCTCCGCGTCCTCCGCGGGCGTCCCGTCGAGCGCGCCGGCGCCGTCGCGGCCGCGGCCGAGCGGGTCAACGACCCGGTCGGGCACCAGGTCGGCCGGCACACCGTCGTACGTCGCCCGCGGCTCGATCGCCCACCACCGGGCGTGCTCCCGCTCCACGAGGCGACGGGAGGCCTGCAGGACGCTGGCGGTCGAGACCAGGTGCTCGACGGCGACCCGCTGGCGCACGTCGAGGACGACAGCGGGCGCACCGGCCTGCGTCGAGACCTCCGCGAGGCGCTGCAGGGTCTCGTCCGGCACCTCCCAGGAGCTGAAGGGCCTGCGGTCGGTGCGGCGAGCCACCAGGGACGCGAGCGCGATGCGGTCCTCCGGCCGGGACGGCGAGCGGCCCTCCAGGTGCAGCCGGGCGACCAGGTCCGGCGGGCCCCCGTCGGGGAGGCGCTCCACGCGCACCGCGCGGTCCCCCGAGCGGGCTGCGACCACGGCGTGATGCAGCGCCGACCCCAGGCTGAGCATCATCAGCCGTCCGCGGGGGTCCACGCCGTGCAGCTGGCGGTCGTGGTCGGCGTACAGCTCCAGGGTGTTCTCGGAGCAGATCCGCCACCGCCAGGGCTGGGTGTTGTGCAGGCTGGGCGCGCGCATCGCCATCGCCACGATGCTGCGGGCGACGCCGCGCTGCGGCGCTGCCCCGGTGATCTCCGATGCCGTCAACGTGACCATGTCCGCCTCTCCGGACCCGGCTCCCTCCGGCTCCGACACCAGCCTCGCGGGGCGCCGGGGCCCAGGCACGAGCCGGACGGCACGCTGGCGCGGGACCAAGGTCCCGCGCTGCTGGGCTCAGCCCATGAGGTCCTCGGAGAACGCCACCTCGTCGACCTCCCGCGGCGTCTGCACCGGGCCGAGGTACGACGCCGCGTCCGACCCGGCCCCGGCCATCCGGAGCGTGGCCCGCACGGCGGTGCCGCCGCCGAGGCAGACCTGCTCGGCGAGCGCACGCGCCGTGGCCAGCTGGTCCCCGGCGGGCACGACCCGCGAGACCAGGCCCGCCGCCAGTGCCTCGTGGGCGTCCAGGCGGCGGCCGGTCAGCACCAGGTCGTCGGCCAGGCGGTGCCCGATGACCTCGCGGAGCCGGCGCAGGCCACCGTGCTCGGCGACCAGGCCCCGCCGGGTGGCGGTCATCTCGAAGGTCGCGGTCTCGTCGGCGACCACGACGTGGCAGGCGAGCAGCAGCTCCACCCCGGCGTCGCGGACCCCGCCCGAGACGGCGGCGACCACCGGTCGGTCCACCAGCCGGCCGGTCAGCCCCGCCACGCCGTGCGGCGGTGTGACGAGGGTGCCGCCCCACCCGATCTCGGCCGGGTCGAGCCCCTCGCAGAAGTCCGGTCCGTCGGCGTGCAGGAGCAGCACGCGCAGGTGCGGGTCGTCCAGCCAGGCGGAGACGACCTCGTCGCACTCGGCGTGCGTGCGGCGGTCGAGGAGCGGACGCAGCAGCGCGAGCTCGACCACGGGCCCGTCGACGGCGACCCGGATCCTGGTGTGCTCCCCGTCGAGCCGCGCTGGACGGACGGGATGCCACCGGTCGAGCGTGGCGCGGGTCAGCGCGGCCCGGTTGAGATGGTCGACGTGGCGCACGTGGACGCGACGCCCGATCGGCTCGACGTCCTCGTCGGCCAGCAGGTCCAGCAGCTTGTCGTCGGCGACTGCGGTCGCGAGGAACCGCCGGCCGGCGAGGTCGCGACACACCAGCGCCGCGGTGCGGCTGCCGTCGCGTTGTGGCTCGACGCTGAAGGTCTCGATCACCGCAGGGCCGTCGGCCACCTCGGTCCACGGCACCCCGGGGACGGCGTCGAGCCCCGCCTGGAGGGCGGTCGAGTCGTCGGGGACCCACGGTCGCGGCCGGGCGGAGTAGACGCCCACGGCGTACTTCGAGAGCTGGCCGCCGTTGGCACCCACCAGCCCGGTGACGCCGGGCTCCCGGCGTACGCGCCGCACGACCTCGGCCACCGCGTGCAGCGAGTAGTTGCTGCCGGCGCCGCCGAAGAACGGCAGCCCGCCGGTGAGGGTGAGGCGGCGCGGGTCCTCGGTGTCGAGGTCGAAGGCGTCGGTGACGGTGGTGATCGCGATCGGGAAGCAGCTGTAGAGGTCCATCGGGCCGATGTCGTCCATGGAGGCCCCGGCCACGTCGAGCGCGTGCTCGATCGCGGCGACGGTGGCCGGGCTGCGCGAGAGGTCGGGTCGCTCGAGCATCGGCTGCTCGGAGAGGAAGGCGTGCCCGTGCAGGAAGACCCAGCGGTCCTCGGGCACCCCGAGCGCCCGGGCGGTGGCGATCGAGGCGATGACGCAGGCGGCGCCCTGGTTGACCTGGTCGCGGGCGACCATCAGCCGGCGGTAGGGGTCGGCGACGACCCGGTTGTCGGCGGTGGTCGTCTCGACCTCAGCGGCGGTGCGCACCGTGGGCGCCGCCGCGTGCTTGCGCTCGGCGGCCACCTCGCTCATCGGCGCGAGCAGCGCGGCCATCTGCTTGGCGTAGGTGCGCCGGTCCAGCCCCAGACGGTGCCGCCGTGCGTGCTCGAGCAGCGCGTACTGCACCGGCGCGTTGGTCATCCCGTGCAGCACCTGGTGCCGGGTGTTGACCAGGTGCGTGCCCCGGCCCCGGTCGACCTCGGGCCCGGTGACGTCCTCGGCAAAGTCCGGCCGCTCGCCCGCCGCCCCCTCGCCGCGGGTGAAGTGCCGGGTGGTGGAGGTGACGTCGGCGCCGAAGACGACCGCCAGCGAGTGCTGGCCGTCGGCGATCCCCTGGCACAGCTCGTTGACCAGGCTCTGCGGGGTCTGCCCGCCCAGCGCGTCGTGCACGACGTACGACGGCGAGGCACCGACCCGGCGCAGCACCGCCCAGGGGTAGCTGGTCGGCGTCCCGAGCGGCGACCCGAACCCCATCGCCTCGAAGGAGCGCGTCATCACGGCCGCGTCGACCGCGTCGAGCACCTGCTCCGCCGTCGCGCCGGTGTCCTCGACGGCCGCGAGGAGCGCGTCGGCGGCCAGCTGCGCCTCCGAGCGGGCGCGGTAGTCGGGCGAGTCGAGGGTCTCCGAGGTCTCCCCCACCCCGATCAGCACCGGGGTGCTCGGCGGCAGGTCGGCGTGGCTCGGGGAGGGAGCCGAGGAGGACTCGGCGGACGCGTTCACGGGAAAACTAGAACACGTTCTCGTCCGGTCCTGCTAGCGCCCCTCGTGCACGAACCGCCCGTCGGCCGTCACCGGGTGGTCCTCGTTGATCGCCACGACGGCGTCCGTGGGGCCGTCCTCGATGGCCGGGCGCGGGTCGAGGTGGATGCCGGCGATCATGCAGCGCACCGAACCGCCGGCCAGCTCGATGGTCGGGATGTCGACGGCGAGGATCTCGCAGGAGCGCTCGATCACCTCGATCTGGTCGGGACGCAGGCTGGCGCGGGCCCGCGCCGACATCGCCATCACCCGACGGGCCCGGCCGTCGTCGTGCTTGCCGGCCAGCTCCACGGCGTTGCCGGCGAACTCCCGCACCTGCTGCTCGGTGATCTCCACCAGCGTCCGGCCCTGGACCGTCAGCCGCTCGCGCACCTGCTCCCGGCGGCGCTCGTCGGGGATCATCTCCAGCGCCATCAGCGCCACGTCGGTGCCCACGCAGCCCATCACGTTGGTGTGGTAGACCGGCACGCCGCCGGAGTCGACCGCGTCGAAGACCATCGGCTCGTAGGTGAAGTCGGTGCAGAAGCGCTCCAGCACGTGCGAGTCGGCGCGGTGGCTGCGGGCGACGTAGGCCACCCGGGAGAGGTGGTCGAGCACCATCGCACCGGTGCCCTCGAGGAAGATGCCGTCGGGCTCGAGGCCGGAGTAGTCGATGATCGTCTGCACCCGGTAGTGCGACTTCAGCATCTCCAACACGTCGCCGCGCCGCTCGTGCCGCCGGTTGGAGGCGTACATCGGGAAGACCCCCACGACCCCGCCGGCGTGCGTGGAGACCCAATTGTTGGGGAACACGCTGTCGGGCCGCGTGTGGTCGTGGTCCTCGAACACGTGCACCCGCACGCCGACCTCGCGCAGCGCCTCGGCCACGGCGTCCATCTCGGCGAGCGCCAGCTCGGAGAGGTGGGCCGCGGTCTCGCCGGCCGGGGCGTCGGCCTGGAAGGCGTTGTCCGCGGCAGTCGCGGGGTTCGGGAGGAAGCGCGTCGCGCGGATGAGGATCACGGCCGAGGGCGCTTGAGCGGTCACGGCCGGAGAGTAGGTCATCCGCGGGTGGGTGCGCACAGCGACCGGTCCTGCCACAGTGCTGCCATGGCTCCCTCCCCCAGCCCCACCCACCCCGCGGCCGCGCCCGACGACTCGTGGCTGGCCACCGACCCGGCCTGGGCCGGCGTGCGCCAGGAGGTGATCGACGTCGACGGCCGCCCCGTGCGGGTGCTGCGCGCCGACGCGACGGGCGCCGGCACGGGGACGGGCTCGCAGCCGCAGCTGCTCGTGCACGGCCTCGGCGGGAGCGCCGCGAACTGGATCGACGTCATCGCTCCCCTCTCCCGGCGCGGCCCCGTCGTCGCCGTCGACCTGCCCGGCTTCGGGCACACCCGGCTCATGGACTCCGACCGGCTCACCGTGCCCGGCCACGTCTCCTTCGTGCGACGGGTGCTCGACGCCCTCGGCTGGGCGTCGGCCACCGTCCACGGCAACTCCATGGGCGGGCTGATCGCCACCCACCTCGCCGCGAAGCACCCCGAGGTCGTCGACCGTCTGGTCCTGGTCTCCCCCGCCCTCCCGCACTCGTGCG
The DNA here is from genome assembly GCA_001627335.1 of Nocardioides sp. REDSEA-S33_B3. Classification (GTDB taxonomy): domain Bacteria; phylum Actinomycetota; class Actinomycetes; order Propionibacteriales; family Nocardioidaceae; genus Nocardioides. Next base: position 20,149 of record LUPK01000035.1, on the reverse strand, counting down.
CGCTGCGGCTGCTGCCGCCCTCGGTGCCGGCCGTGCAGGGGATGCTCACCATGGGCCTGCCCAGCATCGGCGGCACCGTGCTCGCCGCTGCCACCGGGCGCGACGCCCGACCGGCCGCCCGAGCGCTGCTCGGCCTGATCTTCACCGACCCCGACGCCGTACGCCCCACGCTGCTGCAGGCCATGGCCGCCGACGCCCTGTCCGAGGACCCCGAGCAGCTGGCCGACCGGCGGCGTTCCCTGCGCAGCAGCACCGCCTCGATCGCCCGGCTCTGGCTCGAGCCCGCCCCCACCTGGCGCGCGATCCGCGCCATCGAGACCCCGACCCTGGTGCTCGGCGGCACCGCCGACGCGCTGGTCCCGGCCCGGGTCCTGCGCCACGTGCTGGCCGCCCGGCCCGACTGGACCGGTCACCTCATCACCGACCGCCGGCACGCGCTGATGCTCTCGGAGCCGCACGAGTTCCTCGACCACGTCGAGCAGTGGCTGGACGAGCCCGCCCGCGCCGCCTGAGCCACCCCGGACGCCCGAGGGCGCTCAGAGGACGATCAGAGGGCCGGCAGCGTCCTGGTCACGATGGTGAGCAGCGCGTCGCGCAGCAGCCGGTGCGCCTGCGCCCGCGACAGCGCGCCCGCGCGCGTCCACTCCCGCACCGTGGCCTTGGCCAGCCCGCCGTAGGCGCGCACCGCGGCACGCGCCACGTGGTCGTCGGCGTCGAGACCGACCAGCTCCAGCACCCGACGGGCCGCGAGGTCGTCGGCCTCCTCGAGGATCCGTGCCACGTCCTCGTCCTCCGCGACGCCCTCGGACCCCAGCACCGTGAAGTACGACGCGGCCTGGGGCTCCACGGAGTCGAGGAACCAGCCCACGGCCCGCTCGACGCGATCCTCGAGCGCCAGCGCGTCCAGTGCCTCGGTGTCGCCGGTCCGCGGGGGTCGGGCGCCGCCCTCGAGCGAGGGCAGCAGCACCGATCGCCGCACGACCTCCAGGTAGAGACCGCGCTTGTCGCCGAAGTAGTGGTTGAGCAGTCCTCTGGCGATCCCGGCCTCGCGGGCGATCTCCGCCGCGGAGACCTGGGCGTAGGGGCGCTGGCCGAACAGCCGCACGGCGCACGCGACGATCTGCTCACGACGCTCGTCCGGGGGCAGGCGTCGCCCTCGGCCTCCTCCGCCGTCCCCGACGCCGTCCCTGAACAGCTCCGACATGGGCTCACTGTCGCAGATGCCTGCCGCCATCAGGAGCCACGACGGTCTGGAGCACCCTGAAGGTTCTCGCGAACCCCTCAGCCTGACCGCGCGACGGTCGAGCTCCAGGGCAGAGAGGGACGGCGGACCACACGTCCCATCGGGTCCGCCACCAGCGATCACGCCGTCCTGGCGCACGCCGCAGGAAGTGCGGAAGGCGCCGGGGCGCCCTCGACTGCGGGTCGGCGACTGCGGGTCAGCGACTGCGGGTCAGCGACTGGGTGATGACGGCGTTCGCAGCTCTCTGGAAGCCGGTCACCACCGCCTCGAGCGTGAGCCGTCGCAACGTCGGCAGCGTCTGCTCGAGCCGCTCTGCACCCTCCCGCGAGGGGTCGGCGCGCCGGTAGGGATCGAGCACCTGGTCACGCAGGATGTCGGTCAGCTCCGTGACCAGGGCCTCCATGTTGCGGCGGATGGCATCACTCGCCGCCTGCATCGATGCACGCGGGATGTCGATCCCGAGCAGCTCGACGCCCTCGGCGAACCCCGGCATCACCACGAGATGGTCGCCGTCGCGGTCGAGCACGCCGATCGACTCGAGCAGCGCGAGATCAGCTGTGGACAGCAGTCGGCCCGCACGACGCTGGACCTCGTCGAGGTCCGCCCGCTCGGGCGGCCGAGGGCTCCAAGACGTCAGCATGGCCCGCTGCAGCGCGAGGTCCTCCACCGTCGCCTCCGCCGGCAGCGCGGCGATGAATCCCTCGATGGCCTGCAAGGTGAAGCCGTGCTCCTGCAGCGCGCGCACCAGCTCGAGGTAGGCCAGGTGCCGGTCGCCGTAGTAGGCGAGCCGTCCGCGGCGCTGCGGGGGCGGCACCAGTCCGAGACTGGCGTAGTAGCGGGTGGTGCGCACCGTGAAGCCCGCTGCGGCGGCCAGCTCGTCCACGGTTAGGTGAGCATCGCCCGGCGCGGTCGTCGAGTCGGAGGAGGGCGGCACCATGACACGCACAGTATCGCTGTCACAGTCCTCTTGCATCGTGACAGTTCTGCTGTCACAGTTGTGGTGACCGATCGTTGTCGGGGCCCGACCAGCAGGGAAGGGGTCCCCACGAGCACAGGAGAGCATCTCGATGGCGCAGCCCACCTCGATCTACGAGCAGGAGCACGAGGACTTCCGCGCGATGGCCCGCACCTTCATGGAGAAGGAGGTCGCTCCCCACATGGAGCAGTGGGAGAAGGACGGCCAGGTGAGCCGGGACCTGTGGCTCAGGGCGGGCGAGCAGGGCCTGCTCTGCTTCGACGTACCCGAGGAGTTCGGCGGCATGGGAGTCCAGGACTTCCGCTACAACGCCATCGTCTCCGAGGAGCTCTCACGCATCGGCGCCAGCGGCCCGGGCTTCCCCGTCCACACCGACATCATCGTCCCCTACATCACCTCGCTGGGCACCGACGAGCAGAAGCAGCGCTGGCTGCCCGGGCTGGTCAGCGGCGAGTTGATCTCGGCCATCGCGATGACCGAGCCGGGCGCCGGCTCGGACCTGCAGGGCGTCAAGACCAGCGCCGTGGACAAGGGCGACCACTACGTCCTCAACGGCTCCAAGACCTTCATCTCCAACGGCATCATGAGCGACCTGGTCATCGTCGTGTGCCGCACCGACCCCGACGCCGGCCACATGGGCATCAGCCTGCTGGTCGTCGAGCGCGGCATGGCGGGCTTCGAGCGCGGTCGCAACCTGGACAAGATGGGCCTGAAGGCCCAGGACACCGCCGAGCTGTCCTTCGACAACGTCGAGGTCCCGAAGGCCAACCTGCTGGGCAAGGAGGGCGAGGGTTTCATCTACCTCATGCAGAACCTCCCCCAGGAGCGCATCTCCATCGGGGTGCAGGCCGTCGCGGCCATCGAGCACGTCTTGGACCTGTGCCTGTCCTACGCCAAGGAGCGTGAGGCGTTCGGCAAGCCGATCGGCAAGTTCCAGCACAATCGCTTCGTCCTCGCGGAAATGGCCACGGAGGCCTACGTCGCCCGGACCTTCATCAACGACTGTGTGATGAAGCTCAACGCCGGCCAGGCCGACCCGGCTCTGGCGTCAATGGCCAAGTGGTGGACCACCGAGCTGCAGGCGAAGGTGGTCGACGCCGGCGTCCAGCTCCATGGCGGCTACGGCTACATGACCGAGTACCCCATCTCCCGGGCCTACACGGACTCGCGCATCTCGCGCATCTACGGTGGCACCACCGAGATCCAGAAGGAGATCATCGGGCGCACCCTGGGGTTCTGAGCCGGCAGGACACCCGGAGCTGGACGCGGTGGTCCGTCCCGCGCTCAGCGCGGGGCAGCCAGCCGCCGGCCCGTGACCTTCGTGGGGCGTAGCCGCACGGTCGCCGACTTGCTGCCGGTGGGCCACGCCGTCGGCGCGTCCTCCGGCGCGGGCTCGAAGAGCACCCGTGCCACCCCGCGCACCAGGACGCTCCACCCGGTGCGGGTCTCGTGGTCGAGGTCGTCGACCTCCAGGGCGACCCGACTGTCGTCGACCTCGCGCGCCATCGCCGAGTAGGCCGCGGTCCGGATGACGACCGCGCCGTCGGAGACGGCGATGTTGACCGGCACGGCGACCGGTCCATCGGCGTCGACCCAGACGAGCCGGCCGATGCCGACGGTCGCCATCAGCTCCCAGCAGGTCGACTCGTCGAGGTCGACGAGGACCGGGCGGTCGTGTCCTTGACTGTGCTCCTGGCTGTGCATGGTGGCCATGCCTCCACGGTGCCCCGCGGGCCGCGCCGGTCGCAGGGTCCAAGGTCCCTCGCGACCGGTGCTCCTGTCCCGACCGCGACGCTCAGCTCTGGGTCTCGTCCCCGGAGGAGTCCGGGGACGCCGACGACTCGGGGTCCGGGGAGACGTACGCCGGAGGCAGACCCGGGCGTCCCTGGGGACCGCCGGGACCGCCGCGCAGGTCGCCGTCGGGGCGTCCGTGCTCGGCCCACCGCTCGATCCCGTGGTCGCGCCCGTCGTCGCCCACGGCGTGCCCGACCGCGAAGCCCGCGCCGGCGCCCACGAGCACCGCGGCGGCCACCCCCGCCGCGAGACCGGCGCGGCCCCGGGGGCGCACGCGACGCGCGAACGCCATCGCGCGCTCACGACGGCCCGTCGCGCCCGGGGCGCCAGGAGCGACCGCGGCCGCCGCGTGCTCGGCGTCCGCAGGCTGCTCCGACTCCTCCTGCACGGGCTGCTCGGGCTGCTCGGGCTGCTCGGGCTGCTCTGGGTCGTTCGCCTGCTCGGGCGCGGAGGCGGCACCGATCGGCATCGTGTCGGGCTGGTTCTCGGGCTGGTTCTCGGGCTGGCTCGCGGGCTGGCTCGCGGGCTGGGCGTCGCGCTTGTCGTTCATCAGGCTCCCCCTGGGTAGGTCACGGTGCGTGCTCGCAGCCTGCGCGCCGGTCCTGGGACCCTGCTGCGGACGTCCTGTGGGCCACCTGTGAGCCGATCTGGTCCAGACCGGCGACCCGGGTCGGTTTGCCGTCCGCGGCGAGGGGGCAGGCCCGGTCAGGGACAGCCCGCTCTCGGCCGCTCGCAGCCCGTGTCCCGGGGATGGGCTGCGGCGGAGGGCCACCCGCAGCGCCTCAGCTCCAGTGCCGCCGCATCACGGTGGCGACGTCGAAGGGGTCGCTCCCCCGCTGCGCGGCCAGCACGCCGGCTCCTTCGGCCGAGCCCGTCCACACCGGCGGCCCGCCGCCGACCCAGCGGTCGAACGCAGCGGCGTAGGCGGTCGCCCGCTCGGCCCGCACGCCCAGCACCGTGGGCACCGGGTGCCACACCTCGCCGTCGGGGGTGACAGGACCGCCGAGCGCCGCCCGCACCCGCTCGGCCACCGGGCGGTCGCGGTCGACCACGACGTACCGGGGCAGCACGTAGCGCGGCGCCACCACCGGTCCGAGCGCCTCGTCGAGCGCGGTCGCGAAGACGGCGGACTCCTCCTCGGGCACACCGTCGAGACGGCAGCGGTACTCCCCGCCCGCACCCACGTCGATGCCCACCGCGGACGCGTCCGCCGCGACCAGGTCGCAGGCGTGCAGCGCGTCGGCGACGGCGCAGGCCACCTGTCCCACCGAGGGTGGCTCGGCGGCCTCGGAGAACAGTCGCGCACCGCGCAGCGCCAGCGTCCGTCGACGCACCAGCAGCCCGATTCCCACGGCGAGCGCCAGGAGCACCGCACCGCCCGCCACCGACACCGCTGCCGGGGCGAGACCGGCAGTCGGCGGACCGGCCGCGATCACACCGGCCGCGACCACGCCGGCGGCCACCACCTCCCGCATCGGGGTACGCCGCTGGACGGGTGTGCGCGCCTCGAGCACGCCCGGTCGCACCACCACCGCCGCGGGGTCCGACCCGGCGCCCAGGGTGCCGTCACGTCGGGCGCGGACCCGGACCGTACGACCGGCCCGGTCGGCGTACGGCTCGCCCACGCGCCAGCGCTCCCGGATCGCGGCGCGGTCCTCGGCGCGCAGCACCATCCGGGCGTTGGCGGCGTCGAGCTCGTGGTCGGCGGGCGGGGCGTAGGGCGAGAACGCGGGGTCGATGTGGCCGACGCCGTCGACGACCTCCCCGGTCTCGTCGACGCCGAAGAAGCCGGCGTGCTTGCGCACCAGGCGTTGCCAGTCCCGGTCGCCGCGGGGGTGCCGGTCGCTGACGCAGACGACGGACCAGTTGACCGCCACCTTGTCGGGGCGGGCCGGGTCGGTGCGCAGCGCGCGTCCGCGGGTCTGGACGACGGCGGTGGTCGTGGTGACCGAGGTGAGGTCGACCAGGCCGCTGACGGAGCGGGCGTCCCAGCCCTCGCCGAGCAGTCCGCGGGTGCCGACGAGCACCGTGGTGCCGCCGGACTCGAAGAAGCGGGTGACGTGCAAGACCCAGCGGCGGCTGGTCCAGGCGCCCTCGAGCCGGTGGACCGCGCCGCCGCCACCGGCCGGGCGGACCCGCAGCGTGCGCGCCAGCCCGGGGTCGGTCGCTGCGACGTGCTCCACCAGCGCCGTCAGCGTGGCGGCCGACCCGGCGACGGTCGAGCCGGTGACCAGCAGGGCGTCCGCGCCGGCGGGGTCCTCCAGGAGGGCGGCGAGGACCGCGTGCGCGGAGCCGGCCTGCTCGGTCAGCACCCCTACGAGGTCGACGGGCAGCGTGGCGGTGGCGCGCTCGTGGTCGCAGAGCACCAGCAGGCGCCGGTCCTCGCCCAGCGCGAGCTGCTCGACCCGGGCGATCTCGACGGCCGCGGTGGTCTTGGCCTCCGACCGGGCCAGCACCCGGTCGATGGGCGAGCGGCCGCGCCGCACCCCTGCCCGGGTGAGGACGTGGCCGACGGCGGGCAGGGCGCGGCGTACCCCTTCCAGCGCCTCGAGGTCGGCGGGGTCGCGGCTGCGCAGCAGGTGGCCGGTGACCCAGTCGCCGACCAGGGCGACCCAGTCGTCGGCGCCGGGATCGCGCCGGTGCTCCTCGGTCGGCCGGGCCCCGGGCGGCAGGGCCAGCAGACCGGCGTGGTGCAGGCGCAGGGCGGCGTCGGTGAGCACCGGCTCGGCCGCGGCGAGCGCGGCCCAGGAGACCTCGGCGCCCCCGGCGTCACGGGTCACCAGCCGACGGTCCAGCCAGGTCAGGAACGGCACGGACCCGAAGGACGGGTCGGCGAGCGCCGTCACCAGCTCGGCGAACCGGTCGGCGCTGCCGTCGACCCACGCCCGCTCGTGCGGGGTCGGGGTGACCAGCCAGACCAGCTCGGCGAACGGCGCCAGGTCGCCCTCGCGCACGACCGCCGGGATGGTCGCCTCGAAGACGGTCCCGCCGAACAGCGTGTCGACCAGCCCGGCCTGGTCGCCGGTCAGCGCGGCGGGCGGGGTGGCGGTCAGCCCCAGCACCATCGCCTGCGGCAGCTCCTCGAGCAGGTCGGCCAGCAGCCGACCCCACACCTCGAGCAGGTGGTGGCACTCGTCGAGCACCAGCAGCAGCGGCCCGGCAGCGCGCAGCTCCTCGACCCGGGCGCGGCCGTTCTCGTGCAGCCGCGCCACCGGGGACCGCTCGTCGCCGTCCTCGTCGACCTCGGCGTCGGGGTCGAAGACCGCCACCGACTGGTAGGTCCACGCGGTCATCGCGACCCCGAGGTCGGCCGCCTGCGCTTCCCACTGCCCCACGATCGCGGTGTTGGGACCCAGGACGACGGCGCGCTCCACCTGACCGGCGGCGAGCAGCCGCTCGGCGGTCTCCAGCCCGACCCGGGTCTTGCCCGCACCGGGTGGCAGCACCGTCCAGGCCCGCGTCCGGCCGCCCGCCCACGCCTCGTCGAGGGCCTCGAGCGCCCGGCGCTGGTGGGTGCGCAGCGGAGGCCGCTCGACGGTCGGCATCAGGACTCCCAGAAGACCCGGTCCACCACGGCGTGCGCGGTGCGCGTGTGCCGCAGGTGGTCGTCGACCATCGCCTCCGACGAGCCGTCGGGGTAGCCCAGGATGCTGGCGATCGCGGCCCGCTCGCGCGGGTCGGAGGGGATGGAGTCGCTCGGCTTGCCGCGCACGAGCGTGACCGCGTTGCGCATCCGGCTCACCCGCCGCCAGGCCTGCTGCAGCATCGCCGCGTCGTCCTCGTCGAGCAGGCCGGCGTCACGCGCGGCACCCAGCGCCTCGAGGGTGCGGGAGGTGCGCAGCGCCGGGACCCGGCCCGCGTGCCGCATCTGCAGCAGCTGGACGGTCCACTCGATGTCCGCGAGCCCTCCGCGGCCCAGCTTGAGGTGGGTCTGCGGGTCGGCCCCGCGCGGCAGCCGCTCCTGGTCGACCCTCGCCTTGATGCGGCGTACCTCCAGGACCTGCTCGGTGGTGATGCCCTCCTCGGGGAAGCGCAGCGGGTCGATGAGCTCGGTGAAGCGGCGGCGCAGGTCCTCGTCGCCGACGACCGCGTCGGCGCGCAGCAGGGCCTGCGCCTCCCAGACCTCCGACCAGCCGGCGTAGTAGGCGGCGTAGGACTCCAGCGTGCGCACCAGCGGTCCGGACCGGCCCTCCGGACGCAGGTCGGCGTCGACCACCAGGGCGGGGTCGCCGCCGGGCAGCGAGAGCAGGCGACGCAGCTCGTTGGCCACGGCCTGGGCGTACTGAGCGGCCACCTGCGGCTCGGCGCCCTCGACCGGGTCGTGCACGAACAGCACGTCGGCGTCGGAGCCGTAGGACAGCTCGAACCCGCCGTAGCGGCCCATCGCGATGATCGCGAAGCGGGTGGGTGCCTCCTCCAGCGAGCGGGCGGCGCGCACCGAGGCCTCGACCACCTCCAGCGTCGCCTGCAGGGTCGCGTCGGTGAGCCGCGACAGCCCCGCGCCCACGTCGTCGACGTCGGTGAGGCCGAGCAGGTCCCCGGCGGCGATGCGGAACAGCTCACGACGGCGTACGGCGCGGACGGCCCGGACCGCGGCCTCCACCTCGTCGCGACGCGACGCCGAGGCCCGCATCTCCTCGGTGAGCACCTCGGCGCTCAGCGGGGAGAGGTCGCCGCCGAGCATCCGCACGCCCTGCGGCTCACGCTCGAGCAGCTCGGTGGCGTAGCGCGAGGTCGCCAGCAGGTGGGCCATCCGTTGCGCGACCTCCCCCTCGTCGCGCAGCGTGGCGAGGTACCACGGGGTGCTGCCCATCGCCTCGCTGATCCGGCGGAAGCCGAAGAGCCCGGCGTCGGGGTCGGGGCCCTCGGCGAACCACTCGAGCATCGCCGGCAGCAGCGTGCGCTGGATGTGAGCAGCGCGGGAGACGCCCGTGGTGAGGAACTCCAGGTGCCGCAGGGCCGCCGAGGGATCGGCGTAGCCGAGGGCGGCGAGCCGGTCGCGCGCGGCCTCGGGGCTCAGCCTGGCCTCCTCGCCGGGGATGCGGGCGACGGCCGAGAGCAGCGGACGGTAGAAGAGCTTCTGGTGCAGGCGCCGCACCTCGAGGCGGTGGCGACCCCACTGGTCCTTCAGCGACTCCGCCGACCGCTTGAGGAAGCCCATCGAGCGGCCCAGGCGGCGCAGCGCCTCCTCGTCGTCGGGCACCACGTGGGTGCGCTGCAGCCGGTGCAGCTGCATGCGGTGCTCGAGGGTGCGCAGGAAGGAGTAGGAGTCGTGCAGCGCCAGGCCGTCCTCGCGGCCGATGTAGCCTCGCTCGGTGAGGGCGGCCAGCGCCGAGAGCGTGGTCGGCCACCGGATCTGGTCGTCGGTGCGGCCGTGCACCATCTGCAGCAGCTGCACGGCGAACTCCACGTCGCGCAGGCCGCCCGAGCCCAGCTTCAGCTGCCGCTCGGCCTCCTTGGACGGGATGTGCTCGATGACGCGGCGACGCATGGCCTGGGTGTCCTCGACGAACCCCTCGCGCTCGGCCGCGGCCCACACCATCGGCTGCACCATCTCGACGTAGGCGCGCCCGAGGTCGAGGTCGCCGGCGACGGGCCTGGCCTTGAGCAGGGCCTGGAACTCCCAGGTGCTGGCCCAGCGCTCGTAGTAGCCGCGGTGGCTCTCCAGGGTCCGCACGAGCGGGCCGTTGCGACCCTCGGGGCGCAGGTTGGCGTCGACGGGCCAGATGTCGCCCTCGCCGGTGTGGTCGGCGCAGGCACGCATCAGGTGGGCGGCCAGCTGCGTGGCGACCCGGTTGGCCTGGTCGGCCCGGCCGGGGTCGAGGTCCTCGACCGGCTCGTAGACGAAGATGACGTCGACGTCGGAGACGTAGTTGAGCTCGTGCCCGCCGCACTTGCCCATCGCGACGACCGCCAGCCGCACCAGGGCGGCGTCCTCGCCGACCCGCTGCCTGGCCACGGCCAGGCCGGCCTCGAGGGTGCCGGCGGCCAGGTCGCTGAGCTCGGCGGCCGCGTCGTCGACCCCGACGTGGTGGGCCAGGTCGCGCGCGGCCAGACGCAGCAAGACCCGGCGGTACTCCACCCGCATCGCGTCCAGCGCCTCGTGGTCGGGCAGCGTCGCGACCGGCTGCTCGTCGGCGGGGTCGGCACCGACCGAGCGCAGCAGCCCGGCCCTCACGGCGTACGCCGCCGGGCGGGTGCAGCCCAGGGCGGGGTCGGTCAGCTCGCGCCAGTGCTCGGGGTGGCGGCACAGGTGGTCGCCGAGGGCCTCGCTGGCGCCGAGGACGCTGAGCAGGCGCATCGCGAACCCCTCGTCGTCGAGCAGGTCCTCGAGCAGCGCGTCCGCTCCGGCGTCCTTCTCCTGCGCCGAGTCACGCAGCCGGACCAGCTGCTGCAGCGCAAGGTCGGGGTCGGCGGTGCGGGCGAGGATCCACAGCAGCTCCTCGCCCTGCTCCCCCAGCTCGCCCACGTCGTCGAAGGCGCGCTCAGGGTCGGTGAACCCCAGCCGCAGCAGGGTTCCCTTGGTGGTGCGGTCCTCGCGGGTCATGCGCGGGCCCGGACCAGTGAGAGGAACGCCGCGGCCAGCGGACGCCACGAGGCGACCAGCTCGGGGCCGGCCGTCCGCACCTCGTCCAGCGCCCGGGTGGTGCCGGGCCAGCCGGCGACCACGTCGACGTCGGCCTCGGGGTGCCACTGGACGCCCCACACCGAGGGCGCCAGCCGCGCGGCCTGCACCTCGCCGCCCGGTGCCGTGGCCAGGCGTACGCCGCCGGCCGGGAGCTCGACCACCACGTCGTCGTTCCAGTGGACCCCGCGCCGCGGCGTCGCGAGGTCGCCGAGCAGGGCGTCGCGCGCCGCCGCCTCCTCCCAGCCCACGCGCAGCAGCCCGGTCTGCGGGCCGGCGGGGTTGCGGGTCACCTTGCCGCCCAGGGCCGAGGCGGCGACCTGGTGGCCCAGGCACACCCCGAGGGCGGGCACGCCGCCGGCGGCCGCGACCCGGAACAGCTGCTTGGTGGGGGTCAACCACGGGTGCGTCGCGTCGTCGTCGGCCCCCATGTGGCCGCCGAGGACGACCAGCGCGTCGTGCTCGGTCAGGTCGTGGGGCAGCGCGTCACCGGCGTACGGGCGTCGGACGTCGAGGCGGCACCCGTCGTCGGCCCACCACCGGCCGAGCATCCCCGGAGGGCACTCGTCCTCGTGCTGGACGACGAGCAGCGTGACCATGCGACCGATGGGCTCCTGGCTCCGCGACTCAGATGACCGGCAGCATCTGGTCGCGCTCGAAGGCGGAGACCTGCCCGCGGTACTCGTCCCACTCGGCGCGCTTGTTGCGCAGCAGGAAGTCGAAGACCTGCTCACCCATGGTCTCGGCGAGCAGCTCGGAGTCCTCGGCGATGGAGATCGCGTCGTTGAGGTTGCGCGGCAGCGGCTTGATGCCCAGGCTGCTGCGCTCGCGCTCGGTCAGCGACCACACGTCATCCTCGGCCTCGCGGGGCAGCTCGTAGCCCTCCTCGATGCCCTTCATGCCCGCGGCGAGCACGACGGCGTAGGCGAGGTAGGGGTTGCAGGCGGCGTCGAGGGTGCGCAGCTCGACACGGGTCGACTGGCCCTTGAGCGGCTTGTACATCGGCACGCGGATCATCGCCGAGCGATTGTTGTGGCCCCAGCAGATGTAGGACGGCGCCTCGCCGCCCATCATCATCCGCTTGTAGGAGTTGACCCACTGGTTGGTGACCACGGAGATCTCCGGCGCGTGGTGCAGGACGCCGGCGATGAAGCGACGGGCGGTGGCCGAGAGCTGGTACTCGGCGCCGGCCTCGTAGAAGGCGTTCTCGTCGCCCTCGAAGAGGCTGACGTGGGTGTGCATGCCCGAGCCGGGGTGGGTGGTGAACGGCTTGGGCATGAAGCTGGCCCAGATGCCCTGGCTCAGCGCCACCTCACGGATGACGGTGCGGAAGGTCATGATGTTGTCGGCCGTGGACAGCGCGTCGGCGTAGCGCAGGTCGATCTCCTGCTGGCCCGGACCGCCCTCGTGGTGGCTGAACTCCACCGAGATGCCCATCGCCTCGAGCATCGTGATCGCCTCGCGGCGGAAGTCCGCGCCCTCGGACTGCGCGGTGTGGTCGAAGAAGCCCGACCGGTCCACCGGCACCGGCTCCTCGCCGTGGGCCGGGAGGTTCTTGAAGAGGTAGAACTCGATCTCGGGGTGGGTGTAGAAGGTGAAACCCTGGTCGGCGGCCTTGCCCAGCGTCCGCTTCAGCACGTGGCGGGGGTCGGCGTACGACGGCTCGCCCCCCGGCATCTCGATGTCGCAGAACATCCTGGCCGTGGCCGGGCCCTCACCGCTGCGCCAGGGCAGGATCTGGAAGGTCGAGGGGTCGGGCTTGAGGAGCATGTCGGACTCGAAGACCCGGGCGAAGCCCTCGATCGCCGAGCCGTCGAACCCGATGCCCTCGGAGAAGGCCCCCTCGAGCTCTGCCGGGGCCACCGCCACCGACTTCAACGAGCCCAGGACGTCGGTGAACCACAACCGGACGAATCGGACGTCGCGCTCCTCGAGCGCCCTGAGGACGAACTCTTCCTGCTTGCCCATGGCGGCAGCCTAGTGGGACCGCCCGACTCGCCCGCCGGTGGACTCACCGGCACACGCGCACGTCCTGCGAGCCCAGCACGCCCTCGACGGTCCGGGCCATCGGCGTGAGCCACGGCAGCGCGGTCGAGGTGAAGGCCAGGGTGCCCGGCACCTCGTCGTGGACGCCGGGGACGTCGACGCGGTGGACCTCGACCGGCAGCACGACCTTCTCGCGCGAGGTGCCCTCGAAGCAGGAGCTGGCCCGGCTCTTGTCGCGCGCCCGGTCCACGGTCATCTCCTCACCGGCCTGCTCACCGGCGTACCGCAGGACCACGGTGGTGCGGTAGCCGAGGTGCCCCTCCCAGGGGGCGTCCAGGAGGACCTGCATGCCGGCGGTGCGGCTGGAGGGGACCGGGAAGGCGACCCTGCCGTCGCGGACCCTCCGCTCCTGGCTGGCCCACAGGCGCGGCTCGTCGGGGTCGTCGGTCGCCAACGCGCTGACGACCTGGACGGTGCAGCCCTCGCAGTCCGGCATCCGCAGCACGACGCGGGTGGTGCCGTCGGCGGGGCCGCCGGCGGAGGCGGGCACGGGCGTGCCGGCGGTCAGGGTGACGGCGGTCAGCAGAGCGGCCGTGGCCGCGGGGATGGTGCGCATGGAAGGTCTCCTCGTCGATGGTGTCGCGAGGAGTACGCCGAGCCCGGCCCCCCGGTTGCATGGGGCGAGCCGGACAGCGGGTCACTCGGCGGGGACGTTCGCCTCCAGCTCGCGCAGCCAGGCCGCGGCCGAGGCGTCCGAGGGCATCCGCCAGTCGCCGCGGGGCGACATGGTGCCGCCCGCGCTCACCTTGGGGCCGTTCGGGAGCGCGGACCGCTTGAACTGGCTGGCGAAGAACCGCTTGACGAAGACCTCGAGCCAGCGGCGTACCTCGGGCAGGGTGTAGGCGGTGCGCTTGGCTTCCGGCAGGCCGGCCGGCCACTCCCCCGCGTCGGCGTCGCGCCAGGCGTGCCAGGCCAGAAAGGCGATCTTGCTGGGGCGATAGCCCATGCGCAGGACCTTGTGCAGGGTGAAGTCCTGCAGGGCGTAGGGACCCACGAAGTCCTCGGTCGCCTGCGGGCGGTCGTCCTCGCTCGGCACCAGCTCGGGGCTGATCTCCTGGTCGAGGACCTCACGCAGCAGGTCGCCGGTCGTCGCGTCGACCTCCCCGGAGTCGGCGACCCAGCGGATGAGGTGCTGGACGAGCGTCTTGGGGACACCGGCGTTGACGTTGTAGTGCGACATCTGGTCGCCGACGCCGTACGTGCACCAGCCGAGCGCGAGCTCGGAGAGGTCGCCCGTGCCGACGACGATGCCGCCGCGGTGGTTGGCCAGGCGGAAGAGGTAGTCGTAGCGCAGACCGGCCTGGACGTTCTCGAAGGTGACGTCGTAGACCGGCTCGCCGTCGGCGAAGGGGTGGTCGAGGTCGCGCAGCATCTGCTCGCACGCCGGTCGGATGTCGATCTCCTCGAAGGTGACGCCCAGCGCCTCGCCCAGGCGGACCGCGAGGGACTTGGAGGTGTCGCCCGTGGCGTAGCCCGGCATCGTGAACGCGTGGACGTCGCTGCGCGGGCGCCCGAGCCGGTCCATGGCACGGCAGGCGACGATCAGGGCGTGGGTGGAGTCGAGCCCGCCGCTGACGCCGATGACGGCGCGGGGCTGGTGCCCCGACGCCTGGCCGATCGCCTCGAGGCGGCGCTCGAGGGCGTAGACCTGGATCTCGTAGGCCTCGTAGCAGTCCTGCGCGAGGCGCTCGGGGTCGTCGGGGACGAACGGGAAGCGGTCGACGCGACGACGCAGGCCCAGGTCGCCGGTCGGGGCGACCAGCTCGACCTCGACGGTGCGGAACTCGCCCGTGCGGGCGGCGTGGGTGCGCCGGTTGTCGTCGAAGGTGCTCTGGCGCAGCCGCTCCTGGCGCAGGCGGTCGAGGTCGACGTCGGCGACCGTGTGGACCGGGCCGTCGACGAAGCGGTCACCTTCGGCCAGCAGGTCGCCCACCTCGTGGACCATGGTCTGGCCGTCCCACGAGAGGTCGGTCGAGGACTCCCCGCGGCCGGCGGCGGCGTACACGTAGGCGGCCGAGCAGCGCTGGCTGGCGCTGCGGGCCAGCAGCCGGCGGTCCTCGGCCCGGGCGATGGTGATCGGGCTGCCCGAGAGGTTGGCCAGCACGGTGGCGCCGGCGAGCGCCGCCTCGGCGCTGGGCGGCACGGGCACCCACATGTCCTCGCAGACCTCGACGTGCAGGACCAGGCCGGGGACGTCGGTGACGTCGAAGAGCAGGTCGGGTCCCAAGGGCACTCGCTGCCCGGCGACGGTGATCGTCTCGCCGCGGCGGTCGTCGCCCGGGGCGAAGTGGCGACGCTCGTAGAACTCGCGGTAGGTCGGGAGGTAGGACTTCGGGGCGACGCCGAGGACGCGACCGCGGTGGACCACGAGCGCGCAGTTGAGGACGCGGCTCCCGTGGACCAGAGGAGCGCCGACGAGCAGGATCGGCAGCAGGTCGCGGCTCTCCTCGACCAACACGCCGATCGCGTCGCTGACGGCGTCGAGGAGGGTGTCCTGGAGGAGCAGGTCCTCGATGGCGTAGCCGGACAGGCACAGCTCGGGGAAGACCGCGACCGCGACGCCCTCGTCGTGGCAGGTGCGGGCCTGCTCCAGCACGGTCCGCACGTTGGTCGCCGGGTCGGCGACGGCCACGGGGGCGGTGCACGCCGCGACACGGGCGAACCCCTGGTCGTAGGCGTTGTAGAAGTCCACGGGCCCACTGTGTCAGACGGCGGCTCACCCCTCGGCTAGCGTCTGCTCCATGCGAGTCCTCGTCTCCGGCGGTGCCGGCTACATCGGGTCCCACACGGTCGTCGCGCTGGTGGAGGCGGGCCACGACATCGTGGTCGTCGACGACTTCTCCAACGCCAAGCCCACCGTCATCGGGCGGCTCGAGGCACTGACGGGGCGGCACATCCCGGTGCACGCCTTCGACCTCACCGACGTGGACAAGACCGCGCACCTCTTCGACATCGAGGAGATCGACGCGGTCATCCACTTCGCGGGCTACAAGGCCGTCGGCGAGAGCGTGCAGAAGCCCCTGGACTACTACGAGAACAACCTGGGATCGACGTTCGCGCTGGTGCGCGCGATGCAGAAGCACGGCGTGGACAAGCTGGTGTTCTCCTCCAGTGCCACGGTCTACGGCACCGACCAGGCCGGAGCCACCGAGGACCGCCCCACCTTCGCCACCAACCCCTACGGCTGGACCAAGGTCATGCAGGAGCAGATCCTGCGCGACGTCGCCGTCGCGGACCCCTCGATGAGGATCGCGCTGCTGCGCTACTTCAACCCCGTGGGCGCGCACGTCTCGGGCACGATCGGCGAGGACCCCTCGGACATCCCGAACAACCTGATGCCCTACATCGCCCAGGTCGCCGTCGGACGCCGGGAGAAGCTGCAGGTCTTCGGCGACGACTACGACACCCCCGACGGCACCGGGGTCCGCGACTACATCCACGTCGTCGACCTGGCCGCCGGCCACGTCGCGGCGCTGGAGAAGCTCGCGGCCACCTCGGAGCCGGTCAACACCTGGAACCTCGGCTCGGGTCGCGGCACCTCCGTGCTGGAGCTGCTGCACGCCTTCGAGAAGGCGGTGGGCCGCGAGCTGCCCCACGAGATCGTCGGGCGCCGCGCGGGCGACGTCGCGACGTCGTACGCCGACCCGTCGAAGGCCAACGAGGAGCTGGGCTGGCGCACCCAGAAGAGCGTGGAGGAGATGTGCGCCGACACGTGGCGCTGGCAGTCGCAGAACCCCGAGGGCTACCCGGACTGATCGCGGCGGTCTGCGATGAGTCCGCGCGGTCCAGGCGGTCTGTCCTGACATGACGATCACCAGCGTTTCCTCCATCACCTCCTCCATCACGCCGTGCCTGTGGTTCGACGACCAGCTGGAGGAGGCCGCGCACTTCTACACGGCGCTGTTCCCGAACTCCTCGATCGGCCACCTCTCTCGGTACGGCGAGGCCGGACCTGGTGAGCCGGGCACGGTCATGGCCGGCGAGTTCACGCTCGACGGGATGGCCTTCCGCGCCATCAACGGCGGGCCGATGTTCCGCTTCACCGAGGCGGTGTCGTTCGCGATCTCCTGCGCGGACCAGGCCGAGGTCGACCACTACTGGGACGGCCTCCTCGCCGACGGCGGCGAGGAGTCGATGTGCGGGTGGTTGAAGGACCGCTTCGGCCTGTCGTGGCAGGTGGTGCCGACCCGGCTCTTCGAGCTGTTGTCGGACCCCGACCCGGCGCGCGCCCAGGCCGCCCAGGCCGCGATGCTGCAGATGCGCCGGATCGTGGTGGCCGACCTCGAGGCCGCCGCTGACGCGGCGAGTGGTTCCTAAGCGGCGTCCCAGGTCAGGCCCTCGTCGGGGATGACCATCGGGGCCCACTCGTACCAGTCGACGACCGCGGTGTATGGACGGTCCCCCACCCGCTGGTCGAGCGCCCCTCGTCGGTCGTGCGCCTCTCGCTGGTCGAGCGCCTCTCGTTGGTCGAGCTTGTCGAGACCCCTCGTGCCGCTGGTGTCGTGGAGGTAGACCTGGCCGTGGGGGTCGCGCCAGAGGTGGATGCCGGGCCAGGGCATCGTGCTCTGCCAGCCGCCGTGGGTCTTGAGGCGGTGGTGGTAGGTCGAGAGCGGGGTGAGGTTGTGGGTGCCGGTCTGCCCCGGTGGCCCGTTCGGGTCCCAGGGCACGACGTGGTCGATCTGGATGGTGGGGCCGGTGCTGCGGCTGGTGCCCCAGGGGAAGGTCTCGGTCGGGGAGATCTGCTGCACCGCACGGCGGTGTCGCTCGGGTATCTCGTAGGCCTCGACGGGTGCCAAGCCCTCGAGGTCGAGGACGGGACGCACAACGAAGCGGGCGTAGCGACCCAGGACATCGCGCAGCCACGACTCCGTGACCGGTCCCCAGCCGTCGATGCGGGCGACGCGGTCGAGCTCGCCGTGCTCGGGTGAGACCTCCCGGGCGCCGCCGTAGAGATGCACGGTCAGCTCGACGGCGGGCAGCAGGTCCCGCAGATCGGTATCACCGTCCACGGGTGCCTGGTCGGTGACCTTCGGGGACGCGAGCAGCGCGATGGCCTGCACGCGGAGCTGGTCGATGGACGGGGTGTCGTCGTCGGGGCCGGCGGGCTCGGGCAGCTGCTTCTGCAGCCGATGGGCCAGGGTGGTGACGGCGGTGTCGAGGGCCCCGATCACCGGCAGGGGTGCGCGGACAACGAAGGTCCCCATGCCGTGGGTCTCGTCCCCGGCACGGGGGCGGATGGTGCGGGCGTAGGTGGCGGCCGCGGCGCGTTCTTCCTTCTCCTTGGCCAGCCTGGGTGCGGCGGCGGCGACCTTGCCGGCCACCAGGGCCTCGAAGTGGGTCCAGGGGATGCGGCCGTCGGCTGCTTCGGCGATCTCCTGGTCCACCCAGCCGGCCTCTTCGACGCTCAGCTCGCGGGTGCGCTCGGCGACGTAGAGGGCGTAGGAGTCACGCACCTCCAGGGCCTGCACCCTCCCCCACAGCAACGGCAACCTGATCCTGATGTCCAGGGCACCGGCCATCAGCTTGCGGCCGTGGTGGGAGGTCCGCCCGATCCGGGCACCGAACTCCGCCGCCGCGAACTCCGTCACCTCCGGCGTCCCCGGGCCACCCAGGATCGTGGCCCGCTCCCGCCCCGGCTTGCCGGCCTCCTTCGGGTCGAGCCGGTCGGCGGGGTGGGCGACCGCCCACTCGTAGGCCAGCACCAACAGCTCGGCCCCCGCCCGCTGCATCCCCCGCGCGCACACCGTCGCCCGCTCGAGGATCTGCTCCTCGCTCAGGTCGGTCGTCGCGACCAAGGCACTGGTGGTCATGAACCCATTCAAGCCGTGACCACCGACAGTCCCGATCGGCCACGATCTCCGACCTGACTTGCACAGGTCGGGCCAAAGACCGTATCGCCACCATCCCCCGCCGCGATGGTGTCGTCGCCGCCGCTACCGTTGATGGTGTCGGCGCTTCCCGTGCCGAAACATGTTCCTCCTGTGCAATTCACCGTTGCTGCCCCAGCGACCCCTGTTGTCACTCCGACCGCAACCCCCAGGATGAAAGGAAAACTCACTCGCACAGCGGCTGCCCGCATGTTCACTTGATCTCTCCTTCGCCGCCGCTCACCGCGCGTTCGAAAGAGGCTTCGAACAATTGCGCATCCGGGCAGCCACCGATAAATTTTCCCTTCTCGGCAAATTCGGGACCAAAGTACTCTTCGATGAACTTCACCTTCTCTGGATCCGTGAAAAATGACTTCAACTCGGGACAGTCCTTCAGTAATACACCTGCCTCATTGATGCGGCCCTGATACTCTTCCAACGTTTCGCCAGGACGAATCGGGAAAACGTCGTTACTTGGCGCGGCGTTTGCAGGATCTCTTTCTAGGACCCCGCCGCCCTGCTCTTCGACACTCCTTGACGACTCGTTCGAGCCGTCCTGAGCGGCCGCAAATCCCAACGGCATGGCAATCACCGCTCCGATTGCGGCAAGCAAAGTAGGTCTGAAAATTTTCACACTTGCTCCCAAGAGAAACCACGTTTGCCAATCGCGACTCACGGGCGTGAGGTCGCGCGTCCGCGCTCCGGAGGCTTGAAGAACAGCTCCCGACAATGCTGCTCCCATAAGACGACTCGGACGCGGATAGCGCATCCCGGTCTAGTCCACCGGCCATGCTGCGTGCCTCACCTCACGTGGGTGGTGTTGCGGGCCACCCGGTCGACCAGCTGCTCGTGCACGAAGCCGGGCGCCAGGGAGGAGACGTCCCCGCCGTACGTCGCGACCTCCTTGACCAGGTTGCTGGCCAGGAACGACCACTCGGGGCTGGTGGGGACGAAGACGGTTGTCGAGATGCACGGAAGACTGGCGATTTCCACACCGACAACTTTGACGAACTCGGCTATCCGGGCGGCCCTCGTCAAGATTGGGCGATCGCGCCAAGATGTCGACGGGCGCTCGATGTTCAGTAGTCCATGGCCATGACCTGGCGGACTTCAGCGAGGGTGTTGTCGGCCACCGAAGGGGCTGGTGGTCATGAACCCATTCAAGCCGTGACCACCGACAGGCCCGATCGGCCACGATCTCCGACGGTGCAGACCACGTCACTTCGCCCGAATGAAGCTGCTTGTGGGTTACAACGTTTCCGCCGACCCGGCGCAGTGGTCAACGGACACGCATGCTCAGGTCTCGAAGTCCAAGCTCGGCTGAGAGTCCGCTCCGGTCGAATCCAGGTCATCACCGCCGCATCGCGGATGAAGCGCATAGGTCGCCCAACGGCGTGCACCTTCTTGCACGGCCAGGCGTCGCGAGACCAGGTCCTGAAGCTCAGATGTCGCTAGCCGAGAATCGATGCGCGTGGCTTCGCGGTACTTCTGATTGTCGAGAGTGGAGTCCAGCAGAGTGGTGTACGAGCAGCCCCGGTGAGTGAGTCCCTACCGACGTAGAGACGGCCACCGGGTGATCCTTCGAGTGATCTGCGAAA
>LUPK01000034.1 GCA_001627335.1 Nocardioides sp. REDSEA-S33_B3 | reverse complement strand
CACGCGCATGGCCGCAGCTGACCCCGACCACTACCTCGTGCTCGACGCCCGGGCCCCGATCGAGGAGATCGCCGGCGCGATTCGCGAGCGCGTGGACGGCATCCTCGCGGGTCGAGGTGCGAGGCCGGCCACGGCACCCACCGCGGGTCGAGGTGCGAGGCCGGCCACGGCCCCCACCGCGGGTCGAGGTGCGAGGCCGGCCACGGCCGAGCCTCGAGACCCAGGAGCCCCCGCATGAGCGTCTGGGACGACCTGGTCGGCCAGAAGCCGGTCATCGAGACCCTGCGGGCCGCCGCGTCCGGGCAGGGCATGACCCACGCGTTCCTGCTCACCGGCCCGCCCGGATCGGGCCGCTCCAACGCCGCGATCGCCTTCGCCGCCGCGCTGCAGTGCGAGAACGGCCCCGGGCCCGCGGCCGGGTGCGGCGGTTGCAACGCCTGCATCACCACCCTGGCCGGCTCCAACCCCGACGTGACCCGGGTGTCGACGGAGTCGGTGCAGTTCCGAGTGAAGGACGCCCGCGAGATGGTGCGCAAGTCCGCCATGAGCCCGGTCAGCCAGCGCTGGCAGGTGATCGTGGTCGAGGACGCCGACCGTTTCAACGACTCCTCGGGCAACGCCGTGCTCAAGGCTGTGGAGGAGCCGGCGGACCGGACCGTGTGGGTGCTGTGCGCGCCGACCGTCGAGGACGTCCTGCCCACGATTCGCAGCCGCTGCCGTCTGGTCTCGCTCGCGACGCCGACCGCGCCGGAGGTGGCCGACTTCCTGGTGCGCCGGCAGGGCGTGGCCGAGTCGCTGGCGTCGTACGCCGCCCGCGCCAGCCAGGGCCACATCGGCCGTGCCAAGGCGCTGGCGACCGACGAGGCGACCCGCAACCGGCGCCGCGAGGTCGTTTCGCTGCCGGCGCGGCTGACCAGCATCGGCGCCTGCATGCAGGCCGCGACCAACCTCGCCGACGTGGCGAAGGAGGAGGCGGAGGCGATCACCGCCGACCTCGACCAGCGCGAGAAGGCCGACCTGGACCGTGCGTTCGGCTACGAGGACAAGGGGCGCCGCCCGCGGGAGTACGCCTCCGCGCTGCGTGAGATGACCGACGACCAGAAGCGCCGCGCCAAGCGGCGGGTGCTCGACGTGGTCGACCGCAGCCTGATGGACCTCGTCTCGGTCTACCGCGACGCGATCGCGCTCGCGAGCCGGGCGCCGGGGCAGCTGGTCAACGAGGAGATCCGGCCCGACGTCGAGGAGGTCGTGCGCACCTCCACCCCCGAGCTCAACCTGCGCCGCATCGCGTGGGTCTTCGAGGCGCGCGAGCAGATGCTGGAGTTCAACGTGCCGGTGCCCTTGGCGCTGGAGTCCATGATGGTGGCGCTGAAGGTGCCCGAGGGAAGCAGGTAGACCGTGTCCACGACGACGACCCGGGTGGTGGCCGCCGTGGTGGCCCTCGCGATGGTGCTGGCCGGCCTCGGCGTGGCGCTCACCCTCTTCTTCGGCGGGGACGACACCGGGCGCTCGTCCGGGCCGGCGCCCACCACGACGCCCGAGCCCGGTGCGACCGATGCGCCCTCGCCCGAGCTCGACGCGTTCTACGGCCAGGAGCTCGACTGGAGCCCCTGCGAGCGCGACGACGACCTCGAGTGCGCGACGCTCACCGTCCCGGTCGACTACACCGACCCCGACGGCGACACCGTCGGCATCGCCCTGCTCAAGCTGCCCGCCACGCGTCCCGCGGAGCGGATCGGCTCACTGGTGGTCAACCCCGGTGGCCCCGGCGCCCCCGGCACGTCGTACGCCGCGGCCGCCGGCGTGGCCTTCCGCCCGGCGCTCTACCAGCGCTACGACATCGTGGGCTTCGACCCGCGCGGCACCGGCTTTTCGGACCCGGTCGACTGCGTGAGCGACGAGGAGCTCGACGCGTTCCTCTCGATCGACCCGGCGCCCGACACGACCGCCGAGGTCGAGGAGGCCCGTGCCGACCTCGAGGACTTCTTCGCCGGCTGCCTCGAGCGCTCCGACGGGCTGGTCGAGCACGTCACGACCGTCGAGACCGCCCGCGACATGGACGTCCTGCGCGCGGCGCTGGGGGAGTCCGAGCTCACCTACTTCGGCGCGTCCTACGGCACCAAGCTCGGGGCGACCTACGCCGAGCTGTTCCCCGACACGGTCGGCCGGTTCGTCCTCGACGGTGCCGTGGACGTCTCGGCGTCCTCACGTGACCTGACCCTGGGCCAGGCCGAGGGCTTCCAGCGGGCGCTCGAGGCCTACGTCGGCGACTGCGTCGACGGTGGCGGCTGCTTCCTCGGCGACTCCGTCGACGCCGGCCTGGAGCGGATCGCGACCTTCCTCGACGAGGTCGACGCCGAGCCGCTGCCCGCGGGCGACCGCGACCTGACCGTCGGCAACGCCTTCTACGGGATCATCACCCCGCTCTACGTCAGCGACTACTGGTTCCTGCTGACCCAGGCGCTGCAGGACGCCTTCGACGGCGACGGCAGCGCGCTGATGGAGCTCGCCGACCTCTACGCCTCGCGCGAGCCCGACGGCTCCTACTCCGACAACTCCGCCGAGGCGATCTACGCCATCAACTGCCTCGACGACCCCGGGGGTGCGTCGGTGGAGGAGATCCGCGAGCAGATCCCGGTCTTCGAGGAGGTCTCGCCGACCCTGGGCGAGGTGTTCGCGTGGAGCCTCATCGGCTGCGTGGGCGACACCCGGCAGGCCGTCGAGGAGGCGCCGGAGATCCGGGCCGAGGGAGCCGCCCCGATCCTGGTGGTCGGCACCACGCGCGACCCGGCCACGCCGTACGAGTGGGCCGAGTCGTTGGCGGACCAGCTGGCCAGCGGGGTGCTGCTGAGTCGTGACGGCGATGGCCACACGGCGTACAACTCCGGCAACGAGTGCATCGACTCCACGATCGAGGACTACCTGCTCGAGGGCACCGTGCCCGCCGACGGCACGTCCTGCTGATCGCCCACCGCTGGTCGAGCCCGTCGGCGGTCGAGGAGGCGCGCCAGCGCCGTCTCGAGACCCCGACCGCTACCGCGGCAGGACCACCCGCACCAGCCCCAGCGCGGAGGCGCCGGCGAAGTTGCCCATCGAGAACGCGTCGTCCCAGACCGCGATCCTGCCGTGCCGCAGCGTGAAGGTGCCGCGCACCCAGAACTCCGAGCGCCAGCGGCCGAGCGTCAACCAGTCTGTGCGGTCGGTGAGCACGACGTCGCCCTCGGCGGCGGCCGCGTGCATCGTGTAGCCGAAGCCCACCCCGCGCTTCTCCATGCCGATCAGCGCACCGGTGGCCCGGCGCCCGCGCAGGGTCGGCAGGCCGGTGTTGCGCCACTCGATGTCGACGTCGAGGAGGTCCAGGGCGCTGCGGGAGTCGCCCGCGGCCAAGGCGTCGAGGAAGGTCGTGACGACGGAGACGGGCTCGCTCATGTGGCCAGCCTAGGGGCGGCGGCGGGTGGGGCCTCGCGTGGGAAGGTCCATCGGCCGGCCGGCGTACCTTGACCCGGGCCGATGGAGCTCCGTCGTCCCGGGGCAAGGCCTATCGGCCGGCCGATGAACCTTGCCCCGGTCGTCACAGCAGCCCCAGCGCCTCCCGCACCGTGGCCTCGCCGGAGAGCACGGCGCCCTCCATGTAGCCGTTCCACACCGGCGAGCACTCCGCGCCCGCCCAGTGCACTCGACCGACCGGCTCACGCAGCGCGTCGCCGAGGCCGGTCCACACGCCGGGCGCGAAGTGTGCGCCGTAGCAGCCGCGGGTGAACTCCTCGGCGGTCCAGTCGCGCTCGACGTACTCCACCGGCTCGGCGGCCTGCGGGCCGAAGTAGCGCACCAGGCACTCGACCACGGCCGTACGCCGCTGGGCCGGTGTCCGCCCGGACCACTCGCGCGCCGCGGCGCCCTCGAGGAAGCACATCAGGATGCCGCGGTCGTAGCCGGGCGGGGTGTTGTCGAAGACGACCTTGACCGGGCCCCGGTCCGAGCCGGCCTGGCCGTTGAGGCCCTCGTCGCGCCAGAACGGCCGCGGGTAGACGGCGTAGACCTTGATGACCGAACCGGCGGGCAGCTTCTGGGTCAGCTGGTCGCGCCGCGACGGCAGCAGCGGCTCGTAGCGCAGCCGGCCGGCCAACGTGGGAGGCAGCGTCACGACGACCCGCGAGCCGCGGAAGCGCTCCCCGTCGCGAGTCACCACGTCGACCCCGGTCGCGTCCTGCTCCACCGACGCCACCGGCTGCCCGAGCCGCACGTCGAGGCCCTCGGCCATCCGCTTGGAGATCAGCACCGACCCGCCCTCGATGCGGTCCTGCTGGGCGCCGCGGTCGACGGCCATCAGCGTGTCCATGTCGGTGCCGGAGCGGGTGTAGAACAGCGCGTGCAGCAGCGAGACGTCGGCGGGCCGGCAGGCCAGGACGGCCTCGGAGTAGAGCTCGAAGTAGGCCCGCGCCTGCGGGGTGCGCAGGTTGCGGCGTACCCACGTCGCCAGCGTCTGCTCGTCGAGCCGGTCCGCCTCCGTGGTGGCCCACGGGGCGTCGAGGTCAGTGCGCCGCGCGAGCCGCCCGAAGCGGGTGACGCCTTGCGCGAGGTCGGCGAGCGCGACGGGGTTGAGACGGGGGACCGCCCCCTTGCGTCCCGCCAACCGCCCGGTACGCCGCCCGAGGCCGAACACGATGTCGCCGTCGTTCCACGTCGGCACCGTCCGCAGCCCGAGCTCGTCGAGGAGCGCGTACATCCGGTCCTGCGTGGGCCCGACCCACTGCCCGCCGAGCTCGATCCACTGCCCGTCGGCGAGCGCGCCGCCCTCGGTGCGACCGCCGACCCGGTCCCGGGCCTCGACGACCACGACGGAGCGGCCCTCCGAGGCGACGGCTCGGGCGGCCGCGAGCCCGGACAGACCGGCGCCCACGACGACGACGTCCCAGCTCATGCGCTCTCCTGTCGTCGGTGCTGTGCCCGGGGCCCGCTCGCAGGCTACGTGGCCGACGGCGTGGCCGGGTGCCGTGACGCCGTGGCCTCGGCGATCTCCTGCATCCGGGTGGTGGCGAGCTCGATCATCAGCCGCGCGGCGGGGGAGAGGACGGCGCCCTTGCGGTGCACGATCGCGAAGGTGTCGAACTGCCGCGGTCGCAGCGACACCCAGCCGGCCTTCGGGGCGAGGCGGGGGACGAGCTGCTGGGCAGCGCCGAGGGGGATGACGGTGTCGGCGAGCCCGAGGCCGACCAGCTCGACGGCGGTCTCGATGTCCTCGACCTCGATGCGGGTGGCCGGGTTGCGGCCCGTCTCGTGGAGCATCCGGCGCAGGGTGGCGCGGGTGGAGTCGGTCGCGCGGAAGGTCGTCTCCGACATCACCAGCGTGGCCAGCGAGAGGCGGTGGGCGGTCACCGGCGTCTCGAGGCGGGCGGGCTCGGCGCTGAGGTAGACCAGCTCCTCGCGGGCCACGGGGGTGACGTCCATGCCCTCGCTCTCGACGGTGGAGACGGCCAGCATCGCGGCCTCGAGCCGGCCGCGGCGCAGCTCCTCCATGACCTCGGCGGAGTTCTGCCCGACCAGCTCGACCCGGACGCCGGGGTAGCGGGTGAGCACGTCGGCGATCAGTCCGGCGCCGGCGTACAACCGGGCGATGCCGAACATCCCGAAGCGGATCGTCCCGGTCTCGAAGGACTTCACCGACTGCACGGCCTGGCGGGCCTCGTCGATAGAGGCGAGCACCTTCTCGGCGTACGGGCGCAGGGTGTCCCCCACCGTGGTCGGGACGACGCCGCGGCCGACCCGGCGGAAGAGCTCGACGCCGAGGGTCTTCTCCAGCGCGCGGATCTGCTCGGAGACCGAGGGTTGGGCGTAGCCGAGGTGCTCAGCGGCGCGCGTGAGGGAGCCGTGCTCGTAGGCGGCGAGGAAGCATGTGAGCTGGTGCACAGAAAGCATAGGAAAATCCTTGAGAACCGGCTGGAAAGACAGGCTACCCCTGTTCTTACCGGTGAGTCAGAATTGACCTCGTCACCCGATCAGACTCCGAGGAGGTCCCCATGTTCATGTTCACCCACGACTGCTCCGCCTGCGACCGCACGCAGCTCATCTTCCCGTCGATGATCACGGGCGCCACCCGCACCGACGCCGGCACCCAGGTCACCTTCGAGTGCTGGTGCGGCGCTCCGCAGACCGCGCTCCGCAGCGCCGCGAAGGGCGAGAACCGCGAGATGGTCGCCGCCTGAGTCGCGGCAGTCACGGGCCGTCCGGCGGCCCCACCCGACGAGGTCGGTCACGGACGCCTACAGTGCGTCCATGGCCGACCTCGACTCGTTGATCGCCCCCCACTACGACGTCGTCCTGGCGCGCAACCCCGGTGAGCAGGAGTTCCACCAGGCGGTGCTGGAGGTGCTGGAGACGCTCGGCCCGGTCGTGCGCAAGCACCCGGAGTACGTCGACGCCTCGATCATCGAGCGCATCTGCGAGCCCGAGCGCCAGCTGATCTTCCGGGTCCCGTGGAACGACGACGCCGGCCAGGTCCAGGTGAACCGGGCGTTCCGCGTGGAGTTCAACTCCGCGCTCGGCCCCTACAAGGGCGGCCTGCGCTTCCATCCCACGGTCTACCTCGGGATCGTGAAGTTCCTCGGCTTCGAGCAGGTCTTCAAGAACGCGCTGACCGGGCTGCCGATCGGTGGCGGCAAGGGCGGGTCGGACTTCGACCCGAAGGGTCGCAGCGACGCGGAGGTCATGCGTTTCTGCCAGTCGATGATGACCGAGCTCTACCGGCACCTCGGGGAGTACACCGACGTCCCCGCCGGCGACATCGGGGTGGGCGGTCGGGAGATCGGCTACCTCTTCGGCCAGTACAAGCGGATCACCAACCGCTACGAGTCCGGTGTCCTGACGGGCAAGGGTCTCGCCTTCGGCGGCTCCCAGGTGCGCACGGAGGCGACCGGCTACGGGCTGGTCTACTTCACCGAGGAGATGCTCCGCACCCGCGACCTGTCCCTGTCCGGGCGCAGGGTGGTCGTCTCGGGCTCGGGCAACGTCGCCATCTATGCGATCGAGAAGGCGACGGCCCTGGGTGCCCACGTGGTCGCCTGCTCGGACTCCGGTGGTTACGTGGTGGACGAGGACGGCATCGACGTACCTCTGCTCAGCCAGGTCAAGGAGGTCGACCGCGGCCGGGTCTCCGACTACGCCGCCCAGCGGCCGAAGGCGCGCTTCGTCGAGGGCGGCTCGGTGTGGGAGGTGCCCTGCGAGGTGGCGCTGCCGTGCGCTACGCAGAACGAGCTGGACGGCGGCGAGGCCCGCACTCTGGCCGACAACGGCGTGGTCGCCGTCGCCGAGGGTGCCAACATGCCGTGCACGCCCGAGGCCGTGGACGTGTTCGCCGAGCGCGACGTGCTGTTCGCGCCCGGGAAGGCGGCGAACGCCGGCGGCGTGGCGACCTCGGCCCTGGAGATGCAGCAGAACGCCTCCCGCGACTCGTGGACGTTCGAGCACACCGAGGACCGGCTGCGCACGATCATGGCGGGCGTGCACGAGCGGTGCGCGGGCGCCGCGGAGGAGTACGGCCGCCCCGGGGACTACGTCGCCGGCGCCAACATCTCAGGCTTCGTCCGGGTGGCCGACGCGATGCTCGCGCTGGGCGTGGTCTGACGTCCCGGTGGTCGAGCAGTCTCGAAACCGAGGCCTTACCGGTTCAACCACCAGATCGACGCGTTGAGCGCGGTCGCGAAGGCGACCCAGCCGAGGTAGGGAACCATCAGCCAGGCCGCGGCGCGACTGCGGTTGCGGAAGAGCACGATGGTCACGCTGATCGCCGCCAGGAGCGCGGCGATCTCCACCAGCGCCCAGCCGTAGGTGCCGGCGCCGAAGAAGATCGGTGTCCACGCCGCGTTGAGCACCAGCTGGCCGACCCACCACCCGGTGGCCACGTCCGAGCCGGTACGCCGCCAGGCCAGCCAGCCCGCGACGCCGATCGCGACGTACAGGACCGACCACACCGGCCCGAACAGCCACGAGGGCGGCGCGAAGAACGGCAGCTCGAGCGACTCGTACTCCGAGCCGGCCGAGGACGAGGCGGCCCCACCGAGCCCGGCGGCCACTGCCGTCGCCACCAGGAACGCGGCCAGCGCCCACCAGGTGCTCCGCCCGGTGGGTCGGTCGGTGACTCGGTGACGAGGATCGGTCGCGGTGCTGGCCATGTCTCGACACTGCCCGGGCCGGGGGACCCGCTCACCACCCGACCGGGCGCCGTTTTCGTGCCTCGCGACCGGCTCCCTATACTTCCTCGGGTTGCCCGAGGGCAGCACGCCGCCTTAGCTCAGTCGGTAGAGCGAGTCACTCGTAATGACTAGGTCGTCGGTTCGATTCCGACAGGCGGCTCCGCTACAGGCCCCTGACCTGCGGAGACGCGGGCCAGGGGTTTCGCGCATCCGGGGATGGCGCGTCCGGAGTGTGTGCATCGCACCTGCCGCGTCACCCGCACTCCGGTCAGCGACACGGTGACCTCGGAATGGTGGCTCGGCTCGTCATCCCTGCTCGAGGCGCGCGGTCACTACCCGGTGCGTCCCCTCGCCGTAGGCCACGATCCGGGCCTCACGCACGCCGGTAGGGGTGGTGCGCAGGGTGATGACGGCGGCGTCGACGGCGTCCTCAAGGGGCCAGGCGTAGACGCCGGCGCTGATGAGCGGGAACGCGACGGTCTCGGCGCCGACCTCGTCGGCGACCTCGAGGCAGCGGCGGTAGCAGGAGGTCAGCAGTTCCCGGTCGGTCTCGCCGCGGGAGTGGTTGGGGCCGACGGTGTGGATGACCCACCGGGCTGGCATCCGGCCGGCGGTGGTCCAGCCGGCGTCGCCGGTGGCGAGGCCGTGGGGGAAGCGGCGTACGCAGTCGGCGAGCACGTCGGGGCCGCCGGCTGCGTGGATGGCGCCGTCGACGCCTCCGCCGCCGCGCATGCGGCGGTTGGCGGCGTTGACGACCGCGTCGACGTCCTGGGTGGTGATGTCGCCTCGGACGGCGACGACCTCGGCGTACGGCATGGTCACCAGCTCTCTCTCGTCACGGGTTCGCCGCAGGCGGGGCACAGCACGGTCTCGCTCGGTTGGCCGGGCTCGGTGTGGCCGCGGGTGCCGCAGAAGTCGCAGACCCACCGTTCGAGTTCCATGGCTGCATCTTCAGCCACAGCACCGACAACGCGCCTAGGTTGGCGCCATGGCGCGCTGCATTCCGGAGGAGCCGACGTTCGTCACGGAGTCTGAGCGGCAGGTGTGGGAGCGGCTGCGCGACGGGCTGCCGGGTGACTGCGTGGTGATGGCGAACGTCCGGCTGACCGACGAGGTGAAGGACCACGAGATCGACCTGTTGGTGCTGGTCCCGGAGGCGGGGTTCGTGTGCTTGGAGGTCAAGGGAGGGTCGGTCTGGCTGGAGGACGACGGGTGGTGGATCAAGCGCGGCGAGAAGGTCGAGCGGTGCGACCCGGT
This sequence comes from Nocardioides sp. REDSEA-S33_B3, assembly GCA_001627335.1. Taxonomy (GTDB): domain Bacteria; phylum Actinomycetota; class Actinomycetes; order Propionibacteriales; family Nocardioidaceae; genus Nocardioides. The sequence goes on along the minus strand of LUPK01000034.1, from coordinate 17,470 downwards.
GACGCAGGCGCGGGAGGGCAAGCACGCGGTCAGGCGGTACGTCGAGGCCGACCCGCGGTGGGGCAGCCGAGAGCAGGTGGCGTTCTCCCACGGGGTGGTGCTGCCGCACACCGAGCTGCCCGAGGGGTTCTCGGTGCCGGATTTGCCGCGGTGGGGGTTCCACGACCGCGGTGACATTGCGGACCTGCCGGAGCGGGTGCGGACCAACGGGTGGGGCCTGGCGCACGGGCGGTGGACGCCCAACCACGACGACGTCGAGCTCGTGGCGGAGATCCTGGCGGGGCGGTCGCGGCCGTCGTACGACGTCAACGCCGACGCCGAGGAGCGCGCGGCGACCGCGGACCGGCTGACGCAGGAGCAGATGGTGATCCTGCAGGTCACCCGGCTGCTGCGCCGGGTCGAGGTGCGCGGGGGAGCGGGCAGCGGGAAGACGGTGCTGGCGCTGCAGAAGGCCAAGGACCTCACCCGCGGGGTGGGGGAGGGGGCGCGACGTGAGCGGGTGGCGCTGCTGTGCTACTCGATCGGGTTGGCGGAGTACCTCAAGCGGGTCGTCGCGGGGTGGGACCGGCGGCACCGGCCGGCGTTCGTGGGCACGTATGAGGAGCTGGGCCGGCTGTGGGGTCTGGAGATGGGCTCCGAGGACGACCCGGCGTTCTGGGAGTCCGAGCTGCCGCGGCTGATGGCCGAGCAGGCGGCCGGTCTGGCGGAGGGGCACCGGTTCGACTCTGTCGTGGTCGACGAGGCGCAGGACTTCGCCGACTCGTGGTGGGCCTCGGTGCTGGGGGCGCTGCGGGACGAGGAGGCCGGTGGGGTGTTCGTGTTCAGTGACGAGAACCAGCGGCTCTTCGCGCGGTTCGGTCGCCCGCCGGTGCAGCTGGTGCCGCTGGTGTTGGACCACAATCTGCGCAACACCAAGCAGATCTACGACGCGTTCGGCCCGCTCGCGCCCTCGCGGATGCAGGCCCGGGGCGGGTCGGGCGCCGATGTGCGGTTCGTGGCCGCTGCCAGCGAGGACGCCATCGACGTCGCCGACTCCCAGGTCGAGGCGTTGATGGACGAGGGCTGGGACCCCTCGCGGATCGCGCTGCTGACCACCGGCCACCGCCACCCCGAGCAGATGGCACAGGTCGAGCGGCACGGGAAGGTCGCCTACTGGCGGTCGTTCTGGGAGGGCGAGGACGTCTTCTACGGCCACGTCCTGGGCTCGAAGGGCCTCGAGCGCGCGTGTGTCGTGCTGTGCGTCAACGAGGCCGGCGGGCGGGACCGGGCCCGGGAGCGGTTGTACGTCGGGATGTCACGCGCCACCGACGTGCTCGTCGTGGTCGGGGACCCCGAGGTCGTGCGGCGGATCGGTGGGGACGAGGTCTCGCGGCGGCTCGGGATCTCGGGGTGACGACAGGCGAGGAGCGCCCGGAGTCTGGGTCGCTCAGGATCGGGACCTGGAACCTCGACGGTCGCTCGGGTCCGCGGCAACGCGACTTTCTGGCCTCCCTGGGGTGCGACGTCCTGCTGCTGACCGAGGTGCCCGAGGGTCTGGACCTGGGTCCGTGGTCGGTGCACCTGTCGGAGGCGGAGATCCGTGAGGGCGTGCGGTACGCGGCAGTGGCGGCGCGCACGCTCGCCCCTGAGCCGTCACCTCATCCGGCCTCAGCGGTTGCCGAGCACGAGGGCTGGCGGTTCTGCTCCTCGGTGCTGCCGTGGCGCAGCAGCGGTGGGGCTGCCCCGTGGTCAGGCGACAGCCAGGCCGAACGGACCGAGGCTGCCTGCCGCGCGATCGCGGGTAGCGGGGTCGACGTGTGGGGCGGCGACTGGAACCACGCCATGCAGGGCACTGACTGGGCCGGCAGCACGGGCGGCCGGGCGGCCATCGAGGACGCCGTGGCCAGGCTGGGGCTCCAGGTCGTCACTGTCGGGCTGCTCGCGGCGGGCGACACACAGGCGAGCATCGATCACGTCGCCGTCTCGCTCGCGAGCGTCGTTGAGCGGGCCGAGCGCGTCGTCGCTTCCGACGAGCGAGGACGCCTCTCCGACCACGACGCGTACGTCGTCCCCGTCCACCTCGCGTTGGGTCATGCTGCAGGTCAGACCTGTGATGCCGCGCAGCACCGCTGGCGTCCCGTCGTCTACGGCCTCCCGACTCCCGAGACCTTCGAAGCCGCCGAGCGAGAAGATGTGTTGCTCGGCGGCTGCGTCTTCTGGGGCGAGAGTGCGCACGAGCGCTGCGCCGACTGCGGCATCGAGCGCTGAGTTTCGGGTCTCGCTGGCTTGCCATCGTGGACGGTAGCCGGGCTGCAAGCATTCCTTCCGCTTGAGGGCGAGTTCACCACGAGGGACTTTCCACCCACCCCCAGCCGTTCGGTCTGAACTTGAAGTCGTCAGGTCGGGGGACGTCAACATCTCGGACATGGCGTGCAACGAAAGCGAGAAGGTGTCCACTTAGCGGGGCCGCGCGGGTGTACGTTGCGTAGAAACTGGTTCTTGTCTCGCAGGCCCAGGCGTGCGCGTTCAGCGGCAGGCAAGCCAGTTCGCAAGAGTCCCCAGGCCTCCTCATGATTGGCGTACGGCGCCTTCACGAGGTGTTCCATCCGGCACTCCGACATCACTCTCCCGAATTGCGGACCGCCACCTGTGACAGAGAAGTAGGACAGGCCGTCCTCGAGGTCCTGATAAGGCCATTGTCGGGTCTTCCACATGTGCCATTCGACGTCGTCTTCGCCGCCCGATCCCGGCTCCATCCAGGGAACCGAATGCATCAACACCATGTCACCAACTCCTCGTCGGGATGCCTGAGCGAATGATGTGCCGCAGCGAGTTGCTGTGTCTTTGCTTTGCGAGTTCCCGCCCACTGAACGGAGAGTGCACGGCGTCTAGTCTGATCGAATGGAGCCGCTGTACGACGGCCGCGTCGGCCTCAAGGTCGCCGACACGGTGCGCGGGGCGTGGGCGCTGCCTTCGCACGAGCGCGTGTCGGTCGGCAGGTTGCCGGGCGCCGGCATCCACATCCCCGACTCGTGGGTGCCGAGCCGGTTGTGTCGGTTCCTGCCCTACGAGCAGGGGTGGTTGGTGCAGCTGGGGCGGGCGCGAGCGACGATGCGTAGCAAGTACCTCGACGACGTCACGTTCCGCGGGCGCACCATCGTGGCGTTGCAGCCGGGTCAGTCGCTGATCGCGTTCCCCGAGCTCGACGACTATGTCCGGATCGCCGTGGTGATCGGGGCTGGCCAGGGCGAGGGGTTGCCCCTGGCCAGCGATGCGGAGGGTGTCTCGCGCGAGCCCGAGTTCCGCACCGCCTACCCGGGCGCCAGCGCGTCGCTCACACCCATGCAACGGCGGGTGATGGCCGTGACCTTCCACCACCTGATGACCGAGCAGCCCCCGCCGTCCAATCTCGCCGCGGCGGCCGCCGCCAAGCTCGGGACGACCGAGGCCAACGTGAAGGTCACCCTCGGTGCGGTGCGGAAGAAGGTCAACGACGAGCGGTGGATGAACCTGGAGAAGAACGACCAGCTCGGCCACTACCTCGTCCGGCTGACCCGCACGATCACCTGGGACGACCTGCCTCCCGAGCTCCAGTGAGCCGATTACCTGGGTAAGGGCCCGTTGAGGGCGCCTCGGCGCACTGTTCTCCCGTCGGCCCACCCGGGGCCGGAGAGAGGAGGCAGCGATGATCGAGCTGCACGTGGGCCGCGGGGTCACCCGGGGCGCGATGACGGTGTTCCCGCTGTGGAGCGCCACCAGCGGCTACCGCCGCTACACGATGGGCGGCCGCGGGCTGCACGTCACCGAGTCGCCCGACGGGCCGCAGGTCGAGACCCTGATGGTCGGCAACGTCGAGGACCGGCCGGCGCTGGTGCTGGAGGGTCAGCTCTTCGAGGGCGGCTGGCAGCACCGGATGTCGCGGCACTCGCTGATGGTCGGCGTGCACCAGCAGGTGCCCGTCGAGGTGGCCTGCGTCGAGCAGGGCCGCTGGGGCGGCACCTCGACACAACACTCGCGGGGACGCCGGGCGACGCCGTACGTCGCGGACTCGGTGCGCCGGGGCCACGACGTCCAGGGGGAGGTGTGGCGCCGGGTCGCCGAGCACACCCGCGGCTTCGAGGGGCTGTCCACCGACAGCTTCGTCGACCGGCTCGACCTCGCCGACGCCGAGCGCGCGCTGTGGGCCGGCCTGCGGCCGCTGCCGGGACAGTCGGGGGTGTTGATCGGGATCGGTGGGCAGCCGTACGTCGCGGAGGTCTTCGACTCCTCGGCTCGGCTGCGGGCCCAGCTGCCGGCGCTGCTCGAGGCGGCTGCGCTCGACGCGCGCTTCGCCCCGGCCGAGGCGACGCCGGGTCGGCGGGCACGCCGGTTCGTCGAGCGGCTCGACCGGGTCCGCCCGCGGCGTACCGAGCCGGCCGGCATCGCCGAGCGCACCCGCGGCGCCAGCGAGCACCTCGACGCCGCGTCCCTGACGTGGCAGGGCCACCACGTGCACACGCGGATCACGCACGTCCAGCACCCGCTCCTGGTCGGAGTGGGACGATGAGGCTCACGTCGGCACAGATGGACCGCGCCTGCGGCGTCCTGCTCGCCTCGGCGGTGGGGGACGCGCTGGGGGCGGGCTACGAGTTCGGCTCGGCGGCGTACGACGGGTGGCCGGCGATGATCGGCGGCGGGCTCGGCGGCTTCGCTCCGGGGGAGTGGACCGACGACACCGCGCAGGCGGTCGCGATCGCCCGGGTCACCATGACCGGCGCCGACCTGCGCACGACCGAGGCGCTCGACGCCATCGCCGACGGCTTCTGCGCGTGGTACGCCGGCGGGCCGGCCGACGTGGGCATCCAGACCTCCCACGTGCTCGGACTGGCCGGCCGTGACGCCACCGCGGCCCAGCTCGCGGCGGCCGCGGCGACGGTGCACGAGCGCAGCGGCGGTCGCTCGGCCGGAAACGGTTCGCTGATGCGCACCGCTCCCGTGGCTCTGGCGCACCTCGACGACCCGCCCGCGCTGGTCGAGGCTGCTCGGCTCGTGAGCGCGCTGACCCACCACGACCCGATGGCCGGCGATGGGGCGGCCCTGTGGTGCCTGATGATCCGACACGCGGTGCTGCACGGCTCGTTCCCGACGGCCGGGGACGTCGTGCCGCTCCTGGACGGCTCGCACGTCGAATGGGCCGCGATCCTCGCCGAGGCGGAGACGAGGCCGCCGTCGGCGTTCGCCGAGAACGGCTGGGTCGTCGGCGCCCTCCAGGCCGCGTGGTCCGCGATCACCCACACCTCCGTGCCCGAGGCGATGCCGTGCCGCCACCTGCAGGACGCGCTGGCCACCGCCATCGGGATCGGCCACGACACCGACACGGTCGCGGCGATCGCGGGAGCGCTCCTCGGCGCCCGCTGGGGAGCAAGCGCGGTGCCGCAGGAGTGGCAGGCGCCGCTGCACGGCTGGGGCCTGCCGCTGGCCGGGCACGAGTCCGGTGCGTCGGCGCTCGTGGCGGCGGCGATGCTGGCTGTGCGCGGCGGCCGCCCGGACGGGCGCGGGTGGCCGACGGCCGCGCGGGTGGAGTACGCCGAGTGGGAGGCCGCCGGCACCTGCGTCCCGCACCCGCTCGTCCGCGACGTGTGGATCGGCGACGTCCGGGGTCTCGACCGGCTGCCGGCCGAGGTCGATGCGGTGGTGAGCCTGTGCCGGGTGGGCGGTGACCAAGCGCTGGATCTGGTCAGCCACCAGGTGCGACTGCTCGACTCGGTCCCGGCCGACAACCCCAACGTCGACTTCGTCATCGACGACGCGGCGCGCACAGTGCTGCGCCTGCGCGACGCCGGGCACCGGGTCTACCTGCACTGCGTGGCCGGCCAGAGCCGCACGCCGACGGTCGCTGCCCGCGTCGCGGTGCTCGACGGCGTACCCCTCGAGCGCGCGCTGCGCGAGGTCACCGCCGTCCTCCCCGGCGCCCGGCCGCAGGGCTGGCTCCTCGACTCCCTGCGTCGCCTCGACGCCTCCACGAACGGATCACCCTCATGAACCCCACCCACGCCAACATCAGCCAGGTCGCCCCGCGGTTGTGGATCGGCTGGGACCCGATCGAGGCTCAAGACGCGATCCGCCGGGCTCGCCCGATCGCGTGCGTCGCCTACGCCGAGGACGCTCTGGACTGGTGGTTGCGAGCCGCTGGCGCGAGCCGTGCGGCTCCGGACGCGGTGCGGCCCCGGCTGGGGTAGGGCGCGTGAGATCGCGACGGCTCGCGCGCTCAGGAATCTCGCAAGGCAGTGTCGATTGCGATGCATGACGCCACCGCGAGAGTGCGGAGAGGCCCTTGCGGAAGGTCGGAGATCTCGGCGACGTACTTGTCCCGCTTGCTGTCGCGGAAGAGCGAAGTCGCCAGGCCACCACGACCCCGGGTGATGCGGGCGACCTCCGACCCCAGGCCATCCTTCACGGCAAAGTCCCAGGTGCTCCATCCCTCGCCTTCGAGCGTGGCGAGATCTTGGCCCTGCGACTGGAGTACGAACTTGACGTTCCCGACGATGCCCATGGACTTCTGGACGACCTGACCTATCAGTTGCCCACTGGCATCGTGCACCGTCACCGTCGACTTCACGACGGCCGCAGACCGCGTGATCTGAAGGACGAGTCGACCGTGCTGATCCAAGACCCTGAGACGTCGACGTCGATGGCGAACAGTGGGCGTCACAGCGGCCCTGAGCACGCCCGGACCCAGTTGCTGCACGGTTCCGAGGGTGACCCCGTTCCGGTCGTAAACCAGGTACTCGGATCGGCTGTCGAAGACTTTGGGCTTCTGGTTCACCACCAGCACGGGCTCGGTGAACAACGTGCCGCCGCCCGACCGGCCGTCCAGCACACCTGCCCGCTCAACATCGCGCCGGACGCTCGCCTTGCCCACGGCGGGTCTCGCATCCGGTACGGGAGCATCGGTGCCCTGGAGACCGCGGGACGACACGTGCTCTGTCCATCTCCCCCCCCATCCCAGTAGCGCAAGTCGTGCCGGCCGAAGGGATCCGGGTGCCAGCTCGGAGGTGAAAGACCGGTCATGCTCGGCACGTTAGCGCCCCGGCTCAGCGGGTGCTCGCCTGATGTTGGGAACGTTGAGACAGCACCATGTAGGCCCGCGTCAGGCGGCCGCGAGGTGCTGCTCGACGAGGTCGGGGTCGTGCCACCACCCGTCGGGGTCGTGGAAGTTCCACCACTCGTCGGAGCGTGAGATCGGGTCGGGCGGGACCTCGGCGGGGTTGTCGAGGTAGCGAGTGCCGGTGGCGTCGCGCAGGTGGATGCCGCCGTGGGGGTCTCGCCAGAGGTGGATGCCGGGGAAGGGTTCGCGGACCTGCCAGCCGCCGTGGGTCTTGAGGCGGTGGTGGAAGGTGTGGAGGGGGCCGAGGTTGGCCACGTCGGTCGCGCCGCCGCCGGGTTCTCGGGACCAGGGGATCTCGTGGTCGATCTGGACGTGGCGGCTGGTGGAGGCGGCGTGGCCCCAGGGGAAGGTCTCGACGGGGTGGCGGAGCTGGACGGCTCGGCGGTGTCGGGCGGGGACCTCGTAGGCGTCGACGGGGGCGAGTCCGTCGATGTCGAGGACGGGGAGCACCTGGACGTGGGTGTGGGGGCCGAGGACCTCTCGGAGCCAGGTCTCGGACACGGCTCCGTGGCCGTCGATGCGCGCGACGTGGTCGAGCGGCTGGCCGGTCTCGTCGTGGTCGCGGCCGGGCGGGACGGTGATCTGCTCACCGGTCTCGGGGTCGGTGTGGTGGGTGCCGCCGTAGAGGTGGACCACCAGCGTGGTCGCGGGCAGCAGGCCGCGCACGTCCAGCTCGGCGAGGTCGGGCAGGTCGGAAGTGGAGTCGGAGCCTTTCGTGGCGAGTCCTCCGGCGAGCAGCGCGACGGCGTGGACGCGGAGGTCGTCGGCGGTGGGCGCGTCCTCGGCCTCAGTCACCGAGGCCGGCAGCGTCTGCTCGATGCGGGAAGCCAGCGTGGTGATCGCGGCGTCGAGGGCGTCGATGATGGGCAGGGGTGCGCGGATCATGAAGATGGCCATGCCGGCTGCCTGGTCGCCGGGCAGCGGAGTCAGCTTCTTGGCGAAGCGGGCGCGGGCGGCGCGTTCCTCGCGTTCGCGGGCGAGGTGGGGCGCGGCGACGGTGACCTTGCCGGCCACGAGGGTCTGGAAACGGGTCCAGGGGATGCGGCCGTCTGCCTGCTCGTGGGTCTCCTCGTCGACCCAGGCTGCCTCGGCCGCAGTGAGGTTGCGGGTGGCCTCGGCGACGTGGATGGCGAAAGTGTCGCGGACCTCGAGGGCCTGGACCCGGGCCCAGGTGCGGGGCAGTCGGAGCTTGAGGTCGAGTGCGGCGGCGATGTGGCGGCGTCCGGCGTGGGTGCCGCGTCCCATCCGGGCCCCGAACTCGGCGGCCGCGAACTCGGTGACCTGAGGGGTCCCCTCCCCGCCGTAGAGCGTGGCCTTCTCCCGCCCGGGCTTGCCCGACTCCGCGGGGTCCAACCGGTCAGCGGGGTGGGCAACGGCCCACTCGTAGGCCAGCGCGAGCAGCTCGGCCCCCGCGCGCTGCATCGCGGTCGCGACGTCGGCGACCCGGTCCAGGACCTGGGTCTCGGAGCGCGCAGCCGGGTCCGCCAGGGGCTACGGCGGGGCAGGGAGCATGGTCACATCGTATCGAACGCGTGTTCGATCGACAAGGGTCGGTGGTCGACCTGTGAGCCACCGAAGAAGGCTGCCGCAGCCAGCCGGCATCGCGAGTCGACTGCCCTCAGCGGGGTCGTCCCTCGGAGTCTTCCGTCAACAGCTCAGGCTCCAAGTTGATCGCCAGGTCGCTGGCGTCGATGTCACGTTCACCCAAGTAGCGCAGCAGGTCCGCCTGCCGCGGCTGACCAAGCACCATCCGGTAAGCGCCGACGGTGCGGAGCAGCCTGCGGAGGGCGTGGCTCTCCTTGCTCAGCGGGAGGGCCGCGACATACCGCTCGATCCGGGCCGGACCCTCGAGCGGTGGGACCCACGACGGGTAGATCTCGCTCATGCCTGCTGGGCGGTCGGCCGCAGCGAGCTCGAACATGGTGGCCCACGGGTTGGCGGATCGGGCCACCTCGCCGCGGGCGCCGTAGACGTAGGCGACGTTCTTCCGCACGGCGTGGCCCTGATATCGGTGGACTCGTCCTTCGCGCTGCTCCAGGTCGACCGGGTTCGCCGGGAGGTTCCAGTGCACGACCGCATGGCTGTACTGGTGGAAGTCCAGTCCCTCCTGGCCTACAGACGTGGAGGCGAGGACGAAGGGCCAGAACGGCGAGTTGTACGCCGCACGGACCTGGCCCTCGCGCATCACGCTCTTGTCGTCCTCGCTGATGCCGCGGCCGAAGCGCACGGCGAGGTGGCTGCGGGTGCGGTGCGTCGTGGCGACGACCTTCTTCGTCCTGATCGACAGGTCATGAAAGGTCTGCGCGGAAGTGCGCAGTGACACCGCCTCGTCGAACTTTCTCGCGACAGCCTCTGCCCACGCTGCGCGATCTCCCTGGTCGCCCATCTGGGCCAGCAGGTAGACATGCTCGTCCAGCACGCTCTGCAGCCCGCCGTGCACACAGTGCATCAACACGCTCTGCCAGTACGCGGCGTCCGCGCCGCCGACGATGCCCATGATCTCTGGCTTGTTGAAGAGGTTTCGCAGGGCCCAGGACATGTCAGCTGCGGCAGCTCGCAGAGCCTTGTCCGCGAATGCCTCCTCGCCACCAGACAATCGGGCCAGGCTACGCAGGGCTGCGTTGCCCGGGCCGCCGATGGCGAGCAGGACGACGACATCCTCAAGGTCACCAGGACGGCGGCCCAAGGTTGTTTCGGCGATCGCGATGGCTTCGGTCCGATGGTCGTCGAAGCCACCATGGTCATCATGTTCCTCGTACTCGAAGCCGTACCCGAGCACGCCCATCAGGTCGGCGTCCTCCCGACGGTCCAGCAGGGCGCCGGCGGCCCAGTACCACCGCTCGTCGACCGGGCCTGAATCGGACCCGGGCGGCAGGGTGTCGAGAAGCAGACGCACGCGACGACGTACCTCGTCCTCGAGCGTCGCCCACGCGAGCGGGAAGGGCCTGCCAAGGTCTCGCGCCACGCCGACAGGGTCACCAGCGCGCGAGAGCGCCACGCTCGGATAGATCAATCCGAGCGTCGGCATTCCTGCGTTGCGACCGTCGGTCCGGTTGAAGGTCAACCTGCCCGAAGGGCGGGTGGCGTCGTACTCCGCATAGCCGCTCGAGGTGCTGCTCTGCCGCGCGAGCTCGCTGATCCGTCGCTCCGCCTCATAGCTGACCACCGTGCTGATGGCCTTCGGCGCAACGGCCCACGAGGAGAAGATCAGCCGCTTCGTGAAGCTCGTCAGCTCCGGATCGGCGTACGGGCCGTCAAGCTCGTAGTAGGGGAGTGACGGCGGGATCCAGACCAGCTGCCAGGCGCCCCGGTCGAGTACATCGGACACGAGCCCGCGCATCTTGGCGTTGCCGGGGTCGATGGCGGCGTACCGGCGGATCTCTTCCCACGCCAGGCGCTGACCTCCGTCGGTCTGCATCGCAGCCACGAGTGACGGATCGGCGGGGTCGTGGTGGAGCAGCTTCTCCTTGACCTTGTACTGCTCCATCAGCTCCAGGACGTACGGAGAGGAGCGCCAGAACTCCAGCAGGTCTTGCCCTCCCACGACGCGCGACACCTGGCTGAGGCGGCGGAAGTCGCGGACGTCGTCCGGGGCGAGGGCGGCGTGGTCCCAGGACCGCTCGCTCACGAAGCCGTCACGGTCGGGCGTGGTGGCCAGTCGCTCGGTGCGACACATGACCCTGCGCAGCAGCCGCTCGGCGCCGTCACGCTCGACCTGTGCCTTCTCCAGATCACCGGCGAAGAGGGCAGCCCGCAGGCGGGCCAGGTGGGTCCGGACCTGTGCCGCACCGTCCGCGCCCGCCAGGAACCGGACGGTGTCGATGAAGTCATCGTAGTGGTCGTCGCCCTCGGGTTCCTCGGGCAGTGTGTACATCTTGAACGGTGTGGCGCTCAGGAGCAGGAGCCGGCAGTCCGCGTGGTCGAAGAGCTCGCGGGCCAGCTCCGCGCCCTCGCCGTCGTCGGACATCAGGTCCTTGAACCGCTGGAACTCGTCCATGATCACCAGGTCAGGCTCGAGCCGCTTCACGGCTGCTCGGGCCAGCGCCCGTCGCAGGCGGCCGATGAGCGCGTAGCGACGACTGCTGAGCTCACCCGAGACGCGGCCGGCGCGGCGGAACTCGTCCACGCAGGCGGAGACCTCGTCCAGGAGTGACATCCCAGCTGTGCCCGGTTCGCGAAGAATGACCGCGAACTCCTCCGCCAGCTCAGGGACGATCGTCGAGTCGTCGTGCTCCTGCACCTTCCGTTTGAAGCCCTCGTGCTTGGCCGAGCAGCGGAAGAAGTGTGTCCAGGGGCCGGGACGCACCGCTGGATCGGCCATCTTCACCAGCCGGTAGAGCAGCACCCGCTCCTCCGCCTTCCCGCCGTTGCTCCTCAGGTTGAATGAGGTGCTCGGGGTGAACGAGACGAAGTTGAGCTTGCGGCCTTCGAGGTGGCTGAGCTGGGAGGCGAGCATCGTGAGCCGGTCGGCCACGTGACGCTCGCCGTCACCGCCGACGCGGAGCTTCGGCAGGTTCTGCCGCGCGATCTGCCCGTTGGAGCAGATGTAGACGACGTCAATGCGGTCCACCTTCTGCCACAGGTGGTCGATGGTCTTCGCAATGACGCCGCGCGCCACCAGCGTCTTGCCGAGACCGACCTCGTCGGCTACGAGGAACCGGCGCGAGGGCGACTCCGGGTCCCAGAGCCGGGCATGGACAGCCTCGACGCTCGCGCGCTGGAAGTCCTTGAGTCCCCTCAGCTCCTGCTCGAGGTCAGGACGTTCGGGCGCCTGTGCAGAACTCATGACTGGGTCGCCTCCCGGATGATCTGCCACAACCTCATGAAGTCCTCGTCCAGGGGCGGCGGCGATCCGTCGTCACCCCGCAGGTCCTCCAGCAGGCGTTGGACCCGTTCGAGGGCGTCGTCGTCACGAGCCGCCGCTCGCAGCAATGGCTCGAGGAGCACGAGGTCGTCGAACCCGGGACCCCCGGCGGACCCTGGGCTCTTGTCTCCATCCGGGAGGTCCGCGCTCCTGCGGAGGAGGTCCTCGGCGCCGAGGTCGCCGAGCAGCAAGGCGAGGTAGGCGAGGACCTTGGCAGGGTCCGCCAGCATCTCCCGCAGCAGGATCCGCAGCCGATCGGTCGGGGCGCCCTCGACCTCGACCAGGATCACGCACTCGCGCAGCAGCTCCTCACCGTCGAGAGACACCGAGGTGGTGACCGCGAGATAGGGGCAGAGCGCGTGAAGTGCCGCACCCCGCCACGAGGGGGCAGAGTCGACGGGGAGGGGCTGGGCGTTGACCAACCCCAGGGGCCGCACCGTCGTCACAGAAGCCAGGCCGTTGGGATCGTGGGGCAGGGTCAGGCGGAGCGCCACGTCGTAGGAGTCGCCTGCCTGTGTCGCGACCAGGGTCGGGCCAGCTTCGGCGAGGGCCGCTTGCCACTGCTCCATCTGGCGCTCGACGTCGTACATCTCGTCCTGGCTCGGCTCGGCCGAGCTGATCTCGTAGGCCTGGGTCAGGTGCGCGAGGCCTCGCTTCTCGTCCCCCAGCACCGCGTCAGGACCACAGGCGTGCCGTGGTCCGCTGAGGACCACGCTCATCTCGACATTGCCTCCGAAGGCCGCTCCCGTGCAGTTAGCCGAGCCGGTCACCACGTGAGCCTGCTTGCCGTCGTCCCAGCAGAGGATCTTGGCGTGCAGACCCCGGGCGGGCACGGTGGTCACCACGTGCTGCGCGTCGTCCCTGTCGTCCAAGACCTCGTCTACGTCGCCGGCGTCGGCCATCGCCTGCAGCACACGCGTCTCGATGCCCGCGCACGCTTCGCGCCCCACCTGCTCGAGGGAGTCGGCCCGGCTCAGCAGGACGCGCCGGCCGGGAGCGCGAGGTAGTTGCCGGACCGCCCCCGCGGTGAGGAAGGGCGAGATGACCAACCATGACTCCGCGCGCTCGGGCAGCGGCCAGGACCCACCGGAGGGCGTCCCCAGCGGGAGCACCTCCGCCCGGGTGAAGGGGGCGGGTACGCCGAGCCGTGCCGTGGCGACGGTGCGGCAGAGGTCGTCCACCAGCGCCCGTCGACCTGCCGAGAGGGGTCGGGTCGTCATGGACAGCAGGTCTTGGACGAAGGTCGCCACGGGAGCGGCGTCCAGGAGGGCCGAGGCGGACGCGTCCTCGTCGCAGACGAGGATCGTGTCCCACGAGCGGTCACCGGTGAGGTTGCGGCTGAGGCAGACGAAGCGGTGGTGCTGGGTCCCCGCGGCGTCGACGAAGCGGAGGACCCAGATCTTGGGGTGGAACGTCGCTCCGGGCGGGGGCAGGACCTCGGCCATGATGCCCTCGGCGAACGCCGCCAGACGCGGGTACGACGGCGGCACGTGCATGCCGGCGGCCTGACACAGCACGACTGTGTGCTCGGCATGGCGACGCACCGACTCCAGCAGCGTGAGGGGGGTGGCCGCGTCGAGCGCGGACGCGTCTCCCTCGGTGTGGTCGTAGGCGGCCATCGCGAGCGGCGCGAGCAGCAGGGAGAAGAGGTCGAGGGTGTAGGTGGTGGCGACTGCTGCGTCCACGCGAAAGCCGGGCGGGGGTCGCAGTGCATCGGTCAGGAGGTGCCGGTCCTCGGGTGCGAGCATCAGAGCACCGCCTCGGCCGGCTGCGGGGCAGCAAGCTGCAGACCCTCGGCGACGTCTGCAAGGAAGGCCTTGGCCACGCCCCACCGGTAGCCCAGCCGGCCCATCCCGGCGCCGGGCGTCCAGGTCTGGCGTGCCTGGGCGTACTGGAGCCTTGCTCGTTTGCCCTTGAGTCGCAGCTCGCGTTCGCGCAGGAGCCGTTGTGCGTCGGCACTCCCGTGCTGTCCGGACTCCACCAGGGCGAACCACCGCTCGACGAAGATGTGGGTCGCCCCGCGTAGACGCGGGTTCTGTTCGCGGACCAGCGACCAGAACGCGGTGCGGTCCCAGCCGTCGAACGTCGCGCTGTCCTGCAGTTCTGACTCCCACGTCTCGAGCTCGACCCGGAACCCGTCGACCAGGTCGTCACGGTCCGCCAGCTCGGCCAGCATCAGGTTGTAGAGCACCGGCGCGCCGTACCAGGCGTGGTGGAGCCGACGGGCTTGGTCCACACGATCCGCCAGGCTCTGGGGCAGCTCCGCCGCGCAGGGGATCTCCCAGACGGTGTCGCCGGTCGCGTCGTGGGCGCGGGGCGCCAACCACGACAAGAGGCTTCCCCCGGGAAGGCGCGCGAAGACCTCCTGGAGGTACGCCGCCTCGCTGCTGGTCAGGTCGAAGGTGCACTCCTTGAGCCACGCCTCGGGTGCTGGCGGCAGCGAGGGGTCGATGCCGAGGTCCGGGCCACCATGGTCCACGTCGCCTTCCACCAGGTCCCGCAAGGTCTGGACCGTCGATCCCGCTCGACGAAGGTGACCCTGCACGCTGCGATCCCACGTCACGATGTCGAAGCGCTGGAGCGCCGGCCAGTAGACCTGGCTCGGCATCGTCTTCAACCTGTCCTGGGCCTGGCTGCCGATCACCCCGGACTTCATGCCGCCGGCGAGGAGTGCGCGGATGAGCCGCACCTCGCCGCTGCGCAGCTCAGCGCGGGCCCGGTCCAGCGGGAGCCCGCGGCGCGCGACGTCCTTGACCAGCCACGGGATGAAGAGGAGGTAGCGGACCCTCGTGTGCAGCACCGAGGTGCCAGGGAACAGGGTGTTGGAGAAGCTGTCCCTGATGGGGCCGATACCGAGCTCGTCGACGCTCGACTCGTCCTGGAAGAGCTTGATGACCTCGGTCATCGCCGCCCGCTGAGAGTCGTCCTGGTCGAGCCAGCCGAAGGTCGAGCTCACGCCTGATCTCCCTCGATGGCGTTGACGACCTGGATCTCAAGACCGAGCGAGGTGGCGATGCGGTCGAGGAACTTCGTCGACGTCACGAACCACTCCGAACCCGCCCGTCGCGTGCGGCCCGCAGCGTGGTCGGCGTCGCGCAGCCAGGCGTGGAACTCCTTCTCCACAGCAGCGGACGCTTCCGCGGGGTAGATGCGGAGCAGGATAGGGTCTTCTGGCAAGGCTGTGAGCCGCCCGGCCGACTCCGCGCGGTAGTGGGCGTCCTTCGCGGAATGGCCGACCTTCAACAGAGTCTTGCCGGTCTCCTCGTCGACCGGGTGCTTCAGGTAGTGCGGCAACGTGTAGACGTAGATGCCAGGCTTGCCGACCTTCTCGGCCTGCTCCGTGTTGGCGACTGCCTTGGTGACCTCCTGGGCCTCAGCCTCGGGGTCCTCGGCGCGACTCCGCACCGTGGCCTCGAACTTCTCCAGGTCGCTGCGCAGCTGGGGATCGAGATCGAGATTCTTGAGCCAGCTGCGCAGCTTGGCGGCCACGCTGCGCGCCGCCCATGCGCTCTCCGGCACCTTTCCCGAGACGATCGCGTTGATCTGGAGGCGGTAGTTGTAGACGAAGGCGGGACCCTGGTTGCCCTCGGCTTTCGCGATCTCCTGCGGAGCCATGCCGTCGCGCTCGTAGCGGTAGATGCGACCCATCAGTGAGTCGTCGGCCTCCAGGATGGTGCGGATCAGGGCCTCACGGTCGTAGCCGGTCGACGGCGCCGGCTGTGTTTCCGCGGTCAGGGCCTGCGGTGCGGTGCCCTCGTCAGTCATCGTCTGCTCCGTCCTTGGTCGGCAATGCCCACGTCGCAGGCGGCGGGCCGAAGATCTTGCGGGCCGATCGTGTGGCGAGCCGGCCGAAGAGGTGGTTGCCACCGGCGCCCAGGCCCGCGCCGATGCCCAGCGGCACCTGCTTGCTCAGCACAAGCACACCCTGCTTGGTGCCGTACTTGGTGATGAAGCGTGGCCCCAGCACCCTGTTGGCGGCGTTGATCGCGGTCATCGGCGTCCGCTCCACGATGAGCCGGGCCCAGTACGGCGCGGTGCGGGGGATGGTCGCCTCCAGGGCGGTGATCGCGCTGTCCCCGAGCAGCACGGTGAGGACGAGCAGCTTGCGGCGCTCGACATCCTCGGGGTCCAGGTCGTGGATCTCGGCCAACGACAGCACGTAGAGGGTGGTGGCCTCGGTAAAGGCCAACACATCGGCCAGTGCCGTCGGGACGCCAGCCCCGGGGACGGCTCCTGCCGCGCCGGCGGCGCCGCCGGTCATGGTGATCGCGGCGAGGTAGGTACGGCGGATCCTATTGATCAGGTCGGTGGGGGACTCGTCCGGGTGCAGGCGTCGCAGTCGCTCGACGTTGGCCCGGGCCACCGGTGCCTGCGCGACGAGCGCCTTCTCCAGGCCAGCGGCGACGAGCGCCTTCGGGTTCGGCTTCACCCCTGCTGATCCTTCCTGATCGCCAGCGCCGGGAGGGCGTCGACGATCGACATGGTCTCGAGGCTCACCGTGACGATGCGGGCGAGCAGGTCGATGATGTACCTCGGGTCCGACACTTCCTTCGACCAGTCGTTGGGGTCGTTGACGATGCCGGACGCCTTATCGGTCTTGACCTGATAGCGATCGAGGATCCACTCCACCGCGGAGCGGGAGCCGAGCTGGTAGCGGTACGCCGCCTCGGGGATGCCGGTCAGGGTGATCCGACTGTTGTAGGTCACGGTCGAGCGGTCGGCGACGAGCTTCTTGGTCTCGGGGTCGCGGACCTTGCCGAACGCCATCTTCTGCACGCGGTAGAAGTCGTAAGGATCGGTCCCGGCCGGGGGTTGGGCGTCGAGGCCGTGGAGTGGGTACGGCGTCACCGTTTCGTAGCCCAGGTGCAGCTCGGACAGGTCGCGGCCGGCCTGCACGAACGGCCACGGGTCCTCGACCAGCGGGATCCGGGGCAGCATCTTCTTCAGGTCGGCCGCGTAGGGCTCGCGGTACTCCGGGCTGTGCAGCAGCCCGTAGACGTAGAAGAAGATGTCGTCCTTCGTGATCGAGCCGTACGCCCCGGTGAAGCGCTTGAGCGCCTCGTCGGTGACGTTGTCGATGCGGCGGTATCCGTCGATGACCTCGCCGTCGCCGCCCAGATCCAGGGCGCCGCTCTCATCAACGAGTTCGTAGGTCCACCGAGGAAGAAACTGGCCAGTATCGAGTAGGTGTAGGTCCGGGACGGCGTCGGCTGCGAGCAAACAGAAGTCGTAGTGCGAAGCCGGTCCAGTAACCGCGAATCCGAGATTCGGCAGTTGACCATTCGGGAAGGCCAACGGAATTCGGTAAACCATGTCGTTCATCGTTCGGTCGAAATAGAGGCGTTGTCGAGTGAAGGGGCGATAGGAAGCGACCCGGTAAGCGGCTCTTCGTACTTCAGGTGGGGATGAGGGTGTCGAGTCCTCCGCCGATGAGGAGCATGCGTAGCCGGTAGTTGTCGTAGTTGCGGAAGCCGCGGGCA
>LUPK01000033.1 GCA_001627335.1 Nocardioides sp. REDSEA-S33_B3 | reverse complement strand
CACCCTGGACCTCGAGACACCCGCCGTACGACTCAACAGGCTCCTCACCGAGGCCGCCTGACCCCACCCAGTTGCTTAGACCGGTTGACCTCAAGCGAGGTGAGGGTGAGAAGTCGTGCGGACTATCCCGCGCCGACCTCAGCCGACGCTGACGCCCCCCAGCCGCAACCAGGTGTCGACGACGGTGTCGGGGTTGAGCGACATCGACTCGATGCCCTGGTCCAGCAGCCACTGGGCGAGGTCGGGGTGGTCGGAGGGGCCCTGGCCGCAGATGCCGACGTACTTGCCCTGCTTCTTGCAGGCGCTGATGGCCAGCTCGAGCATGTGCAGCACCGCGGGGTCGCGCTCGTCGAACTTGTCCGCGACCAGGCCGGAGTCGCGGTCCAGGCCGAGGGTCAGCTGGGTCATGTCGTTGGACCCGATCGAGAAGCCGTCGAAGTGCTCGAGGAACTGCTCGGCGATCACGGCGTTGGACGGCAGCTCGCACATCATCACGACCTGCAGGTCGTTCTCGCCGCGCTTGAGCCCGTGGGAGGCCAGCAGGTCGATGACGCCCTCGGCCTCGGCGAGGGTGCGGACGAACGGGATCATCACCTTGACGTTGGTCAGGCCCATCTCGTCGCGCACGTGGCGCAGTGCCGCGCACTCCATCTCGAAGCACTCCGCGAAGTCCTCCGACAGGTACCGCGAGGCACCGCGGTAGCCGATCATCGGGTTCTCCTCGTGCGGCTCGTAGGCCGGGCCGCCGACGAGGTTGGCGTACTCGTTGGACTTGAAGTCGCTCATCCGCACGATCACCGGCTCGGGCGCGAAGGCCGCCGCGATCGTGGCCACGCCCTCGGCCACGCGCTTGACGAAGAAGTCGCGCGGCCCGTCGTACGCCGCGATGATCTCCTCGATCTCGGCGCGCAGGTCGGGCTCCAGCGAGCCCTTCGAGCCGTCGGGGTCGCGCTCGAGGTCGAGCAGCGCCTTGGGGTGCACGCCGATCTGGCGGTTGATGATGAACTCCAGGCGGGCCAGGCCCACGCCCTTGTGCGGCAGGCGCGAGAAGGCGAAGGCCTGCTCGGGGGTGCCGACGTTCATCATGATCTTGACCGGCACCTCGGGCATCGAGTCCAGCTCGGTGCGCTCGACGGAGAAGTCGAGGACGCCGTCGTAGACCAGGCCGGTGTCGCCCTCGGCGCAGGAGACGGTCACCTCGGTGCCGTCGGCGAGGTCGCGGGTCGCGCCGCCGGTGCCGACGACGGCCGGGATGCCGAGCTCGCGGGCGATGATCGCGGCGTGGCAGGTGCGGCCGCCGCGGTTGGTGACGATCGCCGAGGCGCGCTTCATGATCGGCTCCCAGTCGGGGTCGGTCATGTCGGCGACGAGCACCTCGCCGGGGTTGAAGGTGTGCATGTCCTCCAGCGAGGTCAGCACCCGCACCGGGCCGGCGCCGATCTTCTGGCCGATCGCACGGCCCTCGACCAGCACGGAGGCGCCCTTGGTGGTCGCCGGGTCGATCTTGAAGCGCTCGAGCGCGCCGGTGCGGCGCGACTGCACGGTCTCGGGGCGGGCCTGGAGGATGTAGAGCTTGCCGTCGAGGCCGTCCTTGCCCCACTCGATGTCCATCGGGCGCCCGTAGTGCTCCTCGATGACCAGCGCGTGCCGGGCGAGCTCGGTGACCTCGTCGTCGGTGAGCGACAGCCGGCGGGACTCGGCCGGGTCGACGTCGACGAACTCGGTCGTGCGTCCGACGGTGGCGTCGTCGGTGTAGACCATCTTGGTGGCCTTGCCGCCGACGCCGCGCTTGAGCACCGCCGGGCGCCCGGCCTTGAGCGCCGGCTTGTAGACGTAGAACTCGTCGGGGTTCACGGCCCCCTGCACCACGCCCTCGCCCAGGCCGTACGCCGAGGTCACGAACACCGCGTCGGTGAAGCCTGACTCGGTGTCCATCGTGAACATGACGCCCGAGGAGCCGATGTCCGAGCGCACCATCCGCTGGACGCCGGCGGAGATGCCGACGGCGTCGTGGGCGAAGTCGTGGTGGACGCGGTAGGCGATGGCGCGGTCGTTGTAGAGCGAGGCGTAGACCTCGCGGATCGCGGTGAGGATCGCGTCGATCCCGCGCACGTTGAGGAAGGTCTCCTGCTGACCGGCGAAGGAGGCGTCGGGGAGGTCCTCGGCGGTGGCGGAGGACCGCACCGCGAAGGACGCCTCTCCGCCGGCCTCGTCGACGAGCTTCTCGTAGGCGGCCCGGATGTCGGCCTCGAGGTCCTCGGGGAAGGGCTGACCCACGACGGCATCGCGGATCTCCTTGCCGGCCGCGGCCAGCGCCCGGGTGTCGTCGGTGTCGAGGTCGCGCAGCAGGTCGGCGATCCGCTCGGTCAGCCCGCCCTTCCCATCCACGTCAGCGGCGATGAAGCGGTGGAACGCGTCGGCGGTGGTCGCGAAGCCGTCGGGCACGCGCACGCCGAGGTCGGTCAGGTGGGAGACCATCTCGCCGAGCGAGGAGTTCTTGCCGCCCACCTGCTCGAGGTCGCCGAGTCCGAGGTCGGCGAACCACCGGACGTTGCTGTGGGTGGTGCTGTCGGTGCCGGTCATGCTGGGGAGTCCCCTCTGCTGCTGGTGCTGCGGGTCTGCTGGCTGGTGCTGAGTCTCGCGGCCGCGGCGCTGCGGGCACGGTGCTTCTTGGTTTGCAGGATGATCGCGGAGATCTCCTCCACCGACTTGGCCGAGGAGTCGACGATCGGGAGCCGGTGGGCCTCGAAGAGCTCCTTGGTACGCCGCAGCTCCCACCGGCACTGCTCCGGTGAGGCGTAGCGCGAGCCGGGCCGGCGCTCGTTGCGGACCCGGCTCAACCGGTCGACGGTCGTCACCAGGCCGAAGCAGCGGTCGGCGTACTCCCGCACCGGGGCCGGCAGCTCGGACTCGTGGAGGTCCTCCTCGACGAGCGGGTAGTTGGCGACGTACAGGCCGTGCTGGAGCGCGAGGTACATGCTGGTCGGCGTCTTGCCGCACCGCGAGGGCGCCAGCAGGATCACGTCGGCCTTGTCGAGGGCGCGCAGCGACTGGCCGTCGTCGTGCTCGATGGTGAACTCCACCGCCGCCATCCGGGCGTTGTAGCGCTTGATGTCGCCCACGCCGTGCAGTCGTGCGGCCCGCCGGATGCCGCGCTGGCCGAGGATGCCCTCGACGCGGTTCATGTGCATGTCGAAGAAGTCGATGACCGGCGCGACGGTGCGGTTCAGCTCGTGCCGCACGTCGTCGTCGGCCGCGGTGGAGAACACCAGCGGCATCACCGGCCCCGCGGCCACCTCGTCGAGCATGGCCGCGATCTCGCGGGCCTGCTCGACGCCGGCGATGAACGGGATGGTGCTGCGCTCGAACTTCAGGTCTGGGAACTGCAGCAGCAGCGCGTTGCCCATCGTCTCGGCGCTGATGCCGGTGCTGTCGGAGAGGAAGAAGACAGGTACGACGCGCTCGTCCTCGCCCACGGTGCACCTCCTGGCCGACGCGGTTGGTGCGCCGGTCGTGTGGGGGTCACCGTAGCGGCAGTGCGCCCGTACCGGGACCGCCCCACGGAGCTGGTCCAACCGGTGGGCGTGGCACTTCTCACCCCTGCGCCGCGAAGGTCACCGACCGCCTCACCCGCCCGGGACCACCCGCTCCACGCCCGGCCGGTGCTGCTCCCGGTCACGAGAACTCCAGGGTCGCCATGACCTGCCCGATCCACTCCTCGCGCTCTGCCTCGCTCAGCGACGACGGAGTCAGGAAGTTCACCTCGATCGTCGTCTCCCCGGTCGCGTGGACGAAGAAGTCGGCGTCCAGGCCGTTGACGCTCGCGCCGCGGGCGCGGGCCATCTCCAGCCCGTCGACGACGACCGGATCGAGCATCTCCAACGGTTCGGTGGTGAGGCCGTTGCGCTTGTCGAGGTAACGCATCTCGGCCCTGGCGTTCTTCATCGCCAGCAGTCCCGTCCGCGAGCTGAGTGCGACGGCGACCGCCTCCCCGTCGGCGGTCCTGGTGCCTCCCCCCAGCTGCTGGGGGGTCTCCTCAGGCTCCGCGTCGGCCCAGATCGCGAACGCCTCCACACCCTCGACCAGGCTCGCGTCGAGGGCCTGCGGCGCCGGCTCCACGTCGGCGTAGGTGTCGACCGGGGCCGCGTCCCCGGTCGTCGAGGTCGGGGACGCCGTCGTGGTGGCGATCGAGGTCGCGTCACCACCGGGCCGCGGGTCGGTGGCGTCGTCACCGCAGGCGGCCGTGCTGGCGGCCAGGAGGGTCAGGGCGGCGAGTCCCAGCAGTCGTCTGCTCACCAACCCCTGCTGCCCCCCCGCGCCCTCGACCAAACGACAGGACGACACCGGTGGCGGGCCAGCACCCGATCCACTGCCAGGAGGATTGAGGTCCGCCCTGCGTGGGAAGACGCTGGGTCGGGCCTTTACTGTCGAGGCTCGACGACTTCCTCAGGACACGACCAGCACACGCTCTCGGGAGGCACGTGATGGTGGCCATCGGGCCGGACGGTATGCCCGTCAACATGGGTGCGATAACGCAGCTGCTCCAGGAGCTGCGCATCGACAACGTCGTCATCGCCGACATCATGTCGGCGCTGGCCGACGGCGTGGACCGCGTCGACGGCTACGAGCCGGCACAGGTCCCCGAGCGGCGCTTCGGCACGCTGGGCAACGGCGCCGCGCTGGGCCACCACACCGAGCTCGCCCGGCGTGCGGTCCGCGAGGCGATCCTGACGATGGTCCACGACCTGCAGCACTACGGCGAGGGCGTCGACACGTTCCGCAAGGGCTTCAACGTGGCCGACCAGCACGCGCAGGAGGACCTCGCCCACATCGCCGCCGAGGTCGGCAGCGTGCGGTCCGCGACGGACGGAGGTCTCGACCGATGACGCGCGGTCCCGAGCGCCTGCGTCTCGACGCCGCGCTGGCCGAGGCCGACGAGGCGGTGGTGCGGGGCAACGGCGAGGCCGAGTGGCTGAGCGCGACGTACCGCCTGCGCGACGTGTCGCGCGCCCTGCGGGTCGCGGCCAACGCCGGCCTGGGCATCGGTGGGCAGACCGGGCCGGCGATGTTCAAGGCGATGCGTCGGTCGGCCGACCACCTCGACGAGCGGATCGCCCTGTTCAACGAGGGACGCGCCGCCCTCGGGTCGGCCGCCGACACGATCTCTCGGGTCCGCGAGCAGCGCGACCGGCTCGACACCGACCCCGAGACCGCCGCGCTCACCGACCCCGGCGAGTTCCGCGACGACCCGGAGTGGGACGACGAGAAGCGGCTGAGAGAGCAGAGCCGGCACACCGCGGCGGCCAGCGCCTTCGCCGACCGCGAGGCGCTGCGCGAGCAGCGGGCGCGCGAGATCGCCGAGGAGTTCGACCGGCGCTACGACGAGCCGATCGCGGTGATGAAGAAGATCCACGGCATCCCCGACCCCGAGCCGGAGACCGTCTCGGGCGACGGTGGTGCCGGCGGTGGTGGGCGCGGCTCCGTGCCCGGTCCGCGCGGCGCCGGCGGCACCCCGGGCACCGGTGGGCTGCTCGGCGGCGGTCCGCACCCGACGTACGCCGCGGACCCGGTGGGCCCCGGCGAGGGCACCGACCCGGGCAGCGGCCCGGGCGGAGGCACCGACGGCACCACGCTCGGCCCGGACGCGGGCGACGAGCCCACCGTCCTGACCACCGCGACGACCGGTGGCTCCGGCGGCTCGAGCGGCACTGCGGTGGGCGTCGGCCTCGGCGGGGGCGCTCTCCTGGGTGGCTTGGCCAAGGGCGGCGTGCTGCGCGGCCTCACCGGCGGTGCGCTGGTCGGTGGCCAGCAGGTGCGGGCGACGGCGCGATCACAGACCCGACCTTTGGGCGGCCTGAGCCGCTCGGCGGTCTCCGGCACCCTCGGCCGCGGCTCCGTGGTCGGGGCGCCGGTCTCGGGACGGCCGGCGGCACGAGGTGGCGTGGGGGCCGCCTCGTCCGCCGGTCGGACCTCGACGGGACGCGGCACGGCCGCCGGAGCCGGGGGGCGCAGCGGCACCCGCGGGGCGGGCGGTCGTGCCGGAGGGAGCCCCACCGCGGGGCGTCGACGCGACCGTGACGGGTCCTCGGACCACGAGCACTACGACGACGACGGCTCGGACTGGCTCGACGACGAGGCTGCCCCGGGCGTCCTGGGCTGAGTCCGATCACGCCCGGTCGGGCCGGACGTGGAGAGGCGCCGGCCGGACCGCTGGGGGGCAGACGTCCCGGCCGACGCCGTACTCACAGTGTGGCACCTCCCATACCTCCAGGGGTAGTCGCCACGCGCCCGTCCCAGCACGCGAAACCCCGCAGTGTCCTACCCTGACGCCGTGGAGCACGACAGCGACGACGCGGGCGCCGGGGCCTCTGACGCCCCCCGCCCGCCGGCGGGCGCCCCAGCCAACATGGCCGACGTCGCCCGCGTGGCCGGCGTCTCCATCGCGACCGTGTCGCGTGCCCTGCGTGACGTCCCCGGCGTCGGCGACGCCACCCGTGACCGGGTGCGCAAGGTCGCCGAGGAGCTGGCCTACGTCATCTCCCCCGAGGCCAGCTCGCTCTCGGGCCGCGAGACCGGCCGGGTCGCGGTGGTCATGCCGCGCATCGACGTGTGGTTCTACTCCACGATGCTCTCGGGCCTCGAGCGCGCCCTGCGCAGCGAGGGCATCGACGTGCTCGTCTACCAGGTCGACGGACCCTCGGAGCGGGGCGCCTTCGTCCGCGACCTGCCCGCCCGCCGCAAGGTCGACGCGGTGATCCTGGCCGCCCTGCCGCTCTCCCCGGAGCAGCGCGACCGACTCGACCTGCTCGGCGTCCCGATGGTGATCGCCGGCGGCCAGGCGCGCGGGCTCCCCCACGTCGACGTCGACGACCGGGCGATGGCGCGTGCCGCGGTCGACCGCCTCATCACCGAGGGGCACCGCGACATCGCGATGGTGCGCACCAGCGACACCGACGCCACCACCTGGGACGCCGACCTGCTGCGCGTCGCGGGCTACCGCGAGGCCCTCGCCGCCGCCGGCATCGAGGGGCGGCCCGAGCTGCTGGTCACCGAGTCCTACGGCGTGGACTCCGGCACCCGCGCGGTCGAGCGGTTGCTCGCCCTGGACCGTCGCCCGACCGCCGTCTTCGGCTACTCCGACGAGATCGCCGCCGCGGTCGCGGTGGGGGCGCAGCGCCACGGTCTGCGCGTGCCCGAGGACCTCTCGGTCATCGGCGTCGACGGCCACCCGATGGCCGAGCTCTTCGGCCTCAGCACGATGGACCAGAACGTCGAGCGCCAGGCCGAGGAGGCCGCGGGGATCGCGGTGCGCCTGATCCGCGGCGAGCCGGGCACCCGCTCGGTGCGCGTGCGGCACCGCTTCGTGGACCGCGGGTCCGTGCGGCCACCTCGAGGGTCCTAGTGCCGCGTCACAGAAGTTCTTGGGCGCTTCGCGCCCCCATGGCACGCACCTCGCTGCGTTGCCGACGCTTGCGAGAGGAACGGCTATGGCTGCGCGCCGGCGCCTGGCGATGCACGCACCCTGAGGACGCCAACCGTTCAACAACTTCCGAGACGCGACACTAGCCGCGTCCCCCCGTGCGCGAGGACGCCCGGGCCCGCGCGCGAGCAGCAGCCGCCCGACGCCGGAGACTTCACCTGCCGCCCCTTCCCAGCCCCGTCGCGCCTCGCTAGCGTGCGAGCGCGCCTCGATGTGAGGCGGGCCACATCGACCGACGCGTCGTGGGCCCATCGCTGACTGCTCGGGAAAGGCCTCCTCATGTCCTCGTCCACGTCGTCCCCCGCGTCCTCCGCGCCCTCAGTCGGGCTCCGGCCCCGGCTGGCGGTGCCCGCGGTGGTGCTGCTGCTCCTGGTGGCCCTGCTGACCGTGCTCACCAGCGGCGCGCTGCCCGGCACCCCCGCCCCCATCGCCCGCGCGGACGGGCCCGGCGTCGGCACGCCGTACGTCGTCACCGTCGGTGACTCCTACATCTCCGGTGAGGCCGGGCGCTGGGCCGGGTCGTCGAACAGCCGCTCGTCCGCCGCCGACGCGTTGGGCTCCACGGCCTACTGGGACACCCCGAACGGCGAGGCGATCAACCGCTGCCACCGCAGCAGGTCGGCGGAGGTGTTCATCGGCGCCGGCACCCTCGGCAAGAACCTCGCCTGCTCGGGCGCGAAGACCGCCACCGACGCCTCCGGCAGCAACTTCAAGCCCGGGCTGGACTTCTACGACGACGGCGCCGGCAACATCGGCCAGGCCAAGGCACTGCAGCAGTTCGCGTCCTCGCACAACGTCAAGCTCGTCGTCGTCTCCATCGGCGGCAACGACTTCAACTTCGCCGACATCGTCGCCGCCTGCGTCGCGAACTTCCTCTACTCCCCGAGCTGGTGGAAGGACTACTGCTACGACGACAGGTCGGTCACCTCGAACTTCACCTCGGCCAACGTCAGCACCGTCCACTCGCGCATCGCCACCTCCTTCACCCACCTGCGCACCGCCATGCGCAACGCCGGGTACGCCGACAACGCCTGGACGCTCCTGGTGCAGACCTACCCCTCGCCGATCCCGAAGGCCTCGGGCTTCCGCTACTCCCAGAGCGGCTACACCCGGCAGAGCACGGGTGGCTGCGGCTTCTGGGACAAGGACGCCGCCTGGGCCAACAACAGCGCCCTGCCCACGATCAACAACACCGTCAAGAGCGCCATCACCGCCTCCGGGCTGACCAACACCCGCACCCTCGACCTGGCCTCGGCCTTCAACGGCCGGCGACTGTGCGAGAGCGGCGTGGGGCTCTACGAGGAGAAGGGGCTGACCTCCTGGACCCAGCCCACCGCTGTCGACAAGACCGAGTGGATCAACCAGATCCGCACCGTCAGCACCTGCTGCTCCAACAGCCCGTACTACATCCAGGAGTCGCTGCACCCGAACTACTGGGCGCAGATGGCCACCCGCAGCTGCGTGCGGCAGGCGTGGAACGGCGGCAGCCCCCGCGGCGGCACCTGCTCGATCTCCGGCACCGGCCTGGTCGGCGGGGAGCCGCGGATGACGCTGCAGTAGCCGGCCGCCGCGAGGCCCCGCACCTGCCCACCCGACCTGCCGACCCGACCGTCGACCGGCACCGTCGACCTGAACCGTCGACCTGAACCGTCGAACCTGCACCGCCGTCCGCACGACTTCCGGATGGCTTTCCCCACTCCTGGCCGCACGGGTGAGGATGACAGGACATGATGGGTCCGACGATTCCATCGGAAGGAGCAGGTGTGGGGCACTCCGCCTGGCTGGGCGCGGTCGTCGACGCGACGACCGACGGCCTGTGGGTGCTCGACCGCGACGGCACGACCGTGTGGGCCAACGACGCGATGGCCGCCCTGCTGCGCCGTGAGCCCGGCTCGATGACCGGGCTGCCCGCCCGCGACGTCTTCCCCGCCGACCAGCGCACCAGGGTGGACATGCACGTCTCGCTGCTGCGGCGCGGCACCCGCGGCCGCGACAACCTGCCGGTGACGCTGCGCCGCTCCGACGCCACCCTGGTCGACGGGCTGCTCAGCTACAGCCCGGTGCGCGAGGACGGGCGGATCACCGGGTGGCTGCACCGGTTCACCCCGTACGCCGTCACCGCTCCCGCCCCATCTGCTGCTCCAGCTGCTGCTCCAGCCGCTGCTGCCCCCGCGGGTGCTGCGGGCGCTGTTCCAGCGGCCCCGGTGGCCCCGGTGGCCCCGGTGGCCCCGGTGGCCCCGGTGGCCGACCCCGAGGCCGAGGCCCGGGCCCGTCAGCTCAGCGAGGCCCAGGAGATCGCCGGCATCGGCTCCTTCACGTGGGACCTCGACACCGGCCTGGTCACCTGGTCCGGGCAGCTGCACCGCCTCTACGGCGTGCCGCCCGAGGACTTCGACGGCACCTTCGAGGCCTTCGTCGCGTGCCTGCACCCCGACGACCGGGAGCACGTCCGCCTGGTCACCGAGGCCGCCCTGCGCGAGCGGCACTCCTTCGAGTTCGACGCCCGGGTCCTGCGACCCGACGGCGACGTCCGTTGGATGCACGGCCGCTGCCGCCTCACGCGTGACCCTGCCACCGGGCGTCCGGTGCGCATGGACGGCACCAACCAGGACATCACCGAGGTCCGTCGCGCCGAGGTCTCGGCCTCGGCGTCCTCGCGGCGGCTGCGCCTGATGCAGCAGATGGCGACCGCCGCCAACCGCGCGCGGACCCTCGTGGAGGCCATCGAGGTCGCCGCCGTGCGACTGCCCGAGCACACCGGCTGGCAGCCCATCGCCGGGTGGCTGGTCAGCGCCACCGGCGGGCCCCGCCAGGACCGTGTCGTGGAGCTCGAGCAGGTCTACCCCGCGACCACCGCGCGCCCGGCCGCCACCGACCTGGCCGAGCAGTGCCTCGTCGACGGGCAGGTCGCCCAGGACGCCCGCTCGATCGAGGGCCGCACCTTCTCCCGGGTCGCCCTCCCGGTCGTCGTCGAGGAGGAGGTCGTCGCGGTCCTGGAGGTGCTCGCCGACGAGGCGCCGCTCTCCGAGCCGGCCCACGACCTCGTGCAGCAGGTGGCCGCCCAGCTCGGCGTCGTCGCCGAGCGCGAGCGCGCCGCCGAGGCGCTGGCCGACGCCCGCGACCGGGCCATGGAGGCCTCGCGGATGAAGTCGGAGTTCCTGGCGACCATGAGCCACGAGATCCGCACCCCGATGAACGGCGTGATCGGCCTCAACGAGCTGCTGCTGCGCACCGAGCTCGACGACCACCAGCGACGGCTGGCCGACGGGGTCCACCAGTCGGGCCTGTCGCTGCTGGCGATCATCAACGACATCCTCGACCTCTCCAAGATCGAGGCCGGCAAGCTGGAGCTCGAGGACGTCGACTTCGAGGTCCGCAGCGTCTTCGAGCAGACCGCGTCGGTGCTGGCCGGCCCCGCCCACGAGAAGGGGATCGAGCTGGTCGTGGCCTGCCACCCCGACGTCCCGGACTACCTCCGCGGCGACCCGACGCGGCTGGGGCAGGTCCTCACCAACCTCGGCTCCAACGCCGTGAAGTTCACCGAGCACGGCGAGGTGTCGGTCCAGGCACACGTCGAGTCCGCCGCCGACGGCCGGGTGGTGCTGCGCGTCGACGTCACCGACACCGGCATCGGCATCCCCGCCGCCGCGCAGGCCAGCCTCTTCGACGCCTTCATCCAGGCCGACCTGGCCACCACCCGTCGCCACGGTGGCACCGGCCTGGGCCTGGCGATCTGCCAGCAG
Source organism: Nocardioides sp. REDSEA-S33_B3 (assembly GCA_001627335.1). GTDB lineage: Bacteria > Actinomycetota > Actinomycetes > Propionibacteriales > Nocardioidaceae > Nocardioides. Next base: position 131,521 of record LUPK01000033.1, on the reverse strand, counting down.
CTCGTCGAGGCGATGGGCGGCCGGATCTGGGTGGACTCCGCGCCCGGCAAGGGGTCGACCTTCTCCTTCACCGCCGACCTGGAGCGCACCCCCGTCGCGCCGCGCCTGCAGGAGCCCGCGGAGTCGCTCGAGGGCCAGCGGGTGCTGATCGTCGACGACAACGAGACCAACCGCTTCATCCTCACCGAGCAGCTCTCGGCCTGGCAGCTGCAGCCCGTCGCCGTCGCCACGCCCGCGGAGTGCCTCGCCACGCTGCGCGAGGCACAGCGGGCCGGTCGGCCCTTCACCGTCGCGTTGCTCGACCTCGTGCTCCCCCGCATCGACGGCCTGGAGCTCGCGCGCATCATCAAGGCCGACCCCGCGCTGCGCGACCTGACGCTGGTCCTGCTGACCTCCGATCAGGGTGTCGGCGCACGCACCGCCCGCGAGGCCGGCATCGCCACCACCCTGTCCAAGCCGGTCCGTCACTCCGAGCTGCTGGAGTCCCTGCTGCGCCTGGTGGGACAGCCCCAGGAGTCCGCACCCCGGGCACCGCGGCGCCTGGTCGTGCCCTCGCTCGACCTCTCGGTGCTCGTGGTGGAGGACAACCCGGTCAACCAGCTGGTGGCCACCGGCCTGCTGGAGGCCCTCGGGGTCCGGGTCGAGGTCGCCGACGACGGCGAGGCCGCCATCGAGGCGCTCAAGGGCGACCACGGCTTCGCGCTGGTGCTGATGGACTGCCGGATGCCGGGCATCGACGGCTTCGACGCCACCCGGGCGATCCGTGCCGCCGAGCCGACCGGCGAGCGGGTGCCCATCATCGCGATGACCGCCTCGGCGCTGGAGGGCGAGCGCGAGCGCTGCCTCGACGCGGGGATGGACGACTTCCTCACCAAGCCGGTGGACCCCACGCAGCTGGAGGAGGTCGTCCAGCGCTGGACCAAGCGCTCCGGGCCCGCCTCCGACGGCCACCCGAGCGACCAGCAGCCCGACCAGCCGTCCGGGCAGCCGTCCGAGCAGGGGGATCCACGGGACCAGCGGTCCCGGGCCGACGCGGCGGCCTCGAGCGCCTCCTCCGCCCCGTCACCCGCGGTCACGGAGCAGGCCTCGGGTGTGGTCGACCCGGGGCTCGTCGTCATCGACGAGGACCGGCGACAGCTGCTGGCCGAGCTGGTCAAGGACGGCGAGAGCTTCTTCGACCGGACCGCCCGCTCCTTCGTCGGCCGCATCGACGGCCAGGTCCGCGACATCCGCAGCGCGCACCGCAAGGGCAGTGCGCACGAGACCTTCACCAGCGCCCACCTGGTCAAGGGCAGCGCGCTCAACCTCGGCCTGCCGCGGGTCTCCGCGGCCGCCGCGGCGATCGAGGCTCAGGCACACACCGGCTCGCTGAGCGGGGTGCAGGAGATGCTGGACGAGCTCGACCGCGAGGTGGCCACCGCCGTCACCGAGCTGCGGCGGAGGATGCGCTGACCAGCGATCCCCTCGGCCTGCGCTACGAGGAGGTCTCGCGGCTGCGCCCCGTCGACCCGGTCAGCGCGGTCGACCGGCCCGTCTCGCGCACCCGGCCCGGGCGGACGTCTGTCACCCCGCTGCCCCGCCGCGCGCCCTACGCCGCCGTCCGGGCCGGCCTCGCGGACCGCGAGCCCCTGACCCTCTCCCTGACCGGCCCGGACCTGCTGCTGCGCGCCGCGTACGACGGCGAGCACTGCCGCCTCGAGCTCGACGGCGTCACGGGGCCGGTGGTGCTGCGCAGCCGACGCGACGGCCGTGCAGCGGACGCCACGGCGCTGGCGCTGTGCCTGACCGGCACCCACGCCGCCGTGCTGACCCAGGACCACGAGGGCGGCCCGTGGACCGGTCGCGCCCGCGTCGACCTGGCGACCAGCCACCCCCGGGCCGCACGGCTGACCCGCAGCCCCACCTGGCTCGAGGACCTGCAGGTCGGCCACGACGGGGTGACGACCGATCTGGTGGCCGGCGGCTTCGGGCAGCTCGGGCTGCGCGACCTGAGACTGGTCACCCACGCCGACGGTCGCCCCTACGACGACGGCTCGGGTCGGCTCCACCTGACCGCCACCAGCGCCGGCCCCGGCCCGTTCGGGACCGGGCACTCCTCGGTGTGGGCGCTGGATCCCGCCCGGCTGGGGTCCGCGGCGGGAGCCCCCGAGTCGGGTGCGCTCACGCACACCGCGGACCTGTTCGTCCGCCGCCGCGGCAGCAGCGCGGTGCTCGGCGACCACGCCGGCCACCTGCTGCGCGTCGACGACGCCTGGCTGCTGGCGACCAGCACCTGGGGCGACTTCGACCCCGATCGCCACGACGCGTCGGTGGCGGTGACCCTCGCAGAGACCGGGGCCGACCTGCTGCACGGCGTCCACGTCGTCCCCGGCGAGCCGCTCCCGCTGCCCACCGACGACCCGTCGGTCGGCGTCTGGGACCCCCACCTGCTGCGCACCGACGACGGGTGGCTGGTGGGCTACGTCAGCGCCACCCGGTTCTTCCGGTTCCACCCGGTGATCGCCGAGGGACCCGACCTCGACTCGCTGCGGCTGCGCGCCGCCGACCCGTTCCGGCGTGCCTCGGAGGGCACCACCCTGCTCGCGCTGCCGCCCGACTCGCCGCCCGGCCCAGGCGGCTCAGGCAGCTCAGGCGGCCCGGCCGGCGGAGGCGGCCCCGGCGGGTCGCCGCGGACCATCGTGCTGGTCTCCGACGGCCGCGACGGTCCGCGGGCGACCCGGGGGCAGTGGGCGGTGCTCGACCTCGACCTGCGCACCCGGGGCGTGCTCGAGGCGGCGTACCCGACCAACATCCCGTGGCCCACGCTGGTCCCGCACGGCGAGGACTGGCTGCTGGTCACCTTCGACGACACCCGTCAGGGCGGGCGGGTGTGCGGATACGGCACCCACGGCGACGTCGTGGTGATGCGCGGGGTCCGGCACTAACCTGGGAGTGATCCGCGCCACCCCTGCGGGTCGTCCACCCGGTCGCACCATCCCCGCGACCCGACAGAGAGCCTGACCCATGAGCACCTCATCCAGCCCGTCGTCCAGCACCGCCCCCGGCAGCACGCCCGTCGACGTCTTCGAGCTCGGCTCCGAGCACGAGCAGGTCGTCTTCTGCACCGACGAGGCCACCGGCCTGCGCGCGATCGTCGCGATCCACTCCACGGCCCTGGGCCCCGCGCTCGGCGGCACCCGCTTCTACCCCTACGCCAGCACCGACGCCGCCGTGCGCGACGTCCTCGACCTCTCCCGCGGCATGACCTACAAGGCCGCGGTCGCCGGGCTCGACCTCGGCGGCGGCAAAGCCGTCATCCTGGGCGACCCGGCCACGCTGAAGACCGAGGCGCTGCTGCGTGCCTACGGCCGGTTCGTGCAGAGCCTCGGCGGTCGCTATCGCACGGCCTGCGACATCGGCACCTTCAGCCCCGACATGGACCACGTGGCGCGGGAGTGCGACTTCGTCACCGGCCGCACGGTCGCCCACGGCGGCGCCGGGGACAGCTCGGTGCTGACGGCGTACGGCGTGTTCCAGGGCATGCGCGCCGCCGCCGAGTCCGTGTGGGGCTCGACGTCGCTCGCCGGCCGCACCGTCGGCGTCGCGGGTGTCGGCAAGGTCGGTCGTCACCTGGTCGGCCACCTGGTGAATGACGGCGCCGACGTCGTGGTCACCGACGTGCACGGGCCGGCCGTCGACGCGGTGCTCGCCGAGCACCCGGGCGTGCGCGCCGTCGCCTCGACCGAGGCGCTCGTCGCGGCCGCGCTCGACGTCTACGCGCCCTGCGCCATGGGCGGCGCGATCACCGACGAGGTCGTCGACACCCTCAGCGCGAAGATCGTCTGCGGCGCGGCCAACAACCAGCTGGCGCACCCGGGCGTCGAGAAGCACCTGATGGACGCCGGCATCACCTACGCACCCGACTACGTCGTCAACGCCGGCGGGCTGATCCAGGTCGCCGACGAGCTCGACCCGCGCGGCTTCTCCTTCGAGCGCGCGCAGCAGCGCGCGAGCGGCATCCTGGAGACCACGCGACGCATCCTCGCGCTCGCCGACGACGAGCGGGTCTCCCCGGCCGTGGCCGCTGACCGCATCGCCGAGGAGCGGATCAGGACCGTGGGCCGGCTCCGGTCGATCTGGGTGGGCTGAGCCACCCCGGGTCGACCGGACGACCGGCGTACGCCGGCGAGGACGCACGGATCTGGACACGCGAGACCGATGTGAGCCGTCCCGGGCCTCAGGGCACGGGGCGGCTCACATGCAGGTCAGCGCGTCAGGAGTCGCGAGAGGTCAATCGCGGCGAGGGTCGGCGTAGTCCGACCACTCGTCGTGATCGTCCTGCGCGACGTCATCGGAGGCATCGCCTCCGTGGAGCTCTCGCGCCAGCGCACCCAAGTCCGTCTCGTGAGTCCGGTACTTGAGCTCGCGAGCGACCTTGGTCTGCTTGGCTTTTGCACGGCCGCGGCCCATAGGGTCCAGCCCCCTCGCACACTTGGCCGGGGCACTAATGGCTCCCGGGCTGTCTCTCGAATACTCGTGACCCCAACGCTACCTGCTGGGTGGCTGTTCGCGCACACCCCTCCCCGGATTGGTCCGCGTGGCGTGGGTCGCGCGCACGCCGGAAAGTTTCATCGGCCGACCGACAGACCCTGCCCTTGGCCGATGTTCCTCCATCGGTCCACGGCAAGGTTCATCGGCCGGCCGATGAACCTTGCCGGTGCCTCACCAGCCCGGGTGCTGACCCACCAGCTCCACGGCGCCGGGGCGGCCGGTGGCGGGCGCGACCCGGCCGGCGGGCCAGGCGTGGATGCCGTAGCCGGCCAGCAGGGCGACGGCGGCGTCGACCTGGTCGGCGGGCAGCAGGGCGACCATGCCGACACCGCAGTTGAGCGTGGCCTCCAGGTCGGGCTGCGAGACGTCGCCGACGCGGCGGACGAGGTCGAAGACCGGCTCGGGGGTCCAGGTGCCGCGCTCGATGGTCGCGGAGAGCTCCTCGGGCATCACGCGCTCGAGGTTGGCCGCCAGGCCGCCACCGGTGACGTGGGACATCGCGTGCACGGTGGTGCTGCGCGCCAGGTCCAGGCAGGCCTTGGCGTAGATCCGGGTGGGGGTCAGCAGGGTCTCGCCCAGCGGCCCACCGAGCTCGTCGACGTGGCGGTCCAGCTCCCACTGGGCGGTGTTGAGCAGCACGTGGCGCACCAGCGAGTAACCGTTGGAGTGCAGGCCCGAGGACGCCATGGCCAGCACCACGTCGTCGGGACGCACCCGCGCCGGGCCGAGCAGGTCGTCGGCCTCGACCACGCCGGTGGTGGCGCCGGCGACGTCGTACTCGTCGGGAGCCAGCAGACCGGGGTGCTCGGCCGTCTCGCCGCCGACCAGCGCGCAGCCGGCCTCGACGCACGCCTCGGCGATGCCCTTGACGATCGCCGCGATCCGCTCCGGGACGACCCGGCCGGTGGCGATGTAGTCGGTCATGAACAGCGGCTCGGCACCGCACACCACGAGGTCGTCGACGACCATGCCGACCAGGTCGTAGCCGATGGTGTCATGGACGTCCATCGCCTGCGCGATGGCGACCTTCGTGCCGACGCCGTCGGTGGAGGTGGCCAGCAGCGGGCGCTTGTACGCCGTGAGCGCGCTGGCGTCGAAGAGACCCGCGAAGCCGCCCAGGCCACCGATCATCTCGGGGCGCTTGGCCTTCTCGACCCAGACCTTCATCAGCTCGATGGCCTTGTCGGCCGCCTCGATGCTGACGCCGGCCTCGGCGTAGGCGTTGCCGGCGCTGGTGCTGTCGCTCACGGGACTCCCGTCGGGGTCAGGGGTTGTTGAGGACCGGGAGCGCCCGGCCCATCGTCGGCGAGCTCAGCGTGGCCTCGAGGAGGTGCTTGCCGAGCAGGGACTCGTCGGGCAGCTCCACGGGGTACTCGCCGGTGAAGCAGGCGGTGCACAGCGCGGAGCGCTGCTGCCCGGTCGACTCGATCATCCCGTCCAGGGAGATGTAGCCCAGGCTGTCGGCGCCGACGCTGGCCGCGATCTCCTCGACGTCGAGGCCGTTGGCGATCAGCTCGGCGCGGGTGGCGAAGTCGATGCCGTAGAAGCACGGCCACTTCACCGGTGGGCTGGAGATGCGGACGTGCACCTCCAGGGCGCCGGCCTCGCGCAGCATCCGGATCTGGGCGCGCTGGGTGTTGCCACGCACGATCGAGTCGTCCACGACGACCAGCCGCTTGCCGCGCACCATGTGCTCGAGCGCGTTGAGCTTGAGCCGCAGTCCCAGCTGGCGCAGTGTCTGGCTGGGCTGGATGAAGGTGCGCCCGACGTAGGCGTTCTTCACGAACCCCTGGCCGAAGGGGATGCCGGACTCCTCGGCGTAGCCGGCTGCGGCGGGGGTGCCGGACTCGGGCACCGGCATCACCAGGTCGGCCTCGACGGGGAACTCGCGGGCCAGCTGCCGGCCCATCTCCACCCGCGCCTGGTGGACGCTGCGGGCGGCGATGGTGGCGTCGGGGCGGGCGAGGTAGACGTACTCGAAGACGCAGCCCTTGGGCTCCGGCTCGGCGAAGTGGTGCGAACGCAGACCGTTCTCGTCGATGACGAGCATCTCCCCGGGCTCGACCTCGCGCACGACCGAGGCGCCGATGGTCTTCAGCGCGGCGTCCTCGGACGCCACGACCCAGCCGCGGTCGAGCCGACCGAGGACCAGCGGACGGATGCCCTGGGGGTCGCGGGCGGCGTACAGGGTGTCCTCGTTCATCCACACGAAGCAGAAGGCGCCGCGCAGCATCGGCAGCACCTCCAGCGCGCGCTCCTCCAGCCCCTGGTCGGGGTGGTGGGCCATCAGCGCGGTGACCAGGCTGGTGTCGTTGGTCGAGGTCTCCCCCGGCCGCTGGGCCAGGTCGAGCTCGCCCTCGGGGCCCGGCAGCGCGGCGACGGCCTCGCGCAGCTCGTGGGTGTTGATGAGGTTGCCGTTGTGGCCCAGCGCGATCGAGCCGTCCGGCGTCGGCCGGAAGGTCGGCTGGGCGTTGTGCCAGGTGCTGGCGCCGGTCGTGGAGTAGCGCGAGTGCCCGATCGCCAGGTGGCCCTTGAGGGAGTCCAGCGTGGTCTCGTCGAAGACCTGGGAGACCAGTCCCATGTCCTTGTAGACCAGGATCTGGCGACCGTTGCTCACCGCGATCCCGGCCGACTCCTGGCCGCGGTGCTGGAGCGCGTAGAGACCGAAGTAGGTCAGCTTCGCGACGTCCTCACCGGGCGCCCAGACACCGAAGACGCCGCAGGCGTCCTGGGGTCCCTGGTCCTGGGGGTCCAGCGCGTCCGTCAGACGTCCGTCGCCGCCCCTGCGGGCACTGTGGCCACTGCTCTGGAAGGGCACGGGCCGGATTCTACGGGCCGCTCGCCCCCGTCACCCACTCACGGGTCGGGCGGACCGGACCGGCACGCTCGGGCAGCACGGACCGCCACGGTCGGGCGCCCCGGGCTCCGCCGTCCGGGCAGAACCCCGCCAAACCCCCTCCCGTATCGCCGCATTCTGTCTATCCTGCCTGAGCCACTGTCCTTGCCCCTTGCCGATCGGACGACCGTCCGCGTGACAGAACCCGCCGTGCACCTGACCGTGCCGACCGACGCCACGGCCCCGCCCCGGGCCGGCGCTGCGGGCACCCCTGGCAGCGCCGGCACCCCTTTCAGCCCTGGCACCCCTGGCACCCCCCTCACCCCCGCGCCCGACCTGGTGCCCGACCTGTTCCGGCACTCCGACCTGCGTGCGACCCTGCGCTCGATCACCGATGGGGTGGCCAGCGCGGCCGGCTTCCGGCTCGCCGCGGTCAGCGTCTTCCGCAACAGCGACGAGCTGGAGTTCCTGGTCGTCAGCGGCGACGAGGACGCCCAGGCCGAGCTCGACGGCGACGTCACCCCGCGCGAGATCGTCGACCAGTGGATCCGCGAGTCCGAGCACTGGGGCCGACTGCGCTTCCTCCCGCACGACCGGACGATCCGGCTCGCCGAGCACGTGTGGGTCGGCGAGCAGCCCGTGGTCGACCACCCGGAGGCGTGGCAGCCCTACGACATGCTCTTCGCGCCGCTCCACGACCGGGACGAGCAGCTCCAGGGCATCTTGTGGGTGGACCTGCCCCTGGACGGGTTGCGGCCCGGCCCGGACAAGCGCCGACGGATCGAGACGTACGCGCGGCAGGCCAGCGAGGCGGTGCTCGTCGCCATCGAGCGCAGCCGGCTCTCCGAGCAGGTGCGCCTCGCGGCGGCCGCGCGCCGCGTCGTACGCGATGCGACGGCGCAGCTGGACCTCGACCGCCTGCTGGAGGCGACGGTCGGGGCCGCACAGGAGGGCTTCGGCGTCGACGACGTCCGAGTGCTCCTGGACGAGCACGAGGACGTCGACTCCCTCGACGGCCTGTCGGCTCTGGCCCGTTCCCTGGCCCACGGGTGCTGGACGCGTCAGCGTGCGCTCGTGGTCTCGGCGCAGCGCACCGCTCCGGGCCTGCTCGCTCCCGAGGAGCACTCCGCCCTGCTCGACGGTCTGCGCGAGAAGGGCGACACCTCCCTGCTACTGGTGCCGCTGGGTGCCGGTCCCGAGTGCTTGGGGCGGATGCTGATGTTCCGCCGCGACCGCGGGGACTGGTCCGACGAGGAGGCCGACACCGCGCTCGACATGGGGCACGACCTGGGCCGGGCCGTGCTGAACGCCCGCAGCTTCGCCCGCGAGCAGCAGGCCGCGGCCTACACCCAGCAGCTGATCGCCACCATGGCCCACGAGCTGCAGAACCCCCTGGCCGCGGCTCGCGGCTACGCCTCGATCCTCGAGGACGTCCTGGACGACCTCGGCGTCGACGATCCCGACGCCGAGAAGAGCCTGCGCGGCATGGAGCGGGCCAGCGGCCGACTGCTCGACATCGTGACCGACCTGCTGGCGCTCGCGCGCGCCACCGAGGAGATCCACCCCACCGCCTGCGATCCGGTCGACGTCACCGACGTCGTGCGCGACAGCGTCGAGCTGGTGGCGGTGCAGGCGGCACCGCGCGGCATCCGCCTGACCACGGCCGTGCCGGACCGGCCGCTGACGGTGCGCGGGGAGTCCGGCGACCTGGAGCGGGTGGTCTCGAACCTCGTGGGGAACGCCGTGAAGTACTCCCCCGACGGCACCGACGTACGCGTCACGCTCAGCGAGGACCCGACCGCCGGGACGCACGGCGAGGTGGTCCTGGAGGTCACCGACCAGGGCATCGGGATCTCCGCGGCCGACCAGGAGCACCTGTTCGAGGAGTTCTTCCGCAGCGAGGACCCCGAGGCGGTCCGTCAGCCGGGCACCGGGCTGGGGCTGGCGATCGTCAAGCGGGTCGTGGACCGCCACGGCGGCCGCATCACCGTGCGGTCGGCACCGGGCGAGGGCAGCACCTTCACGGTGCGGCTGCCCCGCGCCGACGCCTGAGCCCGGGTCGGCTCAGGCGCCGGCGACGGGGCTCCGGACGGGCCTGCGACGGCGTACGCCGGTCCTCACATCCTGCGCGCGCCCTGGCGCACCGCCTCGCGGATGCGCGTGTAGGTGCCGCAGCGGCAGATGTTGCGGATGCCGTCGAGGTCGGACTCGGTGATCGTGCCGCCCTCGCGCTGCACCTTCCGCACCAGCGCCACCGCGGCCATGATCTGGCCGGGCTGGCAGTAGCCGCACTGCGGCACGTCGCGGTCGATCCAGGCCTCCTGCATCGGGTGCAGGTCACCGTCGGCGGTGTCGGCGAGGCCCTCGATGGTGGTGATCTCGTCGTCCGGCTGCAGGTCACCCACCTTCACCGAGCACGGGTTGAAGGCCTTGCCGTTGATGTGGGACGTGCACGCCTTGCACACGTTGATCCCGCAGCCGTACTTCGGGCCGGTCACGCCGAGCAGGTCCCGGAGGACCCACAGGACGCGCTCGCTGTCGGCGACCTTGACGGTCACGCGTTCGCCGTTGAGGACGAAGGTCTGCTTGGGCATCGGTCGTCTCCTCAGTAGGTGAACTTCAGGCCGTTGGTCGGCGACTTGGGCACAGGGGGGATGAAGGACTTGGGACGGAACGAGATGGTGTCGTGGTTGATCGGGAACCGGGTCGGCACCTCGCCGGTCGCGCGGGCGTACGCGCAGGCCACCGCAGCGGCCGAGGAGCCGACGGCCGCCTCACCCGCCCCGCCGGGCTGGTCGACGTCGGGGTCCATCACGATGACCTCCATCTCGGGCGGGACGTTCCACTGCCGGGTGTAGAAGTAGTTGTCCCAGCTGGCCTCCAGGAAGCGGCCGTCCTCGAGGTGGCAGCTGCTGGTCAGCGTCAGCGCGAGGCCGTCCATGAACCCGCCCTGCATCTGCGCCTCCAGGCCGATCGGGTTGATCACCAGTCCGGCGTCGACGGCGATGACCGCCTTGGTGACACGCGGGCCGGTGACGGCGTTGCGGACCTTGCGGTCGACCGTGCGCGGGCGGCAGTCGATCTCGACCAGGACGGCGGTGCAGCCCTTGTACTCCTTGTGCACGGCGATGCCCTGGGCCATGCCCTTCGGCATTTTCCGGCCCCAGTTCCCGCGCTCGGCGACCGCCTCGATCGCGGCGCGGACCCGGTCGTTGCGGCACAGCTCGAGGCGCAGCTCGAGCGGGTCCTTGCCCATCCGGCGGGCCAGCTCGTCCATCGTCAGCTCGGCGGCGACACAGACGTCGGGGCTGTAGATGTTGCGCATGCTGCCGGTGCTGAAGCGCTGGTCGGTCTCGTTGAGCAGCTGGGTGACCGCTCCGAGGTTGTAGGGCAGCTCCTGGGTGAGGGTGAAGATCGTCTCGGAGAACCCCAGACCGCCGAGGTAGCGGCCGACCTCGGTCGGCGCCTCGTCGATCGTCGAGGTGATGATCTCGCCGAGCCCGTGGCTGAAGTCGGTGACGACGCTGGTGTGGCGCTGCTCGAAGGAGAGCACCTGGCCCGCGAGCATCGTGGCGCGCACCCGGGAGGTGCACATCGGGTGCATCCGGCCCTGCCGCGGCTCGTCGGCGCGGTGCCACATCAGCTTGACCGGCTTGCCCATCGCCTGGGAGATCTGCGCGGCCTCGATCGCGTGGTCGCTGAAGAGCTTGTGCCCGAACGACCCGCCACCGGTGACGACGTTGACCTTCACCTGGTCCTGGGACATGCCCAGGATCTGCGCGATGTTCTGCTGGGCCAGGATCGGCACCTTCAGGCCGGCCCAGATCTCGGCACGGTCCTCGCGCACGTCGGCGATCGCGGCGAACGGCTCCAGCGCGGCGCTGCTGCGGAACATGAACTCGAAGCCGAGGTCGACCTGCTCGGCCAGGATCGGCACGTCGGGCACGGCCATCGGCAGCTCCGCCGCGCGCAGCCCCTCGAGGATCGACTCGTCGTTCTCGCCGGCGAGGTCGCCGAGGTCCCACTCGACGTCCATCTTGCGGATCGCGTCGATGCACTGCCCGAAGGTCTTGGCTCGCACGGCGATGCCGGTGGGGACCTGCGCCACGTGGGTGACGCCCTTCATCTTCAGGATCTGCTTGCGGTTGCGCAGCCGGACCGGGCGGCCACGGTGCGTCGGCGGGCGGCAGACCATCGTGGGCTTGGCCCCCTTGACGTCCAGGTCGGTCGCGAAGTCCTTCTGGCCGGTGACGGCCGCGCGGGCGTCGGTGCGCTTGCGACCGGTGCCGATGACGCGGTACTCCTCGCGCGGACGCAGCGTGACGCCGACCTGCTTGACGACCTGGCTGGCCGCGTCGCTCGCCAGCTCGCCATACGGGATGGCGTTGCCGGCGGCGTCCACGACCGTCCCGGAGATCGTGCTGAGCCGGTCGGCGTCGGTGCCCAACCGGGCGGCGGCCGCCTCGAGCAGCTGCTGCCGCGCCACGGCGGCGGCCACCCGGATGGGAGTGAACGTCGAGACGGTCGTGTTGGAGCCGCCGGTGAGCTGGTTGAAGATCAGCTCGGGGCGAGCCGGCGCCAAGGTGACCTCGACCTTGCGCATCGGCAGGTCGAGCTCCTCGGCGAGGATCATCGCCGTCGAGGTGACGATGCCCTGCCCGACCTCCATGCGGGGCAGCTCGAAAGCGGCGGTGCCGTCCTCGCGGATCGTCACGGTGATCAGCTGGCTGGTCGGCAGCGCGGCGTCGGTCTGCAGGTCCTCGAGGTCGTAGATCTCCGGGATCTGCGGCAGCGACGGGACCGCGCCGCGCGCCGGTGCCCGGCCCAGCGTCAGGTCGGCGGCGGTGACGAGGGTGGCGCCGCCGAGGACGTAGCCGACGAACCGTCGGCGGTCCAGGCCCGCCGGTCCGACCGCCACCACCTCTCCCCCGTCACTGTGCGAGCGCTCGGTCGTGCTGCGTGCGGACGTGTCGGACTCGTGCATCCCTACCCCTTCCCCATGGGCACCCCGGACGGGTGCGACGCGCAGGAGCGGGGGCTCCTGCCCGTGTCGCGAACCTAGACGGGGCGGTGACGGTCGTCACTCCCCCGGCCGGGATTCGGACAGGACGGGCTTCCGGATTGGTCGAACCGGCGTATTGTTAGGCCGGCTCGACCCACTCCGGGGCTCAGGGGTCGGGAGCGAGGGCGGTGGGCTACTGGGCGCCGAGCGTGGCGAGAAGGAGGGTCTCGGCGAGGACGACGCGCTCGAACTCGGCGAGATGGAGACCCTCGTTGGCGCCGTGGGCGCGGGTGTCGGGGTCCTCGACGCCGGTCACGAGCACGCTGGCCTGCGGGAACGCCTCGAGGAACTCCGCGATGAACGGGATGGACCCGCCGACGCCCATGTCGATCGGCTCGGTGCCGTCCCAGGCCTCGGTGAAGGCCGAGCGGGCGGCGTCGTACGCCGGACCGGTGGCATCGATCTGGGTCGCCTCGCCGGTGTCGACGACGGTGTGGGTGAGCGTCGCGCCCCAGGGGGTGTGCGCCTCGAGGTGCTCGACGAGGCGGGCGACGGCGTTCTCGGCGGTGTCGCCGGGGGCGATGCGCATCGAGATGCGGGCCCGGGCGGCGGGCACGAGGGTGTTGGAGGCGCCGGCGACCTTCGGCGCGTCGAGGCCGGTGATCGAGAGGGCGGGCTTGGTCCACAGCCGCTCGACGGCCGAGCCGGAGCCGATCCACTCGATGCCGGGGGCGGCGCCGGACTCGGCGCGCAGGCGGTCCTCGGGGTACTCCACGTCCGCGGCGGGCCCGCTGTGCAGTCCCTCGATCGCCACGTTGCCCTCGTCGTCGTGCAGGCTGGCGATCACCCGGCTCAGCGCCATCAGCGAGTCGGGCACGAGGCCGCCCCACATGCCCGAGTGCACGGCGTGGGTCAGCGTGCGGACCTCGATGTCCATGCGGACCAGGCCACGCAGGCTGGTGGTCAGCGCCGGGACGCCGATGTCCCAGTTGCCGGAGTCGGCGATGACGATGACGTCGGCGCGCAGCGACTCCCGGTGCTCCGCGAGCAGCGCCGGCAGCGTCTCGGAGCCGACCTCCTCCTCGCCCTCGATGAACATCACGACGTTGACCGGCAGGTCGTCGCCGAAGACGCGGACCGCCCCGAGGTGGGCGGCGATGCCGGCCTTGTCGTCGGCGGCACCGCGCGCGTAGAGCCGGTCGCCGCGCTCGGTGGGCTCGAACGGCGGGGAGTCCCAATCGGCGTGGTCGTTCTCCGGCTGCACGTCGTGGTGGGCGTAGAGCAGCACGGTGGGTGCGCCCTCGGGCCCGGCCTTGTGCGCGATGACGGCGGGCGCGCCACCGTCGGCGCTGACGATGGAGGAGGTGAAGCCCTCGGCGTCGAAGAGCGCCTTCACGGCCTCGGCGCTGCGCTGGACCTCGCCGGCCCGCTCCGGGTCGGCGCTGACCGACTCGATGCGCACCAGGTCCTCGAGGTCGGACCGGATGCCGGGCAGGACGGACTGGACGCGGGCGCGGAGATCCTCACTCATGGCGAGCACGGTAGTCGCCGCGTGCGCCTACAGCAGGGGCAGGTGGGGCGTGAGGTCGGTCCGCTCCCCGGACGCACTGACCCGCCCCTCGGCCACGGCGTCGGCCCAGGACAGCTCACCGGTCGCCAGGGCGATCATCGTCCGGGCGTCGGTCTCCACCACGGCCGGCGGGGTGCCCCGGGTGTGGCGCACGCCGGGGATGCACTGCACGGCGGCGTACGGCGGGACGCGCACCTCCACCGAGTGCCCCGGCGCCTTCTGCTCCAGCACGGCGAGCACGTGCTTGACGACCAGCTTGAGGTCGGCGCGCTCGTCGCCACCGGCCCGCAGCCGGTCGAGGGCGTCGGCGAGCTCGGCGGGGTCGGCGCGGCGGAGGCGGGCGGGCACCAGGAGAGGGTACGGCGGCGACCAGGGGCTCCCTACAGTCGAGCCCGTGCCGGAGGGGGACAGCGTCTGGAAGCTCGCGCGCCGCCTGGACCGCGCGCTGCTGGGGCGCACCGTCACGCGCTCGGACTTCCGGGTCCCCCGGCTGGCGACCCGCGACCTCGCCGGGCGCGAGGTGCTCGAGCACCACACCCACGGCAAGCACCTGCTGACCCGGCTCTCCGGCGGTGTGACGCTGCACAGCCACCTGCTGATGGACGGCGAGTGGTCGGTCACCGGGGTCGGCAAGCGGCTGCCGCCACGGCTGCAGCGCGACGTGCGCGTCGTCCTGGAGACGTCGACCGGCACCGCCTGGGGCCTGCGGCTGCACCAGCTCGACCTGGTCGCGACGGATCAGGAGTCGCGCGTGATCGGGCACCTCGGCCCCGACCTACTGCACGACGACCTCGACCGGCCCGAGGCGGTACGCCGGTTGCTGACCGACCCCGGGGCCCCGCTGGTCTCCGCGCTGCTGGACCAGACGCGGGTGGCCGGGCTCGGCAACCTGTGGGCCAACGAGTTGGCGTTCCTGGTGGGGGTCAGCCCGTGGACGCCGATCGGCGAGGTGGACGTGCCGCGGCTGGTCGACCGGGCCGTGGCCGCACTGAGGCACTCCGCGACCGTGGCCGGTGCCTACCAGGTCACCACCGGCACCGGACGCCGTGGCGAGTCGCACTGGGTCGCCGGTCGGCAGCGTCGGCCCTGCCTGCGCTGCGGCACGACCGTGCGGATGGTCGAGGAGGTCCCGAACGACCCGGCCAACCGGCGTACCTGGTGGTGCCCGCACTGCCAGCCCGGGCCCGGCCCCGAGGCGCGCGCGAGGTGATCTCAGGTGAGTCGTGCCCGCCACCGGGCGCCATGGCGCCCGCTCAGGGGCACGACCCGGTGGGTCGGTGAGTCAGAGCGCCTCGAGGATCGTCAGCGTGGTCGCCCAGGCGTCGGAGGCGGGGTCGATGACGGAGAAGTGGTCGCCCTCGACCTCGACCAGGCGCGCGGTGCCGCCGGCGGCGGTCGCGGCCTCCACGTAGGAGCGGGACTGGCTGATCGGCACGATGTCGTCGCCGGTCGCGTGGACGCACCACACGGGCGCCGGGAGCGGCACCTGCTGGACCGGGTCGATGTCGGCGTCCGCGCTGGTCGGCACGCCGCCGACGATGCCGGTGACCGTGCCGGGGCCGCCCAGCCCGGCGGTGTACGCGCCGCGCAGGTCCAGGACGCCGGCCTGCGACACGACGTGGGTCAGCAGGCCCTGCCCACCGGCCCAGGTGGCGAGGTGACCGCCGGCGGAGTGGCCGATGCCGACCACCGGGACGGTGCGCGGGTCGACGCCGAGCACGAGCTCGTCGAGCTCCTCGATCGCGGCACGCACGTCGTCGAAGGTCTCGGGATTGCCCCCGCCACCGCCCGGGCCGCCACCGACGCGGCGGTACTCGATGGCCCAGGTCGCCCAGCCCTGCTCGACCAGGCTCGGCACGAGCGGGCGGGCGTACTCGATGCCGTAGGCGGTCTTCCAGAACCCGCCGTGCACCACGACGGCCACCCCGCGCGGCACGCCGGCGGGCAGCGTCAGCTCGCCGAACTGGCTCGGGTCGCTGCCGTAGTCGTGGCGCTGCGGCTCACGCACTCCCTCGGGCATGGGTGGCACCTCCTCGGGGCCGACGCCCCCGCGGACCAGAACGGTCAGGCCGACAGCGGCCGCTCCCAGGGCCGGGAGCGTGAGGAGGGTACGACGGGGCATCCGGGGCACGCGGGTGGTTCGGCCCCGCGGGGCGGGTCGGATGGGTCGCGTCGCCCCGTCGCCGGGGTCAGGACCAGTCGCCGGACCGGCCACGCTTCACCTCGCCGCGACGCTTCTTGGCGTCGAGGCGACGACGCTGGGAGCCGCGGGTCGGCTTCGTCGCGCGGCGCTTCGCCGGCGGCGGCCCGGCCGCTCGACGGACCAGCGTCGCGAGCCGCTCCCGCGCCGCCCGCCGGTTGGCCAGCTGGGTGCGGTGCTCGGACGCGGCCACGGTGAGCACCCCGTCGACCAGTCGGCCGGCCAGCTGGTCGAGCACCCGGCGGCGTACGTGGTCGGGGAGGGCTGAGCTTGCGGCGTCCCACACCAGCTCGACCCGCGAGTCGGTGGTGTTCACGCCCTGACCGCCGGGCCCCGAGGACCGGCTGAACCGCTCGCTGAGCTCGGACCCCGGGATCACCAGGGTCCGCGTCACGGGCAGGTCGTCGGGCACCTGTCCATCATGCGTCGCGCCGCTCGCGCCTCCCAGTCGGGGTCACCGGGTCTCGAGGCTCCTCGCTGGCGCTCGTCGCACCTCGACCAGCGAAAGACGCTCGACCAGCCGCGAGCCTCAGCCCAGGGCAGCGGGGAGGGTGGCCATCCAGGTCGAGCGGACCTCGAGCAGCGGGAGGTCGAAGAGCCCCTGCAGGTCCACGGAGTCGCCGCCGGTGGTGCCCAACTGCGCAGCGGGTACGCCGTGGCGCGCGGCGAGGTCGGTCAGCCGGCCGACCTCCGACTCCGGCACGGTGACGAGCACGCGGCCGGTCGACTCGGAGAACAGCGCGACGAACGGGTCCTCGTGCACCCCGGCGAGCGACACCGAGGCGCCGGTCATCGAGGGCAGCGACGCCTCGATGAGCGCCTGGGCGAGCCCGCCGTCGGACAGGTCGTGCGCGGAGCTGATCAGCCCGACGGCCTCGTGCAGCAGTGCGGCGAGCGCCTTCTCGCCCTCGAGCGAGAGGGCCGGCGGGCGGCCGCCGAGGTGGCCGTGGACGACGTGGGCCCACTCGGAGCCGGAGAGCTCCTCGCGGGTCTCGCCGAGCAGCACGACGGTCTCGCCCGCGGCCGACCACGACGAGGGGGTGCGGCGCGTGACGTCCTCGATGACGCCGAGCACGGCGACGACCGGCGTCGGCAGGATCGCGGTCTCGCCGGTCTGGTTGTAGAGGCTGACGTTGCCGCCGGTGACGGGCACGCCGAGCTCGAGGCAGGCGTCCTTGAGGCCGCGGCAGGCCTCGGCGAACTGCCACATCACCGACGGGTCCTCCGGCGAGCCGAAGTTGAGGCAGTCGGAGACGGCCAGCGGGGTGGCGCCGCCGGTGGCGACGTTGCGGTAGGACTCGGCGAGGGCGAGCTGGGCCCCGGCGTACGGGTCGAGCTTGGCGTAGCGGCCGTTGCAGTCGGTCGAGACCGAGACACCGAGGTTGGTGTCCTCGTCGATGCGGATCATCCCGGAGTCGGCCGGCTGGGAGAGCACGGTGTTGCCGCGGACGTAGCGGTCGTATTGGTCGGTGATCCACGACTTGTCGCACAGGTTGGGCGAGGCGACCAGGCGCAGCACGGTCTCGCGCAGCTCTGAGGCGTCGGCGGGACGCGGCAGCGACTCGGCGGCGTCGGCCTGCAGGGCGTCCTGCCAGTCGGGGCGCGCGAAGGGGCGCTGGTAGGTCGGGCCGTCGTGGGCGACCGAGCGGGGCGGGACGTCGACGACGCGCTCGCCGTGCCAGTCGATCTCGAGGCGACCGGTGTCGGTGACCTCGCCGACGACGACGGCCTCGACGTCCCACTTGGCGCAGATCGCCATGAACGCCGCGACGTCGTCGGGCTCGACGACGGCCATCATCCGCTCCTGGCTCTCGCTCATGAGGATCTCCTCGGGAGCCAGCGTGGAGTCGCGCAGGGGGACGCGGTCGAGCTCGACGTGCATGCCGCCGTCACCGGCCGAGGCCAGCTCGGAGGTGGCGCAGGAGAGCCCGGCGCCGCCGAGGTCCTGGATGCCGGCGACCAGGCCGGCGGCGAAGATCTCGAGCGTGCACTCGATGAGCAGCTTCTCCATGAAGGGGTCGCCGACCTGCACGCTGGGCCGCTTGGCGGGACCGTCGGCGTCGAAGGTCTCCGAGGCGAGCACGGAGACGCCGCCGATGCCGTCGCCGCCGGTGCGGGCGCCGTAGAGGATCACCTGGTTGCCGACCCCGGAGGCCTTGGCCAGGTGGAGGTCCTCGTGCTTCAGCACGCCCACGCACAGGGCGTTGACCAGCGGGTTGCCGAGGTAGGTCTCGTCGAACACCGCCTCGCCGCCGATGTTGGGCAGACCCAGGCAGTTGCCGTAGCCACCGACGCCGGCCACGATCCCAGGCAGCACACGATGGGTGTCGGGGGCGTCGAGCGGGCCGAAGCGCAGCGGGTCCATGACGGCCACCGGGCGCGCGCCCATCGCGAGGATGTCGCGGACGATGCCGCCGATGCCGGTCGCGGCGCCCTGGTAGGGCTCGACGTACGACGGGTGGTTGTGCGACTCGACCTTGAAGGTCACCGCGTAGCCCTGCCCGACGTCGATGACGCCGGCGTTCTCGCCGATGCCGGCCAGCATCTTGCCGACCGGGGTCTCCTGCGGCAGCTCGCCGAACTGCTTGAGGTGCACCTTGGAGGACTTGTAAGAGCAGTGCTCGCTCCACATGACGGAGTACATCGCCAGCTCCGAGGAGGTGGGACGGCGCCCGAGGATCTCGCGGATCCTGGCGTACTCGTCGGCCTTCAGGCCGAGATCGGCCCAGGGCTGCTCACGGCTCGGGTCCTCGGCGGCGACGGCGACGGTGTCCAGCACGGGAGAAATCTACCGAGCCTGCTCGGCCGACGTTCAGCCGCGCCCCTCTTCCGCGGTTCCTCGGCGGCCGATCGGCCCCCATGGAACCTGGCGACACCCCCGCTGACCTGCGGAAACTACATCTCTGTAGTTCACGGCGAAGCCTGTTACTCGTGTGACTGGTGTGGTTATCGTGCTGTGGTCGGTCCGTCAGGAGCGACCACTTCCCCCCGCCTCACCTCCGTGCCGCTGGAGCTCCACCATGACCCGACCGGGCCTCGTCCGCACCCGCACCACCTCGCGCAGCAGCGCGCCCCGCCGCACCCTCCTGCGGCGCGCAGGCACCGCCGCCGCGTCCGGGCTGCTCGCGTTGACCGTGCTGGGCTCCGCGCCGGCCGGCGCACCGGCGTACGCCGCCGAGGTCGGTGCCCGCCGCTCCCCCATCGTCGACGGGGGCGTGGTCGTGACGCCGGGCAACTTCACCGGCTACGGCTTCGACCAGTGCCTCGCCCCGGACAGCAGGGCGATGCGCACCTGGTGGAACAACTCGCCGTTCTCCGCGGTCGGGATCTACATCTCCGGCAAGTCCCGCGCCTGCCGCAACCAGCCCAACCTCAGCAAGGAGTGGGTGCTGCAGCAGGCCACGCTCGGGTGGCGGCTGCTGCCGATCACGCTCGGGCCGCAGGCCTCCTGCCAGCCGCGCTTCCCGCGCTACTCCGACGACGTGCGGATCAACCCCAAGCCGGGGAAGAAGAAGGACTACCACAAGGCGCTGAAGATGGGTCGCGCCGAGGCGGAGACCACCGTCGCCGACGCCCGCGCGCTCGGCATCGCCGAGGGCAGCACGCTGTGGTACGACCTCGAGGGCTTCGACGCCTCCAACACCGACTGCCGCGAGTCCGCACTCTCCTTCCTCTCCGGCTGGACCCAGAAGCTGCACCGCCTCGGCTACGTCTCCGGCGTCTACTCCAGCGCCAGCTCCGGCATCGCGGCCCTCGACGACGCGCGTGTCGAGCGCCCGGACCGGTTCGTGCTGCCCGACGCCATCTGGATCGCCCGCTGGGACGGGAAGGCCAACACCGACACCACCTACATCCGCGACGACGGCTGGCGACCGGGCGGCCGGATGAAGCAGTACCGCGGCGGCCACGACGAGACCTGGGGCGGCGTCCGCATCAACATCGACAGCAACTTCCTCGACCTCGGCCGCGGCACCACCGCGCGCGCCGAGAAGGACCGCTGCGGCGGCACCCGCATCAACTGGCAGGACTACCCGCTGCTGCGCCCGCCGCGGACGAAGAAGAACGGCCAGGAGGTCGTCCCCGACCCCGCGCTGGTCACCACGCTGCAGTGCCTGCTGCGCGAGAAGAAGTACTTCGACGGCGACCTCACCGGCGAGTACGGCACCCGCACGCTCAAGGCCACCCGCGCCTGGCAGGCCGACCACAAGATGCCCGAGAAGAACCTCTGGTCGCGCCAGCACTGGATGTCGCTGCTCTCGGCCGGCTCCAAGCCGATCCTGAAGTACGGCTCCTCCGGGGACGCCGTACGCCGCCTCCAGCGCGCCCTGAACGCCGCCTCGCCCAAGGCGACCCTGGTCGTCACCGGCGTCTACGGCCCCGGCGTCGAGCCGGCGGTCAAGGACTGGCAGGAGCGGATCGGCATGGAGGCCTCCGGCGTCGTGAACAAGCGCGTCTGGCGCAAGCTGCGCAAGGGCGTCCGCAGCTGAGCCTCCGCTCGCACCTCGACCGGCGAGCGGGTCAGGAGGTGGGCGGACCGACCAGGAGCGCGAGGCCGGTGAGGGCGGCGACGGCGACCAGGCCCGCGGCGACGCCCTGGGCGGGCGAGCGGACCAACCAGGCGACGACGCGCTCGAGCGGGCCGGCGGGATCGGTGGCGCGCAGGCGCCAGGAGTCGGCCAGCGGGTGCCGGCGCTCGAGCCAGCGGTCGAAGGGCACGGTCGCGAACGGGGGTACGGCGCAGGCCAGCGCGGACAGGGTCCGGCCGGGCCGCCAGCGCTGGTCGATCGCGACGACGAGCGTGACGACGCCGTACGCGACGAAGACGACACCGTGGAGCATGCCGAAGACGCGCACGCCGAGCTCGGTGGTCTCGGTGACGTACTTGAGGAACATGCCGGTCAGCAGCAGCGCCCAGGTGATGGCCTCGGCGACGGCGACGCGGCGGAACAGCAGTGCGGGGGTCATGGTGCGGACGGGGCTCAGGCGAACGCGGACTCGACCAGGCTGGTGAAGAAGCCCAGCCCGTCGGTGCCGGAGCCGGTGAGCTCCTCGACGGAGTGCTCGGGGTGCGGCATCAGGCCGACCACGTTGCCGCGCTCGTTGGAGACACCGGCGATGTCGCGGGCCGAGCCGTTGGGGTTGAGGTCGAGGTAGCGCGCGACGACCTGGCCCTCGCCCTCGAGCCGGTCGAGGGTGGGCTCGTCGGCGACGTAGCCGCCCTCGCCGTTCTTCAGCACGAGGGTGATCTCCTGGCCCGCGGTGTAGGCGGAGGTCCAGGCGGTGCGGTCGTTCTCGATGCGCAGCCGCTGGTCGCGGCAGATGAACCTGCGGTGGTCGTTGCGGATCAGCGCGCCCGGCAGCAGGTGGGACTCGCAGAGGATCTGGAAGCCGTTGCAGATGCCGAGGACGGGCATGCCCTTCCGGGCCGCCTCGATCACCTCGGTCATGACCGGGGAGAAGCGGGAGATGGCGCCGCAGCGGAGGTAGTCGCCGTAGGAGAAGCCACCGGGCAGCACGACCGCGTCGACGCCCTTCAGGTCGTGGTCGCCGTGCCAGAGGGCGACGGCCTCCTGGCCGCCGAGGCCGACCGCGCGGGCGGCGTCGACGTCGTCGAGGGAGCCGGGGAAGGTGACGACGCCGATCTTCACGCCTGCGCTCCGGCGCCGGGGGTGACGTCGTCCTCGACGTGGACCGCGAAGTTCTCGATCACGGGGTTGGAGAGCAGGGTCTCGGCCATCTTCTCGACCTCGGCGAGGACCTCGGCGGTGATCTCGCCGGCGATCTCGAGCTCGAAGCGCTTCCCCTGGCGGACGTCGGTCACGCCGGAGAAGCCGAGGCGCGGCAGTGCACCGAGCACGGCCTTGCCCTGGGGGTCGAGGATCTCGGGCTTGGGCATCACGTCGACGACGACACGGGCCACGGGGCAGCTCCTGGCTCAGGGGTGGACAACCGGGGCCGATCCTATCGGGGCCCTCGGGCGGGCCGACGGGCGATACCCTCGCGCGATGAGGCGCCCCCGAGCCGCGGCCGTCGTGCCGCTCCTGCTCGCGCTGTGCGCTGCCGCTTCGCTGGGGTCCGTGCTCGGCTCGGCGGTCGGCCCAAGCCCCGCCTGGGCGGACGAGGTCGCACCGCCCCAGGAGGTCGTGGCCGGCCACGTCCTGCGGCCACTGCCGCTGACCGGGCGGCACGTCGTCGTGGACCCCGGGCACCAGCTCGGCAACGCCCGCTTCCCCGCCGAGGCCGCCAGGCTCGTGGAGGCGGGTGGCTTCCGCAAGGCGTGCAACACCAGCGGCACGGCGACCGACGCCGGCTACGCCGAGGCGACCTTCACCTGGGAGGTCTCCCGCCGGCTCGCCGAGCGGCTGCGCCGGGCGGGCGCGACGGTCACGCTGACCCGGGACGGCGACTCCCCCGACCGCTGGGGGCCGTGCGTGGACGAGCGGGGCACCACCGGCAACGCCGAGGGCGCCGACCTGAAGGTGTCGGTGCACGGCGACGGGTCGTACGCCGCGGGCGCGCACGGGTTCCACGTGATCGCCGGCGACGAGGCGTCGCTGCGGGTCGCCGCGGTGGTGCGGGGCGCGCTGGAGGACGCCGGGTTCGCCCGGGCGACCTACGTCGCCGGCGGGGACGGGCTCGACCTGCGCACCGACCTGGCCACGCTCAACCTCTCACAGATGCCCGCGGTGCTGGTCGAGCTCGGCAACATGCGCGACGCCGGCGACGCCGCGGTGATGACCAGCCCCGCCGGGCAGGAGCGGTTCGCGAGCGCGCTGGCCTCCGGCGTACGACGCTGGCTGCGGTGACCCGCAGCACGACCGGCTGCTCACGCGGGTCCACGGGCGCGACCGGGTGGGGCGGCTGCGGCACACTGGAGGCATGAGCCAGCCGCGCCCGAACCTCGCCTCACCGCTGAGCCTGGAGTTCCCGCAGTCCCTGGCGGTCTACGACGACTACGCCCAGGCGCAGCGCACCGTCGACTTCCTCAGCGACGAGGAGTTCCCCGTCGAGCAGCTGATGATCGTCGGCACCGACCTCAAGCGGGTCGAGAAGATCACCGGCCGGCTCACCACCGGCCGGGTCGCCCTGAGCGGGGCGGCCTCCGGTGCGTGGTTCGGCCTGTTCGTCGGGCTCATCTTCGTGCTGCTCACCGACGAGTCCGCGCTGGCGGCGCTGCTGCCGCCGCTGCTGATCGGCGCGCTCTTCGGACTGATCTTCGCCCTGATGGGCTACGCCGCCACCCGCGGCCAGCGCGACTTCTCCTCCGTCACCCAGGTGGTCGCCACCCGCTACGAGGTGCTGGTCGAGCACAAGTCGGCCGCCCGCGCCCGCGAGCTCCTCACCGGCCTCCCCGGGGCGCTGCCGAACCCGTTCGACTGACGGGGACGCGCCGAGAGGTCACCCGCGCACGGCCCAACCGTCACCCGCGCACGGCCCAACCGTCACTCGCGCATGGCCGTGCGTCAGCGACCTCTCGGCCGTGCGTCAGCGACCTCTCGGCCGTGCGTCAGCGACCTCTCGGCCGTGCGTCAGTGACGGCTCGGCCGCAGCACCACGATGAACAGCGCGACGCCCAGCCCCGCGAGGAGCGGTCCGAACGGGGCGTCCGGCGAGCCGTACCACCAGAGGCCGCCGCCCACGGTCATGAGGGCGGCGGCCGCCAGGAGGACCAGCCTCACGAGAGCTCGCGCTTGAGGATCTTGCCGGTGGCGGTCATGGGGAGGTTCTCGACGATCTCGACGAGGCGGGGGTACTTGTAGTTGGCCATCTGGTCCTTGCCCCACGCGACGAGGTCCTCGGCGGTGGTGGTGGCGCCGGGGTTGAGGATGACGTACGCCTTGACCTCCTCGCCGTGGGACTCGTGGGGGACGCCGATGACCGCGGCCAGCGAGACGTCCTCGTGGGTCATCAGGACCTCCTCGATCTCGCGGGGGTACACGTTGTAGCCGCCGCGGATGATCATGTCCTTGGACCGGTCGACGATGTAGTAGAAGCCGTCGGCGTCTTTGCGGCCCAGGTCGCCTGAGCGGAACCAGCCGTCGGCCCCGTCGACCGTGCCGAGCACCTCGGCGGTGGCCTCGGGACGGTTGTAGTAGCCCTTCATGATGTTGTGGCCCTTGATGGCGATCTCGCCGACCGCGGTCTTGCCGTCCTCCTCAATGTCCTCGGGCACCCGCTCCCAGGAGTCGGCCTGGAGCAGGCACATCTCCACCCCGGGGATGGGAGTGCCGATCGAGCCCACGCGCGGCGGCTCGCCGTACGGGCTGAACGAGGCGACCGGCGAGGTCTCCGAGAGGCCGTAGCCCTCCAGGATGGTGACGCCGAACTTCTTCTCGAAGTCCTTGTGGACCTCCACCGGCAGCGCGGAGCCACCGGCCGCGGCGACGCGGAGGTTCTTCGCGAGGGTCTCCACGTCGACGTCGGGGGTCAGCGCGCCCAGCAGGCCCCAGTACATCGTCGGGACGCCCGCGAAGAAGGTGACCTGCTCCTTGAGCATCAGGCCCAGCGCGGGCTCGGCCTCGAAGCGGGGCAGCATCACCACGGTGCCGCCGTAGGCGAAGCCGCCGTTCTGGATGACGGTCTGACCGAAGGAGTGGAACAGCGGCAGCACGCACAGGTAGGTGTCGGGCGTCTCCGCGTTCGCACCGAACAGTGCCTCGCCCGAGAGCGCGTTGTCGCGCATGTTGCGGTGCCGCAGCTCGGCGCCCTTGGGCTGGCCGGTGGTGCCGGAGGTGTAGAGGATGACCGCGGTGTCGTCCTCGTCGGTGGCGACGGTCTCGAAGGTCGGCGCCTGCGACCCGATCGCCTGGAACAAGGTGGTGGTGCCCTCGATCGGCGAGGCCGCGGCCGGGTCGGCGGTGATCATGAAGAAGTGCTCGCAGCCCTCGGTGGCGGTGAAGCCCTCGTGGCCGGCCTCACCGATCGGCAGCTCCGGGGTGCCCTGGAAGCAGAACAGGGCCTTGGCCTCGGAGTCGGCGAGGTGGTAGGCCACCTCACGGCCCTTCAGCAGCACGTTGAGCGGCACCACGGTCGCGCCGGCCTTGAGGATGCCGTAGTAGACGATCGAGAAGTACGGCAGGTTCGGGCACGACAGCGCGACCTTGTCGCCGTGGCCGATGCCGCGCTCGGCGAGCGCGCCGGCGACCTGGTTGGCCAGGGTGTTCACGGTCGCGTAGTTCAGGCGCGTGTCGCCGAAGACGATGGCGTCACGCTCGGGGTACGTCGCAGCGCTGGTCTCGAGCAGGCTCGCGAGGTTGTAGCTGGTCACAGGTGGCCTCCGTCACGTCGGGTTCGGCGCCAACCTACCGACCGGTCACCAACGCGGGCAGTGCTGCCGTCCAAAGATCGGCGCCGGTGCTGGATCCCGCCACAGCGACGACCTGCCCAGCCCTGCCTCAGCGGCTTCGCGACCCCAGGATCTGCGCGGCCTTCCTCAGGTCGGCGCGCACCGGCAGCACCGAGGCGTACGACGCCAGCAACCCGATCCCACGCACCGGCCCGGGCCCGGTGATCCGGAAGCGGAACCGCACGTCGCACCCGGTCCCGGTCGGGACGAACTCCAGGTCCAGCGCGGCCGTCACGGCCTTCCAGGTGCCGTCCTCGGACCACTGGCGCGGCCGGTCGTAGGAGGTGGTGCGCATCGCCGGACGCAGCCCGGGCCTGGTGACGTCGGTCCAGGTCTGCCCGACCCCGACCTGCCCGGTGACGTCCTCGACCGCGGCCAGGCTGGACTGCCACTGGGGGCGGTTGGCCGGGTCGACGAGGTAGTCGAAGGCCACCTCGGCCGGCACGGGGAACGGCACGGTGCCGCCGACGGTGTGCATCGTCGTACCCGCTCTCAGAACCGCTGGCCGGTGAGGCGCTCGTAGGCCTCGATGTAGCGCGAACGGGTGCGCTCGACGACCTCGGTGGGCAGCGCGGGCGGCGCCTCGCCGGACGCCTTGTCCCAGCCCGACTCGGGAGAGAGTGCCCAGTTGCGCACGATCTGCTTGTCGTAGGACGGCTGGGTGCGGCCGGGCTCGTAGTCGTCGGCCGGCCAGAACCGGCTGGAGTCGGGGGTGAGCACCTCGTCGCCCAGGACGACGGCCCCGTCCGACCTCCGCCCGAACTCCAGCTTCGTGTCGGCCAGCAGGATGCCGCGCTCCCGGGCCAGCGACTCGGCGCGGGCGTAGACCTGCAGCGTCAGGTCGCGCAGGGCGGCCGCGTCGTCGGCACCGATGGTCGCCACGACGGCGTCGTAGGAGACGTTCTCGTCGTGGTCGCCGAGCTCGGCCTTCGTGGCGGGGGTGAAGATCGGGTGGTCCAGGCGGCTGCCGTCGACCAGACCGGCGGGCAGCGGGACCCCGCAGACCTCGCCGGTGGCGCGGTAGTCGATGAGGCCGGAGCCGGTGAGGTAGCCGCGGGCCACGCACTCGACCGGGAACATGTCGAGCTTCTCGCAGATCACCGCGCGGCCGCGGACGGCCTCGGGCACGTCGGTGGACACCACGTGGTGCGGGACCAGGTCGGAGAGCTGCTCGAACCACCACAGCGACATCCGGGTCAGGATCTCGCCCTTGTCGGGGATCGTGGTGTCGAGCACGAAGTCGAAGATCGAGAGGCGGTCGCTGGCGACCATGAGGAAGCGGCCGGCGTGGTCGCCCTCGGTGACCTCGTAGAGGTCACGCACCTTGCCGGAGTGGACGTGCCGGGTGCCGGCGATCGCGGGAGCGGGCGGGATGTTCAGGTCGGCCACGGCCCCAGCCTAGGGCCGCCCCCCGGTGGTCGAGCAGCGAGGAGCGCCGGCGAGCAGCGGGCCGGTCCCGGTGGTCGAGCAGCGAGGAGCGCCAGCGACGAGCGGACGTCGAGACCCCGCCACTCACCGTGCGCGGCGCCAGGGCGGCGGCTGCCCCTGGAGGAACCACTCCATCCGTCGCGTGATCCACGGCAGCGCGAAGTACGTCATCGTCGGCGTCATCACCGCGATGACCAGGAAGACCCGCAGCAGCAGCGTCAGGTCGTTGACCCCGACCGCGCCGGCCAGCCAGTTGACCAGCACCGACAACGGGTAGAACACCAGGAAGATGGTCACCGCCTGCTTCCACCGCGGCGGCGCCTTCGGGCCCATGCGGAGGTCACGGATGTCGCGGGAGTGCGGCTCGTCGAACCAGCCCTCGATCCCGGTACGCCGCTCCACTCGGCTCTCCACGACGCCCAGCCCGGCCGCGGAGTCGCGCCACCACTGTCGCTGCGGGGAGTCCTCCCACGCCTGGAGCGACTCGGCGTCGGCGAACCGGTAGAGCATGTGCCACGTCTCGGAGTCGGCCTCCGGCCGGACCCACCCGGCGCCGAGGAACCCCGGGAAGCGCTGGGCCAACGTCGTACCCGCCTGCAGCCAGCTGGTCATCTCGACCTCGCGGCCGGGGTCGAGATGCCGGGTGATGCTCACGGTGACGGGGGTGGACATGCCCCCTATGGTCGCGGCCCTGCACCCGGTCCGCCACGTCGGCACTCCTCCACAACCTTCCCGAGTGGCCACCACCACGCCCCAGCACGCCGGGCCGGCGTACCAATGCGCCGGTTCGACCCACCCGCACGCCGAGCCGGCGTACCAATGCGCCGGCTCGACCCGCTGTGCTCGACCGGCTGTGCTCGACCCGGGAGGGTGTTGGGCGCGGGGAGAGGGTGGGGTGGTGGTCGAGCAGCAGGCGCAGCCCGCGACGGGCGAGGACGCGGAGGGGCGGCGGAGCACGGCGTACGAGCCGGACCCGCGGCGCTGGCGCATCCTCGCGGTGTCGCTGGTCGTCGGCTTCATGTCGCTGCTCGACGTCACGATCGTCAACGTCGCGATCCCCTCGATGCAGTCGGGGCTGGACACGTCGGCGGCCGCGGTGCAGTGGGTGGTGTCGGGGTACGCGCTGAGCTTCGGCCTGGTGCTCGTGATCGGCGGGCGGCTCGGCGACGCGTTCGGGCGACGGCGGCTGATGCTGGTCGGGCTGACCGGGTTCGTGGTTTCCAGCGCGCTCGTCGGGATCGCCCCGGGCATCGAGCTCGTGGTGGCCGCGAGGCTGCTCCAGGGCATCAGCGCCGGGCTGCTGACCCCGCAGAACTCCGGGCTCATCCAGACGCTCTTCCGGGGCGCGGAGCGGGGACGGGCCTTCGGCCTCTTCGGCTTCGTCGTCTCGATCTCCTCCGCGCTCGGCCCCGTGCTCGGCGGGCTGATCATCACCCTGGCAGGCAGCGAGGACGGCTGGCGCTGGATCTTCTGGGTCAACGTGCCCGTCGGACTGGTGGCGCTCGTGCTGGTCGCCCGGATCGTCCCGTCCGAGGTCTCCTCGGAGGGCGACGACCCCAGGCTCGACCTCGTCGGCGCGCTCCTGCTCGGGCTGGCCGTGCTGTGCGTGATCTACCCGCTGGTGAGCCTGGAGGGCGGCGGGTACCGCTGGCTGGTCCTGCTCGCGGCGGTCCCGGCGCTGGGTTGGGCGTTCGTGCGGTGGGAGCGCCGGGTGGTGGCGCGGGGCGGTGCGCCGCTGCTGGACGTCGGCCTGCTCCGGCGTACCCCCGGGTTCGCCGACGGCATCGCGGTCGGCAGCCTCTACTTCACCGGCTTTACGGGGCTCGTGCTCGTCCTCGCCATCCACCTGCAGACCGAGCTGGGGCTGGGGCCGCTGGCGGCGGGCGCCGTGCTGACCGGGTTCGCCGGCGGCTCGGCGATCTCCTCGCCGCTCGCCGGGCGGGCGGGCGCCCGCTGACCGTCGCCGCGCTCGTCGTGGTGCTGCTGTCGGTGGTCGCGCTCGCCGTGGTGCTGCCCGGGCAGGACGGCGCCGGCATCGGGTGGGTGCTGACGCCGCTGCTGTTCGTCGCCGGGCTCGGTGGCGGGGCGGTCATCTCCCCCAACATCACCCTCACCCTCGACGAGGTCCCGCCGCGGATGGGCGGCGCTGCCGGCGGGGCGCTGCAGACCGGCCAGCGCATCGGCTCGGCGCTCGGCACGGCCGCAGGCGTCACCGCCTACACCGTCGTCGCCACGTCGTACGGCGCTGCCGCCGGCCTGCGCGCGGCGCTGGTCGTGGCCGCGCTGATGGTCGCCGCTTCGCTGGCCGTCGCGGTCCGCTCGTTGCGGTCGTGACGAATGCCCCCACGTAGCCGGACGGACCGAACAGCGGCGGAACTGACGGACACGCCGCGTGGGTCGGTGGTCGACCAGCCGGTTCGGTCCGTCCGGCTACGGCCACCCCGGGCCAGCCCGGGGTCAGCCGGGATCAGCCGGTGTTTCGCAGCCCCGCGGCGATGCCGTTGATCGTCAGCGACAGCGCGCGTTGGACGTCCTCGGGCGCGGAGGCGTCCGGGTCGTCGCCGACGGCCTCGCGGGAGCGGGCCAGCATCGAGACCTGGAGCGCGTGCAGCGGCGCGAGGTAGTGGTCGCGCAGCTCGAGGGTGCGGCGCAGCACCGGAGCCTGCTCGAGCAGCGCGGACTGGCCGGTCACCCGCAGCACCTCCTCGACGGTGCGCTCGTGCTCGGCGCGGATGACGTCGAAGATGCCGGCCGCCTCGTCGGGCACGAGGGTGCGGACGTAGCGACCGGCGATGTCGAGGTCGGTCTTGGTGAGCGTCATCTGCACGTTGGAGAGGAAGGTGCGGAAGAAGCTCCAAGAGCCGTACATCTCCTGCAGCGTCTCCAGGCGACCGTCCTCGCGGGCCGCGGCGAGGCCGGAGCCGACGCCGAACCAGCCGGGCAGGATGATCCGCGACTGGGTCCACCCGAAGACCCACGGGATCGCGCGCAGGTCGTCGAGGCCGCCGGCGCCGCCGGGGCGCTTGGACGGGCGCGAGCCGATGTTCATCTTGCCCAGCTCGTCGACCGGGGTCGCGGTGACGAAGAACGGCACGAGCGCCTCGTCGCGCACCAGCCCGCGGTAGGCCGTCTGGCCGTGGCCGGCGACCAGGTCCATGGTGCCGTTCCAGTCGTCGAGGACCTCCTGCGGCAGCAGCGAGGTGCGGTGCAGGACCGATGCCTCGACCACGGCGGCGAGCGCGCCCTCGAGGTTGTAGCGACCGAGCTCGGGCAGGAGGTACTTGTCGGAGATGACCTCGCCCTGCTCGGTCACCTTGATGGGCCCGTCGAGAGAGCCGTAGGGCTGGGAGAGGATCGCCTCCGCCGTCGGGCCACCGCCACGACCCACCGAGCCGCCGCGGCCGTGGAAGAGCCGCAGCCGCACGCCGTGCTCGCGGGCGATGTCGCGCAGCGCCCGCTGGGCGCGGTGGATCTGCCACTGCGAGGCGGCGATGCCGGCGTCCTTGGAGGAGTCTGAGTAGCCGAGCATGATCTCCTGCACGTCCCCGCGGGCGGCGACCACGCGACGGTACGCCGGGTCCGAGAGCAGCCGCTCCAGCAGCGGCCCCGCCACCTCGAGCTCGGCGACGGTCTCGAAGAGCGGGGCGAACCCGATCCGCGCGACCGCGTCCTCCCCCTCGGCGCCTGTGTCGACCAGCCCGGCCTCGCGGGCCAGCACCACGACCGCGAAGAGGTCGTCGACGTCGTGCGCCATCGACACGATGTAGGTCTCGACGACGTCGGGGCCGTAGGTGTCCAGCGCCGTGCGCAGGGTCTGCATCAGCTCCAGGCTGGCGGCGGCCTGACCGTCACCCAGCGGGTGCCCGGCGCCGACGAGCGGACGCCGACCCGCCATCTCCCGGGAGAGCAGCTCGATGCGCTGCTCACGGTCGAGGTCGGCGTACGGCACGTCGAGCTCGCCGGTGCGGTCGAAGAGCTCCGCGAGGGCGTCGTGGTGCTTGCCGCTGTGCTCGCGCACGTCGAGGGTCGCCATGCCGAGGCCGGTCGCGGTGGCGGTGCGGATCATCCGCAGGATCGCGCCGTTGCCGGTCAGCGTGTCGCCGTCAGCGAGCATCGAGTCGCGCACGAGCGTGAGGTCGCGCAGCAGCTCGGCGAACCCGAGGTAGTCGCGGCCGGGCTCGTGGGCGGTGCCGTTCGCGAGCCGGTCGCGGGTGCGCTGGAGACGGACGCGGACGAAGCTGAGCTTGAGGCGGTAGGGCTCCTCGGCGTTGAGCCGCTTGATCGTGGAGTAGGTGATCGGCAGCGCCTCGGCGTCGGCGGCCAGCGACTCCTGGAGCTCCTCGGTCACGTCGACGACGCGGGTGGAGGCGCTCATCTCGGTGAGCAGCTCTTCGACCTGGCGGACCAGCTCGCGCAGCCCGAAGTCATGCTGCAGGCCGAGCACCTCCAGCGTGACCTCCGGGGTGACGAACGGGTTGCCGTCGCGGTCGCCGCCCGCCCACGTGCCGAAGCGCAGCGGCCGCGCGTCGGCGGGCAGCTCGACACCGACGGTGCCGAGCTGGTGCTGCAGCTCCTCCATCAGCCCGGGGATGACGTGCTGGGCGATCTGGGCGAGGTAGTAGAGCGCGGTGCGCGCCTCGTCGGTGGGCTGCGGCTTGGCGATGCGCAGCTCGTCGGTCTGCCACAGCAGGTCGACCAGCTCGGCGAGGCGGCGCTCGGTGCGCGCGTCGTCGCCGGGGCGGCGGCGCGGGTCCTCGGCGGCGGCGATCGTCGCGGCGACCTTGCGCAGCAGCCGCAGGACCGTGCGGCGGGTGGACTCGGTGGGGTGGGCGGTGAAGACGGGGCGGTACTCGACCCGGCCGAGCACCTCGGTCAGCAGCTCCGGGCTCAGCGAGCCCTCGTCGAGCGCCTCACGGATGCGGCCGGTCGTCGCGGCCAGCGGCCCCTCGCCGTCCTCGGTCACCTCCTGCCAGCGGTGCAGCTGCTCGGTGACGTTGACGAGCTGGAAGTACGCCGTGAATGCGCGCGCCAGGGTCACGGCCGTCGCGTCGTCCTGCTCGCTGAGCAGCGCGTGCAGGTCGCCGTCGTCGGGGTCGCGCGAGAGCTCGCGGACCTGCTCGACCAGCGCGAGCGTCTCCGGACCCTGGTGCCGGCTGATCGCCTCCCCGAGCAGGCGGCCGAGCTGACGCACCGACGCCCGCAGCGAGGCGTGCTGCTCGTCGGAGGACACGCCCCCCGCGAACGCCGACACCCGGGGCTCGCGGCGGTCGGCCTCGATGAGGTCGGCGGTCTCCGGCGTACGGGTCTCCTCAACCATGCGGACAAGTCAACACGTCGGATGTTTCACCCGGGTGAGGTGTCCGCCGCAGCGAGTGGAAGCGGCGTCAGAGGATGGCGCCGGGCGAGTACGCCGCAGCCGCCGGGTGCCGCTCGCACAGCGCCTCGACGGCCCGGACGACCGCCTGCACCTGCGCCACAGCGGCGCCGGTGAAGCTGATCGGCTCCGCGACCAGCGCCTCGAGCTGGGCCTGGGTGAGCCCGAGCCGCTCGTCGGCGGCGAGCTTGGCGAAGACGTCGTTCTCGGCCTGGCCCTGGCGCATCGAGAGCGCGGTGCCGACCGCGGCCTCCTTGATCGCCTCGTGGGCGGTCTCGCGGCCGACGCCGTTGCGGACCGCGCTCATCAGCACCTTGGTGGTGGCCAGGAACGGGAGGTAGCGGTCGAGCTCGCGCTGGATCACGGCCGGGAACGCGCCGAACTCGTCGAGCACGGTGAGGAAGGTCTGGAACAGCCCGTCGACGGCGAAGAACGCGTCGGGCAGCGCCACGCGGCGTACGACGGAGCAGGACACGTCGCCCTCGTTCCACTGGTCGCCGGCCAGCTCGCCCACCATCGAGAGGTAGCCGCGGGTGACGACGGCCAGGCCGTTGACGCGCTCGCAGGAGCGGGTGTTCATCTTGTGCGGCATCGCCGAGGAGCCGACCTGCCCCTCCTTGAAGCCCTCGGTGACGATCTCGTTGCCGGCCATCAGCCGGATCGTGGTCGCGAGGTTCGACGGGCCGGCGGTCAGCTGGACCAACGCGGAGAGCACGTCGAAGTCCAGGCTGCGCGGGTAGACCTGCCCGACGCTGGTCAGCACCCGCTCGAAGCCGAGGTGGGCGGCGACGCGCTGCTCGAGGTCGGCGAGCTTCTCGGCGTCACCGTCGAGGAGGTCGAGCATGTCCTGGGCGGTGCCCATCGGGCCCTTGATGCCGCGCAGCGGGTAGCGCGCGAGGAGGTCCTCGACGCGCTCGACGGAGACCAGCATCTCGTCGGCGGCGGTCGCGAACCGCTTGCCCAGCGTGGTCGCCTGCGCGGCGACGTTGTGGGAGCGTCCGGCCATCACGGTGGTCTCGTGCTCGGCGGCGAGGCGGCCGAGCCGCGCCAGGGTGGCGACGGCGCGGTCGCGCAGGAGGGCGAGGGACTGCTTGACCTGCAGCTGCTCGACGTTCTCGGTGAGGTCGCGGCTGGTCATGCCCTTGTGGATGTGCTCGTGACCGGCGAGCGCGCAGAACTCCTCGATGCGCGCCTTCACGTCGTGGCGGGTGACCCGCTCGCGCGCGGCGATCGAGTCGAGGTCGACGGCCTCCTCGCCGCGGGCCACGACCGCCTCGTAGGCCTCGACGACGCCCTCGGGGACCTCGATGCCGAGGTCCTTCTGGGCCTTCAGCACCGCGACCCAGAGCTGGCGCTCCAGGACGATCTTGTGCTCGGGCGACCAGATCTCGGCCAGGTCGGCGGCGGCGTAACGGGTGGCGAGGACGTTCGGGACGGTCACGGCGGCCATTGTCGCGTGTCCGTCCGTGCGGGGCACATCGTGGTCCGGGGCGGGGGTCTCACGCCCCACCGATGCACCTGCGTCGGGGCACCGTGAGCTTCATCGGCGCCCCGATGAACCTCACGCCTCGCCGGCCGCCGCCTTCGCCGCGATGTCGGTCCGGTGCTGGGCGCCCTCGAACTCGATGCAGCTCACCCCGTCGTACGCCGCTTCGCGCGCCTCGCCGAGGGAGCCACCGGTCCCGACGACTGCCAGCACGCGTCCGCCGGCGGTGACCGTGGCCCGCTCGACCATCGCGGTGCCCGCGTGGATGACGTGCACGCCCTCGAGCGCCTCCGCGTCGGGGAGCCCGCGGATCACGTCGCCCTTGGAGGAGGACTCGGGGTAGCCGGCCGAGGCCATCACGACGGCGACGGCCGCGCCCGGCTTCCAGGTGGGCGCGGGGACCGAGGCGAGCGTGCCGGTGGCCGAGCCCATCAGCAGCGGGGAGAGCGGGGAGTCCAGCAGCGCCATGAGTGGCTGGGTCTCGGGGTCGCCGAAGCGGGCGTTGAACTCGACCACGCGCACGCCGCGGGAGGTGAGCGCGAGGCCGGCGTAGAGCAGACCGGAGAACGGGGTGCCGCGGCGGGCCATCTCGTCGACGGTCGGCTGCAGCACGTCGCGCAGGACCTCCTCGACCAGGCCCTCGGGCGCCCACGGCAGCGGGGTGTAGGCGCCCATGCCGCCGGTGTTGGCGCCCTCGTCGCCGTCGAAGATGCGCTTGAAGTCCTGGGCGGGCTGCAGCGGGTAGACGGTGGTCCCGTCGGTCAGGGCGAACAACGACACCTCCGGCCCGTCGAGGAACTCCTCGATCACCACGCGCTCGCACTGCGCGGCGTGCTCGACGGCGGCGTCGCGGTCGGTGGTGACGACCACGCCCTTGCCGGCGGCCAGGCCGTCGTCCTTGACGACGTAGGGCGGGCCGTAGGCGTCGAGGGCGGCCTGCACCTCGACCGGGGTCGTGCACACCATCGCGGCGGCGGTCGGGACGCCGGCGGCCTCCATGACCTCCTTGGCGAACGCCTTGGAGCCCTCGAGCTGCGCGGCGGCACCGGACGGACCGAAGACCGCGATCCCCCGCGCCCGCACCACGTCGGCGACCCCGGCCACCAGCGGCGCCTCGGGGCCCACGACGACCAGGTCCGCGCCCAGCGACTCGGCGAGGTCGGCGACCGACTCCCCCGAGAGCGGGTCGACGTCGTGCAGCGTGGCGACCGCGGCGATGCCGGGGTTGCCCGGCGCCGCGTGCACCGCGGCGACTCCGGGGTCGAGCGAGAGCGCGCGGGCCAGCGCGTGCTCGCGCCCCCCGGTGCCGATGACGAGACAGGTCAGGGGGGACGAGCTCACGCGAGGGTCCTTCTCAGCCGGAGGGGAGGATCAGATCAGCGGGTGGACGACGACGGTGGCGTCCCGCGAGGGCCCGACGCCCACGGCGGAGATCCGGGCGCCGGACATCTTCTCCACCGCACGCACGTAGTCCTGCGCGTTCTGCGGCAGGTCGGCGAACGTGCGGGCGCCGGAGATGTCCTCCCACCAGCCGGGGAGGTACTCGTAGATCGGCACCGCGTGGTGGAAGTCGGTCTGGTTGACCGGCATCTCGTCGTGACGCACGCCGCCCACGTCGTAGGCGACGCACACGGGCACCTGCTCGAGGCCGGTCAGCACGTCGAGCTTGGTGAGCACGAAGTCGGTGACGCCGTTGACCCGCGCGGCGTAGCGGGCGATGACCGCGTCGTACCAGCCGCAACGCCGCGGGCGGCCGGTCGTCGTGCCGAACTCGGCACCCACCTTGCGCAGGTGCTCGCCGGAGTCGTCGAACAGCTCGGTCGGGAACGGCCCCTCGCCCACGCGCGTGGTGTAGGCCTTCACGATGCCGATGACCTGGTCCATCCGCATCGGCGGGATGCCCGAGCCGGTGCAGGCGCCGCCGGCGGTGGCCGAGGAGGAGGTGACGAACGGGTAGGTGCCGTGGTCGACGTCGAGCAGTGTGGCCTGGCCGGCCTCGAGCAGCACGGTCTCGCCGCGGTCCAGCGCCTGGTTGAGCAGCAGGCCGGTGTCGCGCACCATCGGGCGCAGCCGGTCGGCGTGCTTGAGCAGCTCGGCGACGGTCTCGTCGACCAGCGGGGCGCGGCGGTTGTAGATCTTGGTCAGCACCTGGCCCTTGAGCTCGAGGGCGCCCTCGACCTTCTGGCGCAGGATCTTCTCGTCGAAGAGGTCCTGGATGCGGATGCCGATGCGGTTCATCTTGTCGGCGTACGTCGGCCCGATGCCGCGTCCGGTGGTGCCGAGCCGGCGGGAGCCGAGGAACCGCTCGGTGACCTTGTCCAGGGTCCGGTTGTAGTCGGCGATGACGTGCGCGCTGGCGCTGACGACCAGCTTCGAGGTGTCGACGCCGCGGGCCTCGAGGCCGTCGAGCTCCTCCATCAGCACGTCGAGGTCGACCACGACGCCGTTGCCGATCACCGGGGTGCAGCCGGGAGTGAGGATGCCGGAGGGCAGCAGGTGCAGGGCGTACTTCTCCTGCTTGCCGTCAGGGGTGTCGATGACGACGGTGTGGCCGGCATTGTTGCCGCCGTTGAACTTCACGACGTAGTCGACGCTGGAGCCGAGCAGGTCGGTGGCCTTGCCCTTCCCCTCGTCTCCCCACTGGGCACCGATGATGGCGATCGCGGGCATCTGCTCGCTACTTTCTGGTTGCCGGACACTGCGGTCCCGGCGCTGGCAGCGCCGGGGAAACGCGAAGAGCCCGGCACAAGGCGCGCCGGGGCTCTTGCGGCGCAACGCTACCAAAATCCGGTCCGCCCGAGCCTGTCGCGCCCGCCCGCGGACCGTCGGGCCGGCGTACCGGTGCGCCGGCCCGTCCCCCACCTCACCCCCCGGGGAGACCTGCCGACGACTACGCTCGCACGTCGTGGAGCCCCTGCTCGTCATCAAGAACAGCGACGCCGGCACCGCCGACGAGGAGACGCTCGAGCGGGGCCTGGCCGTGCTGCGCGAGGCCACGTCGGTCGAGGTCGCGGCGACCTCCGACCCCGGGGAGCTCAACGGCGTCCTGCACCGCGCCGGGTCGCGCACGATCGTGGTGGCCGGCGGCGACGGCAGCATGCACGCCGTCGTCTCCGCGCTGCACCGGCGCCACGAGCTCGCCGAGCGCACGCTCGCGCTGCTGCCGCTGGGCACCGGCAACGACTTCGCGCGGGGCAACGACATCCCCCTCGAGATCGAGGAGGCCGCCCGCGTCGTCCTCGAGGGCGAGGTCCGGCCCGTGGACCTGGTCGTCGACGAGGTCGGCGAGGTCGTGGTCAACCACGTCCACGCCGGCGCCGGCGCCCAGGCCAGCCGACGCGCGTCGGTCTGGAAGGACCGCCTGCACAGCGTCGGCGTGGGCAGGGTCAACCTCGGCAAGCTGGGCTACCCGATCGGCGCCGCCATGGCCGCGGTCAAGCCGCCCTACGTCCGGCTCTGCGTCGAGGTCGACGGTGAGCGGGTCGTGGACTTCGACCAGCCGGTCCTGATGGTGGCCGTCGGCAACGGCTCCGACGTGGGCGGCGGCACCTCGCTCGCCCCGCACGCCGACCCCGAGAGCGGGAAGGTCGACGTCATGGTCGCCCGTTCGATCGGACCGCTGGCGAGGATGGGGTACGCCGTCCAGCTGGTGCGCGGCAAGCACCCCGAGCGCGAGGACGTCATCTACCTCCGCGGCTCGACCGTCTCGGTGTCGGGCGATGAGTTCTACTGCTCGGCCGACGGCGAGGTCTACGGCCCGGAGCGGCACCGCACCTGGCACGTCGAGCCCGCGGCGTACCGGATGGTCCTGCCCCGCCGCTGACACTCACCGGTGGTGGCCGTGCGCCGGCGACCCCTCGGCCGTGCATGAGTGACCTCTCGGCCGTGCGCGAGTGACCTCTCGGCGGTCAGATCCAGCCGCGCTTGGACGCCTCGACACCGGCCTGGAAGCGCGACTCGGCGCCGAGCTCGGACATCAGGTCCGCCACCCGGCGACGGACGGTGCGCAGGCTGACCCCGAGGCGGCGGGCGATCTGCTCGTCCTGGGCCCCGGCCGCGAGCTGCTGCAGCAGGAAGGTCCGCATGTCGGTGCCGCCGCGCTGGGAGGCCGAGGTCAGCGGGGAGGCCTTCTCCCACAGGCACTCGAACCACAGCGTCATCGCCTCCACCCAGCCGCGCTGGCGCACCAGCGAGCGCGGCTCGTCGACGAAGCCCAGCGGCTCGGGGAGGATCACGTGGGTGCTGCCGATGATGAACATCCGGGTCGGCAGCTGCGGCAGCAGCCGGATCTCCTCGCCCACGCCGGCCCGCTGCGCGAGGGTGTCTGCGGCCTCGTGCAGGGCCCGCACCGGGTAGATGGCCCGCGAGCGGCGTCCGCGCTGGATCTGCTCGCCCACGAGCTGGGCCATCGCGTCCTCGCGCGGCTTGCGGAACTGGTCGGGGCGCAGCCACAGCAGGTCGCCGGTGCTGCCGCGGATCAGGGCGGCCAGCAGCTCGACCGGCTGGCCGCCGCTGCTGATCTCACCGTCGACCGGCTGCACCGACTCGACGTCGCCGTCGGCGGGCCGGACGTTGCTGGCGGTCAGGTGCGGCAGCGCCCGGCCGACCGCCTGCAGCCGCGCGTGGGCCGCAGCAGCCGAATCGGCGCTGATCTCGACCATCCGCACGACGGCCTCGGCCGGGGTGAGGACGAAGAGTCGGGAGTCCTCGACCTGCGCGATGCCGCGCTCGACCAGCGGCGCGAGGTCGCGCATCAGCTCCTCTGGGGTGCGCAGCACCGACTGGGCGATCGAGACCAGCTCGCGCCCGCTCTGCCCCACCACCTGGTGGTAGGCGCGGTCGGCGGCCTTGCCGAACCCCAGGGCGGTGATGACCGAGTCGGACGACATCTGGCGATGGTACGACTCCTGACAGGTTGGTGCCAGAGGCCTTTACCCTCCTTGTGGCACGCACCGGACATCCGCATGCTGGGTGCCGGTGGCTCGGGCCCTGGTCCGTGCGGAGCGCCTTTCGTCGGGGGATGAACGCGCTCCGGTCCCACCTCGAGGGCGTCGGAGCCACCCGCACGGGACGGCCCCGACGCCCTCGCGCATCCCCGGCGCACCCCCGCCGGCGGCGGGTGCCGGTCGACGCGTCTCACACCCTCGCGAGGTGGGACCCCGCCGCGCCCACCCGGTAGCGTGGCCGCGGCCCGGAGCGGGCCGCCCCACAGCCGTATCCCACCCCGACCCACCAGCCCCACCAGCCCCACCAGGAGCAGCACCCCATGTCACGAGGCGGTTCCGCCCGACCCAGCGGCAAGAGCACCGAGCCGATCGACTGGGTGACCCGCGCGGCCGACGACGCGATCCGCCACGCCGGCGGCCAGGAGGCCCTCACCGAGGGCCTGCCCGAGGGACGCATCGTCACCTGCGCGTCCGGCGCGAGCCCGTCGGGGCCGATCCACCTGGGCAACCTGCGCGAGTTCCTGACCCCGCACTTCGTGGCCGAGGAGCTGCGCCGCCGGGGCGTGGCGGTGCGCCACCTGCACAGCTGGGACGACTTCGACCGCTTCCGCAAGGTGCCGGCCGGGGTCGACCCGAGCTGGGCCGAGCACATCGGGCGCCCGCTCTCCGCCGTACCCGACCCGTGGGAGTGCCACGACTCCTGGGCCGAGCACTTCAAGGCACCGCTGCGCGCCGCGCTCGTCGAGCTCGGCGTCGAGATGGTCGAGGTGTCCCAGACCGAGCAGTACCTCGCCGGCGCCTACACCGAGCAGGTCCTCCACGCGATCCGTCACCGCGACGTGATCGAGGAGGTGCTGGCCAAGCACCGCACCAAGAAGACCGAGCCCGCCGCCGAGTCCGAGCAGGAGGCAGCCGCGCTGGCCGACTCCGTGGCCGACGAGGACGACGCCCCCACCAGCACCGGCTCGCTTGCGCGGTTCCCCTACAAGCCCTACTGCCGCAGCTGCGGCCGCGACACCGTCGAGGTCACGTCGTACGACGACGAGACCACGGACCTCGCCTACACCTGCGCCTGCGGCGACTCCCACGTCACCAACGTGGCGACCCAGCCCGAGGGCAAGCTGGTCTGGAAGGTCGACTGGCCGATGCGCTGGGCCTACGAGGGCGTCGACTTCGAGCCCGGCGGGCTCGACCACTCCACGCCCGGCTCGTCCTACACCGTCGGCAAGGAGGTCGTGAAGCGAGTCTTCGACTTCCGCGCGCCCTCCTACGTCGCCTACGCCTTCGTCGGATTCGCCGGCATGCAGAAGATGTCCTCGTCCTCGGGCGGGGTGCCCACCGCCTCCGACGCGCTGCGCATCCTCGAGGCGCCGATCCTGCGCTGGCTCTACGCCCGCCGCCAGCCCAAGCAGGCCTTCGACATCGACTTCGGCCCCGAGGTCGTGCGCCTGTACGACGAGTGGGACGCCCTGAACCGCAAGGCCGAGAACCCCGACAAGCGCGACGCCCAGGTGCTGGCCTACGAGCGCGCGGTCTCCACAGCGGCCGCCGGCACCCTGCCCCGCCCGAAGGTCGTCGTGCCGTTCCGCCTGCTCAGCTCGGTCGCCGACGTGACCGCGGGGTCGGCGGAGCTGATCAGCCGCATCGTCGGCGACGTCGGCCACGCCCACGACTCCGTCGAGGACCTCGAGCCGCGACTGGGCCGCGCGATGACCTGGATGTCGGAGTACGTCCCCGCCGAGGACCGCACCACCGTCCGCGAGACCAAGGACGCCGAGCGGCTGGCCGCGCTCAGCGAGGACGAGGAGCGCTGGCTGCGCCAGCTGCTCGACCGGCTGCCCGACCGTCTCGAGCTCGACGAGACCACCGCGCTGATCTACGGCGTGCCCAAGCTGGCGCGCGGCATGGGCCTCGACGACGCACCGACCGACGAGGTGAAGGCCGACCAGAAGGCGTTCTTCGCGCTGCTCTACGAGCTGCTCGTCGCCGCCGAGCGCGGCCCCCGGCTGCCCACGCTGTTCCTGGCGCTGGGGTCGGACAAGGTGCGCTCGCTGCTGACCCCGTAGGCGTCACCGGGTCTCGAGGCTCGCTGCGCTCGCACCTCGACCACCAGTGCCCCGCTGGTCGAGGTGCGAGGAGCGCCAGCGACGAGCCAGGAGGCCCCCGCGACCCCCGCGACCCTCAGGCCGCCAGTACCACCGGCGCGCCGAGCAGCACGACCAGCAGCGTCGAGCAGGCCGCCAGCGCGAGCCCGCGCCCACCGACCGCTCCCAGCACCCGCGGCCGCAGGGCGCAGCCGAGCGCGGCCATCGCGACGGCGAGCGCGAGGTCCTGCGCACCGCCGGCCACGGTCAGCAGCAGGTCCGGGAGCGGCAGCCAGGTCCGCGCCACGGCCAGCAGC
This sequence comes from Nocardioides sp. REDSEA-S33_B3, assembly GCA_001627335.1. Lineage (GTDB taxonomy): Bacteria > Actinomycetota > Actinomycetes > Propionibacteriales > Nocardioidaceae > Nocardioides. The sequence goes on along the minus strand of LUPK01000033.1, from coordinate 90,402 downwards.
ACGAACGCGACCACGAAGCCGGGCACGAGCGGCGCCCGCTCCCCCTGCTCGCCACCGCCCCGTCGCGCCTGCCACCCGAGCACGGCGACGACCGGCGCCAGGAGCAGCACCCGGCCGAGCTTGACAAGCACCGCGACCGAGAGCGCCGTCCCGCCGCCCGCGAGCCCACCCGCGACCACGACCTGGCCGACCTCGTGGGTGCTGGCCCCGGCCCATGCGCCGACCTGCACCGGGTCGAGACCGGCCAGCAGCGCGACGCCGGGCAGCGCCACCATCACGACGCTGCCGCACAGCACCACGAGCGAGACGGCCGCCGCCGCGTCGGCGTCACGGCTGCGGCGTACGCCGGCGACGGCTGCGACCGCCGCCGCGCCGCAGATCGAGAAGCCCGCCGCCACGAGGACCAGCAGCTCCCCCCGCAGACCGAGGAGCCGACCCAGCGCCAGCGTGCCGGCGATCCCGCCGGTGACGACGAGCAGCACCACGGCCAGGACCGGCCGGCCCAGCGCGAGCACCTGGGTCAGGGCCAGCTGCAGGCCCAGCAGCGCGACTCCGACCCGGAGCACCCGGCGCGACGCGATGTGCAGGCCCGGGGCCGTCGCGGTGTCGCGTGCACCGTCGAGCGCACCGCTGCCGGCCAGCGTCGCGCCGAGCACGACGGACACCAGCGTGGTCGGCACGCCGGGGACCAGCGCGTGGGTGAGCCAGGCGGTGAGCCCGAGGGCGCAGGAGAGCGCCAGCCCGGGCACCACCGACGGCCGGGGCTGCCCGGTCGCGCCGGTCGCGCTGGTCGCCGACGGGCGCGCGACGAGGGCGGTGCTCATGGCTCCAGCCTCGTCGCGCGGCCACTGCCGCACCAGCCGCTCTCTGCGCTCGAGTCCATGCCTTGGCGGCATGGGCTGGCTCTGACCCATACGCTGGGAGCATGGACACCAGGCCCGACCTCGTCGCCCTCGACCTGCTGGTCCGTGTGGCGGCCGGTGGGTCGGTCGGCGCGGCGGCACGCGACCTCGACATGACGCAGCCGCACGCGAGCCGCCTGCTGTCGCGGCTCGAGCGTCAGCTCGGGCTGCAGCTGCTGGAGCGCAGCCCGGCCGGCTCCCGGGTGACCGCTGAGGGCGAGGTCGTCGTCTCGTGGGCACGCCAGGCCCTGGAGTCGGTGGACCGGGTCGTCACCGGCGCCCGGTCGCTGGCCGCCGAGCGCGCCGCCCGGTTGCGGGTCGTGGCGAGCCTGACCATCGCCGAGCAGCTGGCGCCGGCGTGGATCGCCCGGTTCCGCCGGGAGCAGCCCGGTCACCAGGTGCGGCTGGAGGTGGCCAACAGCGAGCAGGTGCTGGAGCGGGTGCTGAGCGGCGAGGTGCCGCTGGGGTTCGTGGAGTCACCGTCGGTGCCGCAGGAGGTCTCGGTCGCCGCGGTCGGGCTGGACCGCCTCGTGGTCGTCGTGGCCCCTGAGCACCCGTGGGCCCGGCGTACCAGCCCGTTGACCCCCACCGAGCTCGCCGCCGCCGAGCTGGTGCTGCGCGAGGAGGGCTCGGGCACCCGGCGCACCCTGGCCCGCGCGCTCGCGCGCGCCGACGCCCCGCTGGGCGAGGGCCACCTGGAGCTGGCCAGCACCGCCGCCGTGCGCGCGGCCGCGCTGCAGGGCGACCTGCCGGCGGTGCTCAGCGAGCTGGGCGTGGCCGACCAGCTCGCCGCCGGCGCCCTCGTCGAGGTGCCCGTCGACGGGCTCGACCTCAGCCGCACGCTGCGCGCGGTGTGGCTGCCGAGCCGGCGCCCGAGCGGCGACGCGGCGCGTCTGCTCCGCATCGCGCGGGCCGCTGCGGGGGCGTAGCCAGAAGCTCCATGGAGGAGCACGATGGCGCCATGAGCACCGAGGCACCGGCACCGCTGGAGACGCTGCGCGAGGACTGGGAGCGGCTGCTGTGCGTGGTCGCCCACCCCGACGACCTGGAGTTCGGCGCGGCCGCGGCCGTCGCACGGTGGACAGGCCAGGGCAAGCAGGTCGTCTACTGCATGGTGACCAGCGGCGAGGCCGGCATCGACGCGATGCCGCCCGAGGAGTGCCGCCCGGTCCGGGAGGCCGAGCAGGTCGAGTCGGCGCGGGTCGTCGGCGTCGACACGGTCGACTTCCTCGGCCTGCCCGACGGCGTCCTGGAGCACGGCGTGCCCCTGCGCCGCGCGATCGCCGAGGCGGTGCGCCGGCACCGGCCCGAGGTGGTGCTGACCGGCAACTTCCGCGACACCTGGGGCGGGGCCAACCTCAACCAGGCCGACCACATCGCGGTCGGCAGGGCGGTCCTCGACGCCGTGCGGGACGCGGGCAACCGCTGGGTCTTCACCGAGCAGCTCGTCGAGGGCGGCGGGTCGCTGGAGAAGTGGGGCGGGGTCGGAGAGGTGTGGGCCTTCGGGTCACCCCAGGCCACCCACGCCGTCGACACCACTGCGACCTTCGACGCCGGCGTGGCCTCCCTCGAGGCGCACCGGGCCTACATCGACGGCCTGGGGTGGGAGCACTTCGACCCCCGGGAGTTCCTCGAGGGGATGGCCCGCGCGACCGGGCAGCGGCTCGGCTGCGCCTTCGCCGCGCCCTTCGAGGTGTTCCCGATGGGTTGGGGCGAGTAGGGCCCCGGCGGGGCGGGCCCGGGATACGACGCATCCCATTTCCTGCTTACTGGCCAGTAAGCAGGAAATGGGATGCGGAGTAACCCGCCTCAGCCCAGGTCGGTCAGCAGCTGGTCGAACGCGGTCTGGCTGGAGTCGCGCAGGAAGCCCGAGCAGCGCTCCCACTCGTCGGTCTCGCCGATGGCCTGGGCGGCCAGGGCCAGCAGCGCCAGGCACATGAGGAACCCGCGGTTGGGCTCGTGCTCCCACGGCACCGGACCGTGGCCCTTCCAGCCGTTGCGGCGCAGCATGTCCAGCGAGCGGTGGTAGCCGACCCGGGCGTAGGCGTAGATCGTGACGGGGTCCGACTGGTCCTCCGCGGCCTGGCCGGCCAGCGCGGCCCAGGCGAACGGGCTGGCGGGGAACTGCTTGGCGACGGCGTACTTGTCCTGGCCGGAGGCCAGCGCGGCCGCGGCCGGGTCCTCGGGGAGGTGGGTGGGCGGCGGGCCCGCCATCAGGTCCTGTCCGATGCTCATGGGCGCCATGGTGCCAGGCGCCCCTGACCCCGGACGCAGTCGTGCCCCTCAGCGGGCGCCATGGCGCGCGCTGAGGGGCACGACTCGGTGCTCCGGTGCTGCCGGGGCGCTCAGCCCAGCGAGCGACCCGCGGAGCGGAGGTTCTCGCAGGCCTCGACAACGCGGGCCGCCATGCCGGCCTCGGCGGCCTTGCCCCAGGCACGCGGGTCGTAGGCCTTCTTGTTGCCGACCTCGCCGTCGACCTTCAGCACGCCGTCGTAGTTCTGGAACATGTGCGCGGCGACCGGACGGGTGAAGGCGTACTGGGTGTCGGTGTCGACGTTCATCTTCACCACGCCGTAGTCCACCGCGTCGGAGATCTCCTGGGCGGTCGAACCCGAGCCGCCGTGGAAGACCAGGTGGAACGGCTTGGCGCCGGCCTCGAGACCGAACTCGCCGACCACGGCCTCCTGGGCCTGCTTCAGCACCTCGGGGCGCAGCTTGACGTTGCCCGGCTTGTAGACGCCGTGCACGTTGCCGAAGGTCAGCGCGGTCATGTAGTAGCCGCGGTCGCCGTAGCCGAGCGCCTTCGCGGTCGCGATGGCGTCCTCGGGGGTGGAGTAGAGCTTCTCGTTGATCTCGTTCTCGACGCCGTCCTCCTCGCCGCCGACCACGCCGACCTCGATCTCGAGGATGATCTTGGCCGCGATGCACTTCTCCAGCAGCTCGCCGGCGATCGAGAGGTTCTCCTCCAGCGGCACGGCCGAGCCGTCCCACATGTGCGACTGGAACAGCGGCGCCTCGCCGCGCTTGACCCGCTCCGCGGAGATGTCGAGCAGCGGGCGGACGAAGCCGTCGAGCTTGTCCTTGGGGCAGTGGTCGGTGTGCAGCGCGACGTTGACGGGGTAGTTCTTGGCCAGCTCGGCGGCGTACGCCGCGAACGCCACCGACCCGGTCACCATGTCCTTGCGCGTGGGGCCGGAGAGGTACTCGGCGCCACCGGTGGAGACCTGGATGATCCCGTCGGAGCCGGCGTCGGCGAAGCCCTGCAGCGCCGCGTTGAGGGTCTGGCTGGACGAGACGTTGATGGCGGGGAAGGCGTAGGCGCCGGCCTTCGCGGCGTCCAGCATCTCGGCGTACTTCTCAGGGGTGGCGATGGGCACGTGGCGCTCCTCGGGTGGGGTCAGACGCCGCTCACCCTAGTAGGAAGGGTCCGTGGTCTCGATGGGTCGTCCGTCCCTTTCCCCCCGCCCGCCCCTGCCCCGGTCGCTGCGCACGTCCGGCCGCCGCTCGACGTCGGTCCGGTCCGCCGACGAGGCGTGGGCGGTGCTGGCGGGTGCCGGCCACGGCCGCCACTGGTACGTCGATGCCGCACCTTTCGTTGTCCGCGGAGCCCTCGACCGGCTGGCCCTCGGCGGTGGTCGCCGTTGGCCCGTGGCCGACGGGCCGCTGCTCCGGGCCGGTGACCGCGCCGGCTTCTGGCGGGTCCTGGCCGCCGGCACCACCGCGACCGGGCACCGGCTGGTGCTGGAGGCCGCGGTGCGGGCGCCGGGCCGGGTGGTCCTCGAGCTGCGCGTGGACCGGCACCCCGCCGGCTGCACCGTCGACCTGGCGATCACCTTCGAGCCGGACGGTCTGCTCGGGGCCGCCTACCTGCTCACCGACGTCCCTGCCCGCGAGGCGGTCGTCGAGCTGACCCACCGGCGTCTCCTGGCCGACCTGCGGAGGGTGTGAATCCGGTCCCAGAACCCGCGGGACCCGTCACCACGCCGGCTGCCGTGCGTTGCGCAGTCATGGCCCCCCTCCGCCGCCCCCTCCTCGCCGCCGCGGTCGGCTCCGCCGCGCTCGCCGCCTCGCTGCTCGCCCCGAGCCCCGCCGCGGTCTCGACCGAACGCCCGTGGACGCCGCAGTTGGTGCGCGTGCACGCCGACCCCGACGCCGTGGGTGCGCTGGGGCTCGACCTCACCGAGCACGGCGGCACCGAGGGCGTGGACGTCGTCCTGCACACCGCCGCCGAACGCGCCCGCCTGGACGCCTCCGGCCTGGCCTCGGAGGTGCTGGTCCCCGACCTGCTGGCGCGGGAGGCCGAGCGCAACCGCCTCGACGCGGAGTACGCCGCCCGCACGGTCCGCTCCCCGCTGCCGTCGGGCCGCACGTCGTACCGCACCCTCGAGGACTACGAGACCGAGCTGCGCGACCTGGCTCGCGAGCACCGCTCGCTCGTGCGGCACCTGACGCTCCCCGAGCCCGGCCTCGACGGCCGCGAGGTGCACGGCGTCGAGATCGCCCACCGGGTCCGGCGCCCTGCCGACGGCCGCCCCACCTTCGTGATGCTGGGGCTGCACCACGCCCGCGAGTGGCCCTCGGCCGAGCACACGATGGAGCTCGCCCACGACCTGGTGGCGCTCGAGCGCACCGACCGCGACGTGCGCCGACTGCTGCGGCGCGTGCGCGTGGTCGTCGTGCCCGTGGTCAACCCCGACGGGTTCGACCTGTCTCGCACCTCCGGCGGGCTGATCGACCTCAACGTGCTCCACCCCCTCGACCCGAGCGGCACCCTGCTGCCGGTCGCCACGCAGGTGCTGACCCCGGGCCTGGCCTACCTCCGCAAGAACTGCCGGCTCGTCGCCGGCGTCGACACCCCCGACGGCACGTGCGCGGCGATGCTGACCACCCCCGCGGGCTTCGGCCTCGGCGTCGACCTCAACCGCAACTACGGCCAGTGGTGGAGCGGCCCGGGCGCCGCCGGCGCCACCCCGAGCGTCACCGAGCTCCACGCCGGGTTGCTCGACCCGCGCCACCACGGCGCGGACGCCTTCTCCGAGCCCGAGACCCGCAACGTCCGCGACCTCGTGCTGTCGCGCCAGGTCACGACCCTCATCACCAACCACACCTCCGGCAACCTCGTGCTGCGCCCGTGGGCCGGGGCTCCCGACCACGTCACCGACGGCGGCGTGCCCCTCGGGCTGGCCCCCGACGAGCGGGCGTTGCGACGCCTCGGCGCGCGGTTCGCCGCCGAGAACGGCTACACCAACCAGCGCAGCCACGAGCTCTACGACGGTGTCGGCACCACCGAGGACTGGGCCTACGCCGCCACCGGCGCGTTCGGGTTCACCTTCGAGATCGGGCCCACCGAGTTCCACCCGCCCTTCGAGGACGTCGTCGACGAGTACGTCGGGGCCGACCGCCCCGGCGGCGGCAACCGCGCGGCGTACCTCATCGCCCTCGCGCACGCAGCCGACACCCGCGCCCACGGGGTCCTGGCCGGCCGGGCGCCCGCCGGCGCGACGCTCACCCTCACCCGCGACGCCTCGACGACCACCTGGGAGGGGTCCAGTCCGGCCCGGCTCCGGACCACCCTGGTCGTCCCCCGCTCCGGCCGGTTCACCTGGCACGTCAACCCGTCGACGCGCCCGACCTCGCAACGCACCGAGAAGTACCGCCTGACCTGCGACGACGGGCGCGGGAAGGCCCGGGCGACGAGGGTCCGCGTCGACCGCGGCGAACAGGTCCGCCTCACCCTGCGGCGCTGCTGAGCGCGCGGCGCCGCTCGGGCAAGGCGCGTGAGGCGCACCTCAGGTGCGTGACCTGACGGCCGATCCCGCGTTGACATCTCCAACCCGCCATCCCCTGACTCGGGACACCCCAGGAGCTCGACGATGAACCGCCGAACCCGCGCCCGCCGCACCGCCCTCGCGGCGACCGCCACGCTGGCCGCCCTCGCCCTCGCCCCTCTCACGGCGATCGGGTCCGAGGCCGCCACGACCTCCCCCGCCAACGTCTTCCGGCCCCAGCTGGTCAAGGTCGACACCCCCACCCGCGCCGACAAGATGGTGCTGTCCAAGCTGGGTCTGGACCTCACCGAGCACGCCGGCCACGACTACGTCGAGGTCGTCCTGCACTCGGCGACCGACCGTGCGCTGCTGCTGGCCGCGGGCCTGACCTACGACGTCGAGATCCCCGACCTCGTCGCCCGGTCGCTGGAGGTCTGGAAGAGCGACGAGGCCTACGCCGACTCGGTCCAGCGCAGCCCGCTGCCGTCCGGTCGCGACGGCTACCGCACGCTCGAGGACTACAACGCCGACATGGCCGACCTCGCCGAGCGGTTCCCCCAGCACGTCAAGATGTTCGAGCTCAACCACCCCACCCTCGACGGTCGCACCGTCCAGGCCGTCGAGATCGGCCAGGGCGTCAAGGGCCCCGACACCGGCAAGCCGACCTTCGTGCTGATGGGTCTGCACCACGCCCGCGAGTGGCCCTCGGGCGAGAACGCGATGGAGTTCGCCATCGACCTGGCCGAGGGCTACGGCAAGAACAAGCGCACCACCAAGCTGCTGAAGAAGGGCCGCGTGATCGTGGTCCCGGTGGTCAACGCCGACGGCTTCGACCTCTCGCGCACCGACGGCGAGTTCGTCGACCTGCGCGCCCTCGACGGAGGCGGCACCGTCTCCATCCTCGGCACTCCCGGCCACGCCTACATGCGCAAGAACTGCCGCCTCATCGACGGGGTCGACACCCCCGACGGCACCTGCGCCCTGCAGGTGACCACCAACGGCGGCTTCCTCCTCGGCGTCGACCTCAACCGCAACTACGGGGGTTTCTGGGGCGGCCCGGGAGCGGCCGGCAGCACGCCCAACCTCACCGAGGTCGAGGCCGGTCCCCTCGACCCGACCTACCGCGGCGCGGCCCCGTTCTCCGAGCCGGAGACCCAGAACATCCAGGAGCTGGTGCGCAGCCGCCAGGTCACGATGCTCATCTCCAACCACACCTTCGGCAACCTGATCCTGCGCCCCAACGGCGTGGCCCCGTCCACCATCGGCCCCGACGGCCTCCCGGTGGGCGACAGCCCCGACGAGAAGGGACTGAAGAAGGTCGGCGCCAAGATGGCCGCCCAGAACGGCTACTCCAACCAGCACGGCTGGCAGCTCTACGACACCACCGGTACGACCGAGGACTGGTCCTACAACGCCACCGGTGGCTACGGCTACACCTTCGAGATCGGCCCCGACGAGTTCCACCCGCCCTTCGAGGACGTCGTGGACCAGTACCTCGGTGCGGGCGAGTACGCCGGCAAGGGCAACCGCGAGGCCTACTTCATCGCCCTCAAGCACGCCGTCGACACCAAGTACCACGGTGTCCTCAAGGGCAAGGCCCCCAAGGGCGCCACGATCCGCCTGCGCAAGGACTTCGACTCCCCGACCTGGGACTCCAGCTTCGAGGACTTCGTCGACTCCTCCATCACGGTGGGCAAGAAGGGCACGTTCAGCTGGATCGTGAACCCCTCGACCCGTCCCGTGGTCATGGGCAAGAAGGTCGACGAGCTGGCCGACGCCCCGTTCGCCTCGGAGACCATCGAGGGCTCGGTGACCATCCCGGGCATCGGCACCGCCACCCACGAGTACGTCGCGAAGAAGGCCTCGGACGTCCTGCGGGTCGACCTGACCTGGCCGACCCCGGACGACCTCGATCTCGCGGTCTACCTCAAGAAGGGTGACGAGCTGGTCGAGATGGGCACCTCGGGCAACCTGCCGGGCTCCGGCGAGGCCGTCGAGATCCCGGACGCCCCGGCCGGCACCTACGTCATCGAGGTCATCAACTACGCCTCGGTGACCCCGTCCTACACCGTCGAGGTCGGCCAGTTCTCCGCGAAGTCCTCGAAGGTGAAGGGCATCAAGGAGCGCTACGTCCTCACCTGCGAGGTCGACGGCAAGGTGGAGAGCAAGAAGAACCTCTACATCGACCGCGGCCAGGTGAAGAAGTTCGACCTGCGGCGCGCCTGCCGCTGAGCCCCTCCCTCCCCGACGCACGCCGGGTCGGACCCTCGTGGTCCGGCCCGGCGTCGCGTTCGGCCCTGCGCTGCCGGCTAGCGCTGGCGTGGGACGTCCTACGCCCAGCGGAAGCGGACGTCCTGTGAAGTCTCAGGACATCGCTGACAGTGGAAGTCTCGCCCGTATGACGTCCCGGTGGTCGAGCAGGGCTCAGCCGCGCCAGGTGTCGTCGTGGGAGAGGTCGGCGTGCTGGACGACCCAGGTGTGCATCGCGATGGCGGCCGCGGCCGAGGCGTTGATGGACCGGGTCGAGCCGAACTGGGCGATGGAGAAGGTGGCGTCGCAGGCCTCGCGGGCGGCCGCGGAGAGCCCGGGCCCCTCCTGCCCGAACAGGAAGCAGACCTCCCGCGGCACCGCGAGCGTCTCCAGGTGCGCGGAGCCGGGCAGGTTGTCCACGCCGTACAACGGCAGGTCGCGCTCGCGGAGGTAGGCCGAGAGGTCCTCGACCGTGGGGTGGTGCCGCACGTGCTGGTAACGGTCGGTGACCATCGCGCCCCGGCGGTTCCAGCGGCGGTTGCCGACGATGTGGACCTCGGCGGCGAGGAAGGCGTTGGCCGAGCGGACGACGGTGCCGATGTTGAAGTCGTGCTGCCAGTTCTCGATGGCGACGTGGAAGCCGTGGCGGCGGGTGTCGAGGTCGGCGCGGATCGCCTCCATCGACCAGTAGCGGTAGCGGTCGACCACGTTGCGACGGTCGCCGTCACGCAGCAGCGCTGGGTCCCAGTGCTCGCCCTCGGGCCACTCGCCGGGCCAGGGGCCGACGCCCACCTCGTCGGGACCGTGCGGCATCGGGTCGTACGGCGCTCGCCGACCGTCCTCGGCCGGGGACCGCTCCTCGGCGGGCTCCGCCGGTCCCGCCGAGGGGTGCTCGATTCGCGACACCCCCGCACGGTAGTCGGGGGTGCTGGCTAGGCTGAACGGGTGATGGGGATCGAGCCGCTCCTGTTCGGCATCGAGTTCCTCGACCTGGAGTGGTGGCTGGGTCATTTCGGGGAGGCGCTCTTCTGGATCAGCCTGGCGGTGCTGTTCGTCGAGTGCGGGCTGCTGTTCCCGTTCCTGCCCGGCGACACCCTGCTGTTCAGCATCGGGCTGTTCATCGCCACCGAGCAGCCCGCCGCTCTACGAGCGCGACGGACGGTTCCTGCGCCGCAAGCACTTCGACCGCACCCACGAGTTCTTCGACGAGCACGGCGCGGTCGCGCTGGTGCTCGGCCGGTTCGTGGCCTTCGTGCGCACCTTCATCACCGTGGTGGCCGGCGCAACCCGGATGGACCGCGGCATGTTCTTCGTGTGGAGCTTCGTCGGCGCGGTGCTGTGGGTCGTCGGCATCACGCTGCTCGGCTACTTCCTCGGCAACATCAAGTGGCTCGGCGACAACCTCGACTTCGCGCTGCTCGCGATCCTCGCGGTCTTCGCGATCCCGCTGGTCATCGAGTGGCGACGCGAGCTCGCCAGGTCTCGAGGCTGAGCAGCGCGGCTACGACGGCCGCCCCGAGCAGCATCAGCAGCACCGGCCCGCCCACCGGGTCGTACGGCGCCAGCAGCGCCCCCGGGCCGTGCGCCTCCCCCGCTGCGCCCTCGGGCACCTCCTGCCAGGGCCACAGCGCGCGCAGCGACCCGGCCAGCAGGCCAGACATCACCAGCAGCGTGGTGCGGCGGTGCGCGTGCAGCAGGTGCCGCAGCACCGGCACGAAGACCACGAGCCCGCTGATCGCACCCACCGCGAAGACCCCCACGTAGACCAGGTCGCGGGAGTCGACCGCGTCCAGGGTGGTCGTGTAGAGCCCGACCGTCAGCAGGAAGAACGACCCGGAGACCCCGGGCAGCACCAGCGCGCAGATCGCGACCGAGGCTGCGAGGGCGACCAGCACCAGCGGCGGGTCCGCGGTCGCACCCGAGCCGGCCAGTCCCACGACCACGAAGGCGACCACGGCCACGGCGACCACCAGCAGCGCGTCGGCCCAGCGCGGCCGGGTCGCCTCGGGGAGCATCCGGATCGGCACCAGGATGCTGACCAGCACCAGGCCGAAGAACAGCCCCCGGGCGTGCTCGGGGTGGTCGGAGACGAAGGACTCCATGACGCCGGCCACCGTCAGCACCGCGGCGCCCATGCCGACCAGCACGGGCAGGACCAGCCACCAGTCGGTGCGCGCGAGCTCGGTCCGCAGCGCGGCGGTCCGGCCGGAGACGCCCTGCCGGGCGGCGCCGATCACGTGCGACGCGGAGTCGATGAGCTCGTCGTAGACGCCGGTCACCAGCGCCACCGTGCCCCCGCTGACGCCCGGGACCAGCTCGGCCATCCCGATGAGGAAGCCCCGGAGCAGGTCGAGCGGGAGCAGGGCCCGCGAGCGGCGTACCGGCTCGGCGGTGACGTCGGAGGCGGTCATCAGCCGGCGGCCTGGGACGCGGCGTCGAGCTGGGCGCGGGTCAGCACGGGGCGCACCTCGAGGCCGACGTCGGCCAGCGGGTTCTCGCCCTCGGGGCTGCGGTCGATCGCACAGACCACCGTCTCCACGATCGCGCCGGCCGCGCGCAGCTCTCGCGTCGCGTCGCGGACCGCGCCACCGGTGGTGATCACGTCCTCGATCAGCGTGATCCGGCGGCCGGACACGTCGGGGCCCTCGGCGAGCTTGCAGGTGCCGTACTCCTTGGCCAACTTGCGCACGAACAGCGCCGGCGTGCCCGTCAGCTGCGCGACCATCGTCGCGATCGGCACGCCGCCGAGCTCGAGCCCGCCGAGCAGCTCGGTGTCCTCCGGCAGCAGCGGCACCATCTGCGTCGCGACCCGCTTGAGCAGGGCGGGGTCGGCCTCGAAGAGGTACTTGTCGAAGTAGGTGTCGGCCACCTGCCCCGAGCGCAGCGTGAAGGTGCCGGTCAGGCGGCAGCGGGCGTCGATGTCGGCGGCCAGCGCCGGGTCCGTGGCGTTCGCGTCGGTCACGGGGGACATTCAACAGGGCGCGCAGGCGGCCGTGTCTACGGTGGTGGGCATGGTGGCCCCCGCTGATCGTCCGCTGCTCGCCTCCCGCCTGGCCGGGATCCCGCCGACGATCTTCTCGGAGATGTCGGCACTCGCGGTGCGGACGGGGGCGGTCAACCTCGGTCAGGGGTTCCCCGACGTCGACGGCCCCGCCTCGGTCGTCGAGCGCGCGGTGGAGGCGCTGCGCGAGGGCGCGAACCAGTACGCCCCCGGCATCGGCGTGCCCGCGCTGCGCCAGGCGATCGCCCGGCACCAGCAGCGCCACCACGGCATCGAGCTCGACCCCGACACCGAGGTCTGCGTGACCACCGGGGCGACCGAGGGCATCGCGGCGGCCCTGCTCGCGCTCGTGGAGCCCGGCGACGAGGTGGTGGTGCTGGAGCCGTCGTACGACTCCTACGACGCGATGATCTCGATGGCCGGCGGGGTACGCCGCGGGGTGACGCTCCGCGCGCCCGACTTCCGCCCCGACCCCGACGAGCTGCGCGCGGCGATCACGCCCCGCACCCGGATGATCCTGCTCAACACCCCGCACAACCCGACCGGGACCGTGCTGACCCGCGAGGAGCTGCAGGCCGTCGCCGACGTCGCGACCGAGCACGACCTGCTGGTGGTCACCGACGAGGTCTACGAGCACCTGGTCTTCGACGACGCCCTGTCGGCAGAGGGGCACGTGCCGCTGGCGAGCCTGCCCGGGATGCGCGAGCGGACGCTCACCCTCTCCAGCGTGGGCAAGTCGTGGTCCTTCACCGGCTGGAAGGTCGGGTGGGCCACCGGCCCGGCGCCGCTGGTCGCCGCCGTGCTCGCGGCCAAGCAGTGGCTGACCTTCACCTCCGGCTCGCCGCTGCAGCCGGCCGTCGCGCACGCACTGGACCACGAGGCCGACTGGCCGCTCGAGCTGGCCCGCGACCTGCAGGCGCGACGCGACCTGCTGCTCGACGGGCTGCGCTCGGTGGGGCTCGCGCCCCGCACGAGCGAGGGCACCTACTTCACCGTCACCGACGTCGAGCACCTCGGCTGGGAGGACGGGCGGACCTTCAGCCTCGGCGTCGCCGAGCGGGCCGGGGTCGTCCCCATCCCGCTGCAGGGGTTCTTCTCCGACGACCCCGCGGCCGGGCGGCACCTGGTGCGGTGGGCGTTCTGCAAGACCGGCGAGGTGATCACCGAGGGGATCCAGCGGCTGGCGTCGGCCGACCTCGCCCGCTGACGCTGTCCCGAAGGGGGTCGTGCCCCTGAACGGGCGTCATGGCGCCCGCTCAGGGGCACGACTCGTTCAGCGGCGGTACCACTCCCGCACCTCGGGCCTGATCAGCAGCGCGAGGGTGCCCGAGGACGCGGCGAGGGCCACGACGGCCACCAGACCGCCCAGCACGGTGACGGCCAGGAAGAGGCCCGCGGCCAGGCCGGCGGAGATGCAGAGCAGGATCCAGGCCCACGAGCGGCCGACCCAGGCGAGGACCGCGAGACCGGCAGCCAGGAGCGCCCACAGCGCGAAGCCGCCCAGCACCACGAACAGCGCGATCCGCACCTGCTCGACGGTCACCTCGGCGGCCATGGCCGGCTGCTCGTCCATCGCGCGCTGGATCTCGTCGTCGACCAGCGACGGGTCGATCGCCATCGCGACCACGCTCAGCCCGAGCCCGAGCAGCACCATCGCGCAGGTCACCCAGGTGATCACCAGCCCCGCGCGCAGCGGCTGCGGAGCGGGCCCTCGCGGGGCGCGGTCGCCGGCGGCGTACGGCGAGAGCTGCTGGGGCCACGCACCACCCTGCGGCCCGGGGAACTGGCCCGACTCCTGACCGGGCTGCTGGCCGAAGCCGGTGTAGGGCGCGGGGCCGTCGGGCCGCCCCTGCGCGGGACCATCCGTGGGGGCGTCCTGCGGCGGGAGCGGCGGGGGCCAGCCTGTGCCCGAAGGCCGGTCATCGCCGGCGTCGCCGGCGTCACCTGCGTCGCGGTCGCGCCGTGCCTCGGACGGCGGGCGGAGGTATCGCTCGGGGACCGGGTCCCCGTTGACCCAGGCGCGCGAGGGCTGCAGCCACAGGATCACGGCGGCCGCGGCCACCAGGGAGGTCGCGAAGCCGCCGGTGACGAAGCCGAGGAGGAACAGCGGCACCGCCAGGACCGTGAGCGCCAACCGGGCGGAGCGGCTGCGCTGCATCACCTGCCAGCCCAGGATGGCGGTGGCCGCGGCCAGCGCGCCGGTCACCGTCGCGAGCAGGCGGACGACGTCGAGGACGGAGGTGACCTCGAGGTCCAGCGCGTGCAGCGGCGGGTTCGCGAGCAGCTCCTCGATGCCGCGGCGGGTGTCGAGGGAGTCCAGGGAGCCGATCTGGGCGAACACGGAGAGGATCACCAGGACCGACCCGAGGATCGTCACCCAGCCGGCCATCGTCACCTGGCGGGGGCGGTCGTGGGGGTTCGGCACGGCCCCATTCCAGCAGACCGCTGGGTGCGCGCCGCGCCCAGCGTCGTACGCCGGGTGCCGGTCGTGCCCCGGTCACGCCCCACCGACGCCCGGTCCGTCCGGCTGGACGGGCACGGGGATGATGGGCGGGTGCTCCCGGACTCCCTCGGCGACGGCCGCGCCGCCGCCCTGACCGCGGACTGCTCGGCGTGCACCGGGCTGTGCTGCGTCCTGCTGCCCTACCGCCGCGACGACGGGTTCGGGGCCGACAAGCCCGGCCAGGTGCCGTGCCGGAACCTCCTCGCCGACGACCGTTGCGGCATCCACGCCGACCTGGTCGAGAAGGGATGGTCGGGCTGCGCGACCTTCGAGTGCTTCGGTGCCGGGCAGCACCTCACGGCGGTCACCTACGGGGGCCGCTCGTGGCGCGAGGTCGAGGACCTCGGCGAGATGGCGGCCGTCCTGTCCGCTCAGCGGCTGCTCCACGAGATGCTGCTGCACCTCGAGGAGGTCGAACGGCGCTCCCCCGACCCTGCCGCGGCGGCACTCGCCGAGCAGCTGTGGACCCTCCGCGACGCCCCGCCGCTGGAGCTGCTGACCGCCGACCTCGACGAGCTGCACGAGACCTGCGGGGAGCTGCTGGGGGCCGCCTCGCGCCGGGTGCGCGGACCCGGACGCCCGGACCACTCCCGAGCGGACCTGGCCGGCGCCGACCTCCGCGGGGCGGACCTGCACGGCGCCGGCCTCCGCGGCGCCCTGCTGATCGGGGCCGACCTCTCGGGCGTCGACCTCGGCCCCGCCGACCTGCTGGGCGCCGACCTGCGCGGTGCCGACCTGCGCGGCGCCCTCGTCGACGACGCACTCTTCCTCTCCGGCCCCCAGCTCGCCGCCGCCCGCCGCTGAGTCGGGGCGTCCCGCCGCTGAGGTGGGGACGCGGACGGCCGGGCGCACCCCCGGCGGCGGGTGGCGGGATTGGCCCCCCTGGAGCGACGAAGGAGTGGAAGGGGTGGATCCCGGCGCCGGGGGTGCGCCCGGACGGGAGCGTTCCCGCCTCCGAGCGCACCGGACGGGTGCGCCTCAGCCGGCGGAGAGGACCAGCCCGTCGTCGCCGACGTCGACCGACACCGTGCCCCCGTCGGTGACCTCGCCGCTGATCAGCATCCGGGCCAGCGGGTCGCCGATGGCCGACTGGATCAGCCGGCGCAGCGGGCGGGCGCCGTACGCCGGGTCGTAGCCGACGTCGGCCAGCCAGGTCCGCGCGGCGTCGGAGACGGCGATGCTGATCCGGCGCACGGCCAGCCGCTTCTCCAGCAGCGCGAGCTGCAGGTCGACGATGTGGGTCAGGTCGTCCTTGGACAGCGCGTCGAAGGTGACGATCTCGTCGAGCCGGTTGAGGAACTCCGGCTTGAAGGCCGACCGCACGACCGCCAGCACCGACTCCTTGCGCTTCTCCGGGTCCAGCAGCGGGTCGACGAGGTGCTGAGAGCCCAGGTTGCTGGTGAGGATCAGCAGCGTGTTGCGGAAGTCGACGGTGCGGCCCTGGCCGTCGGTGAGCCGACCGTCGTCGAGCACCTGCAGCAGGATGTCGAAGACCTCGGGGTGGGCCTTCTCGACCTCGTCGAGCAGGACGACGGAGTACGGGCGGCGGCGGACCGCCTCGGTCAGCTGACCGCCCTCGTCGTAGCCGACGTAGCCCGGAGGGGCACCGACCAGCCGCGAGACCGCGTGCTTCTCGGAGTACTCGCTCATGTCGATCCGCACGATCGCCCGCTCGTCGTCGAACAGGAAGTCCGCCAGCGCCTTCGCGAGCTCGGTCTTGCCGACACCGGTCGGGCCGAGGAACAGGAACGACCCCGTGGGCCGGTTGGGGTCGGAGATCCCGGCCCGCGAGCGGCGTACGGCGTCGCTGACGGCCGTGACCGCCTCACGCTGGCCGATGAGCCGCTCGCCGATGACCGCCTCCATCTCCAGCAGCTTGGTGGACTCGCCCTCCAGCAGCCGGCCGGTGGGGATGCCGGTCCAGGCCTCGACGACGTCGGCGATCTGCTCGGGGCCGACCTCCTCGCCGACCAGCGGCTCGAGGTCGCGCTGCTCCGCGGAGTCGGCCGCGGCGGCGATCTGCTTCTCCAGCGCGGGGATGCGGCCGTAGAGGATCTCGCTGGCCTGGCCGAGGTCGCCCTCGCGCTGCAGCCGCTCGGCCTCGATGCGCAGGGCGTCGAGCTGGCGACGCAGCTCGCCCTCGCCCTCGAGCGTGGACTTCTCCCGCTCCCAGCGGGCCTCCAGGCCGCGCAGCTCCTCCTCGGCGTCGGCGAGGTCGGCGCGCAGCGCGGCGAGCCGCTCGACCGAGGCGTCGTCGGTCTCCTTGGCCAGTGCGAACTCCTCCATCTTCAGCCGGTCGACGTGGCGGCGCAGCTGGTCGACCTCCTCCGGCGAGGACTCGATCTCCATGCGCAGCCGCGAGGCGGCCTCGTCGATGAGGTCGATGGCCTTGTCGGGCAGCTGACGGCCGCTGATGTAGCGGTCGGACAGGGTGGCGGCAGCGACCAGCGCGGCGTCGGTGATGCGCACCCCGTGGTGCGCCTCGTACTTCTCCTGGATGCCGCGCAGGATCTGGATGGTGTCCTCGACGCTCGGCTCGCCGACCAGCACCTGCTGGAAGCGCCGCTCGAGCGCGGGGTCCTTCTCGATGCGCTCGCGGTACTCGTCGAGGGTGGTCGCACCGATCATGTGCAGCTCACCGCGCGCCAGCATCGGCTTGAGCATGTTGCCGGCGTCCATCGCGGAGTCGCCGCCGGCGCCCGCACCGACGACGGTGTGCAGCTCGTCGATGAAGGTGATGATCTGCCCCTCGGCGGACTTGATCTCCTCGAGCACCGCCTTGAGCCGCTCCTCGAACTCGCCGCGGTACTTCGCGCCGGCCACCATCGCGGCCAGGTCGAGCGACAGCACCCGGCGGCCCTTGAGGGAGTCGGGGACGTCGCCGTCGACGACGCGCTGGGCCAGCCCCTCGACGACGGCGGTCTTGCCGACGCCGGGCTCGCCGATGAGCACCGGGTTGTTCTTCGTACGCCGGCTCAGCACCTGCACGACGCGGCGGATCTCCGCGTCGCGACCGATGACCGGGTCGAGCTTGCCCTCCTCCGCGGCGGCCGTGAGGTCCACGGAGTACTTCTCCAGCGCCTCGTAGGTGTCCTCGGCGTCCTGGCTGGTGACGCGCCGGCTGCCGCGCACGGCGGTCAGGCCCTCCCGCAGCCCCGCCTCGGTCAGCCCCACGTCGGTGAGGACCTTCTGCGCGCTGGACTCGGTGCCGGCCAGCGCGATGAGCAGGTGCTCGGTCGCGACGTAGTCGTCCTTCATCGAGGCGGCCAGGTCGAGCGCGGACGCCAGCACGCGCGTGAGCGCGGCCGAGGCCGCGGGCTGCTGCACGGTGGCACCGCTGGCGCGGGGCAGCTGCTCGAGGGCACTGCGCGCACCGGCGACGAGCGCGGCCGCGTCGACACCGGCCTTGGTCACCAGCGAGCGGGCGACGCCGTCCTCCTGCGACAGCAGCGCGACGAGCAGGTGGATGGGCTCGGTGGCCGAGTGGCCGGCCGAGGTGGCAGTCACCTGCGCGGTCTCGATCGCCTCCCGGCTGCGGGTCGTGAACTTGTCGGCACCGAACTGACTCATGGGCGTCTCCTCCTGGACGGCTGGACCGAGTGTGTCTCTCACCTGCTGCAACGCGGCGCAAGTTGAGTCTGTTCCACTCAACTCATGTGAATTCTCGAAAACATGGCCCGTTCGTGTCCGCCCCTCCCCTCCGATCGACCGAGTCGTGCAGGGCGCGTGAGGAAAGTGTCCATTCCCCTCGCCCGACCGCCCGGACGCGCCTACGGTGTGGAGCAGGCCACCTCGCCTGGGGAGACGGGGTGTGGGAGGGAGACCCCGTGACTGCCTGGTCGCACGAGACCCTGACGCTGCTCGCGCACACGGTGCACTACGCGCTGGTGGCCGGCGGCCTCGTCGGGCTGGGGTGGCTGCTGCTGCCCCAGCTGGTGACCCCGCTGGTGACCCCGTTGACGACCCCGCCCGCGGCACGCGACGCGGGGCCCGCCGCCGACGCCGCTCCCGGCGACCCGTTCGAGGCACGCGTCGCCGCGCTGCGCAGCGCCGCCGCCGCCGGCCGCCTCGCGACCCTCGAGGCCTCTGTCCCCCTCACGGCCCGCCCGGCCGCGCCCCCCCGCCCACTGCCCCGCGACGTGGCGCTGCTGCTCCCCCTGGCCGTCGTGACGAGCACGGCGGCCGCCGGCGTGCACGCCGCCATGGGCCCCCTGCACTTCCGCGAGGCCACGCTGTTCGGTCTCTTCTTCGCTGGCGCGGCGCTGGCCCAGCTCGGCTGGACCACGCTCGCGCTGCGCTCGGTCACCCCCGCCCTGCTGCGGGCCGGGGTGGCGGTCAATCTCGGGTGCGTCGTCCTGTGGGCGGCCACCCGGGCCTGGGGACTGCCCCTGGGCCTGATGCCCACGCCCGAGCCGGTCGGTCCCTGGGACCTCGCGGCCGCCGCGTGGGAGCTCGGGGCGGTCGCCGCGTGCGCAGCACTGCTGCGTGCCCGTCCACCCACGTCGTACGCCGGTCTCCGGCTGCCGGCGTGGGTCGACTGGCACCGCGGGGCGGCCACCACGGCCGTCGTGTCGGTCCTGGCGTTGCTGGTGCTGTCGCTGAGCGGGGCCGGCGGATGAGCCCACGGCCCCCGACCACCCCCCGCAGCAGCCCACCCGCACGCACGAGACGACCGGTCCACCCGACCACGACGAGGAGGAGGTGACGGCCATGGAGCCCTGGGTCATCGGCATGCTCTGCAACGGCATCATCACCGTCGCCTACCTGCTCATCTCCTTGGCGATCACGGTCCCGCTCGCGCGGTCGGGCCAGCTGCGCAGCAACCCGCTCGGTGCGGCCACCGCCTCCATCTTCTTCTCCTGCGCCGTCCACCACGGCATCCATGCCGTGCACATGGCGCTGCCGTCCCTGGGCATAGACGACCCGCAGGGCTACGCCATGCGCGAGGCCTGGGACTGGCCGCTCTCGCTGTGGGACGTGGTGGGCGCGGTCGTGGGCGTCTACTACTGGACGCTGCGGCGCAACTACTCCTCGCTCATGGAGGGCGCCCAGCTCTTCCAGGACCTGCGCCAGCGCGAGCAGCAGGCCCTGGAGCTCAACGACACCGTCCTGCAGGGCCTGGTCGTGGCCAAGATGGCCCTCGATCTCGACGACCACCAGCGGGCCCAGGAGTCGCTCGCCGTCTCCATCGACGCCGCGAGCCGGATCATCACCGACCTCCTGGGCAACAGCCACCACGCCCTCGACCTCGTCCGCAGCAGCGCCGCCACCGTGGGCGCTGACGCCTCACCGACCCCGTCGGTCGACCCCGGACCCGGCGACGACCGACCGCATCAGAAGGACCCTGAGAGGCCATGACCATGAGCCCCGCCACCCGCTTGCGACCGCTTCGCACGGTCATCATCGACGACACCGCTGACCTGCGCGACCTGCTGCGCCTCGCCCTCAACCGGGGCGGGTTCGACGTCGTGGGCGAGGCCGGCGACGGCAAGGCCGGCATCGACCTCGTGCGCACCGAGCACCCCGACGTGGTCCTGCTCGACCTGTCGATGCCGGTGATGGACGGCCTCGAGGCGCTGCCGACCATCCGCCGCACCGTGCCCGGCGCGAAGATCATCGTCCTGTCCGGCTTCGGCGCCACCCAGATGTCCGAGCGGGCCCTGGCCAACGGGGCCGACGGCTACGTGCAGAAGGGCGCCTCGCTCGACTCGATCCTCGACTACGTCCGGGACATGACCGCGGGCACCAAGCCCCGGCCCTCCCGCTCCCTGTCGGTCGTCCCCCCGCTGGACGCCTCCGAGAGCATGGCCCCCCTGCCCCCCACCTTCGGCGAGGCCGACCCCCAGGCGCGTGCGGGTACGTCCCCACAGCCGCTCGCGAGCGGGGCAGCCACCGGCCACGTCCCCGCCCCGGCCTCGCCGAGCTCCCCCTCCACCCCCGGCGGCGTCTCGGCGTCCTCGATCTCGTGGTGGCAGGCGATGAGCATGGCGCCCGTCGGCATCCTCGAGCTCGCCGACGAGCCGTTGTTCCGGATCGTCTACGCCAACACCACCGCGCAGCGGCTGCTGGTCAACAAGACCAGTCCCGGCACCCCGCTGGGGTTCAGCGCCCCCAACCTCGCGACGCTCGTGGCCTACCACCGTCTCGACGCCGACGCCTCGTTCGAGGTCGAGCTCGAGGGCGGCACCTGCCGGGCCACCATCCGGCGTACGGGCTGGTCGCTGCTGGTCTACCTCGACTCCACCTCCGACGACGTGGCCCTGCTGCGCCGCGCGATCGCCACGACCGCCCACGAGATCCGCGGCCCGGTCGCGGTCATCTGCGGCATCGCGGAGGCCAGCGGCTGGGACGGCGAGGAGCAGCTGGACTCCGAGATGCAGGCGCGGTTGATGTCCTCGGTCGCCCGTCAGGCGCGGATGCTGGACTCGATCACCGCCGACCTGCTGACCGCCGCCCAGATCCAGCGCGGCACCCTGCGCATCGACCTCACGCCGCTCGACCCGCGCACGGTCGTGGAGTCGGTGGCCGGGGACCGCTACGGCATCGACGTCGAGGTGGTCGTCGAGGACGACCGGATGGTCCGCGCCGACCCGCTGCGCCTGGAGCAGATGGTGAGCAACCTGCTCGGCAACGCCATCAAGTACGGCGAGGCGCCGTACACCATCCGCATCCGGCCCGACGGCGAGCAGGACGACCACGTCGCCATCGACGTCGTCGACCGCGGTGCGGGCGTGCCCGAGGAATTCCGCGCCCAGCTGTTCAAGGAGTTCTCACGTGCCACCGGCACCGTCGCCACCGGCACGGGCCTGGGCCTCTACGTCGTGCGGACCCTCGCCGAGGCGCAGAACGGCGACGTCTCCTACCGACCGGGCCAGTACGGCGGCTCGGTCTTCACGATCTCCCTGATGGCGGTCGCCGAGCCGCCGCTCTCCGAGCCGCCCGTGGAGGGAGCGGGCGGACCGGCCCTGCAGGACCCGTCTCCAGACCAGTCCTAGAGCCGTTCCGCAGTTCAGGGAGCACCGACCCCTGGCCACCCCCCGGGCGGGGGCGTGGTCAGGGGTCCGGGTCACCTGTGAGCGCAGCGAGCAGGGGAGCCGGGGGGCGTCCGAGCCAGCGGCCGAGCGTGCGAGGCCGCGTCGGCGAGCAGGTCGAGCAGCGGCGCGCCTGGGCTCGCGAAGGCGCGACCGGCGTGTCGAGACCGCAGTGAGAAGGTCGGAGACCTACTCCCCCGACGGCTCGCCGTTGTGGGCCTCGGGCGGTGCCTGGTGCTCGGGGAAGGTCTGCCCGGCGGCCTGCTCATCGACCAGCACGGTGCGGCAGAAGTCCTCGCCGAACGGCGTCAGGTGGATGCTGCGACGCACGACCTTGGCGAACTTCACCGAGTGCATCGCGGCCAGCACGTCGGGCTGCGCCTCGAGCACCTGGTACTCCATCGGGTCGCGCAGCGGCTCGCGGCTGAACCAGACCAGGCCCAGGCGGTGCAGGTTGTTGAGGTACGCCGGAACCTGCTCGACGTAGCGGGCACCCGACCGGGCCCCGATCATCGTCAGCCCCGGTGCGATCAGCTGGCTGGAGACCATCCCGATCGGGCCGCCGGTGCGCACGTCCACGCTGGGCTGCGGCCCCTTCTCCAGCAGCAGCAGCAGGATCCGGGCCTCGTCGGGGGCCAGCTCCCCCAGCATCCGTTCGTACGCCGGATGGCCGGCCTCGCTGGACCACACGTCCCGGGAGCGCTCGAGCAGCTCCGCCCCCCGCTCGCGCAGCGACTGGGCGCGCGGCTCCTCGGCGTCCACGAACCCGCCGGGCACGACCGGGCTCGCGGGGCGGCCGGCCGGTTCGCGGACCGCTCCGAGCGACTCCGCGGCACGCAGCAGCGCGGTGCCCACCGGGGTGCCGCCGCTCACCGCCCGGGCGAGGTCGGAGACGACCTGGGCCGCCTCGGTGGCCTCCTGGGCCAGGTGGGCCGCCTCGTCGCGGTCGGTGGCCGCCCGGGCGAGCCGCTTGGCGGAGCGGACGTAGCTGCGCACGCCCCACTCGCCGGTGTGCCAGGCCGCGGACGCGGCGACACGCGCCAGGCCGGGCAGCGCCTCGACGACGGGGGCGACCTGCTCCGACAGCGCGCGTGGGGGCTCGCCCCCACCACGCACGGAGGACTCGGGACGACGCTCGGTGCCGTTGCTCATCCGCCGGACACCCCGAAGATCCACAGGTGCAGGAAGCCACCGGCCAGCCCCATGATCGCGCCGTGGGCGTAGAGCATCCACTCGTCCTCCTTGATCGCCGAGCGCATCATCTCCACGAAGTCGCGGGGTGGCAGCTCCTTGGTCCGCCGCGCGATGAGCACCCTGATCTTCTCCGACTGCTGCCTGCTGAACTCGGGGTCCTTGAACGGGGTGAGCGTGCGGCTGACCGCCTCCTCCGCGACGCTGTCGCGGATCGTGTCGAAGCGCGCCGGGCCCATCGCGACGCGCACGGCAGCACGGGCGGGGCCGGCGGCCTTCTCGATGGCCGGGCGCAGCGCCGTGGCCAGCATCTGCCGCGTCCGGTCGCCGCTGGGGCCCTCGAGGATGAAGTCGCCGATCCGCTCGAGGGTGATGACGTCCTCGGCGATGATCCGGGCGTAGACCTCCGCGGCCTCGTCCTGGCGTCGCAGGAACAGCCCGTGCACAGGGATGCCGAGGATGCGCTTCGGCTCCGGCGGCTCGAAGATCAGCCACATGCCGAGGGCGTTGGTGATCCACCCGACGATCACGCCCATCACCGGCAGCGCCCACCACAGCCCGAAGATGCTGTCGATGAAGGCGACCGGGATGCCGAGCAGGAAGCCGAAGACGAAGCCGAAGGTCACCATCAGGTTGAGCTCGCGCTGGCCGAAGTCGCGGAAGATCCGCACCACCAGCGAAGGGTTCTCGCGGAAGTGGTCGATGACCATGATCTTGGGGTCGAGGATCTGGTCGATGTGGACGCCGATCTCGTGCGTCACGTTGCCGACCACGCTCGGGAGCTGGGCCTGCACCCGGTCGATGACCGCCTGCCGGACCGGTCGGGGCAGGTCGCGCCACAGCCGCGGGTGCTCGCGACGCATGACCTCGTCGACGAGCTGCGGCAGCTCGGGGCGGAACACCGTGACGATGTGCTCGGCGATCTTCTCGGGCTCGAGCTGCTGGTAGAACTCCGCCGGCGTGCCCAGCTTGGCGATCGCCTTGTCGACGGCGATCGAGCCCATCTTGGCCGCCCGGGCCGGCACGATCCCCTGCCAGCCGATGCCGCCCTGCAGGACGCCGGGCACCTCCTGGACCTTGCGCGGCAGCACGCTCGCGAGCTCGCGCATCCCGGGGATGCGCACGCCGCGGAAGCGCACCGGGCTGAAGAGCATCACCAGGCCGGACCAGTTGATCAGCCAGCCCACGACGCCGGTGAAGACCGGGATCGTGAGGAAGTGGACCCAGTGCACGTGCGAGGCCCAGTCCCGGACCCACTCGAGCAACCAGTCCACAGCGCTTCCCCTGCCGTCCCGCCCGACGCCGTCGTCGGCCGTGCGCGAAGGCTATCCGGCGCAGCGTCCCGGCGACAGGGGTCCGGAGCGTTGTCTGCGACACGGTGTCTCAGACAGAGACAGCCGCAAGACTCACCGCTGGCGGCGCCAGACGACCAGGGACGAGCCCGGGTCTGGGCCGCGCAGAACCGGCAGCCGGTTGGTCGGGGCCGCGCCGCGGGGGTCGGTACGCCGCTGGACCAGCGCCTGGCGCAGCGCGTCACGCGTCGCCTCCAGCTCGGCCTGCAGCTCCTCGTTGCGCTGGGCGAGGGCGGTGACGCGGTTCTCGAGGTCGAGGATCCGGCGTACCCCCTCGATGCCGATGCCGGAGGAGGTGAGCTCGGAGATGACCCGCAGCAGCTCGATGTCGCGCTGGGAGTAGCGCCGCCCGCCACCGCCGGTGCGGCCGGGGGTGATCAGGCCGAGCCGCTCGTAGGTGCGCAGAGTCTGCGGGTGCAGCCCGGAGAGCTCGGCGGCGACGGAGATGACGAAGACGGCAGCGTCCGGGTCGGCGCCGTACGGTCCGCGTCCGCGGGTCATGTCCGACACCTCCCGCTCACGACTGGGCCTGGTCGAAGAGGTTGGAGCGCAACGGCTTGTCGGCCGTCGCGATGCGGTAGGCCTCGAGGGCCGCCCGTGCGTCGACGTCGAGCACCGCGGGCACCTGCACCTGCACGGTGGCCAGCAGGTCGCCCTTGGAGCCGTCGGCCTTGGTGGCGCCCTTGCCGCGCACCCGGAAGGTGCGGCCGTTGGGGGTGCCCGCGGGGATGCGCAGCGTCACCGGCGAGCCGCCCAGCGTCGGGATCTTCACCTCGGCGCCGAGCGCGAGCTCGTCGAAGGAGACCGGGACGTCGAGGGTGAGGTTGTCGCCGGAGCGTCCGAAGACGCGGTGCCCGGAGACCTTCACGGTGACGTAGAGGTCACCGGCGGGCCCGCCGTTGGCGCCGGCGCCGCCCTTGCCGCGCAGCCGGATCCGCTGGCCGTCCTTCACGCCGGCGGGGATGCGGGCCTGGATGGTCCGCGAGGAGGCGCCGCGCCCAGAGCCGTGGCAGGTGGGGCAGGGCTCGTCGTACAGCAGCTGGCGGCCGCCGCAGGCGGGGCAGGTCTCGTTGAGGGAGAAGCCGCCGCCCATCGAGCCGGTGACGAAGCCGCTGCCCTCGCACTGGGCGCAGACGTGCGGCTTGGTGCCGGGCTTGCCGCCGGTGCCCGAGCACGTCGAGCAGGCGGAGTCCGAGGTCAGCCGCAGGGAGATGGTGACGCCGTCGATGGCGTCGGTGAAGGAGATCGTGGCCGTGCTCTCGAGGTCCTGGCCCTTGGTCGGGCGCGGACGCCCGGCGCCTCGGCGGCCGCCGCCGAAGCCACCGCCGAACAGGTCGCCGAACATGTCGCCGAACCCGCCGCCGCCCCCGCCGGCGCGGTCACGCAGCAGGTCCTCGAGGTTGATGCCCTGGCCGCCGCTCCCGAAGCCGCCGCCCCCGCCGAAGCCACCGCCGAACCCTCCGGAGGCGACCATGCGGCGGAGCTCGTCGTACTTCTTGCGCTTCTCGGGGTCGCCGACGACGTCGTAGGCCTCCGCGATCTGCTTGAACCTGTCGTGCTTGGCGGTGTCGCCGGGGTTGGAGTCGGGGTGGTTCTCCCGGGCGAGCCGCCGGTAGGCCTTCTTGATGTCGTCGGCGCTCGCGTCCTTCTTCACGCCGAGCACGGCGTAGAAGTCCTTCTGCGCCCAGTCCGGACGCATGCCGTCGTTGTCGTTGCCCGCCACGGGGGAACCTCCCTTCGTCTCAGTTCTTCAGTGCGCTTCTTCGGTGCGCTGTCAGGGTGCGCTGTCAGGGTGCGGCGGTCAGGACCCGGCCGGGTCCACCACCAGCACCTGCGCGGCACGCACGACCCGCTCGCCGATGCGGTAGCCCGCCTTGGCGATCACCTTGCAGGTCGTGACCTCCACGTCGGGATCCTCCCCGATGTGGGAGAGCGCCTCGTGGAGGGTGGGGTCGAACGCGTCGCCCGGCGCCCCGAAGCGGGTCAGGCCCGCCGAGGCCACCGTGCGCTCGAGCTGGTCGACGACCGACTTGAAGCCGCCCGTCACCTCCTCGTGCTCGCGGGCCCGGTCGATGGTGTCGAGCACCTCGACGATGGGGGCGAGCGCGGCGTACGTCGCGTTCTCCTTGATCAGGTCACGGTCCCGGTCCACGCGCCGCTTGTAGTTGACGAACTCAGCCTGCAGCCGCTGGAGGTCCAGCGTCCGCTCGGCGAGCTCGGCCTTGAGCGTGGCCACCTCGTCGTGGGCCGCGTGCAGCGGGTCCACGTCGAGCGCGCCGCCGTCGTCGGCGGCGTCGCCGGTGGCCCCGTCGACGGCGTCGCCCTCGGCGGCGCTGTCGGAGGTGGCCTGCTGCTCGGCCGGGGTGGGCTCGACGGCGGGGTCGCCGCCCTCGGCGCCCGCCTCGACCTCGGTGTTCTCGGTCATCGTTGCTGCCTCCTCACCGAAGGACCCCTGACCGGGGGCCGCGTCCTGCGGCCCTCGGTCGGCGGTGCCCTCGTGGTCGGGCTGGGTCACTTGCTCTCGTCCTGACCGTCGGCGTCGACATCGTCGACGACCTCGGCGTCGACGATGTCGTCGTCGCCCTCACCGGTGGCGCCGGTGGTGCCGCCCGCGGCGGAGGCGTCGGCTTCGGCAGCGGCGTACATCGCGGCACCCATCTTCTGGCTGGACTCGCCGAGCTTGGTGACGGCGGCCTGGATCTCCTCGGCCGGGGCCTCGGCGTTCTCCAGGACCGACTTCAGCGCGTCGACGTCGCCCTGCACCTCGGTCTTGACGTCCTCGGGGAGCTTCTCGTCGTTGTCGGCGAGGAACTTCTCGGTCGTGTAGACCAGCTGCTCGGCCTGGTTGCGGGTCTCGACGGCCTCGCGACGCTTGGCGTCCTCCTCGGCGTACTGCTCGGCCTCCTTGACCATCCGGTCGATCTCCTCCTTCGACAGCGCGGAGCCGCCGGAGATGGTCATCGACTGCTCCTTGCCGGAGGCCTGGTCCTTGGCGATGACGTGGACGATGCCGTTGGCGTCGATGTCGAAGGTGACCTCGATCTTCGGCACGCCGCGCGGGGCCGGCGGCAGACCGGTGAGCTCGAAGTTGCCCAGCGGCTGGTTCTGGCTCCACATCTGGCGCTCGCCCTGGGCGACCTTGATCTCCACCGACGGCTGGTTGTCGTCGGCGGTGGTGAAGATCTCCGAGCGCTTGGTCGGGATGGTGGTGTTGCGCTCGATCAGGGTGGTCATGACGCCGCCCTTGGTCTCGATACCGAGGCTGAGCGGGGTGACGTCGAGGAGCAGCACGTCCTTGACCTCGCCCTTGAGGACACCGGCCTGCAGGGCCGCGCCGTCGGCGACGACCTCGTCGGGGTTGACGCCCTTGTTGGGCTCCTTGCCGCCGAGCAGCTCCTTGACGAGCTCGGTGACGGCGGGCATGCGGGTGGAGCCACCGACGAGCACGACGTGGTCGATCGAGGAGATCGAGACGCCGGCGTCCTTGAGCACGGCCTGGAACGGGGCCTTGGTGCGCTCGAGGAGGTCCTGGGTCATCCGCTGGAACTCGCCGCGGGTCAGCCGCTCCTCGAAGTGCAGCGGGCCGGACTCGCCGTGGGTGATGTAGGGCAGGTGGATCGTGGTCTCGCTCGAGGAGGACAGCTCGATCTTCGCCTTCTCCGCGGCCTCCTGGAGGCGCTGCTTGGCGATCTTGTCGGCGGCGAGGTCGACGCCGTTGTTGTCCTTGAACTTCTTGACCATCCACTCGACGATCCGGGCGTCCCAGTCGTCACCACCGAGGTGGTTGTCACCGGAGGTCGCCTTGACCTCGACCACGCCCTCGCCGACCTCGAGCAGGGACACGTCGAAGGTGCCGCCACCGAGGTCGAAGACCAGGATCGTCTGGTCCTCGCCCTTGTCCAGGCCGTAGGCCAGGGCCGCAGCGGTGGGCTCGTTGACGATGCGGGAGACGTTGAGGCCCGCGATCTCGCCGGCCTCCTTGGTCGCCTGGCGCTGGGCGTCGGAGAAGTACGCCGGCACGGTGATGACCGCGTCGGTGACCGTCTCACCGAGGTAGGCCTCGGCGTCGCGCTTGAGCTTCTGCAGGATGAACGCCGAGATCTGCTGCGGCGTGAAGTCCTTGTCGTCGATCGACTGCTTCCAGTCGGTGCCCATGTGGCGCTTGACGGACTTGATGGTCCGGTCGACGTTGGTGACGGCCTGCCGCTTGGCGACCTCACCGACGAGGACCTCGCCGTTCTTGGCGAAGGCGACGACGGACGGGGTCGTCCGCGCGCCCTCGGCGTTCGCGATGACGGTGGGCTCGCCACCCTCGAGGACGGACACGACGGAGTTGGTCGTACCCAGGTCGATGCCGACGGCACGGGCCATGGTTGCTACCTCCACGATGAGTTGGTGCTGGGGAAGATCCGGGGATTCGGAGCCAGTGTGCGTCGCTCCCGAGCTCCAGGCAAGTTACTTGAGTGGGATTGACTCAACTTTCTTCACTGGTCTCAATGCATTGGCGCTCGAGTTCATTCCCGTGATCGGGTGCCGACATGGGAGAGCTCCTGTTGCGACCGCTGACCGTCGACGACGAGGCGGCCGCCCGCGCCGCGCACGAGGAGCTCGCGGCCGACGACTTCGCCTTCCTGCTGGCCCAGCGCCGGGAGGAGGGGGCGCCGCCGGAGACCTGGGCGGAGTACGTCGCCCGCCTGGAGGAGCAGCGGCACGGCCGCCGCCTGGACCCCGGGTTCGTGCCCGCCTCGTTCCTGGTCGCCGAGGTCGACGGCGAGATCGTCGGCCGGGCCTCGGTGCGCCACGAGCTCAACGAGTTCCTCGCGACCTGGGGCGGGCACATCGGGTACGGCGTGCGGCCGGCGTACCGGCGCCGCGGCCACGCCACGGCGATCCTGCGCGGCTGCCTGGCGCTGTGCGCCGACCTCGGCATCGAGCGCGCCCTGGTCACCTGCGACACCGACAACGTCGGCTCCGCGGCCACCATCGAGCGCTGCGGGGGCGTGCTCGACCCCGAGCTTCCCGTCGCCGAGGCGACCGAGGCGGTCTCGGCCAAGCGCCGCTACTGGGTCCCCACCACCTGACGCCGAGCCGGCGTATTGATACGCCGGTTCGATGCCGGTCGAGCCGGCGTATCAATACGCCGGTTCGGCCCTTGCGGGGGTCGCCCGAGGGGACCGCTCAGCGCAGGATCAGGCCCGCCATCCGCAGCCCCACGTCGACCACGGAGACCCGGTCGAGCCCGGCGATCTCGGAGAGGTGGAACCAGGCGGCCTCGTCGGTGCTGCCGTCGAGCTCGTGGGTGAGCTCGCCGCCGACGACGTGGGCGCGGTAGAGCACCCGGAAGGCCTTCATCGGGCGGTCGGTCGAGGCGCTGCGGCGCTCGGCGGGGAAGACGTAGGAGTCGACGCCGAGCAGCTCGTCGAGCTCGACGTGGTAGCCGGACTCCTCCAGCACCTCGCGGACCGCGCCCTCCTCGGCGCGCTCGTGCAGCTCCAAGCCGCCGCCGGGCAGCGTCCACTGCCGCCGCGAGCCCTCGTTCCACAGCGCGAGCAGCACCCGACCCTCGTCGTCGGTGACGACGGCGTAGGCCGCCAGTCGGGTGTCGTACTCGGTGTAGTGCACGCGGCCATTGTGTCAAGGACCCCCCAGCCACCGTGGCGTCGGTCCCGGCACGCCGGCCCCGCACCGCCCACCGGTGCGGCAGGCTGCGGTCATGAACTTCATCGGCGTCGACCTGGCGTGGGGCGACCGGAACCCGACCGGCCTGGCGGTCCTCGACCGCGACGGTCGCCTGGTCCACGTCAGCGCCGTGCGCAGCGACGACGAGATCGTGACGGCCCTGACGCCGTACGCCGGGGACGAGTGCCTGGTCGCCGTCGACGCACCGTTGGTCGTGGTCAACCCCACGGGCAACCGGCCGGCGGAGGCGCTGCTCAACCGCGACTTCGCGACCTTCGACGCCGGGGCGCACCCCTCCAACACCGGCAAGCCCGAGTTCCGCGGGCAGCCGCGCGGGGCGCGGATCGCCGGGCGCCTGGGTCTCGACATGAACCCGCGCTCGGGCCGGCGGCGGCGCGCGATCGAGGTCTACCCGCACCCCGCGACCGTCGTCCTCTTCCGGCTGGGCAGGACGCTGAAGTACAAGCAGCGGTCCGGCCGCGACATCGAGCAGCTGCGCGGGGAGCTGCTGGTGCTGATCGGCCTCCTCGAGGGGCTCGCCGAGGCGGACCCGCCACTGCGCCTGACCGGAGACGCCCCGGGCGCCGCGGCCTGGGAGGGCCTGCGGCGGGCGGCCGAGCGCGCGGGCCGCAAGAGCGAGCTGAGGGTGGTCGAGGACCAGGTCGACGCCGTGGTGTGCGCCTACGTCGCGATGTTCGCGGACCGCCGGCCCGAGCGGACCACGACGTACGGCGACTTCGAGACCGGCTACGTCGTCACCCCCACGCTGCCCGACGACCTCGTCCCGACCCCGCGCGAGCCACGGCGACGCCGCACCGCCGACCCGGCCGCGGCGGTGCGGCGGTACGCCGAGGACCACGCCGCCGTCACCGAGGCCACCGAGCGGTACGTCGAGCTGGTCACGTCGATCCTGGACGAGGCCGGCATCAACTACCTCACGGTGACCGGGCGCGCGAAGTCCGTGGCGTCGTACGCCGCGAAGGTGGCGCGGACCGTCGACGGCCGGCCGGTCTACCCCGACCCGCAGCGCGACATCACCGACCAGATCGGGCTGCGGGTGATCACCTACGTGCACAGCGACGTGCAGGCGGTGGTGGACCTGCTCGACGACCAGGTCGCGGTGCACGACGACCGGGACCTGGGCGAGGAGACGGCGAGTGAGGGGCGGTTCGGCTACGCGAGCCGGCACCTGCTCGTCGGGCTGCACCCCGAGCAGGAGGGGCGACCCGAGCACCGGGCCCTGCGCGGACGCCAGGCGCAGGTCCAGATCCGGACCGTGCTGCAGCACGCGTGGGCGGAGTTCGAGCACGACATCCGCTACAAGGGCTCGATCCCCGAGGAGCACGTCTCGGAGTTCGACCGCAGGTTCACCCTCGCGGCCGGGCTGCTCGAGCTCGCCGACCGGGAGTTCACGGCGATCCGCGACCGGCTGCGCGAGGGGACCGGCGACCAGCCCGCGGAGCCGGAGGACGACGACCCACGGCTCAGCCCGCGCGACCTCGCTGCGTTCCTGGCCGGTCAGTACCCCGACGCCGGGTGGTCGCGCACCGAGCACTACGCGTGGATCGCACGCACCGTGCTGGAGCTCGGCATCACCTCGCTGAAGGACCTCGGCGAGATCGTGCGACCGGTGGACACCGCGACGCTGATGGAGCGCATGGACTACCGCTACCCGCCGGGCGCCGTCCGCCGGCTCGACGACGCGCTGCTCTGGGCGCTCGGGGAGCGCTACGTGGAGCTGCAGACCAACCGCGAGCGCGTCGACGCGCTGCGGAGCAGGTTGGCCAGGATGCGTCCTCCCACGTGAGGACGAGCCCGGTGGGCGGCCCCTCCCGACCGGGGGTCACCCACCGCCGACGACGGTGACCAGCTCGCGCAGGAGGGCCGCAGTGGCCGGCACCTGGTCCGCGCCGGGACGGTGCGCGACGCCGACGACGCGGTGCCCGAGCGCCGGCTCCTCCAGCACGCGCACCTCGGGATGCCGGTACGCCGTCAACGCGGACTCCGGGAGGGCGGTGACCCCGAGCCCGCGGGCGACGAGGTTCTGCACGACCACGTAGTCGTCGGTCTCGTGGCGCAGCGCCGGCTCGAACCCGGCCTCCCGGCAGCAGTCGACGAGGTGCACCCGGCAGCGCTCGCAGCCTCCGATCCAGTCCGCGCCGGCCAGCTCATCCAAGGACGACACCGTGCCCGCGGGCGGGAGCACCAGGTGCACCGGCTCGGTCAGCAGCGGCCGCCAGACGAGTGACCCCAGACCGACCGGCTCGGCGTCGTACCCGAAGACCAGGGCGAGGTCGGCGTCGCCGGCCCCCACCGCCGCCAGCGCCTCGGGCGGCTCGGCCTCGACCAGCCCGACACTGATCCCGGGGTGCGAGGTCGCCAGGGCGCGCACCGCCTCGGGCACGAGGGTGGCCGCAGCCGAGGGGAAGCAGTGCAGCCGCACCCGCCCCGCCCGCAGCTGCGCGAGGGACGCCAGCTCCTCCTCCGCGGCGTGCAGCTCGGCGGCCACCGCGTCGGCACGGCGGAGCAGCACCTCCCCCGCCTCGGTCAGCGACGTCCCGGTCGGGCCGCGCAGCACCAGCGGGAGTCCGACGGAGCGCTCGAGCGCGGCGAGGTGCTGGCTCACCGCCGGCTGGGTCCAGCCCAGCGCGCGTGCTGCCGCGGTCAACGAGCCGGCACGGGCGACCTCACGGAAGACGAGCAGGCGGCGCGGGTCCATGACCCAAGTGTGGCTTATGGGTCCGGCAACGAGGTCAGGGATTCCTTATCGGGCGGCCGCGACCGACGATGAGGGCATGAGCGAGCGCCTGCGTCCCCTGGGTCTCATCGGCGGCATGTCGTGGCACTCCACCGCGACCTACTACCGCCACCTCAACGAGCGGGTCGCCGCCGCACGCGGCGCGCACGCGTCGGCCCGGATCAGCCTGCAGTCGCTGGACTTCTCCGAGGTGCGGGCCTGCCAGGTGGCCGACGACTACGCCCGCTCCGGGCGGATGCTGGCCGAGGCCGGACGGGCCTGCGAGGCCGGCGGCGCGGAGGTCCTGGCGATCTGCACCAACCTGATGCACCGCAACTACGACGACCTCGTCGCCGCGGTCGACGCCCCGGTCCTGCACATCGCGGACGCCGTCGCCGAGGCGGCGCTGCGCGCGGGTCACCGCAGCGTCGGCCTGCTCGGCACCCGCCCCGTGATGGAGCTGGACTTCTACGCGACCCGGCTGGCGGCGTACGGCCTCGAGGTCGTGACCCCGGACCTCGAGGATCGGCTCGAGGTGGACCGGGTGGTGTTCGAGGAGATCACCCAGGGCGTCTTCCGCACGACCTCGCGCGATCTCCATGTCGACATCATCCGACGGATGTCCGACCGCGGCGCCGACGTGGTGGCCCTGGCCTGCACCGAGATCGGGCTGCTCGTCCCGGCGGAGGCGGCACCGCTGCCGGTCCTCGACACGGCCCTCGTGCACGCGGACGCGCTCGCCGACCTGGCGCTCGACCCGAGCCTCCCGCTGCCACTGCCGCGGCCGCCCGTTCCCGCCCGGGGCTGAGGCGACACCTGCGCGGGCTGTGAGAAGGCTTTCACCGGGTCCACCGGGCGGGTGGTGAATACCGGTCGACCCACTGGTGTTGTGGGGAGCATGACCGTTCCCACCATCACCCTGAACAACCAGACAGAGATCCCGCAGCTCGGCTTCGGTGTCTTCCAGGTGCCGCCCGAGCAGACCGCCGACACGGTGAGCACCGCCCTGGAGGTGGGCTACCGCCACATCGACACCGCGCAGATGTACCAGAACGAGCAGGGCGTGGGTCGCGCGCTGGCCGACTCCGGCATCCCGCGCCGCGAGCTCTACGTGACCACCAAGCTCGACAACGGCTTCCACGCCCCCGACGACGCCCGTCGCTCCTTCGACCAGTCGCTCGAGGCGCTGGGCCTGGACCACGTCGACCTGTTCCTCATCCACTGGCCGCTCCCGACGCTGTACGACGGTGACTACGTCTCCACGTGGCGCACCCTCTCGGAGTTCGTGGCGGACGGCCGCGCCCGGTCGATCGGCGTCTCGAACTTCCAGCCCGCCCACCTGGACCGGATCGTCGCCGAGACCGGCGTCATCCCGGCCGTCAACCAGATCGAGGTGCACCCCTACTTCTGCAACGAGGACGCCCGGGCCGCCTCCATCCGCCACGGCGTCGAGGTCGAGGCCTGGTCGCCGATCGCCCAGGGCGCGGTCCTCGATGACGAGGTGATCGGCAAGATCGCGGCCGCCCACGGCAAGACCCCGTCGCAGGTCACCCTGCGCTGGCACGTCGAGCGCGGCGACATCGTCTTCCCCAAGTCGATGAAGCGTGAGCGCATGGAGGAGAACTTCGCGATCTTCGACTTCGAGCTGAGCCCGGAGGAGATCGACGCGATCAGCGCGCTGGACAGGGGCGAGGACGGTCGTCGAGGCCCGAACCCGGACACGTTCGACTACGTGCCCGCCTGAGGCACCCGCTCACCAGCACGTCGCCAGCGCACCGCTGGACCGCACCGGGCCGGGGAGGTCAGCCACGCAGCAGCGCGGCGATCTCCTCGGCCTGGCTGCCGTTCCAGGGGCCGCTGACCTGCAGTGAGCCGCCCACGACGCCGGCGATCATCGGCGCGCTGATGACGACCCCGTCGGCGACCAGGGCGACCTGGGAGTCCGAGGACGCGGCGTCGGAGGTGAGGTCGGACATCGCCTGCGCGGCGTCGTCGTCCAGGGCGATCTCGACCAGGTAGGAGTCGGTGGCGGCGCGGAGCTCGACGCTCACCACACCACCGTCGACCGCCGCCTCCCCGAGCCGGTAGCCGACACCGTCGAGCGCACACGCCTCGACGTCCTCCTCGGCAGGAGCGTTGCCGGGCCGCTCGAGGTCGGCCACCGCACGGTCCCCGAGCGCGTCGCACGCGAGGCCGTCGGCCGCACCGAGGACCGGCCGCACCTGCAGCCCCCGGGACGGGGCCGACGTCTCCTCGCCCGCGCAGGCCGTGAGGGCCGCCGTGGCCACGAGCGACCCGACGAGCAGGGCGGCCCGGCGGCGCATCAGCCGACCGTCACCTTGATCTCGTTGGACGCCAGCCCGCTGTCGTTGTCGACCACGCGGAACCGGTTGACGCCCTGGAAGCTGGTCTGCACGAAGGTCGAGAACGTCTCGTTGCTGACGACCGCGGTCACCGGGAAGTCCTGCCACCCGCCGCCGGAGAACTTCTGGACCTGCAGGACCGAGCCCTCACCGCCGGGGTAGACGCCGGTCAGGTCGATGTTCTCCATGACCCCGACGGAGGTCTGGCCGGCCGAGAGGGTGATCTCGTCCTCCCGGGCCTCCTCGGTCTCGGTCTCCTGCGGCTGCGAGGGCTGCTCCTGCCCGGCCTGCTCCTTTTCCGACGGCGCCAGCGTGATGAGCGGGCCGGACGGACCGTCGGTGGGCGAGGGCTTGGGCAGGTAGAAGTCGACGTCGTCGGAGACGGTCTCGGTGCTGGGGTCCTCGCCGATACCGAGGAAGCGGGTGGCGCCCAGCGCCACACCACCGAGCACGAGCCCGACGACCAGGCCCACCGACACGAGGGCGACCAGCCCCGTCAGCACGGGGTGGTCCTCGGTCCGGAGCCTGTCGATCACGCGCCCATCATCGCGGAGACGTCCAGCCCTTCCAAGCCGGGTCCCCACGGCGGGCGGGGCCCACCGGGGGCTCAGTGGGGCTCACCGGGGCTCAGCGGGGCGAGAGGACGACCACGGGGATGTCGCGGTCGGTCCACACGGCGTACTTCGCGAAGTCGGCGTACAGGTCGACCAGCAGCGGCCACAGCCGCTCCTTCTCCGCGGAGTCCGCCCGGTGCGCGTGCACCGGCACGCGTCGGCGACCCGGCAGGCTCACCTCGCAGTCGGGGGCGGCCATCAGGTTGTGGAACCACTGCGGGTTCTTCGGCAGCCCCCCCTGCGAGGCCACGATCACCAGGTCGGCGTCGGGCCCGTCCCCGTAGGGCAGGTAGAGCAGCGGCGTGGTGAACGCGGTGCCGGACTTCCGGCCGACGTGGTGCAGCAGCAGCGTCGGGACCGGCTTCCTCCAGCCGGCACCGATGCGCCAGTACCTGCCGACGCGGCCGTTGGTCGCCTTGAACACCGCCACCTGGATCTTGGCCATCCACTTGATGGCCGTGACGGTGCGCGGGTTGTCGAGGCCCGGGGGCCGCTCCTCGGGGAGGCCCATCACAGTCCCCTCTTCCAGACGACCTCTTCGACGAGCTTGCGCGAGCGCCAGCCGTCGGGGGTGCGGACCATGGTGTGGTGGTAGAGCCCGCCGACCTCGACGATCTTCTCCCCGCCCTGCCCGTCGGACATCGGCATCGGGTTGTCGAAGTAGGCCACGCACTGCAGCTCGTCGGCGCCCGCGACCCACGGCACCTCGACCTGGCCGATGGTGTGCATCCGCTTCGGGAAGAACGCGGGCAGCATCTCGGCCAGCCAGGGCTTCACGACCGCGTAGGTGTCGTGGATGCCGCCGGACTGCACGTAGTCGATGTCGGCGTCGGCGGTGAAGACGGTGTCGAGCCTGTCCCAGTCGCCGGTGTCGATGGCGCGGGTGTAGCGGGTGACGACGTCGGCGATCTCGAGCCGGTCGCTGATCTCTGCGAGGTCCACGACACGGCACTCTGGCAGAAAAGTGGAACACGTTCTAGTCTCATGGCTTATGCGGTTCACCTACGCCGAGGCGATGACCCAGGCCTCCTACTACGCACCCCTGGCCCAGGCCGCCGAGGCCGCCGGCTACACGTCGATGACCGTGGCCGACTCCCTGATCTACCCGGAGAGCTCCGACAGCAAGTACCCCTACACCGACACCGGGGACCGCGAGTTCCTCGACGGCAAGGAGTTCATCGAGACGATGGTCCTGTGCGCGCACCTCTTCGCGCACACGACGACGCTGCGCCTGACGCCGTTCGTGCTGAAGCTGCCCGTGCGCCCGCCGGTACTCGTGGCCAAGCAGGCCTCGTCCCTGGCGCACCTCTCCGGCGGCCGCCTCGGCCTCGGCGTCGGGCTCTCCCCCTGGCCCGAGGACTTCGACGCCCTCGGCGTGCCGTGGGAGAAGCGCGGCAAGCGGATGGACGAGTGCATGGACATCCTCAAGGGCCTCACCACGGGCGAGTTCTTCTCCTACTCCGGGGAGTTCTACGAGATCGAGTCGCTCAAGCAGTGCCCCGGTGCCCCGTCCCCGATCCCGCTGCTCGTCGGCGGCCACGTCGACGCTGCGCTGCGCCGCGCCGTCCGCAAGGGCGACGGCTGGATGCACGCGGGCGGTGACGGCGAGGAGCTCGACCGGCTGCTCACGCGGCTCGCCGAGATCCGCGAGGAGGAGGGCGACACCCGCGACGACTTCGAGGTGCACGTCATCTCCTACGACGCCTACACCGTCGACGGCATCAAGCGCCTGGAGGACAAGGGCGTCACCGACTGCATCGTCGGCTTCCGCGTGCCCTACATCAAGGGCCCCGACACCGAGCCGCTCGAGACGAAGATCAAGCACCTCGAGCAGTACGCCGAGAACGTCATCGCCAAGGTCAACGGCTGAGCCGGGGCTGATCCGATGTCGCACGCACCCCACGGCATGGAGCCGGCGGCCAACCCCGAGGTCGACGGCACCGACGGCTCCTGGGACCTCACTGCCCCCCTGCGCGAAGCGATCGCCGAAGGCGAGAGGCTGATCGCCGCCGCACCGTTCATCCGCACCGAGGCCGACCTGCTCGAGGGCTACGACTACCTCGCCGGGCGCATCCGGATGGCGATGCAGACCGCCTTCGACTACGACCTCGACCGGCCGCTGTTCGTCCAGCCCACGCACCAGTTCTCCCGCCAGGGCCTGGACAACCCCGACGCGATGTACTTCAACGCCTACCTGCGCGAGGGCGTCGAGTACGTGATCCGCGGGCGGCGGGGCACCTCGGCCGACCTGTCCTTCCAGGTCATGGGCGGTGCCTACACCGCGGACTCGGCCGCCACCTCGCTGATGGCCTTCGACGACCGCGAGCTCGAGCGGGACGCCGAGGGCAGCTTCGAGTTCACCTACACCGC
Organism: Nocardioides sp. REDSEA-S33_B3; assembly: GCA_001627335.1. GTDB lineage: Bacteria > Actinomycetota > Actinomycetes > Propionibacteriales > Nocardioidaceae > Nocardioides. The sequence continues at coordinate 52,641 of LUPK01000033.1, read as the reverse complement.
CGAGCCCGGCGCCAAGACGCTGATCGTGCGCGAGGTGTTCTGCGACTGGGACACCGAGGAGCCCGGCTGGATCTCCATCGAGCGCGCCGACGCCCTCGGGGCGGCCGCGAAGCCGCTGACCCGCGCCCTGCTGACCAAGAAGTACGAGGTCGCGGCCCGCTCCATCACCTCCTCGATCCGTACCTGGTTCGCCTTCCCGCACTGGTTCCAGTACGCCGAGGAGGCCAACACCCTCACCGCGCCGGTCTCCACCCCCGGTGGGCTGGCCTCCCAGCGCTCCTCGATCGGCCACTACGAGCTGGGCGAGGACGAGGCGATGGTCGTCTCGGTGCCCCGGTGCGACGACGCGGCGTACCAGGCGATCCAGATCGGCTCGGACTGGTACGCCTCCACCGACTACGAGACCCACCAGACCTCGCTGACCAAGGCGCAGGCCGAGACCGACCCGGACGGCGTGATGCGGTTCGTGGTCAGCGAGAAGCCGCCCTCGGGCGACCCGGCGGCGCCGTACCTCGCCAACTGGCTGGAGACCACCGGCCACCGCACGGGCTCGATGATGCTGCGCTGGCAGCGCCTCGAGCGCGACCTCGGCCCCGAGGACGGGCCGAGCGTCGAGGTCGTGAAGCTCGGCGACGTCGCGTCGCTGCTGCCGCACCTCACTCCCCTCACCCACGAGCAGTACGCCGCGCGGATCGCCGCCCGGCAGCGCCACATCGCGAGAAGGATGATCAGTTGAGCCAGCTCGGCTACGCCGCCGCCCACGACACCTCCATCGAGGACCGCTACACCCCCGCGCCCGTGCTGGCCGGGAAGGTCGTCGTCATCTCCGGCATCGGCCCCGGCCTGGGCCGGTCGCTGGCCGTCGAGGCCGCGAAGATGGGCGCGAGGCTCGTCATCGCCAGCCGCACCGAGGAGCGCCTGAAGGAGGTCGCCACCGAGGTCGAGGCGCTCGGCGCCGAGGTGGCGATGGTCGTCACCGACGTCACCGACGAGGACTCCCGCGCCAACCTCGTCGCCCGCTCCCTGGAGGCCTTCGGCCGCGTCGACTGCGTCATCAACAACGCCTTCGCGATCCCGCCGATGGACCCGATCACCCAGATCGACCCGAAGAAGCTGGCGAAGGTCAACGAGACCAACGTCTTCGCGCCGCTGCGGCTCTCGGCGCTCTTCGCCGACGCGCTCGCGGAGTCCAAGGGCTCGATCATCATGCTCAACTCCTGCGTGGCCTTCTCCAGCCAGCCGGAGTACGCCGGCTACAAGCTGTCCAAGGGCGCCCTGGAGCACCTCGCCTCCTCGCTGGCCACCGAGCTCGGGCCGCGCGGCATCCGGGTCAACAGCGTCGCGCCGTCCTACATCTACGAGGACGTCAACCGCGGCTACTTCGACTTCCTCGCCGCGGTCGAGAGCAAGACCCACGACGAGGTGTACGCCGAGAAGGCCGCCCCCACGGATCTGAAGCGGCTCGCGTCGTCGGAGGAGGTCGCCCGGGCGACGCTGTTCCTCGCCTCCGACCTCGCGTCGGCGGTGACCGGCCAGATGCTCACCGTCGACTGCGGCGAGTTCCACGACTGAGAGGGGTCTCGAGGCTCGCTGCGCTCGCACCTCGACCATCGGGGGCGAGCCGGCGGTCGAGGTGCGAGGAGCGCCAGCGACGAGCCTCGAGACCCGGTGAGACGAGAGGCAACCTGATGTCTGACAACGTGATGACCCGCGAGCGGGCCGACGTGGGCAGCTACGAGGACATCGTGGCCGCGGCGGTGCGCACCGTGGGCATGGACGACTTCGGCGGCACCGCGCACGAGGAGGGGCTGCGGGTCCTGGTGGAGGACCTCAACTCCCCCGAGGCGGGCCTGACCGGCCGCGGGAACTACTTCCAGCGCTCGGAGGTGAAGTCGGCGCTGGTCGGCCGGCTGCTCACGCAGGCGCAGTTCAACGCGCTGCCTCAGCACCGCGACGTACCCGTCGAACGGCCGATCTTCGTGATGGGCCTGCCGCGGACGGGCACCACGGCGCTGCACCGGCTGCTGGCCGCCGATCCCGCGCACCAGGGCCTGGAGATGTGGTTGACGCAGTACCCCCAGCCGCGGCCGCCGCGCGAGACCTGGGAGGACGACCCGATCTTCTCGGCGATGCAGCAGGCCTTCGCCGCGCACCACGTGGAGGACCCGGAGTTCATGGGGATCCACTACATGGACGCGACCTCGGAGGAGGAGTGCTGGCGGCTGCTGCGCCAGACCGGCAAGTCCAACTCCTACGAGTCGCTGGCCAACCTGCCGCGCTACACCGAGTGGCTCAAGGGGCAGGACTGGACCGACGCCTACGCGCGGCACCGGGAGAACCTGCAACTCATCGGGCTCAACGACCCCGAGAAGCGCTGGGTGCTCAAGAACCCCTCGCACATGACGGCGCTCGACGCGCTGATGTCGGTCTACCCGGACGCGCTGGTCGTCTACACGCACCGCGACCCGGTCGTCTGCATCGCCTCGTCGTGCTCGCTGTCGGCGGCGACGACCGCCGGGCACAGCGACACCTACGTCGGCGGGGTCATCGGGCACACCCAGCTGGACCTGTGGAGCCGCGCCTACCACGCGTTCCACGACGCCCGGCCGCGCTACGACTCCTCGCAGTTCGTCGACGTCTCCTTCGCCGACCTGCAGGGCGACCCGATGGGCACGGTCCGCGGGGTCTACGAGGCGTTCGGTCTGTCGCTGTCGGCCGAGGCCGAGGCGGTTGTGAAGGCGATCGACGAGGAGGCGCGCACCGGGCACGCCAAGCCCTCGCACCGCTACTCGCTGAAGGACTACGGGCTCTCGGAGGCCCAGGTGCAGGCGGCGTTCGACCGGTAGGGCAGCCGCTCCTACTGCCGCGTCACCCGCACCAGCGCACCCCGCTTCGGCACCGAGGTGATGTTGCGGACCTTCGGCTCCTCGGGCCCGACGGCGGCGACGTCCCAGCGGGCCAGCACCTCACGCAGGACCGCCACGCCCTCCATCTGCGCGAAGCCCGCGCCGATGCAGCGTCGTACGCCGCCGCCGAACGGGATCCAGGTGTTGGTCGGCGGGTTCTGCCCCAGGAACCGCTCGGGGCGGAAGGCGTCGGGCTCGGGGTGGTTCTCCGGGCGCTGGTGAGCCACGATGATCGACGGCCCCACGGTGGTGCCGGCGGGCAGGTCGACCCCGCCGATCGTGGCGGGCTCCATCAGCGTGCGCACCACCATCGGGATCACCGGGTGCAGTCGCATCGACTCCTTCATCACCGCCTCCAGCCAGGCGTCGTCCTCGGTCGTGGGGCCGTCGGGGCCGGTGCCGCGCGCAGCCTCCTGGCTGCGACGCAGCAGGTCGGGGTGCTGCCCGAGCTCGCGCAGCGCCCACGCCAGCGAGGTCGCGGTCGTCTCGTGCCCGGCGAGCAGCAGGGTGACCAGCTGGTCGCGCAGCTCGGTGTCGGACAGCGGCTGCTCGCCCTCGTCGGCGCCGGCCCGGATCAGTCGTGACAGCACGTCGGTGCGCTCGACGAGGTCGGGCGCTGTACGCCGCTCGCGGATCTCCGCGTGGATGAGCCGGTCCAGGGCCGCCTGGGTGTCGACCGTGCGCTTCCACGGCCCCATCCGCTGCAGCCACGGGTAGCCCCAGCCCAGCAGCACCACGGGGCTGATGTCGACGGTGGCGTTGACCAGCGGCCGCATCGCGGCGAGCCGGTCGGCGTCGGTGACACCGAAGACCACGCGCAGGATGACCTCGAGAGTGAGGGCGTTCATCCGGTCCAGCGAGCGGAAGGTCGCACCGTCGGGCCAGTGCTCGGCCTCGTCGGCGGCCAGCTGCGAGACGAGCTCGCGGTAGCCCTTGAGCGCCTGCCCGTTGAACGCCGGCATCAACAGCTTGCGCGCCCGCTTGTGCTCCATCGAGTCCTGCAGGAGCAGCGAGTGCCGGCCCATGATCGGGCCGAGGATCGCGTTGCCCTTGCCGGCGTGGAACACCTCGGGGTCGCCGGCGAAGATCTCGCGCGCGTGCTCGGGCCGCGTGAAGAAGACCAGCGGCCGACCGCCGGGGATCAGCCGGACGGTGAACACGTCGCCGTACGTCCGCTGCAGGTAGGGGTGGAACCAGTGCCGGAAGCGCATCAGCGCCGCGCTCTGCACCAGCACCGGCCACCCGGGGCCGGGCGGCAGCCCGGCACCGCTCGGCGGCGGCAGGTCGCGGGCGCCGATGGAGGCGCCGCTCATGCTGCGGAAGCGGTCGGCGGTGAGGTCGGCGGTGTCGGGGAGCTCGTGCGCGGTGGCCACGGTCACACCCTAGGAGCCGCGTCCACCCCGAAGACCCGGCCGAGCAGCCCCGTCTCACCTACTGTCAGCAGGTGACCAACGACCGGCGCCGTACGCCGACCCGCCGCGCCCGCACGCTGGGGCTGTCCGTGGCCGGCGTCCTCGCCGGGTCGGTGCTGGCCGCGCCGCTCGTGGCCGCGAAGCCGGACACGTTGTTCCCGTCGATGGGCAACAGCGGCTACCAGGTGCGCGCCTACGACGTCGCGATCGACTACGCCCCGCTGACCAACCGCGCGATCGCGACCGTCCGCATCCGGGCGGTCGCCCGCCAGGAGATGCGCCGCTTCCACCTCGACTTCTCCGGCCCGGAGGTCACCGCGGTGACCGTCGACAAGCAGCCGGCCACGTTCGTGCGCCGCGGGGACGAGCTGGTCGTGACACCCGCCGAGACGCTGGAGAAGGGTCGCTTCACCGCGGTCGTCTCCTACGACGGGGTGCCGCCGGAGCACACCGACGACGACGGCAGCACCGAGGGCTGGGTCCGCACCAGCGACGGCGCGGTCGCCGTCAACGAGCCGGTCGGTGCGATGACCTGGCTGCCGTCCAACAACACCCCCGGTGACAAGGCCCGCTTCACCTTCCGCGTCAGCGCGCCCGCCGGCTACTCCGTCGTCGCCAACGGCGAGCTCGTCGGGACCGCCCCGCACGGCACCGGCACCACCTGGACCTGGCGCCAGGCCGAGCCGATGTCGACGTACCTCGCGATGGTCGGGATCGGCCGCTACGACGTCACCGAGTCCAGCGTCACCTCCGTCGACGGCCGCGAGCTGCCGCTGTGGTTCTTCGAGGACGCAGCGCTCGGCGGCGCCCGCCCGGCGCGCGAGGTGCTGCCCGAGGTGATCGCGTTCTGCGAGAAGCTCTTCGGCGCCTACCCGTTCTCCTCGGGTGGGCACGTCGTCGACGACGCGTACGTCGGTTACGCGCTGGAGACCCAGACCCGACCGTTCTACCCGCCGGGCGGGGCCTCCACCTCGACGGTCGTGCACGAGACCGCGCACCAGTGGTTCGGCAACTCCGTCACCCTCACCGACTGGCACGACATCTGGCTGGCCGAGGGCTGGGCGACCTTCACCGAGTGGCTCTGGTCGGGGGCCCACGACGGGCGGACCCCGCGCGAGCGGTTCGACACGCTCTACGCCCGCGACGCCGACGACGACCTGTGGAGCCCGGCGCCCACGGAGTTCACCGACCCCGCCGACCTGTTCGGGGAGCCGGTCTACCAGCGCGGCGCGATGACGCTCTTCGTGCTCCGCCGCGAGATCGGCACCCGCGACTTCAAGAGGCTCGGCCGCCGCTGGGCGGGCAAGCACGCCTACGGCAACGTCACCACCCGTGACTTCGAGCGGCTGGCCGAGAAGGTCTCCGGCGAGCAGCTCGACGAGTTGTTCGACGACTGGCTGCGGCTGGACGGCAAGCCGAAGGGCTACTGACGCTCCGGGCCGACCCAGACCACGACGTTCTGCAGGGAATCCGGCCTCCAGACCTGCACAACGTCGTGATCTGCGCCGTGCGGGCTCACGGCCACTGCGGGCGCTGTCAGGCGAGAATCCGGTCGACGACGCCCTGGCTGACGGGGTGGTACGTCGGTCGCGCGAGGGCGTAGATCTCCCACGCCCGCTCCTTGCCGCGCTCGGTGGCGGCGAGGCGGGTGTAGACCTTGCGCAGGTAGAGCGCCCGGCCGTGCCGGGTGAGCAGGTCGCCCAGCGCCCGGTCCGCGGCCGGCCGCTCGAAGACCCAGCCGGCGGCGACGACCAGCTCGAACCAGGCGGTCGCGACCTCGATGTTGCCGGTGGTCGAGAAGCCGAACGCGGCGTCGACGTCGTCGAGGAGCGCGTGGTCGGCGTCGGCCGGCAGCGAGCGGACGAGGTGCACCCACTGGTGGCTGACCCAGCCGCCCACGTCGAGGTCGGCGGCGGGGGTGCCGGCCAGCAGCCGCGCGACCTGCGCCTCGACGAGGCTGAAAGCGTCGGAGGTGAAGACCGGGGCGTCGTCGGGGACGCCGGGACCGTGGATCCACTCCTCGACCCGCACGTCGTCGGGCGTCAGGCCGGCCGGCGCGAGCAGCTCGGACTCGAGGTGGGCCAGGAAGGTCGGGGTGTCCATCGAGCCGAACGCGAACCGGTCGAAGTAGTCGCGCAGGAACGCGTCGAACGTCTCGCGGCCGACGCGGGCCTCGAGCATCCGCAGGAACAGCGAGCCCTTCTCGTAGGGCAGCTTCGGCAGGTAGCCGTCGGGATCGACCAGCTCCGCGTGCAGCACGGTCTGCTCCGGGGAGGCGTCGTCGAGGGTCTTCTCCAGCTCCTGTCGACCGAGCCGCAGCAGCATGGAGGTGTAGTCGGCGCCGTACATCTCCTCGTCGATGCGGGTCTCGAAGTACGTCGTGAAGCCCTCGTTGAGCCACAGGTCGTTCCAGGTGACGTTGGTGACGAGGTTGCCCGACCAGGAGTGCGCGAGCTCGTGGGCGACGAGGGTGACGAGCGACCGGTCGCCGGCGATGACGGTGGGGGTGGCGAACGTGAGCCGGGGGTTCTCCATGCCGCCGTAGGGGAAGCTCGGCGGCAGGATGAGCAGGTCGTAGCGGCCCCAGCGGTAGGGGCCGTAGAGCCGCTCGGCGGCCTCGATCATCGCCTCGGTGTCCGCGAACTCCCACGCCGCCTCCTCGACCACGGCCTCCTCGGCGTAGACGCCGCTGCGGGCGCCCAGCTCGCGGAAGCGCAGATCACCGACGGCGAGGGCGACGAGGTAGGTCGGCACCGGCTCGGGCATGGTGAAGCGGTACTGCCCGTCGGCGCTGCGCTCGGTGGGGTTCTCCGCGCTCATCACCGCCATCAGGTGCGCGGACACGCGGACGGTCGCGTCGTACGGCGCGCGGATGCCCGGGCTGTCCTGGCAGGGGATCCAGCTGCGCGCCAGGATCGGCTGGGACTGGGTGAACAGGAACGGCTGGCCCGACGACGTCTGCTCCGGGCCGAGCCACTGGAGGGCGGTGGCCTTGTCGGTGGTGGCGTAGTGGACGACCACCCGGTCGCTCTCGCCGAGCCGGATCGTCAGCGGGGCGCCGAGGATCTCGTCGTGCTCCCCGACGTGGTGCTCGAGTGGAGTCCCGTCGCCGTCGGTGACCGCCCCGAGGTCCAGGTGCCAGGTGTCGAGGGCCAGCTCGGTGGCTTCCGGGTCGACCCGCTCGACGTCGAGCGTGACGCTGCCGGCCAGTCGCTGCCGGTCCAGGTCGACGTCGAGGTCGAGCGCCATCCGGCGTACGACGACCTCGGTGGGGCGGGCGTAGGAGTGCGGATCGGGCGTCAGGCGGGGCACGGGCGCAACCTATCCGTCGGAGCCGGACGGACCGAAGGGCCTTCCGGCCGGGCCCCCTCGGCGGGGTGAGACGGCGCAGGGGCTCGTTCGGTCCGTCCGGCTCCGGCTGCTCGCCCGGCACCGGCTCGCCCGGTCGGTGCCTGCGGCGTGGGTAGCGTCATCGGGGTGACCACCGCCGCGACCGCCTGCCCGAAGGGCATGACGTTCGGTCCGTGCGGCGGGGTGCGCGAGGACCTGCGCTGCGAGCTGGCAGACCACCGGTGCACGTTCGCCGACCTCGAGGACCCGGTCCCGTGGGCCGGGCGTGAGGCCGCCCCCGGCCCGTCGTCCTCGGTGCTGCTGGCAGCCCTGGAGCGCGGGGACGCCGTGCTGAGCGACCTGACGCTGCCGTCCTACGACCCGGCCGCGGTGGCGCAGAGCGTCGCGGTGATGCGCGGGTCGTGCGACGCGCTGCTGCTCGGGGAGCACCAGAACCGGCCGGACTTCCCGCCGACGGTGCTGGCGGCGCTGGTCCGCGAGGCCGGCGGGGTGCCGTGGGTGACGCTGGCCTGCCGCGACCGCAACCGCGTGGTGCTGGAGCAGGAGGTCGCCGGGCTGGGACTGGTCGAGGCCGACGGGGTGCTGTGCGTGACCGGGGACGGCCGGGCTCCGGGGGTGCGGCCGGGGGTCACGCAGGTCTTCGACCTCGACGGCACCCGGTTGGCGGCGCTGGCCGCGGGGCGGGGCCTGGCGGTCGGTGTCCCGGAGTCGCCGGAGGCCGCGCCACGGCAGCTGCGCCCGGGGCGGTTGGTGGAGAAGCAGCGCGCCGGGGCACAGGTGGCGGTGCTCAACCACGCCGGGTCGCCGGAGACGGTGGCGCGGTTCGTCGCACGGGCCCGGGAGCTGGGGCTCACGATCCCCGTCGTGGCGGGCGTGGCGGTCTACACGGACGCCGCGGGGGCGCGGGTGCTGCAGGGGTTCCCCGGGCTGCACCTCGACGACGCCCGGGTCGAGCGGGTGTTGGCCGCCGGCGACGTGCGGGAGGCAGGCATCGAGGCGGCCGTCGAGGAGGCTCGGGCGCTGCTCGCGGTGCCGGGCGTGTCAGGGGTCAACCTGTCGGGACGGGGCAGCTCGTCGAGCGAGCTCGACGGCGCCGAGGTGAAGGCCGAGATCGGTCGTCGGATCCAGGAGGGTGCATGAGCGAGGAACCGATGGTCGAGGAGTTCGACACGGTGGCGAGCTGGACCGCAGACGCGGTCGAGGAGCTCGGGCAGGACCACGCGCTGCCGGCGGCGTGCCGCGGCAGCGGCAGCCCGGCCGCGCTCCGGTGGCTGGCGGACCGGATGGGGCTGGCGCCGGGGATGCGGCTGCTCGACAGCGGCGCCGGCGTCGGCGGGCCGGCGCGGCTGGTCCAGGAGACGCACGGCGTGCAGCCGACCCTGGTGGACCCGATGGAGGGGGCGTGCCGGGCCGCGGAGCGGCTCTTCGGGTTCCGGGCGCTCGTCGGCGACGGGGCCGCGCTGCCGGTGGGGAACGGTGAGTACGACGCCGGCTGGTCGCTCGGGGTGCTGTGCACCGTCGAGGACAAGGCCGCCCAGGTCGCCGAGCTGCGGCGGGTGGTGGCCGGGGGCGGCGCGGTCGGGCTCCTGGTGTTCGTCCGGACCGTCGAGGAGCTCACCGACCCGCCCGAGGGTAACCACTTCGTCACCGCCGACGAGCTGGACGGGCTGCTGCGCGGTGCCGGTCTTGAGGTCGTGGATCGGGCCTGGCTCGGCGACTTCGACGACCCGCCGCAGGACTGGCAGGACGCCGCCGACGCGGTCGACGACGTCGTACGGCGCGAGCACGGCGGCAGCGAGTCGTTCCAGGAGGCGCAGCGCAACCAGGACCGGATGATCAGGCTGCTCCGCGACGGCTCGGTGGCCGGACGGCTGGTGGTGTGCCGGGTGCCGGTGGCCTGACCGGGTCAGAGCACCGGCCGCCCGCGCTGCCAGACGCCGGCGACGAGCGGGACGCCGGGGCGATAGGCCAGGTGCACGTGGGAGGGCGCGTCGAGCAGCACCAGGTCGGCGCGTCGCCCGGGCACCAGCCGGCCGACGCCGTCCGCACCGTCGAGGTCCAGTGATGCCGCGGCCGTGGCCGTGACCGCGTGGACCGCCTCAGCCGGCGTCAAGCCCATCTCGCGCACCGCCAGCGCGACGCAGAGCGGGATGGAGCTGGTGAAGCACGACCCGGGGTTGCAGTCCGACGCCAGCGCGACACGGACCCCGGCATCGAGCAGGCGGCGGGCGTCGGGGTAGGGCTGGCGGGTGGAGAACTCCACGCCGGGCAGCAGGGTGGCGATCGTGCCGGAGTCACGCAGCGCGTCGACGTCGGCGTCGTCGAGGTAGGTGCAGTGGTCGACGGCCAGCAGGCCGCGCTCGCACGCGAGCCGAACGCCGGGGCCGGGGCCGAGCTGGTTGGCGTGCAGCCGCCCGCGCAGCCCGGCCGCCTCGCCGGCGTCGAGCACCGCGCGGGCCTGGTCGGCGTCGAACGCACCCCGCTCGCAGAACGCGTCGATCCACCGCGCGTGCGGGGCGCACGCCTCGAGCATCGGCCCGGTCACCAGGTCGACGTAGCCGGCCGGGTCGTCGGCGTGCTCCTGCGGCACGACGTGCGCGCCCAGGAAGGTCGTCTGCTCGGTCAGCTGTCGCGCCACCGCCAGGCTGCGCGCCTCGTCGCGCACCGACAGCCCGTAGCCGGACTTGATCTCCACGGTGGTCGTGCCCTGTCGCAGCATCTCCTGCACCAGCCGAGCCGCGTGCGAGAGCAGCTGCTCGTCGGTCGCGGCGCGGGTGGCGGCGACGGTGGTGCGGATGCCGCCGGCGGCGTACGGCGTCCCGCTCATGCGCGCCGCGAACTCCTGTGCCCGGTCGCCCGCGAAGACCACGTGGCTGTGACTGTCCACGAACCCCGGCAGCACCGCCCGGCCCCCCGCGTCGACGACGGCGTCCGCGGCGGGCGCGTCGGTGGCGTGCCCGACCCAGGCGACCCGGTCGCCCTCGACGACCAGCGCGGCGGCCTCGATGGTGCCCAGGAGGCCCTCGCGGTGGGGGTCGTTGGTGACCAGCTCGCCGATGTTGGTCAGCAGCGTCGAGGTCATGACCAGATCCTCCCGATCGTCTCGGTCAGCGCGCCACCCACGGTCGGCTCGTCCCCGCGCCGGTGCGCCACCCGGCCGTCGACCACGACGTGGGTGACGTCGGCGGCGGTGGCGGCGAAGACCGCGGTGTGCTCGTCGTCGCCCGTGCCGGCGGTGCGCGGGGAGGTGGTGTCGAGGGTGACGAGGTCGGCGCGGGCGCCCACCTCGATCCGGCCGACGTCGCCCAGGCCCAGCACGTCGTGCGCGGTCGCGACGTCCAGCAGCTCGGCCGCGGTGAAGTGCCCACGGGCCCGGGTGGCCAGCCGCTCGTGCATCTCCAGCCCGCGCAGCTCCTCGAACGGGTCGACCACCGCGTGGCTGTCGCTCCCGACGCTCAGCCGGCAGCCGGCGTCGGCCAGCCGTCGCGCCGGCCCGATCCCGTCGGCGAGGTCGCGCTCGGTGGTCGGGGTCAGGCAGACGTTGGTGCGCGTGCTCCCCAGCAGCTCGATGTCGTCGTCGGTGAGGTGGGTGGCGTGCACGACGGTCGTGCGCGGCCCGAGCAGTCCCTCGGCGTGCAGCAGCCCCGCCGGCGTCAGCCCGTACGCCGCCAGGCAGCCGTCGTTCTCCGCGACCTGCTCCGACAGGTGCACGTGCAGCGGGTGCCGGCCGCGGAGGTGGTGCAGCTCGTCGCGGGGCACCGCCCGCACGGAGTGGATGGCCGCGGGGCCGGCCCCCGCCCGCGCCGCCCAGGCCGCACCGGACCCGTCGGAGTAGCGCACCTGCACGCCCTCGGGCGGCGCCCCGAACCCGCTGGAGAGGTAGGCGGTGTCCAGCAGGACCAGCCTGATGCTGGCGGTCTCGGCGGCGTCGCGCAGCGCGTCGCGCATCGCGTTCGGCTCCTCGTGCAAGGTGCCGTCGGGCTGGTGGTGCAGGTAGTGGAACTCCCCCACCGACGTGTAGCCGGCGACGACCATCTCGCGGAACGTGGCGGCGGCCAGCTCGCGGTAGGAGTCGGGTGTGAGGCGGCCGGCGACGTCGTACATCTGCTCGCGCCAGGTCCAGAAGGTGCCGCGCTGGCGCTGGGTCCGACCCCGCAGGGCGCGGTGGAAGGCGTGGCTGTGGGCGTTGGCCAGGCCCGGCAGGGTCAGGCCGTCGAGCCTGGTCGCGCGCGGGACGTCGGCCGCGGCCACGTCCGGCGTGACCCGGGTGAACCGCCCCCCGGCGACCTCGACGAGCACGTCGTCGAGGACCGTGCCGTCGACCCACGCACGCTGGAGCGAGTAGCCGGTCACGACACCAGCCGGGTCAGCGTCTCGGCCAGCGCGTCCACGCCGGCCAGGCAGTCGGGCACCTCGGCGTGCTCGTCGGGCGAGTGGGAGACGCCGGTGGGGTTGCGGACGAAGAGCATCGCCGTGGGGATGCCGGCCGCCGACAGGATGCCGGCGTCGTGGCCGGCCTGGGTCGGCAGCACCGGCCAGTCGCCGCTCGCGTGGCCGGTGGCCAGGGACGCCGCCAGCCCGGGGTCGAAGGAGACCTCGCCGGAGACCGACTCGGCGGTCACGGTGACGGTGGTGCCGTCACGCTCGGCCCCCTCGCTCGCCCGCGCCGTGATCCGCTCGACCAAGGCCTCCAACGAGGCGACCGACGAGGCGCGGGCGTCGAGCCAGCCCGTCACCCGCGACGGCACCGCGTTGGTCCCGTTGGGGTTGACCTCGACCCGGCCGAAGGTCGCGCGCTCCCCCGCGAGCCGAGCGGCCTCGTTCGCCGCCAGCACGGTCGTGGCGTAGGTGAGCATCGGGTCACGCCGGTCCTCCATGCGGGTCGTGCCCGCGTGGTCGGCGACGCCGTCGAGGTCGAACCGGTAGCGCCCGTGCGGCCAGATCCCGCTCGCCACGCCGACGGCGTGCCCGAGGTCGACCAGCGCACGGCCCTGCTCGACGTGCAGCTCGACGAAGGTGGTGACCCCGGCGAGCAGGTCGACGTCGTCCCCGGTCGTGCCGGCCGTGCCGGCCGTGCCGGTCATCCCGGGCAACCCCTGGGCCTCCAGCGCGTCGGCGAGGAACACCCCGTCGCGGTCGCGCAGCTCGCGGGCGGTCGCCCACGGCGTCGCACCGGTCAGCAGCCGCGAGCCCAGGCAGGCCAGCCCGAAGCGCGAGCCCTCCTCCTCCACGAACACCCCGACCCCCACGGGTCGCGCCGGGACCACGGCGTGCTCGCGCATGCGGTCGATGGCCGCCAGCGCCGAGACCACACCGAGGGGTCCGTCGTACGCACCGCCCTCGAGGACGCTGTCGAGGTGCGAGCCGGTGAGGAGCCGGTCGCTGGGATCGGTGCCCTCGGGCTCCCACCAGCCGACCAGGTTGCCCAGGCCGTCGCGCTCCACGCGCAGGCCGCGGGCCTCGCACTGCTCGACGAACCACGCCCGCAGCTCGGCCTCCGGCGAGGTCCACGGCTGGCGCAGGTAGCCCCCGGTCGCGACGTTGCGCCCGACCGGCGCGATCTCACGCCACATCGCCTCGAAGTCAGCGGGCATGGTTGCTCCTAGGGTCGGGGGCATGGAGTTCCGCGAGGTCGTACGCCGGCGCCGGATGGTCCGCAACTACGCCGACACCCCGGTCGACCCGGCCGTGCTGCAGCGGATGCTCGACCACGCGACCCGCGCCCCGAGCGCCGGGTTCAGCCAGGGGTGGGCGTTCGTGGTGCTCGACTCGCCCGAGGACGTCCGGCGCTTCTGGACGACCGCGACCGACGACGTGGACGACCCCGACCCGTGGCTCGCGGGGATGATGCGCGCGCCGGTCGTGATCGTGCCGTGCAGCAACCGAGCGGCGTACCTCGACCGCTACGCGGCGCCGGACAAGGCGGGCACCCGGCGGCGCAACGGCAGCCCCGCCGGGGACCCGTGGAACGTGCCGTACTGGCACATGGACGCTGCGATGGCCGCGCTGCTGATCCTGCAGACCGCGGTAGACGAGGGGCTTGGTGCCTGCTTCTTCGGGCTGCCGCCGCACCGCGAGCTCGACCTGCGCGAGGAGCTGTGGCTGCCCGACGACGTCGACCCGATCGGCGCGATCACGATCGGCCACCGGGCGCAGGACACCGGCAACCGGGGCTCGCCGCGCACGCGTAAGCGCAAGTCCGTCGAGGACGTCGCGCACCGCGGCCGCTGGGGCGGCACCTGGCCCTCGGCTCCCACGGACGACTGACACCTCTCCAGTCCATCGCCGGGGCGGTGCCGGGTCAACGAGCATCGCCGCCGAGGCGTCTCGGATCCCAGACGAGGCGGGGCGCCGATCGACCGTCGCTGAGGGACGCGCGGGCGTAGGGTCCCCACGTGACCTTGAGGGAGGCTCGGCGCGAGCGCGCCGTGGAGGCGTTGCAGGCGGCGGTACGGATCCCGACGGTGAGCCGTCGCGACGGGGTGGACACCGAGGTGTTCGACGCGTTGCTGGCCGAGCTGGAGCGGCGCTTCCCGCTGCTGCACGAGCGCCTGGAGCTGACCCGGGTGCACACCCACGGGCTGCTGTTCCGCTGGCCCGGGGCGAGCGACGCGCAGCCGGTGGTCCTGATGGCCCACCTCGACGTGGTGCCGATCGAGGACGAGTCTCGCTGGACCCACCCGCCCTTCTCCGGTGCCGTGGTCGACGGCGTGGTCTGGGGTCGCGGCACGCTGGACGACAAGGGCTGCGTGGTCGCCATCTGCGCCGCGGTCGAGGAGCTGCTCGAGGACGGCCACGAGCCCGCCCAGGACATGTGGCTCTCCTTCGGCTGCGACGAGGAGGTCTTCGGCCAGGCGGCGCCCGAGGCGGTGGCGGTGCTGCGCGAGCGTGGCGTCGAGCCGTGGTTCGTCCTCGACGAGGGCGGCGCCGTCGCGGGTGGGGCCTTCCCCGGCGTGAGTGCTCCGGTCGCCGTCGTCGGCGTCACCGAGAAGGGCGTCACCTCGCTGCTGCTGCGCGCCGAGGGCCGCGGCGGCCACGCCTCGACCCCCGCCCGCAACGGGCCGACCGCACGGATCGCGAAGGCGATCACCGCGCTGGAGTCGTCTCCGATGGCACCCGCCCTGCCCGCGCCGACCGTCGAGCTGTTCCGCCGGCTCGGGCCGCACCTGCCGCTCCCGCTGCGCCCCGTCGTCGCGGCCGCCGCGCGGGTGCCCGCGGTCCTCACCCGCACCCTGCTCGCGGCCGGCCCCGAGACCGCCGCCATGGTCCGCACGACCTTCGCGGTCACCACGCTCGAGGGGTCGCCGGCCCTCAACGTCATCGCCGGCTCGGCGACCGCGGGCGTCAACATCCGCGTGATGGTGGGCGACACCGTGGAGTCGGTGCTCGAGCACGTCCGCCGCGCCGTGGGGCGTGGGGTCGACATCGAGGTCGTCGAGGAGGGCGAGGCGAGCCCGCTGTCGCCGTACTCCACCGCCGAGCACGCCGACCCCGCCTTCGACCTGCTGGAGACCACGATCGGCGAGGTCTTCCCCGACGCCGTGCCGTCGCCCTACGTGATGATGGCCGGCACCGACTCGCGGCACTTCACCGAGATCTGCGAGCGGGTCTACCGCTTCGCGCCGTTCCGGATGAGCAAGGCCCAGCGTGAGGCGATCCACTCCCACGACGAGCACCTCGGCGTGGAGGACTTCCTCGACGGCGTGGCGTGGTACCGGCTCCTGATCGAGAGGCTCCCCGCATGACCACCCCCACCCGCACCGGCGTCACCCCCGGGCAGGGCCTGCTCGCGATCGTCGGGCTGCTGGTGGCCGTCGAGGTCGCCAGCGGCGTGCTGCAGGGCTACTACACGCCGATCTTCAGCGACATCGCCGACCACCTCGGGATCGACGACGCCGACGTCAACTGGTTCGAGGCAGCACAGCTGATCGTCTCGGCGCTGTGCGTGCCGCCGCTGGCTCGGCTCGGCGACCTGGTCGGCCACAAGAAGGTGCTGGTGCTCTCGACCGCAGTCACCGCGCTGGCCTCGTGGGGCGTGGCGTTCGCCCCGTCCTTCGGCACCTTCCTGGTCGCGTGGGCCCTCCAGGGTGCGTACGTCGTGTGGTTGCCGCTCGAGGTCGCGATCATCCACCGGCGTACCCGCGACACCGGCCGCCAGCAGCTGCTCACCCGTCGCGCCGCCGCCGTGCTGGTCGGGGCGCTGGAGCTGTCGGTGATCATCGGCGCGCTCACCTCCGGCGCGCTGGTCGAGGCGACGTCGATGACGACCCTGCTGATGCTGCCGGCGATCGTGACGACCGTCGTGCTGGTGCTCGTCTGGTTCGGCGTCGAGGACGTGCCCGGGGAGGCCACCGGCGGGTACGACTGGCGCGGCCTGGGCATGATCACGCTGGTCCTCGGCCTGGTGATGGGCGGCCTCATCGCCATCCGGCTGCAGGGCCCGGCCGCGGCGCTGCCGTGGCTGCTGGTGCTGGCCGGGCTGGCGGCGCTGGTGCCGTTCGTGCGGCTCGAGCGGTCGCTGGCCGACCCGATGGTCGACGTGCGGCTCCTCGCACGCACCGACCAGTGGCCGATCCAGCTCACGGCGTTCCTCTTCGGCATGTCCGTGCTCGGCGCCCAGATCCCGCTGTCCACCTTCGCCCGCACCGACCCCGACGTCGTCGGCTACGGCCTCGGCGCGGACGCTGCCTTCGTCTCGACGCTGGTCGGGGTGTACGTCGTGTTCCTGGCGATCGGCGCGTTCACGCTGCCGCTGACCGCGCGGCTGCTCGGGCCGCGCGGGGCGCTGGTGGCCTCCTCGCTGCTGGTGGCGCTGGGCTACGGGTTGTTCCTGCCCTTCCACGACTCCACGACCCAGACGCTGACCAACATGGCGATCGCGGGCCTCGGCTCCGGCGCCCTGGTCGCCGCACTGCCGGCGGCCGCCGCAGCCGCCGCCCCGCCCGACCGCACCGGCTTCGCGACCGGGATGACCAACGCGACCAAGACCGTCGGCGGCGCGATCGCCTCCTCGGTCTTCGCGATCGCCCTGGCCTCCACGGGCTCGCTCGAGGGGCCCGCCGAGGGCGCGGCCCCGCTCTCGGGCTACCTCACGGTCTGGGCGGTCTGCTCGGTGGCCGCCGTCGTCGCCGCGGTCTGCCTGCTGCTCGCGCCGAAGGTCACCGACGAGGTCACCCTCGAGGTGGCTCGCCCGGAGACGCTGGGGGCCTGAGGCCCGGCCGGTGGGCTGGTCCCCGGTCGTAGGCTGGCCGCACAGGGGTGGTCCACGTGTCGGAGTCGCAGCAGAACGAGGTCCAGCGCGCCCGCGACGAGGCCGAGCGGCGCAAGCGCTCGACCCAGTCCGCCTCCGCCGCCCGGATCGCCTACCAGCACCAGTGGGTCGACGAGCAGATCCGCGTCGCCCACGCCCGCGGCGACTTCGACGACCTCCCCGGCGCCGGCAAGCCGATCGAGGGGCTGGGCGAGCAGCACGACCCCGACTGGTGGGTGAAGCGGCTCGTCGAGCGGGAGCAGATCACCGGCGTGCTGCCCCCGAGCCTGCAGCTGCGCAAGGACGACGCGGAGCTGGACGCCCGCCTGGACCGGCACACGGTCGAGGGCGACGTACGCCGTGAGGTGGAGGAGTTCAACGCCCGCGTCATCCGCGCCCGCTACACCCCTGTCGACGGCCCGCCGTTGATCACGATGCCCCGCGACGTCGAGGCGACCGTGGATGCCTGGGCCACCCGCCGGGCCGACCGGGCCGCCGCCGTACGCGCGGAGAACGCCCGCTCCGCCGCCACCCCCGCTCCCCGACGCCGGTGGTGGCGGTGGTGGGTGTGAGCGGCGAGCCTCGGCCGGGTGTGTCGGTCAGCCGCTGAACCCGGGAGCTGGACGACAGAGTTTCGTCGTCCCACTTCCGGGTTTGTCGGCCAGCCGACAAACCCGGCTGGCGCCAGGCCCCGACCGTCCGCTGTCAGATCGGTCATACCGACGGGTAACGACGCGCTGCTAGTTTCCGCACCATGCCCAGCAGCAAGAGCGCCAAGGACTTCTTCCGCCCCCTCGCCGTGGGTGCGCCGACCCCGCCGACCGAGATCCCGGCGCGGCCGAGCCGCGCGATCCACTTCTTCGACCCCAGCAACGAGAAGATGGCGGCGAAGATCCCGCAGATGGTCGGGACAGTCGACGTGCTGCTCGGCAACCTCGAGGACGCCGTCAAGGCCGACAACAAGGAGGCCGCACGCGAGGGCCTGGTGAAGATCGCGTCGGAGACCGACTTCGGACCCACGCAGCTGTGGACCCGGATCAACTCCCTCGACAGCCCCTGGGTGCTCGACGACCTGACCCGGCTCGTGCCCGCGATCGGCCACAAGCTCGACGTCATCATGGTGCCGAAGGTGCAGGGCGCCGAGGACATCCACTACGTCGACCGGCTGCTCGCCCAGCTCGAGGCCAAGGCCGGGCTGGAGAAGCCGATCCTGGTCCACGCGATCCTCGAGACCGCCCGCGGCGTCGCCAACGTCGAGGAGATCTGCGGCGCCTCGCCGCGCATGCAGGGCCTCTCCCTCGGCCCGGCCGACCTCGCCGCCGACCGCCGCATGAAGACCACCCGCGTCGGCGGCGGCCACCCCGGCTACCTCGTCCGTCAGGACCCCGTCCACGAGCAGCCCGACGCGCACCGCGCGATCTTCCAGCAGGACCTGTGGCACTACACGATCGCCCGGATGGTCGACGCCTGCGCGACCCACGGCATCTACCCCTACTACGGCCCCTTCGGCGACATCGCCGACGTGGTGGCCTGCGAGGACCAGTTCCGCAACGCCTTCCTGCTCGGCTGCGTCGGCACCTGGAGCCTGCACCCCAAGCAGATCGCCATCGCCAACAAGGTCTTCAGCCCCTCGGTCGAGGACATCAAGCACGCCCGTCGCGTGGTCGCCGCCATGGGCGACGGCACGGGTGCGGTGATGCTCGACGGGAAGATGGAGGACGACGCCTCCCTCAAGCAGTGCCTGGTGATGGTCGAGCTGGCCGAGCAGCTGGCCGCCATCGACCCCGAGCTGAAGAAGCAGTACGACGCGATCGAGGTGGACTGACCATGACGACCGTTCTCCGCTCCGTCCTCTACATGCCCGGCGCCAACGACCGGGCCCTGGAGAAGGCCAAGACCATCCCCTGCGACGGCCTGATCCTCGACCTCGAGGACTCCGTCGCCCCCGACGCCAAGCCCGCCGCCCGGGAGGCCGTGTGCGCGGCCGCGTCGAGCGGTGAGTACGGCCGGCGTACCGTCACCATCCGCGTCAACAGCCTCGGCACCGAGTGGCACGACGCCGACCTCGCCGCCGCGGCGAAGGCCGGTCCCGACGGCATCGTGGTCCCCAAGGTCAACAGCGCCGCCGAGGTGCTCGGCCTCGTCGAGGCGATGGAGAAGGCCGGCGCGCCGGAGCACACCAAGCTCTGGGCGATGGTCGAGACGCCCGAGGCGATCTTCAACGCGCGCGAGATCGCGGCCGCCTCCGACCGGCTCGCGGTGATCGTGATGGGCACCAACGACCTGGTCAAGGAGCTGTACGCCGAGCACGTCCCCGGCCGCGCCCCGCTGATGACCTCGCTGTCGATGGCGCTGCTCGCGGCCCGCGCCGCCGGCGTGCAGATCCTCGACGGCGTCTACAACGACGTGAAGAACGCCGAGGGCTTCCTCGCCGAGTGCGAGCAGGGCCGCCAGATGGGCTTCGACGGCAAGACCCTCATCCACCCCGGACAGGTCGAGCCCGCCAACGAGCAGTTCGCCCCCTCCGCCGAGGCGGTCGAGGACGCCAAGGGCCTGATCGAGGCCTTCGAGACGGCCGGCTCCGGTGTCGCGACGTACAAGAACAAGATGATCGAGAACCTGCACGTCGAGTCCGCCCGCCGGACGCTGACGATCCACGAGGCGATCTCGGCGCTGGGCTGAGGCGGCCGGCCGGGTTACGACGCATTCTTTTTCCTGCTTACTGCGCAGTAAGCAGGAAACGGGATTCGGACTACCCCGCCGCGCGCCCCTCCAGCTCCCGCACCAACCGCGCCGGCGCGGTCAGCCGGTACGACGCATCGAGCAGCTCGCCGACCTCGGCCCAGTCCACCGCGACCGGGTCGGGGTCGAGGTCGACGCCGAGCCACCCGGCCCCGCCGAGGTAGGCCGGGACCCAGACGCGCGGGTCGTCCAGCAGCGCCGGGCGGTCGGCGGGGTCGGGCTGCACCATGATCGAGCAGTCGTGGGCCACCCACGACCCGTCGACCTTCTGCGAGCCGCCGTAGTAGGCGAACACCTTCTGCGTGAAGAACGCCGGCCGCCCGTGCGACACCTTCATGTCCGCGCCCGGCAGGGCGAGGGCCACGGAGCGCAGCCGCGCGAGCACCGGGTCGTCGTCGTCGAACATCTGCGGGTGCGCCATCCCCTCACCCAATCGGGCGGAGTGAGCCCCGGCAAGGGCGGGAAACGGTAGGAGCAACGCCCGCCCACCGAGGGCGGGCCCGCTACAGGAGGTTCCCCATGGTCGTCCTCGGACTGATCCTGCTCATCATCGGGCTCATCGCGAAGATCTCCATCCTCACCACGATCGGCGCGATCCTGCTGGTCGTCGGTCTGGTGCTCAACCTCGTCCCGATGGGCGGCAACACCCGTCGGGTCTGGTAGTCCCTCCCCCGGCGCCCGGATGGGGTCGGGCGCCGGGGAGGATGGGCCCATGCGAGCAGTCGTGCAGCGCACCCTGTCGGCCAGCGTGACCGTCGACGGCGAGGTGGTCGGCGCGACCACCGAGCCCGGGCTGCTCGTCTACCTCGGGGTCACCCACGACGACGGCCCCGCCGACGTCGCGTGGACCGCCCGCAAGATCTGGGAGCTGCGGCTGCTGCGCGAGGAGCGCTCCGCCTCCGACGTGGGCGCCCCCGTGCTGGTCGTCAGCCAGTTCACGCTCTACGGCGACGCCCGCAAGGGTCGCCGACCCACCTGGGCCGCCGCAGCGCCCGGCCCCGTCTCCGAGCCGTTGTACGACGCCGTGTGCACCGAGCTGGAGCGCCTCGGCGCCCCCGTGCAGCGCGGCGTCTTCGGGGCCGACATGCAGGTCTCGTCGGTCAACGACGGGCCGATCACCATGGTCCTCGACAGCCCCCGCTGACGCGGTCGGTCCGCTCGTCGTAGTCGATCTTCACCAGCGTCAGGCCCGCCGGCACCCCGTCGGCGTCGAGCGAGGCGTCGGTGTCCTGGCAGTGGTGGCACCAGCTGGCGGCGACGTAGAGGACGACGTCGGAGTCGGCGCACGTCCCCATGCTGCCGGGTGCAGGCGCCGACCACGGTGACGAAGTCCTTACGACTCCCGCGACGAGAAGTCCATGGGCACCCGCACCCCCCGCTCGCGGGCGACCTCGTCGGCCCGGTCGTAGCCGGCGTCGACGTGCCGCACGACCCCCATGCCGGGGTCGTTGGTCAGCACCCGCTCGATCTTCTCCGCAGCCAGCTCGGTGCCGTCGGCGACGACGACCTGCCCGGCGTGGATCGAGCGGCCGATGCCGACGCCGCCGCCGTGGTGGATCGAGACCCACGTGGCGCCGGAGGCGGTGTTGACCAGCGCGTTGAGCAGCGCCCAGTCCGCGATCGCGTCGGAGCCGTCGAGCATCGACTCGGTCTCCCGGTAGGGCGAGGCGACCGAGCCGCAGTCGAGGTGGTCGCGCCCGATCACGACCGGCGCGGCCAGCTCACCCGAGGCGACCATCTCGTTGAACTTCGCGCCTGCGCGGGCACGCTCGCCGTAGCCGAGCCAGCAGATCCGGGACGGCAGGCCCTGGAAGTGGACGCGCTCGCCGGCCATGGTGATCCAGCGGCGCAGCTTCTCGTCCTCGGGGAAGAGCTCGAGGATGGCGCGGTCGGTGGCCGCGATGTCGGCGGGGTCGCCCGACAGCGCCGCCCACCGGAAGGGGCCGCGGCCCCCGCAGAACTGCGGGCGGATGTAGGCCGGCACGAAGCCCGGGAACTCGAAGGCCCGGTCGTAGCCGCCCTTGCGGGCCTCGTCGCGGATGGAGTTGCCGTAGTCGAACACCTCGGCGCCCCGGTCCTGGAGCTCCACCATCGCCCGGACGTGGGCGGCCATCGAGGCCTGCGCCTCCTTGGTGAACGCCGCCGGGTCGGCGGTACGCCGCTCCTCCCACTCCTCGAAGGGCACCCCGACCGGCAGGTAGGCCAACGGGTCATGGGCCGAGGTCTGGTCGGTGACGACGTCGACAGGGGCGTCCATCTCCAGCAGCCGCGGCAGCATCTCGGCGGCGTTGCCGAGCACGCCGATCGACAGCGCCCGCCGCTCGTCGCGGGCCCGCACCGCCATCGACACGGCCTCCTCCAGCGAGGACGCCCGCACGTCGAGGTAGCGGTGGTCGATGCGGCGCTGGATGCGGGCCTCGTCGCACTCGAGGCAGATCGCGACGCCGTCGTTCATCGTCACCGCCAGCGGCTGCGCGCCACCCATCCCGCCCAGGCCGGCAGTGACGGTGATGGTGCCGGCCAGCGTCCCCCCGAACCGCTTGTCGGCCACCGCCGCGAACGTCTCGTAGGTGCCCTGGAGGATCCCCTGGGTGCCGATGTAGATCCACGAGCCCGCGGTCATCTGGCCGTACATCGTCAGCCCGAGGTCCTCGAGCCGACGGAACTCCTCCCAGCTCGCCCAGTCGCCCACGAGGTTGGAGTTGGCGATCAGCACGCGCGGCGCCCAGGTGTGGGTGCGCATCACCGCGACCGGCTTGCCCGACTGCACCAGCAGAGTCTCGTCGTCGGCGAGGTCGCGCAGGGTGTCGACGATCGCGTCGTAGGCCTCCCAGGAGCGGGCGGCGCGGCCGGTGCCGCCGTACACGACGAGGTGGTCGGGGTCCTCGGCCACCTCCGGGTCGAGGTTGTTCATCAGCATCCGCAGCGGCGCCTCGGTCTGCCAGGAGCGTGCGGTGAGGTCGGTGCCGGTGGCGGCGTGGATCGGCAGCCGCGGGTTCGAGGGAGAGGAGGTCATGCGAGGTCTCCGATCACAGAGGTCGCGGCGGCCAGCACGGCGCGGGAGCGGACGAGGTCGACACAGGTCTCGATCTCGGGGGACAGGTGGCGATCGGGGCCGGGGCCCGCGACGCCGGAGGAGCGGAGAAGGTCGACGACCGCGCCGGTGGCCGGTGAGGGGGAGACGCCGAGCGCCGCCGCCCGCAGGTCCAGCGCGCGGGCCGCGGTCATCACCTCGATCGCGACGACGCGCGCCAGCCCGTCGACCGCGCGGCGCAGCTTGCGCGCCGCGCCCCAGCCCATCGACACGTGGTCCTCCTGCATCGCCGAGGACGGGATCGAGTCGACCGACGCCGGCACCGCGAGCCGCTTGAGCTCGGAGACGACAGCGGCCTGGGTGTACTGCGCGATCATCAGCCCGCTGTCGACGCCCGGGTCGTCGGCCAGGAACGGCGGCAGCCCGTGGTTGCGGGCCCTGTCGAGGAACCGGTCGGTACGCCGCTCGCTCATCGAGGCCACGTCCGCGACCGGGATCGCGAGGAAGTCGAGCACGTAGGCGACCGGGGCGCCGTGGAAGTTGCCGTTGGACTCGACGCGATCCTCGACGACCACGGGGTTGTCCACCGCCGACGCCAGCTCCCACGAGGCGACGCGGGCCGCGTGGTCCGCGGTGTCCCGGGCGGCGCCGTGCACCTGCGGGGCACAGCGCAGCGAGTAGGCGTCCTGGACCCGCGTGCAGTCGGGTGTGCGGTGGGACGCGACGACGCCCGAGCCGGCCAGCAGCCGCACCAGGTTGGCCGCCGAGTCGGCCTGACCCGGGTGCGGCCGGATCGCCTGCAGCTCGGGTGCGAAGACCCGGTCGGTGCCGAGCAGCCCCTCGACCGACATGGCGGCCGCGACGTCGGCGGTGCGCAGGAGCACCCGCAGGTCGTGCAGCGCCAGCACGAGCATCCCGAGCATCCCGTCGGTGCCGTTGATGAGGGCGAGGCCCTCCTTGGCGGCCAGCTCGACCGGCTCGAGCCCGGCGGCTGCCAACGCGTCCGCGGCGGGCATCAAGGTGCCGGAGGCGTCGCGCACCTCGCCCTCCCCCATCAGCGCCAGCGCGCAGTGCGAGAGCGGCGCGAGGTCGCCCGAGCAACCCAGCGAGCCGTGCTCGCGCACGACCGGCGTGATGCCGTGGTGGAGGAGTCCGGCCAGCAGGGCGGCGGTCTCCCGGCGTACCCCGGTGCGACCGGTCGCCAGCGTCGAGAGCCGCAGCAGCATCAGCGCCCGCACCACCTCGCGCTCGATCTCCGGGCCGGAGCCGGCGGCGTGCGAGCGCACCAGCGAGCGCTGCAGACGCGCCCGCATCTCGGTGGGGATGTGCCGGGTCGCGAGCGCCCCGAACCCCGTCGAGACGCCGTACGCCGGGGTGTCGGCCGCCGCGAGCCCCTCGACCACCGCGCGGGCCCGGTCGATCGCGGCCAGCGCGTCCTCGCCCAGCCGGACCCCGGCGCCACCCCGCGCCACGGCCACGACCTGGTCGGGGGCGAGGGGGCCGACCCCCACCTCGACCGCCGACCTGGCTCCCGGATCGACCCCGTTGCTCGACACGCTCTCCATGTCGTCCATGACACGCCCTCGGGCCGGAGGGGCACCAGGGGTCCGCCGGTGGAGCTGTCTGGGATCCGAGACCGGTCCGCCTGGCGGATGCCGGACGTGACCCGTCGGCCCGTCTGGGCAAGGATGGCTCTTGTCCGACGGGTCAGGGAGTCCCGTCGAGCGCTGATCGCGTGAGGGCGCGACGCAGCATCCACACCAGGGTCCGCGGGGGGCAGGGCCCGATCCGAGGGAGACCCATGCCTGCACCCACGACCGCTGCCCGCCACCGAGCCCGCAGATGGGGGGCCGGCCTCGCAGTCGGCGCACTGGCCGCCGGCCTCGCGTTCGCTGCCCCGCCGACGCTCGCCGCGTCGAGTGGCGGCCCCGCGACCGCCGCGCCGGCAGCCGCGAGCGGGGCCGTCGCCACGCTCGCCGAGCGCTCCACGAAGCTGCGCTCCACCCGCTTCGCCTTCCGCGCCAACGGGTACGGCACCAGCGTCGAGGGCGGCGACCTGCCCGTGGACTCCAGCCGGACCGCCGTCAGCTCGATCGGGTGCACCAACCTGCTCGGCAAGAACAACAGCAACACCGTCGTGGACGCCGACGTGCCCGGCCTTCTACAGATCGGCACCGTCGACTCCACGACCCAGACCAAGCGCGTGAAGGGCCGCACCACCTCCATCGGCAAGCACAAGGTGGCGGACGTCGCCATCGGCGTGCCCGGCCTGCTGACGCTCGGCATCTCCGCGGTCAACACGGTCGCCAAGGCCTGGCACGGGCCCGACGGCTACGACTCGCGTGCGCGCACCTCGCTCGGGCGGCTCACCCTGGGCCTGCCCGGCGGACTCGAGCAGAGCCTGCCGCTGCCCTCGCCGGAGCAGCCCGTGACCGTGCCCGGCCTGCTGAGGATCCAGCTCGGCCGCACCATCGAGAAAGCCAACCAGACCCAGGCCCGCTCCTACGCCACCGGGCTCGAGGTCAAGATCATCCCCACCGGCACGGTCGTGAAGATCTCCCGCAGCGCGGCGAAGATCGAGGAGGGCGAACGCGGCGGCATCTTCAACGGCGCCGGCGCCCCGGTCCAGGTCAGCCTGCTCGGCGACCTGATCACGGTGGGCCAGGCGGTCGTGCAGCGGATGCCCTGCCTGGGCACCGGCGGTGAGCGTCTGGAGGAGGCTGCGGCCACCGTCGACCTCGCCGGCGCGATCCGGATCGAGGGCGCGCAGGGCACCACCCGCACCACCCAGAACCGACGCAGGAACAAGGCCAAGGCCGTCGCCACCGCGACCGTCGGCCGGGTCGACCTGGGTGGCGGGACGCTCGTCATCGACGCGATCCGCTCGAAGGCCACGGCCGTGCGCACCGGCAAGAAGGTGCGCCGCTCCTCCGACGGCACCACCGTGGGATCGATCTCCTTCAACGGCCAGTCCTTCGCCCTGCCCGACCTCGACGGGATCGAGATCCCCGGGCTGGCCAAGATCGAGACCGACGTGCGCACCCGCACGCCCTACGGCATGCGCGTGGTCGCCCTGAGGATCAGCCTGCTCGAGGGCACCGAGATCGACTCGGTCGTAGACATCGGGCTGGCGAAGGTCAAGATCCGCCCCTTCTGAGGCCGCACCCAGGCACATCCGGCGCCCTCGCCGGGCGCTGGACCCCTCCGCCCACCCCGCACCGAGCCCGATCGGTGCGGGGTGGCGAGGTCTGTGCGCCCGCACAGAGGTCACGCGCCGGCCGCCTCGCCGTCTCGTACCCGAGACCGAGCCGGTCTGGACCAGCGCAGGCCAAGACCCCTCTCGTATCCCCAACAGGTTTGAAGGGGCGCACGCTGGAAACCCTTGTGTCACGTGCGTCACAGCCCCGTGACGCGGCAGGACGCCACCACCCCCACCAGCGCACGGGGCCTCGGCCCCGCGGCCGAGGAGCACGATGTCCCCCATCACCCCCCGCCACCCGTCCCGTCCCACCCGCGCGCTGCGCGCCGCCACCGGCACGCTCACCGCCCTGGCCCTCGGCCTGACCGCCTCGGTCGCGCTGGCCCCCGCGGCGAGCGCCGCCCCCGACAGCGCCCGTGAGAGTGCCGAGCGCGCCAAGCTCACCCGCACGTCGTTCGCGTTCCGGGCCAACGGCTATGGCACCTCCGCCTCCGGCGGCATGGTGCCCGTCGGCTCCGACCGCACGGCGCTCAGCTCGATCGCCTGCACCAGCGACGCCGGCAAGGCCCACCGCAACTTCGTCGCCGAGAGCGAGGTCCCCGGCCTCGGCACGGTCCGTGGCGTCTACTCCCGCGTGACGACCTCGCAGAAGAAGGGCGTCGCCACGTCCGCCTCGGTCCACCGGGTCGCCGAGATCGTGCTCGCCGACACCCCGCTGGGCAGCCTCACCATCGACGGCGTCGAGTCGACCACCAGCGCCTTCCACGACGCCGACGGCTTCCACGCCACGGCGCGGTCCGACATCGCCGGCATCAGCTACACCCCGCCCGGCGGCGAGCCGCAGAGCCTGGACATCCCCTCGGCCGACCAGCCGATCACGATCCCGGGCCTGGCCGTGATCGAGCTCGGCCGGACCATCGAGAAGGAGACCAAGGACGACGCGCGCGCCTACGCCGTCGGCCTGGTCATCAAGGTCATCCCGACCGAGACCACGGTCAAGGTCGCGCGCTCGGTCTCCAAGATCGAGAAGGGCTACAAGTCCGGCATCTTCCACGGCAGCGGCGTCCCCGCCAAGGCCAAGGTCCTCGGCGAGCTCGTCGAGGTCGGCAAGGTGATCAACCAGGTGATGCCCTGCACCGGCACCGACGGCGAGCTCGACCCGATGGACGCCGCCGACGTGAACCTCGCCGACGAGATCACCGTCGAGGGCGCCAGCGCCCGCCAGAAGGGCAAGCAGACCACGCGCAAGGCCGTCGGCATGGAGGCCTCGTCGGTCGCCGAGCTCGACCTGGGCGGCCAGCTGGTCGTCGAGGCGATCAAGTCCAAGGTCAAGGTGAAGCGGATGGCCAACGGCAAGCTCAAGCGCAACGCCAGGGCCAGCTTCGGCGCCATCACGCTGGGCGGGGAGCCGCAGAGCCTCGACCAGCTCGGTGAGCTCGAGATCCCCGGCCTGGCCAAGATCCAGACCGGCCTGAAGAAGAAGATCAAGGGCGGCATCCGCATCGTCGGCGTCCGCGTCACGCTGCTCGACGGCACCGGCGCGGTCCTCGACTTCGCGACCTCGAAGCTCTCGATCTCCGAGTCCTGACCCCGGACCACCACGCCGAACCGGCGCGACGTCTCCGTACGGAGCGTCGCGCCGGTTCGGCGTCCGGGCCGTGCACGAGCGACCCCTCGGCCGTGCGCCAGTGACCTCTCGGCGGCATTTCTCACACGCCGTACGCCGAGATGCTGGTCGGATCCGGGGGGTCGAGGGTTTCTGATGGGTCGGTGAGCGTCATCGTCGACCAGCGCAGCCCGGGGTGGACCCGGCGCTGGGCGATGCTCGGCGCCTCCACGCTGGCCCAGGCCGCGGCGGCGGTGACGATCCACGGGCCGGCGTTCCTCATCCCCTCGCTGCGCGACCAGCTCGGCCTGAGCCTGCCGCAGGCGGGCCTGGTCGCCGCCGCCCCGACGCTCGGCGTGGTGCTGGCCCTCGTCGCCTGGGGGATGGTCACCGACCGCCGCGGGGAGCGTCTGGTGCTGGTCACCGGGCTGCTGCTCACCGCGGGTGCGGGCGGCCTCGCGGTCCTCGGTGCCCGCTCGCAGGACCCGACCATGCTCGGCCTGACCCTGCTGCTCGCGGGTGCGGCCGCCGCCAGCACCGCCTCGGCCAGCGGCCGGGTCGTCGTGGGGTGGTTCCCCCCGCAGCGCCGGGGCCTGGCGATGGGCATCCGGCAGATGGCCCAGCCGGTCGGGGTCGGCGTCGCCGCGGTCTCGATCGCCGTCACCGCAGAGCGGCACGGGGTCGCCAGCGCGCTGCTCGTCCCCGCCGTCGCCGCCCTGGTGGGTGCGCTCGTCGTGCTGGCGGTCGTCGTGGACCCGCCCCGGCCGCCGCGGGTCGAGGGCGACGCCCCGAATCCCTACCGCCGCGACGGCTACCTCGCGCGCATCCACCTCGTCTCGGTCCTGCTCGTGGTGCCGCAGTTCCTGGTGTGGACCTTCGCCCTGGTCTGGCTCATCACCGACCGCGGGTGGTCGGCGGCCGCCGCCGGGTCCCTCGTCGGGCTCGCGCAGGTCGCCGGGGCGCTCGGACGGATCGCGGCCGGTGCGCTCAGCGACCGCGTCTCGAGCCGGCTCCGCCCGCTGCGGTGGGTCGCCGTCGCCGCCGCGGTCTGCATGGGCGCGCTCGGCGTCGCCGCCGGCCTCGACGCCGCGATCGCGGTCCCGCTGGTCGTGGTCGCCACCGTGCTCACCGTCGCCGACAACGGGCTCGCCTTCACCGCCGTCGCCGAGCGGGCCGGGCCGTTCTGGTCCGGTCGCGCCCTCGGTGCCCAGAACACCGCGCAGTACCTCGCCGCCTCCGCCGTCCCGCCCGTCGCCGGCGTGGTCGTCGACCGGATCGGATTCGCAGCCGCCTTCGCCCTCGCCGCTCTCTGCCCGCTCCTCGCCGCCCCCCTCGTCCCCGCCGAGCAGGAGCACCCGCTGCGGTGACCCCGCCGCCGGTCGCCCCACCGCCGGTCGCCCCACCGCCGGTCGCCCCACCCCGCTGGTCGAGGCGCGAGGAGCGCCAGCCACGAGCCACGAGACCCCGCACCCGCCCCAGGTGAGAGCCTTCACCCCATGAGCCAGGTCCCCGCCGCGACCCGCACGCTGCGGGTGCTGCGCTTCCTGGCCAGCCAGCCCGACCCGGTGCCGCTGGAGCGGATCGCGCGCGCCTGCGACCTGCCGCGGTCGACGGCGTACCACCTGCTCGGCGTCATGGTGGCCGAGGGCTTCGTGGCCCACCTGCCCGAGGAGCACCGCTACGGTCTCGGGGTCGCGGCGTTCGAGGTCGGCAGCGGCTACACCCGCCAGGAGCCGCTGCAGCGGATCAGTCGCCGCGCGCTCGCCCAGCTGGTCGACCGCACCGGCCACAGCGCTCATCTCGCGGTCCTGCACGGCCGTGACGTGCTGTACGTCGTCGAGGAGCGAGCCCCGGGCCGACCGCCGCTCGTGACCGACGTGGGGGTGCGGCTGCCGGCCCACCTGACCGCCAGCGGCCGCGCGCTGCTGGCGGCCCTGCCCGCCGCCCAGGTGCGCGCGCTCTACCCGCACGCCGACTCCTTCGTCGACCGCACGGGTCGCGGCCCTCGCACCCCCTCGGCACTGCGGTCGCTGCTCACCGAGACCCGGCAGCGCGGCCATGCCACCGAGGACGGCGAGGTCACCGAGGGTCTGGCCAGCGTGGCGGCCGCGGTCCTCGACCACACCGGCCATCCGGCCGCGGGCATCGCGGTGACCTACCCGGTCGACGAGCAGCAGGTCGACCCCGCCGCGCTCGCCGCCGACGTACGCCGCACCGCGCAGCTCCTCACCACGCGGCTCGGAGGTCGCCCATGAGCGCCCGTGCGCGCCTCGGCCTGCTCCAGGTCTGCCTCGCCGGTGTCCTGTGGGGCACCGGGGGCCTGGTCGTGCAGCTGGTCCGCGAGCGGGTGCCGATGCACGTCGTCACCATCAGCGCGTGGAGGATGGTGCTGGCTGCCGCCGTGCTCGCGGTGGCCGTGCTCGCCACCCGCAGCGCCCCCGCCCTCCTGCGGCTGCTGCGGGAGCACCCCCGGCGCACCGTCGTCGTCGGCACCGCGACCGCGGCCTACCAGGCCCTCTACTTCGCCTCCGTCACCCTCGTCGGCGTCTCCGTCGCGACCGTGGTGAGCCTCGGCCTGGCGCCGGTGCTGCTGACCGCGGCGGAGTCGCTCCGGCACCGCCGGCCGCCCGGCGGCACCCGGGCGCTCGTCCTGGTCGCGGCCCTCACCGGCCTGGTGCTGGTCAGCGTGGGCGCCGGCCACGGCGGCGGCACCGGCCCCAGCCCGGGCCTCGGGCTGCTGGCGGCGCTCGCCTCGGGGTCGGCGTACGCCTTCGCCACCGCGCAGGGCGAGGTGCTGGCCCGGCAGACCTCCCCGCTCGCGCTCACCACCGCCACGACGACCGTCGGTGCCGTCGGGCTGGCCCCGCTCGCCCTGCTCGTCGACGGCCCGCGACTCACGGACGACCCCGGCGCACTGGCCCTGCTCGCCTACCTGGGCGTGCTGACGATGGCGTTGGCCTACGCCCTGCTGTACGCCGGCCTGCGCACCACCTCGGGCTCGGCCGCCACCGTCGCGACCCTGCTCGAGCCCGTCACCGCGGCGGCCGTCGCCGCGGTGCTGCTCGACGAGCGCATCGGCCCGCTCGGGCTGCTCGGCACCGCGCTGGTGCTCGCCGCCGTGGCCGGTCTCGGCCGGGAGGACCCGCTCGTTCAGCCGAGCGGGACGGCCCTGGTGGCGGCACACGCCCGACCGTCCCCGGAGTAGCGCAGCTCGACGGCCTCGGCCCGACGCGGCAGGCCGCGCAGCGTGACCCGGACGCGACCCTTCCGGAGCCGGCCGGCACCGACCTTCTCCTCGCCCACCCACGCGGTCACGCGGCCGGTCGGACGGTGCCGCGGCGCCAGCAGCCTCGCCACCACGACGCCCTCCCGGCCCTTCACGCGGGTGCGCCGCACCTTGACCCGCGTCGGCAGGCCGTCCTCGACGACCTTGGTGCCGTCCTCGCCACGGGTGATGGTGAAGGCGTCCAGCAGGTCGCCCCGCTCGCGGTCGGTGGTGCTGCCCTCCCCCTTCGCACCGATGACCGAGCGGAAGACCAGCCGGTCCTGCGAGACCGAGATCGCCTGGTAGGTCGAGGTCTGGGCGTGCGCCAGCACCCGGGTCGCGTCGTTCTGCGTCCACACGTTGTCGTCGGCCGGGGCCAGCTCGTAGTACTTCGAGCCGGCCACCGAGACGACGTACGTCGGCCCCACGTGCGTGCCGGGTCCGGTCTCGTTCTCGGTGAGGTGGCCGCGGGCGTAGGTGTGGTCGTGGCCCTGGAGGACCAGGTCGATGCCGAGCTCCTCCAAGGTGGGCAGCCAGAACGCGCGCAGCTGCGGGTTGTCGCGGCCCTCGGAGGCGCTGAACACCGGGTGGTGGAAGAAGACGACCGTCCAGTCCATCGGGTTCTCGGTCAGGGCGATGCGGCGCAGCCAGATCGCCTGGTCGGGCGCGCCGAGCTGCTGGTTGGCGTTGAGGCCGATGAAGCGCACGCCCTGGTAGTCGGCGTAGTAGACGTCCTCGTGGCGCAGCAGCAGCGGCCCGTTGAGCGGGTACTCGTAGTGCGCGCGGTAGCCGGTGATGAACTGGTCACCGGAGTACTCGTGGTTGCCGGGGCTGGTCAGCGTCAGCGTCGAGGTCAGCAGCCGCTCGGCCCCGCGGAACCAATCGCCCCACTCGGGGTCGTTGTCGGCCTCGTTGATCTGGTCGCCCTCGTGCAGGGTCAGCCGGGCGTCGGGCTCCCCGCGCAGCGCCCGCCGCACGACGGGCGGCCACCAGTCGGTCAGGCCGTTCTGGGCGTCGCCGAAGTAGAGGAAGGTGAACGGCTCGCTGCCCTCGTCGGCGGTGCGCATCGGGCGCCAACGGCTCCAGCCGGCCTCGCCGCCCACGCGGTACTCGTAGGCGGTGCCCGGCTCGAGGCCGTCCATGAGCGTGCTGTGGTGCTCGGCCTCGGGCTGGGACATCGCCGACTCCTCGTGCGAGGAGGGGAACTCACCGACGAGCCGGCCACCACCGGGCAGCCGCACCTGGGCGCGGTGGTCCTCCAGCCCCGCAGCCGTGCGCCAGGTGACCATCACCGAGGTCGTGGTGTCCTCGGTCGGGTTCAGCACGACCCGGTCGGGGACACCGGTGGCCGGGTCCTCGGTCTCGGCGCCGGCGGGCGCGAGCAGGCGCTCGCCCGGAGCGACCGACTGGGTCGCCAGCGGGGTCAGCGCGAGGGCGGGGACGAGGAGCAGGGGCAGCAGCCGGGAGCGGCGGATCGGGGGACGCACGGGGCCGCACCCTGCGCACCGCAGGTGACCGAATACCCCGTTTCCCTCGACACGGATGTGAACATGTGTCAGATTCTCCGGACGTCACCTCGGAGGTCCCCCCATGCCCAGCCAGCCCCGCTCCCGTCGGTTCCCGCGCCGCGACCGCAGCCAGCACGACCCGGCCGGCCCGGCCCAGCAGTCGGCCCAGCAGTCGGCCCAGCACCCCATCGGCGGCGCCCGTCGACGTACTCCCCGGCTCGTGCTCGCCGGCGTCAGCGCCGCCGCCCTCGTGGCCGCCGTGATGGCCCTGCCCGGCCACGCGCCGACCACCCCGCGGGTGGACCTCAAGGAGCTGCACCGCGCCAGCAGCGGTGGCGGGATGACGCTGGAGGGGCCGCGCGGCGAGCGCTTCGACATCCATGGCGCCGTCGGCGACGGCGAGCGCGACGCCCTGTCCCGGGCGGGCACGTCGGCCTCCGACCCGGTGGACCCGACGACCGCCGCCGAGCGGGCGGCCTCGACGCGCTACGTCGACCGGGAGCGGGCGCTGCCGGACCCGAAGCTGCGCGGCACGCGCGCCTACCCCCGCCGCACGAAGACGCCGCGCACCAAGTACGCCCTGGCCAACGGCTGCTACACGCTCGTGCCGGGCGGGACCCCGCTCTACTTCAAACCGACCGCGCTGGGCACCTACCTCATCCAGGACCCCGACTCCCAGCTGCTCGTGCCGGGCGGCACCGTCGATGAGGCCGCGGCGGAGGCGGTGTGGACCGCCGAGCTCACCGGGAAGCAGCTGACCCTCACCCAGGACGGCGAGCCGCTCACCATCGACGGCGCCAGCTCCTTCCGCGCCACCCGGGCGTCCGGCTGCACGGCGTACCCCGAGGCCGGCGTCAACGTCCGCGGCAACCCGCACGGCGGTGTCAGCGACTTCCAGGAGGTCCGTGGGTACGTCGACGGGCACACCCACCACATGGCCTTCGAGTTCCTCGGCGGCATGGCCCACTGCGGCAAGCCCTGGGACCCCTTCGGCGCCCCGTTCGCCCTCGTCGACTGCATCGACCACACCACCACCGGCGGCTACGGCGCCGTCCTCGAGGCGGCGCTCTCGGGCAAGCCGAGCCACGACCCGGTCGGCTGGCCGACGTTCGTGGACTGGCCGGCACCGGACTCGCTGACCCACGAGGGCACCTACTACCGCTGGATGGAGCGCGCCTGGCGCGGCGGCCAGCGCATCTTCGTCAACCTGCTGGTCGAGAACAACCAGCTGTGCCAGCTCTACCCGCTGAAGCGGAACTCCTGCGACGACATGGACTCCGTGCGCCTGCAGGCCGCCCAGACCTACGCCTTCCAGGACTACGTCGACGCCCAGTTCGGCGGCCCCGGCAAGGGCTTCTACCGCATCGTCACCAGCCCCTACGAGGCCCGCGAGGTCATCAACGACGGCAAGATGGCGGTGATCCTCGGCATCGAGACCTCCGTGCCGTTCGGCTGCACCTTCAAGAACGTGCCGCTCGTCGGCGACGTCCCGGCGTGCGACGAGGAGGAGATCGCCACCCAGATCGACGAGATGCACGACCTCGGCGTGCGTCAGATGGAGATCGTCAACAAGTTCGACAACGCGCTGTCGGGCATCGCCGGGGACGCTGGCGAGACCGGGGTGCTGGTCAACAGCGCCAACTTCCTCGAGACCGGCACCTTCTGGGACATGCAGCACTGCGAACCGGAGGACGGCGAGAGCGCCGACAAGACGCAGTACGCCGCCCCGGACATCTCCGCCGGCCAGCAGGACGCGCTCTTCGGGGCCATCGCGATGCTGTCGGGGACGCTGGCGCTGCCCGCGCTGCCGCTCTACCCGACGCCGCTGCACTGCAACAGCCGCGGCCTCACCACGCTCGGTGAGTACACGATCAACGAGCTCGCGAAGCGCCACATCATCTTCGACCCCGACCACATGAGCGTGAAGGCCCGCAACGCCACGCTCGACCAGATCGAGGAGATGGGCTACCACGGCCTGATCTCCAGCCACTCCTGGTCCACGCTCGACGCCTACCCGCGCGTCTACCGGGCCGGCGGCATCATCACCGCGTACGCCGGCGGCAGCACCGGCTTCGTGGAGAAGTGGCGCTCCCACCAGGGCTGGGCGGACCCGCGCTACTACTGGGGCTTCGGCTTCGGCGCCGACATCAACGGGCTCGGCGCCCAGGGCGGCCCCCGCGGGGAGGACGTCCCGAACCCGGTCACCTACCCGTTCCGGGGGCTCGGCGGCGTACGCGTCGACCAGCAGGTGGCCGGCGAGCGGGTCTACGACATCAACGTCGACGGCGTGGCGCAGTACGGCCTCTACCCCGACTGGATCCAGGACCTCTCGCTGATCGCCGAGGCGTCGAAGAAGGGCGACGGCGCGAAGATCCTCGACGACATGTCCCGCGGGGCCGAGGCCTACCTGCAGATGTGGGAGCGCGCCTACGGCATCGCGCCCGACTCCTGCCGCAACCCCGGCAACCGGCTCCCGGTCGGCACCGTGCAGAAGAAGCTGCGCCGCGGCATGAGCACCACCACGGTGATGAAGGTCGTCGGCCAGCCCTACACCCGCCTGGGCAGGAGCTACGGCTTCTGCGCCAAGGACGGGCGGGGCAAGAAGGTGGAGCTGACCGCCACGTTCAACGGCAAGGGCAAGCTGCGCAAGGTCAAGCGCACCTGACCCTCGGCGCCACGCCGGCGACGAGCGGGCGTCGAGACCACCCACCGCCGCAAGTTACCTACCGGTAGGATCTACCTCACCCCGGACGGGCCTGACGGACATGGTCGGGCCCCCCTAGGCTCACGCGAGCACCTGTCGCCCCCTGGGCAGGTGCTGGAGACGAGGAGATCCATGCAGACCTTCGCCATCGTGGTGTCCCTGGCCTTCACCGCTGTCGCCGTCGCCATGACGGCGCGCGCGGTGCAGCAGATCGTGGCGACGGTACGCCTCGGTCAGCCGGCCATGAACCGCAGCGACAACCCCGGCAAGCGGGCGGTGACGCTGCTGAAGGAGTCCTTCCTCCACACGCGCATGCTCCAGTGGCACTGGATCGGTGCGATGCACTGGTTCATCTACGCCGCCTTCCTGGTGCTTTCGGCGGCGGTCGCGACCGGCTTCGTCCAGCTGTTCGACCCCGACTTCGCGTTGCCGATCATCGGCCACTTCTTCATCTACGAGTGGGTCAGCGAGGGCCTGGGCCTGCTCGGCACGATCGGCATCATCGCGCTGATCATCCACCGCCAGCGCAACCACCCGCGCGACAAGGGGCGCAGGAGCCGCTTCTTCGGCTCCACCCAGTGGCAGGCCTACTTCGTCGAGGCGTTCGTGCTGCTGGAGAGCTCGGCGATCCTCTTCATCCGCGGCGCGGAGTACAACCTCGGCCAGATCGACAGCGACCACCCCGAGGACTTCACCCTCTTCCACTTCCCGATCTCCGGGCCCGTCGGCGAGCTCCTCTTCCCCGCCGGCGTCGAGGGCAACGAGGCGGTCCTGGAGAACATCATCGTGATCATCGCGATGATCAAGGTCGTCCTGGCCATGACCTGGCTGATCGTCATCTCCTCCAACCTGACCATGGGCGTGGCCTGGCACCGCTTCACCGCCTGGTTCAACATCTTCTTCAAGCGCGAGTCGGTCGGCCGCGACACCGACGGCGCCACCACGGCCCTGGGTGGCATGAAGCCGCTGACCAACAACGGCAAGCCGGTCACCCTCGACGACATCGACGACCTCGACGAGGACGCCACGCTCGGCGTGGGCGCGATCGAGGACTTCTCCTGGAAGGGCATCCTCGATTTCACGACCTGCACCGAGTGCGGTCGCTGCCAGTCCCAGTGCCCGGCGTGGAACACCGACAAGCCGCTGTCGCCCAAGCTGCTCATCACCGCGATGCGCGACCACGCCTACGCCAAGGCGCCTTACCTCAAGGCGCCCGAGGGCGAGCGCGAGGCGCTCCTCGAGGGCAACACCGCGCTGGCCACCGAGGTCGAGAAGCCGCTGGTCGGCGAGACCGGCGGCCGTCTCGACGGTCTCGAGGACGGCGAGTGGTTCTACAACCCGGCCAACGGCGCCGCGGTGATCGACCCCGAGGTGCTGTGGAACTGCACCTCCTGCGGCGCCTGCGTCCAGCAGTGCCCCGTCGACATCGAGCACGTCGATCACATCATGGACATGCGCCGCCATCAGATCCTGGTGGAGTCGAACTTCCCCGCCGAGCTCAACGGTCTCTTCAAGGGCCTGGAGAACAAGGGCAACCCCTGGAACATGTCGGGCTCGGCCCGCATGGACTGGGCCAAGGACCTGCCCTTCGACGTCAAGGTCGTCGGCGACGACATCGAGGACCTCGACTCCGTCGACTGGCTGTTCTGGGTCGGCTGCGCCGGCGCCTACGAGGACCGTGCGAAGAAGACGACCCGTGCGGTCGCCGAGCTGCTCGACATGGCCGGCGTGACCTTCGGCGTCCTCGGCAACGGCGAGACCTGCACCGGTGACCCCGCGCGCCGCGCGGGCAACGAGTTCGTGTTCCAGGGCCTGGCCCAGCAGAACGTGGAGAGCTTCAAGGAGTACAAGGTCAAGAAGGTCGTCTCGACCTGTGCCCACTGCTTCAACACGCTCAAGAACGAGTACAAGGAGTTCGGTGTCGAGCTCGAGGTCGTCCACCACACGCAGCTGCTCAACCGGCTGGTGCGCGAGGGCAAGCTGACCCCGGTCAAGGACGGCGCCGGCGCCCACAAGCGCTCGATCACCTACCACGACCCCTGCTACATCGGTCGCCACAACGGCGTCTACACCCCGCCCCGCGAGCTGCTGCAGGTCCTGCCCGGCGCGGAGTACGTCGAGATGGAGCGCGCCAACGAGCGCTCCTTCTGCTGCGGCGCCGGTGGTGCCCGCATGTGGATGGAGGAGAACCTCGGCGAGCGGATCAACATCAACCGCACCACCGAGGCCGTCGGCACGGGGGCGGACCAGATCGCCGTCGGCTGCCCCTTCTGCCGCGTGATGCTCTCCGACGGCCTGACCATGAAGCAGTCCAAGGGCGAGGCCCGCGAGGAGGTCGAGGTCCTCGACGTCGCGCAGATGCTGCTGGCCTCGGTCAAGGGCGAGCAGGCCACCAAGCTGGCTCCCGGCCAGGGTGCGGCCGCTGCCCCGGCGAAGGCCAAGGCGGCCCCCGCCGGCGGTGCTGGTGGCGACACCGACGTCGCGACCAAGGCCGAGCCCGAGGCCGGCGACGTCACGGTCACCGAGGACACCGTCACCGAGACCGCGGACGCCGGTCCGGCCGCCAAGGCCTCCGGCGGCTCCTCGCTCTTCGACGACGCCTCCTCGATGCTCGACGACGAGCCCGCGGCCAAGGCCGCCCCTGAGAAGTCCGAGGACACGGGCGCGGACAAGGGTGGCGACAAGGGCGGGTCGCTCTTCGACGACGCCTCGTCGATGTTCGACGAGCCCGCCGAGAAGCCCGCGGAGAAGCCGTCCGAGCAGCAGGCTGCCGCTCCGGAGGCGAAGGCCGCTCCGGCCGAGGAGTCGCTGGGCGGTGGCTCGCTCTTCGACCTGGGCGGCGACGAGGCCCCCGCCGCGGAGGAGGAGCCCGCTGCTCCCGCCGAGGCGAAGGCCGCGCCCGCGGCCGAGCCCACGGAGGCCGACCCGGAGCCGTCCACGGACCTGGGTTCCGGTGGCTCGCTGTTCGACCTGACCGCCGACGAGCCCGCCGCGGCTGCCCCGAAGGCCGAGGAGAAGGCACCTGCGGCTGAGGAGCCGGCCGAGAAGCCGGCGGAGACGTCCGAGCCGACGGAGTCGGTCGACCTCTCGGGCGGCGGCTCGCTGTTCGACATCCCGGCCGACGAGCCGGCCCCGGCCGCCCCCGCGGCGGCCGAGACCCCGGCTGAGCCCGAGGTCGAGCAGCCCGCCGCGGAGAAGTCCGAGGAGCAGGCCGAGGAGAAGGTCGAGCCCGCGCAGGCCGAGGAGCCTGCGGCGAAGGCCGAGCCCACGCCCGCACCGGAGAAGCCGGCGGCACCCGCGGTCGACCTGGACGCGGCCGGCTCGCTGTTCGACATCGCCGCCCCGGCGAACGCCCCGGCCCCGGCCGCCCCCGCGGCTCCGGAGACTCCGGCAGCCGCTCCCGAGGCGACCGGGTCGACCGAGGCGGCTGCCCCGGAGGAGCCGGCGCAGGCGGAGCCCGAGGCAGCGGCCGAGGAGACGGCTGAGGAGTCGACGGAGGAGCCGGAGACCGCGGAGTCGACCGAGGCGGAGACGACCGAGGAGCCCGAGCCCGAGGCGTCCACCGAGGCGGCCCCCGTCGAGGAGAAGCCGAAGCCGGTCTCCAGCGGCGAGGCCCACCAGCCCCGCACGGACGCCGACATCGACGGCACGGAGTCGCTCTTCGACCTCTGAGCCGAGGAGCAGCCCGACCGGAGGGCGTGTCGTGACCCTGTGTCACGGCACGCCCTCCGGTCGTTCCGGAGCCCACGTCCCGGCGTCCAGCGGGCCGCGGCGCAGAGCGTGGACATCCGTGACGACTGTCACCGGCGCTCGTTAGCCTTCTTGACGCACCGTCAACACCGGAGGTCCCCCGTCGTGCCCGCTCGCTCCCCCCTCACCCGCTCCCGTCGCGCCCTCGGCGGGCTGCTGACGCTGGCGCTGGTCGCGAGCCCGGTCGCTGTCACTACCGGTGCGGCCCACGCCGGCACCGCCGCGACGTCCTCGCCCGCCGCCGTCGACCTCGGCGCCACGGTCACCACGGGCAAGACCACGAAGAAGAGCAAGGGCAAGGCTGCGAAGGTCTGGTCCCCCCGCAAGGAGCAGTACGCCGACACGGTCACGTTGACCGACCTCGAGATCCCGATGTCGGACGGAGTCATCCTCCGCGGCGACCTGACCCTGCCCGCCGACGCCGACGGCGAGCCGGTGGACAAGCGCTTCCCGGTGGTCGTGACGATCACGGCGTACAACAAGTCCGTGCTGGCCAACAGTGGCCTCGGCGGCAGCGACGGCGGCTACCTGGTCAAGCGGGGCTACGCCCAGCTGACCGTCGACGCCCGCGGCACCGGCTCCAGCAGCGGCCAGTGGAACGCCTTCGACACCCGGGAGAACACCGACGCCGGCGAGATCATGACCTGGGCCCACGAGCAGTCCTGGAGCAACGGCAGGACAGCGATGACCGGCCCGTCGTACATGGGCATCTCCCAGCTCTGGGCGGCCGCCGCCCAGCCCAAGGGCCTCAAGGCGATCTTCCCGCAGGTGCCCGGCGCCGACGTCTACCGCGACGTCGTGGCCAGCGGCGGTGCGATCGACGTCGGGTTCATCCCGCTGTGGCTCGGACTGGTCACCACCACCGGCCTCATCCCGCCCGCGGTGGGGGCCAGCGAGCCGCAGAGCGCGCTGTCGATCTACCTCGACCACATCATGGGCGCGTTCGGGTTCACCGCCCAGGTGATCCCGGCGGCACTGCTGGCCCAGGAGCCGGCCTACGACGGCGAGTTCTACGAGCAGCGCTCGGTCATCAACGTGATCGACCAGGTGGAGGTGCCCGCCTTCTTCGTCTCCGGCGAGTACGACCTCTTCCAGCGCGGCACCCCGCTGCTCTTCGAGGCGCTGCAGCGCAACGGCGTCCCGACCAAGCTGATCACCGGACCGTGGGACCACCTCCAGGGATCCTCGGCCGCCGACATCGGCGACGCCGGCTACGGCAGCCTCGAGGAGCTGCAGCTGCGGTGGTTCGACCACTACGTCAAGGGCAAGCGCGACAAGCGCCTGCACAAGGACATCGCGAACCTCACCTACTACGAGCAGGGCAGCGGCCGCTGGACGCGGTCGAAGCGCTGGATCGACCGCGACCTGCGGGCCCGCTCCTACCACCTCTCCGGCAGCTCCACGACCGCCCTGGTCAACGGCTCCCTCACCACCGGTACGCCGGAGGCAGGCACCGCCGACGTGCTGCCCGTGCCCGTGTCGGGCGCCTGCACCCGCTCGGCCAACCAGTGGACCGCGGGCATCCTCAACGCCGGGGCGAGCCAGTTCCCCTTCCCCAACCCCTGCTTCGACGACACCCGCGTCAACGACCTGACCGGCGTGGTCTTCGAGACCGAGCCGATGGAGCGGGCGACCGCCTTCCGCGGCCCGATCAACGCCCGGCTCTACACCTCGGTCGCCGGTGGCGGCGACGGGATGCTCTCGGTGTCGGTGGAGGACGTCGCCCCCGACGGCACCGTCAGCCGGCTGACCGGCGGCTGGCAGGTGCTCTCGCTCGCCGAGACCGACCGGCGGCGCAGCCGGAAGCTGAACGGGAAGATCATCCAGCCCTGGCACCCCTTCACCGAGGAGTCGCAAGCGCCGCTGGAGGGCATCGAGCCGGTCGACGTCGAGGTCTTCCCGACCGCGGCGAAGATCCGCAGGGGCCACCGCCTGCGCGTGGCCGTCCAGGCCTTCGACGTGCCGCACCTGCTCCCGACGCTGCCGGTGCTGCTGGGCAGCCTGTCGGTCATCACGGTGCACACCGGCCCGGAGACCCCCTCGGAGCTGACCGTGCCGTGGGTCAGGAAGAAGCGGCGCTAGCCTCCTGCTCCTCCGGCACCCGGACCGGCCGCAGCCGGGCCCACGCCACGAAGACGAGGGCCACGAGCAGCATCGCCAGCCCGGCCCAGAGGTTGGCGTTGGTGCCGCCGGTCTTGTCGGTCTCGGGGTCGGCGAAGATCCCCATCAGCACCAGGATCACGCCGTAGACACCCATGAGGGCGCCGATGATGCTGCGGATGTCGAGCAGGCCGGCCTTGTGTGTGCTGGCCGCGCCGTCGCTCGGGGTGTGCTCGCTCATGGTCACTCCTAGAAGGCCAGGTTGAGGATGATCGTCAGGACCGCGGCGATGCCGGCCAGCGGCAGGGTGCGGCGGTACCACGGGTAGGACGCCTCCGCCTCGTCGACGAGGTCCTCCTTCGGGGTCTCGGAGTAGACCAGGCCGACCAGCTCGTGGGCGGGCTTGGGCGTGGTCACCAGCGACACCGCCACGGAGACGACGATGTCGACGGCGAAGGCGACACCGGCGGCGACGAAGGCCGCGCCCTGGCCCGAGAGCGGCAGCACGCCGATCGACAGGGAGCCGAGGGTGCCCTCGGCCAGGAAGCCGACGAGGACCGCGGCGAGCGTGCCCGAGGCCAGCCCCGCCCAGCCGGCGGTGGCGGTCATCCGCTTCCAGAACATGCCGAGGATGAACGTCGCGAACAGCGGCGCGTTGAAGAAGCCGAACAGCGTCTGGAGGTAGTCCATGATGTTGGAGAAGCTCGCCGCCAGCTGCGCGGTGAAGACCGCCACGACCGTCGCGCCGACGGTGGCCCACCGGCCGACGCGGAGGTAGTAGCCGTCGGAGCGGTCCTTGACGGCGTACCGCTCCCAGAGGTCGACGCTGAACACGGTGTTGAAGGCCGAGACGTTGGCGGCCATGCCGGCCATGAACGCCGCCAGCAGACCCGCGATCGCGACACCGAGCAGGCCGTTGGGCAGCACGTCGCGCATCAGGTAGATCAGCGAGTCGTTGTAGGTGACCGACCCCTCCGCGCCGCCGCTGACGTCGCCGCCGGCCTTGACCTCGGCGATCTCCGCCACCAGGACCGCCGCGATCATGCCGGGGATGATCGTGATGAAGGGGACGAACATCTTGGGGAAGGCACCGATGATCGGCGTCTTGCGCGCCGAGGAGATCGAGTCAGTGGCCATCGCGCGCTGGACCTCGACGAAGTTGGTCGTCCAGTAGCCGAAGGAGAGCACGAAGCCGAGGCCGAAGACGATGCCGACGACCGAGAGCAGCTCGGAGTCGAAGCCCGTCAGGGCGGTGCCCGGCCAGCTGTTGAGCTGGTCGGCGGCCGGCGGCACGTCCCCCTGGCCGGCGGTCTCGGCGATGCCGTCCTTGACCCCCTGCCAGCCGCCGACGCGGTCCAGGCCGAGCAGCGTCAGCGGCGTGAGGGCCGCGACGATCACGAAGAACTGCAGCACCTCGTTGTAGATCGCGGCCGACAGCCCGCCGAGGGTGATGTAGCAGAGCACGATGACCGCCGCGATGACGACGGCCAGGAAGAGGTCCAGCCCCAGGAGCGCCTGGATGATCGAGCCGAGCAGGTAGAGGTTGATGCCGGCGATCAGCAGCTGCGCGACGGCGAAGGACACCGCGTTGACCAGGTGGGCGCCGGTGCCGAAGCGCCGCAGCATGAACTCCGGCACCGAGCGCACCTGCGAGCCGTAGTAGAAGGGCATCATCACGATGCCGAGGAACAGCATCGCCGGGATGGCACCGACCCAGAAGTAATGCACGGTCGGGAGGCCGAACTCCGCGCCGCTGGCGGACATGCCCATGATCTCGACGGCGCCGAGGTTGGCGGAGATGAAGGCCAGGCCGGTGACCCAGGCGGGCAGCGAGCGGCCCGAGAGGAAGAAGTCCACCGAGTCGGACACGCCGCGCCGGGCCATCAGGCCGATGCCGAGGACGAAGCCGAAGTAGATCGCGACGATCAGGTAGTCGACCCAGCTCGCCGAGATGATCGTGTCGCTGGCCAGGGGTGCAGGCGCGTGGAGCATGCGCTTCCTTTCCGAGAGGTGTCGCGCCCTGGGGGCTGACCGCGTGGGCCGGGCACGACCCGCCGACGGTAGGACCCGTGGACCGCGCCGTCCCCACCCCTCCGGGCACCTCGGGGACCGCCTGACACCACCTGGGCACCACCTCGGCACCATCGAGACGCCACTGTGACGTCGCTGGTGCTTGACGTGACGTCACAGTGATGTCATCGTGGTGCGCATGGACATCACGCCGTACGTCGACAGCCTGCGTCGCGACCTCCTCGCCGCCGCTGAGGCCGGCGGCCCCGAGGTCGCCGCGGCGGCCGAGCGCCTGGGCTACGCCCTCGAGCCGGCCACGCGACTCGCCCTGATGGAGGCGCTCTCCCAGGCCGCGGCCGAGATCACGGCCTCGATGCCGGCGGGCGGCGTGGACGTCCGCCTCGACGGTCGCGACCTCGACTTCGTGGTCGACGCCGCGCCCCCGGCTCCCCCGACGCCGCCGGCTCCCCCGGCGCCGCCCCGCCCCGAGGAGGTCGAGGAGGACGCCAGCGTCGCCCGGATCACCCTGCGACTGCCGGAGTCGCTCAAGACCAAGGCCGAGGACGCGGCGGCGGCCGCCGGCTCCTCGCTCAACACCTGGCTGGTCCAGGCCGTGCGCTCGGCGACCCACGAGGGCGCCGTCCACGTCGACATCGATCTCTCCTCCATGCCGTTCTTCGGCTCCGACCCGGCCCGGCGCGGCAACCGCCGGATGACCGGCTGGGTCTGACCCGCACCCCTCCCACCCCGCCGCACGGGACCGGCTCGGCCGGCCCCGCGGCCCCGCACACCCTTCATGCCCCGCCGACCACTGGAGACCGCCGTGCCCCGCTTCGAGTTCGCCACCCCCTCACCCGCCTCGGTCTACGTCGAGATCGGCCGCGGCGAGGTCCGCGTCCGCTGCGCCGAGACCCCCGGCACCGAGACCACCACCGTCACCGTCGAGGGTCGCGACGCCGACCGGGTCGACGTGCACGACCGCGACGGCCAGGTCAGCGTGGTCGC
This sequence comes from Nocardioides sp. REDSEA-S33_B3, assembly GCA_001627335.1. Lineage (GTDB taxonomy): Bacteria > Actinomycetota > Actinomycetes > Propionibacteriales > Nocardioidaceae > Nocardioides. The sequence goes on along the minus strand of LUPK01000033.1, from coordinate 8,799 downwards.
CCCCCGGGGCGGCCTGCTGTCGGCCTTCGACAGCCCCCTGGACGTCACGGTCACCACCCCGCCGCGCAGCAACGTGGCGACCAAGCTGGGCAGCGCCGGGGTGAGCGTGACCGGGCCGGCCGGCGGCGTACGCCTGCGGACCGGGTCGGGCGAGGTGAGCGTCGAGAGCCTCGACGCCCCCAGCAGCATCGACACCGGCTCGGGCGACGTCCGCGTGGACCGGGCCGGGGCCGCGCTGAAGGTGCGGACCGGCTCCGGCGACGTGACCCTGCGCGAGGTCCTCGACGAGCTGTCGGTGTCGTCGGGGTCCGGCGACGTGCACGTGGCCACGGCCGACGGCGCCGTCCTGACCAAGACCGGCTCCGGCGACCTGCGCGTCGACGCGACCTGCGCGGACGTCGCCTTCACCAGCGGCTCCGGCAGCCTCGGGATCTCCGCGATCCGCCGCGGGCGCATCTCGGCCAAGGTCGCCTCCGGCGACGTCCGGGTCGGCGTCCCGGCCGGCGTCCCGGTGTGGACCGACATCAGCTCGCTCACCGGTCGCATCCACTCCACCCTCGCCGGCGCCGGCCAGCCCGAGGAGGGCCAGGACCACGTTGAGGTCCGCGCCGCCACCGTCAGCGGCAACGTCTCCCTCCTCCAGGTCTGACCCATCCCCCGCCGAACCGGCGCGACCTTCCGGAAGGACGAGCCGGTTCGGCCTCTCGCCCACCAGCCATCACAGACCGACCACCTGCAAGGAGCTCGTCATGCTCGACCACCCCAGCACCCTCGAGGCCGAGGCGCGCGCCCGGCGTGCCGACCGCCTCGTCCGCAGCAGGCAGCCCCGGATGCCGCGCGTCACGCAGCGCCACCGCCTCGCGACCAGCCTGCGCCGCGTCGCCGACCGGCTCGACGGTTGAGCCGCTGCCGCCGTCCGGTGGTCGAGCAGCGAGGAGCGGGCGTCGAGACCACCCTCCCGCAGGAGTACGACGCTCAGGTGCCCATCGAGACGCCCTCGCGCCAGTAGCCCATGAAGGCGACCTGCCGGCGGTCGAGCCCGAGGTCGCGCACCAGCGCGCGACGCAGCCCGGTCACCACGCGCGACTCCCCCGCGATCCAGGCGTAGAGGTCGGCGAGGTCGTGGCCGACCGAGGTGGTGTGCTCGTCGAGGGAGTCGCCGGAGGAGGAGTACGTCGGGGTCTCCCACAGCCCGACCTCGACCTCGGCCTCCGGCACCTCGACCGGCGCGGCGCCCGCGCCCAGGTGACCCAGGACGGCCTCGTGCAGGAGGGACCCGACCGGCCGCCCCTCGCGCGGTAGCCAGGTGACCTCGACCCGCGGCGGGTGGACCAGCGACTGCACGTCGACCCCGAGCGGCACCTCGAGGAACGCCGCACCGGCCGCGTCCACCGGCAGCTGGGCCAGCACGGCGGCGATCGCGGGGACGGCGGTCTCGTCACCGACGAGGAGCAGCTCGGAGTCCTCGGGCGCCGCGAACTCGATGCCGCCGTAGACCACGCCCTTGCGCGGGCCCAGCAGCAGCACGCGCGACCCGACCGTCGCCGAGGCCGCCCAGCGCGAGCCCGGCCCCGCCTCGCCGTGGCCGTCGGTGCCGTGGGTGACGAGGTCGACCACGACGCGGGTGTCGGGGCCCGAGCCCAGCACGTCGCGGACGGTGTAGGTGCGCATGTGGCCGCGCTGGGCCTCGGGCAGCGCCAGCCACTCGGCGTACCAGTCCTGGCCCTCGCCGAGCACCGGGAGCGGGCCGCCCTCGTGGGGGAAGACCAGCTTGATCCGCTGGTCGTAGCTCGGTCCGACGGTGCCGAACTCCGCGAGCTCGGGGGCCGCGAGGTGGACGCGGACGAAGGAGGGCGAGAGCCGCTGCGCCAGCACGACCTCGGCCTCGCAGAGCACGAACGGGCGGGCCGTCTGGGTGATCGTCATGAGGCCACCCTAACTTAGGGTTGCCTCACCAAACCAGTAGTCCTCAGATCGAGGTGCGGTGGAAGCTCTGGAAGGAGCGCGACGGCGTGGGGCCGCGCTGGCCCTGGTAGCGCGAGCCGTACTTCGCCGAGCCGTAGGGGTGCTGCGAGGGCGAGGAGAGCCGCAGGAAGCAGAACTGCCCGATCTTCATCCCGGGGTAGAGCTTGATCGGCAGCGTCGCGACGTTGGCGAGCTCGAGGGTGACGTGGCCGCTGAAGCCGGGGTCTACGAAGCCGGCGGTGGCGTGGGTGAGCAGACCCAGGCGCCCCAACGAGGACTTGCCCTCGACGCGCGCCGCGATGTCGTCGGGGAGGGTGACGGTCTCGTACGTCGACCCCAGCACGAACTCGCCCGGGTGCAGGATGAACGGCTCGTCGCCGTCGGGCTCGACCAGCCGGGTCAGGTCGGACTGGTCCTGCGCGGGGTCGATGTGGGGGTACTTGTGGTTGTCGAAGACCCGGAAGAAGCGGTCCAGCCGCACGTCGATCGAGGACGGCTGGAGCATGCCCGGCTCGTAGGGGTCGAGGACGACCCGGCCCGCGTCGATCTCGGCGAGGATGTCCCGGTCTGAGAGCAGCACGGGGTCAACCTATCGTCCGTACGCCGGGCCGAACCCTCCCTCTCGCCGCCGGAGCCACCTCGGCGTCCGGGGACGAGGACCGCCCGGGCACGATGGGGTCGTGAGCTTCCAGCGCTACGTCGCCCTCGGCGACTCCTTCACCGAGGGCGTCGGCGACCCCGACCCGACCCGGCCCAACGGCGTACGCGGCTGGGCCGACCGCGTCGCCGAGGTGCTCGCCGAGCGCGAGCCCGACTTCGGCTACGCCAACCTCGCGATCCGCGGTCGCAAGCTGCTGCCGATCCTCGCTGAGCAGCTCGAGCCGGCCCTGGCCCTCGAGCCCGACCTCGTGACCGTCTACGCCGGCGCCAACGACATCCTGCGGCCCAGCGTCGACGTCGACATGCTCGTCGCCGCGTACGACGACGGGCTGGCGCGCCTGGCCGCGGCCGGTGCCCGGGTGGTCGTGTTCACCGCCTTCGACCCGGGCGGCTCCGCGACGTACCGCCTCCTGCGCGGCCGCTTCGCGCTCTACAACGAGCTGGTCCGCGAGGCCGCCGACCGGCACGGAGCGACCGTCGTGGACTTCTGGCGGATGCGGGAGTACCGCCACTGGGGCTACTGGGACGAGGACCGCATGCACATGGGTCCCGCCGGCCACCAGCGGATGGCCGTCGCCGTCCTCGACACCCTCGGCGTGGAGCACGACCTCGCCGTCCCCGACCCGCGCGAGATCACCGAGCTCGCCCGTCGTGAGCAGTGGCGACAGCACGCCACCTGGGTCCGCGACTCCGCCGCCCCCTGGGTGCACCGCCGCCTCACCGGCCGCTCCTCCGGCGACGGTCTCGACCCCCGCTGGCCCACGCTGGCGCGGCCGCCGCACCGGACCACCACCTGATCGTCTAGCATGTGCGCGGCTGGTCACACCGGCCGTGCGGATGTAGCTCAGTTGGTAGAGCGCGACCTTCCCAAGGTCGATGTCGCGAGTTCGAGTCTCGTCATCCGCTCCACACCCGGGACGTCATACGGACAGGACGTCCCCTCCCTCCGGACGTATGACGTCCCCCGGCCGCCACCTAGGCTCGGGGCCGTGGAGTTCCAAGGCTTTCCCGTCGCCGCGCTCGACTTCTACGACGACCTCGAGGTCGACAACACCAAGTCGTTCTGGGAGGCGCACAAGCACGTCTACGCCGAGTCGGTGAGGGCGCCGATGACCGCTCTGTGCGCGTCGCTCGAGCCGGAGTTCGGCAAGGCCAAGATCTTCCGCCCCTACCGCGACGTCCGGTTCGCGAAGGACAAGACGCCCTACAAGACACACCAGGGGGCCTACGTCGGCGTCGGCCCCGCGACCGGGTGGTACGTCGAGATCAGCCCGCGGGGCCTGCGCACCGGCGCCGGCTTCTACGAGGCCTCAGGCACCCGCCTGGCCGCGTTTCGCGAGGCGGTCGCCCACGACACCTTCGGCCCCGAGCTCGAGGCGCTGGTCGCCGAGCTCGAGAGCGCCGGCTTCGAGGTCGGCGGCGACACCCTCAAGACCCAGCCGCGCGGCTTCGACGCCGACCACCCGCGCATCGGGCTGCTGCGGCACAAGGCGCTGACACTCGGTCGGCAGCACGGCTTCGAGCCGGTGATCCACACCCCCGAGGCGCTGGACCTGGTGCGCGAGGACTGGCGCACGCTGCGCCCGTTCGTGGAGTGGGTCCAGCGGCACGTCCGGGACTGAGCGACGCACGTCCGACCACTAGAACACGTTCCAGTTCCGGCGTACGATCCCGCGGGTGAGCACCTCCACCGACGCCTCCCGTCCCGCCGCGATCACCTCCGACGCCATCGACTGGCGCGCCGCCACCGACGAGCACCCGGCCCGGATGGCCTCGATGCGCTCCTACTCCGCGGTCGCGAAGGGCGACCTGGCCGAGTGGCTGACGGTGTACGCCGAGGACGCGGTGCTCGAGGACCCGGTCGGGCCCTCCATGTTCGACCCGGAGGGCCGCGGCCACCACGGCCACGAGGGGATCAGGGCCTTCTGGGAGCTGGCGATCGCGCCGATCGCGACCTTCGAGTTCACGATCTCCGACTCCTTCGCCAACGCGGGCAGCAACACCTGCGCCAACATCGGCTCGATCCGCACGTCGTTCCCCGACGGCTCGCACACGACGACAGACCTGATCATGGTCTACGTCGTCCACGACGACGGCCGCGTCGCCTCCATGAAGGCGTTCTGGGAGCCCGAGCGGACGATGGCCACCTTCACCAAGGCTTAGACCGCGCGACGGCCGGGCCACCACCGGCCGTTCACCTGCCGCTCCCCTGCGCCGGCCACCCTGCGGGCATGGCCAAGCGCAGGTTCGTGATCCACATCGGCCTCCCCCACGCAGGCGGAGGCTCCCTCGCCGGGGCGCTGAGCGACCACGCCGCCGCCCTGGCCGAGGTCGGCGTCCGCGTCCCCGCGCGCAGCGCCGACGAGGCGCGCCGCGCCGCTCTGGAGCTGCGACGGTTGCACTCGACCTACGGCTTCAAGCGCAAGGAGGTCGAAGGCACCTGGGCGCTGCTGTGCAAGCGGGCCCGCAAGGAGGGGGCGAAGTCGCACGACGCGGTCGTCGTCTCCGACGACCTGCTCGCCGGGGCCAGCCGCGAGCAGATCGCCCTGCTGCTGGACAGCCTGGCCGGCTTCGAGGTCCACGTGGTCGCCGTCCTCGCCGACCCCGCCCGACAGCTGGCGGCCGCCTGGACCGACGCGGTGCGCGCCGGCTCCGAGCTGGAGCTGCGCCGCTACGCCCGGCGGGTGCTGGACCCCGACCGTCGCCTCGACGAGGCGGCCACCTTCTGGGCCGACCAGGACGTGCCGGCGGTCCTGGACCGCTGGGCCGCCGAGCTGCGGCGTCCGGACCGCGTCCACGTCGTCGTCCCCGGCACCGAGCAAGACCCCGCGCGGGCGGGCTGGGCCACGATCGCGCGGCTGGTCGGGGCCGACGCGGACGCGCTGCCCGTGACCGCGACCGCCACCGCACCCGACGCGGCCTCGCTGGCCGTGCTGCGCGACGTCAACGCCTCCGTCGACGGCCGCGCGGACCGGCGTACCCAGCGCCAGCTCGTCGAGGCCCACCTGGTCCGCAGCACCGACGCTCCCACCGCGGTGCCCGCCGACCTGCACGAGGAGCTGACCGAGCTCGCCGAGGCGTGGGGCAAGGCGCTGGCCGAGGGCGGGTACGCCGTCACCGGGGACGCCTCGGACCTACTGCCCGCCGCCGCGCCGGTCGCGGCCCCGGCCGACCCGACGCTCGAGGAGCGCCTCGCCAGCACCACGGACGCCCTGGCCGACCTGCTCGTCGAGCTGGCCCGCACCCGGGAGCGCGCCGAGGAGCTGCAGAAGCGCAACGCCAAGCTGGAGCGGAAGAAGGCCAAGCTCCGGACCCGGCTGGCTGCGGCGCTCGCCGAGGGCTGAGGGACTCACGCTCGAGAACGGGTGGTCTCGACGTCCGCGACCACCGGGGCGCGAGGAATCAGTGCGGCGCCCAGGCGTCCTCGTCCGCCGTACGCCGGCTCACGCACTCCGGGAGCCGCTGGTCGGCCAGCTCCTGGATCGAGACGTGCTCGAAGACGTCGCGCAGCGAGCGGCGCGCGGCGATCCAGACCTGCTGCAGCGGCTCGGCCCGGTCGTTGTACTCGACCGCCTCGGGCCGCAGGCCGTAGACCGATACCAGCGGCCCGTCGACGGCACGGATGACGTCGGCGACCGTGACGTCGCCCGCCGCCCGGGCCAGCTTCCAGCCGCCGGACTGACCACGCTGGCTGATGACCACGCCGGCGCGACGCAGGTCCGCCAGGATCGCTTGGAGGAAGTTGCGCGGGATGTCCTGCAGCTTGCCGAGCTCCTCGGCGCTCACCGCCGCCCGATCGGCGCGGGTGGCCATCTCGATGAGGGCTCGCAGCGCGTAGTCGGACTTGGCGGACACACGCATGAGGTCCAGTGTGTCAGACGAGTCGATCAGATCACTCGACTTCGTGGACTTGGCGGCCGCGATCGCGTTACCACACAGGCGTTCCGCACCACCCCGAAGTGGTTGCACGCTAAGTTACCCACGCGTATCATTATGTTACCGGCCAGTAGTACGCCGACGTACTGCCCTGCATGCGAAGCCGGTTCCCGAGAACAGAAGGTGGGCCCCCGTGAGCCACTACAAGAGCAACCTGCGCGACATCGAGTTCAACCTCTTCGAGGTGCTGGGCCGCGACGAGGTCCTCGGCACCGGTCCGTTCGCCGAGGTGGACGGCGAGACCGCCCGCGAGGTGCTGGCCGAGGTCGAGCGCCTCGCCCGCGAGGACCTCGCCGCGTCGTTCGTCGACGCGGACCGCAACCCCCCAGTCTTCGACCCGACCACCAACACCGCTCCGCTCCCTGAGTCGTTCAAGAAGTCCTACCAGGCCTGGATGGACTCCGAGTTCTGGCGCCTGCAGACCTTCGCCGAGCTCGGTGGCACCCCCGCGCCCCCGACCATCTCGTGGGGCATCGGCGAGCTCGTGCTCGGCGCCAACCCCGCCATCTGGATGTACGGCGCCGGCCCGATGTTCGCGGGCGTGCTGCACCGCAACGGCATCGAGCGTGACAAGAAGATCGCGCAGATGATGATCGACAAGGGCTGGGTCGCCACCATGGTGCTCACCGAGCCCGACGCCGGCTCCGACGTGGGCGCGGGCCGCACCAAGGCCACCCCCAACGAGGACGGCACCTGGAACATCGAGGGCGTCAAGCGGTTCATCACCTCCGCCGAGTCCGACCTCTCCGACAACGTCATCCACCTCGTGCTCGCGCGCCCCTCGGGCGTCGAGGGCGCCGGCGGCCCGGGCACCAAGGGCCTCTCGCTCTTCATCGTCCCGAAGTTCCACTTCGACCTCGAGACCGGTGAGCTGGGCGAGCGCAACGGCGCCTACGTCACCAACGTCGAGCACAAGATGGGCATCAAGGTCTCCAACACCTGCGAGGTCACCTTCGGCGACCCCGCCGTCGGTGGCGGCGAGCCGGCCCGCGGCTGGCTGCTCGGCGAGGTCCACGACGGCATCGCCCAGATGTTCCAGGTCATCGAGAACGCCCGCATGATGGTCGGCACCAAGGCCATCGCGACGCTGTCGACCGGCTACCTCAACGCGCTGGAGTTCGCGAAGTCCCGCGTCCAGGGTGCCGACCTGACCCAGTCCGGTGACAAGACCGCCCCCCGCGTGACGATCACCCACCACCCCGACGTGCGCCGCTCGCTGATGACGCAGAAGGCCTACGCCGAGGCGATGCGCTCGCTGGTCCTCTACACCGCGTCCTGGCAGGACCGGGTCGCCATCGCCGAGCACAACGGCGAGGAGGACAAGCTGGCCGAGGCCGTCAACGACCTGCTGCTCCCGATCGTGAAGGGCTACGGCTCCGAGCGCTCCTGGACCCTGCTGGGCACCGAGTCCCTGCAGACCTTCGGCGGCTCCGGCTTCCTGCAGGAGTACCCCATCGAGCAGTACGTCCGCGACGCCAAGATCGACACCCTCTACGAGGGCACCACCGCGATCCAGGGCCAGGACTTCTTCTTCCGCAAGATCGTCAAGGACCAGGGCAAGGCGCTGGGCCACCTGGCCGGCGAGATCCAGGCTTTCCTCGACGCCGAGGGCGGCAACGGCCGCCTGAAGAACGAGCGCGCCCTGCTGGCCACCGCCCTCGACGACGCCAACGCCATGGTCGGTCACCTGATCAACGACCTGATGTCGGCGCAGGAGGAGATCCGCAACATCTACAAGGTCGGCCTCAACACCTCGCGTCTGCTGATGACGCTCGGTGACGTGGTCTGCGCCTGGCTGCTGCTCCGCGGCGCCGAGGTGGCCTTGGAGAAGCTCGGTGGCCCCGACGGCGGCGGCAAGGACAAGGCGTTCTACGAGGGCAAGGTCGCTGCGGCCCAGTTCTTCGCCCAGAACGTGCTGCCCAAGCTCGCCGCCGAGCGCGCGATCGCCGAAGCGACCGACCTGTCGCTGATGGAGATCGACGAGGCGTCCTTCTGAGCCCAGACTCAATGTCTAGCCTCGACGCCTGAGCTCGACGCCTGATCCGGCGTACGACGGCCCGCTGCCCCTCCGGGGTGGCGGGCCGTTGCGCGTGGTGGCCTGGCAAGGTTCATCGGCCGGCCGACAGACCCTGACGTGGGCGGAACCTGTCAACCTGCGTGGAGTCGGTCGCGGTTGGTTTCTTGGTTGATGGCCACTTGGGCCATAGGGGTCGGTACCCGGGGCGGGCCGGCGAACCG
>LUPK01000032.1 GCA_001627335.1 Nocardioides sp. REDSEA-S33_B3 | reverse complement strand
CCTGGTGCTGGCGATGGACGCGGCCGCGTGGGACCCCGCAGTCGCCTCGAGCCTGCACGACGACCCCGAGGTGCAGCGGGTGCTGCGCTTCGCCGCCGAGCAGGTCGTGCCGCGGCTGGGCCGCACGACCGACGAGCTCGACGCGGTGCTGCACGCCCTCGACGGCGGCTTCGTGCCCGCCGGCCCGTCCGGCTCGCCGCTGCGCGGACTGGTCAACGTGCTCCCGACCGGGCGCAACTTCTACACCGTCGACCCGCGCGCGGTGCCCAGCCGGCTGGCCTGGCAGACCGGCCAGGCCCTCGCCGAGGGACTGCTGCGCCGCCACGTCGAGGACACCGGCGCCTACCCGCGCTCGGTCGGTCTGTCGGTGTGGGGGACCTCGGCGATGCGCACCTCCGGAGACGACGTCGCCGAGGTGCTCGCGCTGCTGGGCGTGCGGCCGGAGTGGGACGAGGCCTCGCGGCGCGTCAACGACCTGGTCGTCGTGCCGCTGGAGGAGCTGGACCGACCGCGCATCGACGTCACGGTGCGGATCAGCGGCTTCTTCCGCGACGCCTTCCCGCACGTCGTGGCGATGCTCGACGACGCGGTGCGGATGGTGGCTGCCCTGGAGGAGCCCGACGACCTCAACTACGTCCGGGCGCACGCGCAGGCCGACCTCGCCGAGCACGGCGACGAGCGCCGCGCGACGACGCGGGTCTTCGGCTCCAAGCCGGGGTCGTACGGCGCCGGCATCCTGCAGGTCGTCGAGTCGCGGGACTGGCGCAGCGACGCCGACCTCGCGGAGGTCTACACCGCGTGGGGCGGTTTCGCCTACGGCCGTGACCTCGACGGCCGGCCCGCGGCCGACGACATGCGCACGGCGTACAGGCGCATCCAGGTCGCGGCCAAGAACGTCGACACCCGCGAGCACGACATCGCCGACTCCGACGACTACTTCCAGTACCACGGCGGCATGGTCGCCACCGTCCGCGCGCTCACCGGCTCGGACCCGCAGGCCTACGTCGGCGACTCCACCAGCCCCGACGCGGTGCGCACCCGCACGCTGCAGGAGGAGACCCACCGCGTCTTCCGCGCCCGCGTGGTCAACCCGCGGTGGATCGCCGCGATGCAACGGCACGGCTACAAGGGTGCGTTCGAGCTCGCCGCCACCGTCGACTACCTGTTCGGCTTCGACGCGACCGCGGGCGTGGTGCAGGACTGGATGTACGCCGCGCTCGCGCAGGAGTACGTCCTCGACGAGGCCAACCAGGAGTTCATGCGCCGTTCGAACCCGTGGGCTCTGCGCGGGATCGTCGAGCGGCTGCACGAGGCCGCCGACCGGGGGTTGTGGGCCGAGCCCGACCCGGACCTGGTCGCTCGGCTGCAGCAGGTCTACCTCGAGACCGAGGGGGACCTGGAGGACCGCGCGTGAGCGCCGCGACCGGCACCCGTCGACGGGTGCGGGTGATCGGCATCGGCATGGGGCCGCAGCACCTCACACCGGAGGCGGTGGCGGCACTGGCCTCGGTCGAGGTGGTGATCGCCTTCGAGAAGGGCACGCACGACCCGTTGCTTGCGGTGCGGCGCGCCATCTGTGCCGAGCACGGCGTACCGCTGGTGGTGGTGCCCGACGCGGAGAGGGACCGCCGTGAGGGCCACGACGAGGCGTCGTACGCCGCTGCCGTCGCGGCCTGGCACGCCGCGCGGGTCGAGCGCTGGCACCGAGCGCTGGCGGCCCACCCGGGCGACGTGGGCCTGCTGGTCTGGGGCGATCCCGGCTTCTACGACTCCACGCTGCGACTGCTCGACGCCCTCGGCGAGCGGGTGCCGCTCGAGGTCGAGGTGGTGCCGGGGATCAGCAGCCTCTCGTTGCTCGCCGCCCGGCACCGGCTGGTGCTGCACGACGTGGCCAGGCCGCTGCACGTGACGACCGCGCGGCGGCTGCCGGAGGCGATCGCGCAGGGGCAGCGCAACGTGGTGGTGATGCTCAACCGACGTATCGAGCTCGCCGGGCTCGGGGTCGACGACTGGAGCATCTGGTGGGCGGCGAACCTCGGCGCGGCCGGGGAGCAGGCCGTGGCCGGACGGGTCGGTGACGTGGGTGGGGCCATCGAGGCCGCGCGAGAGCGAGCCGCCGAGGTCGACGGCTGGGTGATGGACCTGTACCTCCTGCGGGCGCCGGCATGAGCCTCCCTGACCGCGACGTGCTGATGTGTCGGGACTGCTGCTGCGGCTCGGAGTCGAAGCATCCCGGCGTGGACCACGACGGCCTGCGCGACGCCCTGGTCGCCGGTGCCGGGCGGGCGGGCGCCGACGTGCGGGTGCGGGTGGTGGACTGCCTGCTCGCGTGCGACCGGAGCAACGTGGTGCTCGTGCGGGACTTCGCCGGCGGGGGGCGGCCCCAGGACACCTGGCTGGGTGGCGTGCTGGACCGCGACAGCGTGGACGCGGTGGTCCGCTGGGCCGACGAGGGTGGACCCGTGCCCGCCGACCTGCACGACCTCGTCTTCGCCACGGTGCGCCGATGAGCGGACACACCTGTCTCGCCGTCCCGGTCCCGGCCCTGGAGGACTGGGTGCGTGAGCGGACGGCGCACTACGACCCCAGCTTCGTCTCCACCGACCCCGGCTTCGCCCACGCGCACCTCACGCTGCTCGCCCCCTGGGTCGAGCGCCCCACGGCTGCGGACCTGCGACGGGTCGAGCGGGTGCTCGCCGGGGTCGAGGCGTTCACCGTCGGGCTGGCTGCCCTCGCGGTGTTCCCCGACGGCCTGGTGCACGCGGTCCCGGTGCCCGACGAGCCGCTGCGGGCACTGACGGCGGCGCTGGCCCGGGCCTTCCCGGCGTACGTCCCCTACCGGGGGAGGTACGCCGACCCGACCCCGCACGTGACCCTGGACCGGCTCGGGCCGGACGTCACCACGGCGTCGGTGCGCGAGTCGCTGGGGGACGCGTTGCCCGCCCAGCTGGTCGTCGACCGCGTGGACCTGCAGTGGTGGGGCAACCACGCGTGCCGTCGGATGCACACCTGGGAGCTGTCCCGCACCGGGATCGGCTCGGTGGCACCCGCATGAGCGGGTTGCTGGTCGCGGGCACGACCTCGGACGCCGGGAAGAGCCTGGTCGTGACCGGGCTGTGCCGCGCGTTCGCGCGCCGGGGGGTGCGGGTCGCGCCGTACAAGGCGCAGAACATGTCGAACAACTCGATGGTGGTCGACGGGCCCGACGGACCCGACGGGCTCGGCGCCGAGATCGGGCGGGCCCAGTGGACCCAGGCGCTGGCGGCCCGCGCCGAGCCCGAGGTCGCGATGAACCCGGTCCTGCTCAAGCCCGGCGGGGAGCGCCGCAGCCACGTCGTCGTCATGGGCCGCCCCGGCGGCACGGTCTCCTCCGAGGACTGGGAGCAGGGGCGGCGGCACCTGGCTGAGGCGGCGCACGCGGCGTACGCCGACCTGGCCTCGCGCCACGAGGTCGTCGTCGCCGAGGGCGCCGGCAGCCCGGCGGAGGTCAACCTGCGGGCGGGCGACTACGTGAACATGGGGCTGGCACGCGCGTTCGGCCTGCCGACCGTGGTGGTCGGCGACATCGACCGCGGCGGGGTGTTCGCGGCCTTCGTCGGCACCCGCGAGCTGCTCGACCCCGAGGACCGGGCGCTGCTCGCGGGCTGGGTGGTGAACAAGTTCCGTGGCGACGTGGGGCTGTTGCGGCCGGGGCTGGTCGAGCTCGAGCGCCGCACGTCCCTCCCCGTCCACGGGGTGCTGCCGTGGCGTCCCGACGTGTGGCTGGACTCCGAGGACGCCCTCGACCTCGAGGGCAGGACGTCGTCGGGGGCGGGCGCGCGGGTCGCGGTCGTCCGGTTCCCCCGGATCTCCAACTTCACCGACGTCGACGCCCTCGGGCTCGAGCCCGACCTGGACGTCGTCTTCGCCTCGTCCGCGCGCGACCTCGGCGACGCCGACCTGGTGGTGCTGCCCGGCACCCGCGCCACCCTGGCCGACCTGGCGTGGATGCGGTCGCGCGGCCTGGACCGGGCGGTCCTCGACCACGCCGCGCGCGGGCGAGCGGTGCTGGGCATCTGCGGCGGCTGCCAGGTGCTGGGCAGGACGGTGAGCGACCCCGACGGCGTCGAGGGGGACCGCGGGGCCGTGGCGGAGGGACTCGGCCTGCTCGACCTGGAGACGGTCTTCGGGACCGAGAAGGTGCTCCGCCGGCACGACCCGGCCGGCTACGAGATCCACCACGGGCGGGTGACCGGGGCACTGGAGTCCGGGTCGGTGACCGGGACGATGGTCCACGGCGCCCTCGAGGACGACACCGTCCGCGCGTCCTACCTCGCCACCGCCCTGGGGGTGCGCTCGCAGGCGTCGTTCCCGGCCGCCCGCGAGCGCCGGCTCGACCTGCTGGGCGACCTGGTCGAGGAGCACCTGGACGTCGATGCCCTGCTGGCGCTGGCGGCGCGCCCATGAGGGTGCTGCTGCTCGGCGGCACGGCCGAGGCCCGCGCGCTGGCCGAGCAGCTGGACGGGTCGGGGGTCGAGGTCGAGACGTCGCTGGCCGGCCGGGTCGCGCGTCCGCGCCTGCCGGTCGGGTCGGTGCGCATCGGGGGCTTCGGCGGGGTGGCCGGGCTGGCGGCGTACGCCGCGGGGTTCGACGCCGTCGTCGACGCGACCCACCCCTTCGCCGCGACCATCTCCGCGCACGCCGCCCTCGCCGTGCCGCACGACCGTCTGCTCCGACTGGCGCGTTCCGGGTGGGAGGATCCCGGCGGTGGCTGGCACCGGGTCGCGGACCACGTCGAGGCGGCAGCGCGCGCAGCGGAGCTGGGGGAGCGACCGTTCCTCACGGTGGGGCGCCAGCACCTCGGCAGCTTCACCGGACCGCTGGCGGACCGGCCCGTGCTGGCGCGCGTCGTCGACGACCCCGAGGTCGCGTTGCCCCCGTCGTGGCGGCTGCTGCTCGACCGCGGCCCCTACCACCTGGCCGACGAGCGCGCGCTGATGCGCGAGCACGCCGCGGACGTGCTGGTGACCAAGGACTCCGGCGGGATGCACACCTGGCCGAAGATGGCGGCGGCCGCCGAGCTGGGCGTGCCGTGCGTCGTCGTGTCCCGACCGGATCCGCCGGCCGGGGTCAGCGTCGTGGACGACGTGGGGGCAGCGGCTGCGTGGGTGCTCGCACGGCGATGAGGGCGGAGACGACAGCGGCCCCGAGGCCGACGCGCGCGGCGAGCCGTCGGGCGCGGGTGACGTCGTGAGCGGTGGGGGCGGCCCCGTCGCCGAGGCGCGGGCGGTCCTCGGTGCGGTCGCCGTAGGTGGTCGGCCCGCCCAGGGTGACTCCGAGGGCGCCGGCGAACGCGGCCTCCACCGGGCCGGCGTTGGGGCTGGGGTGCGCGCCCGCGTCCCGGCACCAGGCGCGGAGCGCGCCGGCGTGGTCCGGTCCCGCTGCTGCGGCCAACGCTGCGGTGAGGCGCGCACCGGGCAGACCCAGCACGTCGTCGATCCGGGCGCCGGCCCAGCCGAAGCGGTCGTGCCGTGCGGTGCGGTGCCCGACCATGGCGTCGAGGGTGTTGGCGGCCCGGAAGCCGAGCAGACCCGGGAGACCGGCGACGGCACCCCAGACCAGGGCTCCCACCACGGCGTCGGAGGTGTTCTCGGCGACCGACTCCACGGCGGCGCGGGCCACCCCGGCGGCGTCGAGGTCCGCGGTCGACCGACCGACGATGCGGCCGACCTGCGCCCGTGCGCCGGGCAGGTCGCCGACCTCCAGGCGCGCCTGCACCGCAGCCGCCTCCCGGTCCAGGCTCGTGCCCCCCAGCACCAGCCAGGTGGCAGCGGCGGTCGTCACGACCCGGGTCGCCGGGCCGGCCCGGCGCTCCACCCCGGCGGCGGGCAGGACCACCCCACCGACCAGGACAGCGGCGTACGCCGTCCCTGCGAGGCGGTCGTCGCGCCACACCCGCTGCTCGAGCCGACTCGCGACGGTGCCGAACCATGCGACAGGGTGGTGGCGCACCGGGTCGGCCCAGACCCGGTCGGCGGCGTAGCCGAGCAGCAGCCCGAGCGCCCGCGCGCTCATCGAGGTCCCGGAGGCGAGACGTGAAGGTGTTGGTCACCGGCGGCGTGCGGTCGGGCAAGTCGCGGCACGCCGAGGAGCTGGTGCGCGAGGCGGCCGACGGGGGAGCGGCGACGTACGTCGCACCGGGCCCGACCACCGACGAGGACATGGACCCCGACTGGGCCGCCCGCGTGGCCGCGCACCGGTCGCGGCGCCCGGAGAGCTGGGCCACGGCCGAGACGCGGGACCTGGCGAGCGCCGTCCGAGCCGGTGACGGACCCGTCCTGGTCGACTGCCTGGGCACCTGGCTGACCGCGGTGCTGGACGAGGAGCGGGCCTGGGACCGGACGGCCGATCAGCTCGAGGAGCTGGTCGCCCGGCGTACCGACGACGTGGTCGCGGCGCTGGCCGCCACCGATCGCGACGTCGTGCTCGTGACCAACGAGGTGGGCCTCGGCGTCGTGCCCGCGCATCGCTCCGGCCGCGTCTTCCGCGACCTCCTCGGGGCGGTCAACCAGCAGCTCGGCGCCGCCTGCGACGAGGTGCACCTCGTGATCGCCGGTCGGGTCCTGGTCCTCTGAACCCGAGGCCGTGCGCGAGTGACGCCTCGGCCGTGCGTGGGTGACGTCTCGGCTCATGTCAGGGCCAGCAGCAGGACGGCGAGGGAGGCCTCGACGCCGGCGCCGAGGACGTCCCCGGTGACACCGCCGAGGCGGCTGGTGCAGCGGCGCACGAGGAGCAGGGACAGGACGACCGCGAGGACGACCGGCACCAGCGCGTGCCACGGCGCGCGCTGGACCGGCAGCACGGCCAGCAGCCCGGCGAGGGCTCCGGCGAGGGCCAGCCACGCGAGCGCGGCGGCGAGCACCGGCACGGTCCCGGCGACCGTCGCGCCCAGGCCCTCGGGGCGCGCCGGAGGGACGGGACGGGCGCAGCAGGTCGCGAGCGACACCCGGGAGCCGAGCACGCACGCCCCCGCCAGCACGCAGCCCGCCGGGGAGCCGGACAGCGCCGCGAACCCCGCGGCCTGCAGCCCCGCGACCAGCACCACGGCCAGCGTGCCCGCCGGGCCCGACGTCCCGGTGCGCATCACCGTGAGCGAGCGCTGCGGGTCGTAGGAGGCGGTGAGCCCGTCGGCGACGTCGGAGAGACCGTCCCAGTGCAGGGCGCGGGTGCCCAGCGCGAGCAGCGCGACGGCCATCAGTCCCCGCGCCAGCGGCGGTACGCCGGTCTCGGCCGTCACCAGCAGCAGGCCGGTGACGGCCGCGCCGAGCGGCAGCACCGCCAGGGGAGCGAGCAGCATGGCCCGCCCCGCCACCTGAGGGTCGACCCGTCGCGGTGGCGGCAGCCGCAGGACGGTCAGGGTGCCGGCCGCCATCAGGAGCGCGTCCGGCCAGCCCGCCGGGCGACGGCTCAGGGCAGGACCTCGCTGAGCAGGGCGGTGTCGCGCAGCAGGGCCGCGGCCGACCGGACGAGCGGCACCGCCGCGACCGCGCCGCTGCCCTCCCCGAGACGCAGCCCCAGGTCGAGCAGGGGCTCCAGGCCGAGCTTCTCCAGGGCCAGTGACTGGGCCGGCTCGGTGGAGCGGTGGCCGGCGGCGAACCACTGCGCAGCCCCCGGGGCCAGCCGGTCGGCGAGCAGTGCGCAGGCCACCGACATCAGTCCGTCCAGGAGCACCGGCACGCCGAGGACCGCGGCCTCGGCGAGGTAGCCGGTGGTCGCCGCGAGGTCCGCCGAGCCCAGGGCGGCCAGGCACTCCACCGGGTCGTCGTGGCGGCCGCGGGACCGGTCGAGCGCGGTCCTCACCACCTCGCTCTTGCGCGCCAGCCCCGCGTCGTCGACCCCGGTGCCGCGTCCCACGACCTCCTCGGCGGGCAGGCCCAGCGTCGCGGCCACCAGGGCCGCGGCGGGCGTCGTGTTGCCGATGCCCAGGTCGCCACCGAGCAGCAACCGTCCACCGCTCGCGACCTCCTCCCGGGCGACGTCGCGACCCAGCGCGAGGGCCGCCCGGACGGTCTCGTCGGGCAGCGCGTCCTCGACGTGGATGGCGCCCGAACCGCGCCCGACGCTGCGGGCGGTCACGGAGCCGGGCAGGTCGGCGAGGTCGTCGTCGACGGCGACGTCGAGGACCCGCACGCTCACGCCGTGTGCGGCGGCCAGGGCTGAGACCCCGGCCCGGCCCGCGGCGACCGCGCGGACCATCGCCGGCGTCACCGAGGCCGGGTAGGCCGAGACGCCGTGCGCCGCGACCCCGTGGTCGCCGGCGAAGACCACCAGACGCACCTCGCCGGTGCGGCGCAGGTCCGGGGGCGGCACCTGGCCCGTGGTCGCGCAGAGCCAGACCGCGAGGTCGCCCAGCCGGCCCAGCGCCCCGGCCGGGACCGCCAGGGCGGCCAGTCGTCCGGCGGCCGCTGCGCGTGCGCCGGGATCGGGCGGAACCACGCTCACAGCGAGACCGCCAGCGTGCGGCGGGCCAGGTCGCGCCGTGCGTCGGCGGCCAGGCGACCCACCAGCCCGGTCAGCACCACCCCGAGCACGGCCCACAGCGTCGCCTGCACCACGAGCGAGGCGGTGCGGAAC
Source organism: Nocardioides sp. REDSEA-S33_B3 (assembly GCA_001627335.1). GTDB lineage: Bacteria > Actinomycetota > Actinomycetes > Propionibacteriales > Nocardioidaceae > Nocardioides. The sequence continues at coordinate 235,236 of LUPK01000032.1, read as the reverse complement.
TCCCACAGCGTGGCCGCCGGGAACCCGTCCACGTCGGCACCCGCCGGCAGCAGCAGGCCCGCGCCGACGACGAGGGTGAGGTACCCGACCACCGCGGCCACCGACGCGACGTACCCGCCCACGCGCCGCGACGCCCGGACCGCGACCACCACGGCCAGGACGGCGAGCACCACCGAGAGGCCCGCGAAGCCGAAGTACGCCGCGGTCCGCTCACCGATCGTCTCGCCCGAGCCGACCGCCGGCGGGTTGGCGGGGTACTTCCAGAACGGCACGAGCGCGAAGGAGACGAAGCCGACCAGGCCCACCACCGCCGTGGACTGGGCCGGGGAGAGGGAGCCGAGGCGACCGACGGCGTACGCCGCTGCGAGACCGACCAGGCCGCCGAGGGCGATGCCGACCAGCACCGTGGACAGCCACAGGCCGACGGTGCGCTGGACGGTGCGGCTGACGACCGCGTCCTCCTCGGCGTGGGAGTGGGCGGCGCTGCCCTCGGCGTGCTCGTGGTCGGCGGGCGCGGTGGACTCCAGGGCGATCGCCTGCTCCACGGGGGGCTCGCCCACCTGGTGGGCGACGGCGAACGTGACGAGGCCGGCCAGCAGGCCGGCGAGCAGTCCTCGGACGAGGAGGGCGCGGGCGTGCACGGTCGCCCTCAGTGGCACGGGTAGCCGAGCAGGTGGCGGCCGTCGTGCGTCAGCTCGTGGACGAACGAGCCCGACGGCACCGACACGGCGCCCTGGTCGACCCCGACGAAGAAGAGCAGGAGCAGGCCGAGGGTCCCGAGGAAGAGCGTCCATGGGGCGAGCTCACGCAGCGAGACGGGGGCGAGCCCGTCCGACAGCGGGGCGGCGGGCGAGATGGGCAGGGCAGACTGCGACATGAGTCCTCCTCAGGGATGACTGCGTCCCTGGTCGATGTGGATGGAAGCGGACGGTCGGGTCTGACTTCCACCCACCGACTCACCGTCGTACGACGACTCGCGGAGGGCGGTCACAGTAGCGCGACTGCGCCGGATTCCCACCGGCTTCCTCACGCCCGCTCGCCGAACACTAGGGCATCGCTGCTCGGACGGGAACGACCGTCCGCCTCCGGGTGTTGGTACGGTCCTCGGGCCAGTCACTGGGAACCCGGTGAGAATCCGGGACTGACGCGCAGCGGTGTGGGTGACGGGCCGGGCAGCACGCCACTGGCGGGGATCCTCGGGAGAGGTGAGCCGCTGGGAAGGCGCCCGGTGCCGAGTGAACCCGAGTCCGAAGACCTGCTGGCCCTTGCGGCAGCCGCCGTGAGGTCGCAGTCGGGCTCCGCGCACGAGCCCGGACCTCGAAGGAGCTGGCCCGGTGCCCGTGTCGTCCCGTCATCGTCCCGATCGCTGTCCCGCGCTCTGCCGCCCCTGGCCGGCCGACGACGGCCTGCTGGTCAGGCTCCGCCTGGTGGGCGGCCGCGTGGCGGTACGTCGCCTCCGCGCACTGCTCCACGTGGCCGAGCGCTGGGGCGACGGCCGGCTGCACCTGACGGGACGGGCCAACCTGCAGCTGCGAGCCCTCCCCGCCGATCCGCTCTCGCCGGGGGCGGTGGCTGCCGAGGTCGTCGACGCCGTGCTCGCGACCGGCCTGGTGCCCAGCCGCAGCCACGAGCTGGTCCGCAACGTGATGGTCTCCCCGCAGACCGGTCACGCGGGTGGCCGGGCCGACCTGCGACCCGTCGCCGACGCCCTCGACGCGGCTCTGTGCGCGGACCGCCGGCTGGCCGACCTGCCGGGCCGGTTCCTGTTCGTGCTCGACGACGGGCGTGGCGACCTGGTGGAACGCGACTGCGACCTGGGCCTCGTCGCGGTGGACGACGGGGCCGCGCAGCTCCGGGTCGGCTCTGGATGGGGGCCGGTCGTGGCCCTGGACGAGGTCGCCGAGACGCTGGTCGGGCTGGCCGCCCGGTTCCTGGACCGGCGCGGTCACGGCCCGTCGGCGGCATGGCACGTGCGGGAGCTGGACAGCCCGCTGGTGCCGGTCGAGCCCGTCGACGCGCGAGTCCCCGGGGAGTGCCCGCCGCTGCCCCACGGTCCGGTGCCCGGCGGCCGCCACGTCGCCGCGCCCGGTGGGGCGCTGGACCGCACCACGGTCGGGTCGTGGCCCGACGGCGAGGTGGTCGTGACCCCCTGGCACGGCGTGCTGCTACCCGAGTCGCTGCTGCCCGAGGGGAGTGCGGCATGACCTGGCAGCCGAGCGCCCCGGCGCGTCGCTACGACTACGTCACCGACGGGCCGGCGATCTACGTCGACTCCTTCGCCACGATCCGTCGCGAGGCCGACCTCTCCTCGGTGCCCGCGTCGGCCGAGCGACTGGCGGTGCGGATGGTGCACGGGTCCGGCCAGGTCGACCTGGTGCCGGACCTGGTGATCCACCCCGAGGTGGTGCCGGCCGCCCGCGAGGCGCTGGAGGCCGGGGCGCCGGTGCTGTGCGACGCACGGATGGTCGCCGTGGGCGTCACCGCGTCACGGCTGCCGCGCGGCAACGAGGTGCGCTGCGACCTGACCGACCCCCGGGTCCCGGGGCTGGCGGCGCGGTGGGGCACCACGCGCACCGCGGCCGCGGTCTCGCTGTGGGAGCCGGTGCTCGAGGGCGCCGTGGTGGCGATCGGCAACGCCCCGACCGCCCTGTTCCACCTGCTCGAGATGCTGGTGGACGGCGGCCCGCGTCCCGCGGCGATCGTCGGCTGCCCGGTCGGGTTCATCGGAGCGGCGGAGTCCAAGCAGGCCCTCGCGGACCTGCGCCGCGACCACGGCATCGACGTCCCGTTCGTGACCGTCCGCGGGCGTCGCGGCGGCTCGGCGATGTGCTCCTCGGCGGTCAACGCGCTGGCCCAGGAGGCGGAGTGAGCGGCCCGGGGGTGCGGCCGGACCGGCCGGGCCGGTTCTGGGGGGTCGGCGTCGGCCCCGGTGACCCCGAGCTGGTCACCCTCAAGGCCGCACGGCTCATCGGCGCCGCCGACGTGGTGGCCTACCACGCGGGTGTCGGCAAGCAGTCGAACGCGCGACGGATCGCGGCGGACCTGGTCCCCGCGGGCTGCGTCGAGGAGTGCCTGACCTACCCGGTCACCACCGGGTCCACCACGCACCCGGGTGGGTACGCCGGGGCGCTCGCCGACTTCTACGCCGAGTCGGCCGACCGGCTGGCCGCCCACCTCGAGGCCGGGCGCGACGTGGTGCTCTTGGCCGAGGGGGACCCGCTGTTCTACGGGTCGTTCATGTACATGCACGATGCGTTGGCCGAGCGCTTCGAGACCGTCGTGGTGCCGGGCGTCCCGGCCTTCGCCGCGGCCACGGCCTCGGTCGCCTGGCCCCTGGTGCGCCAGACCGACGTGCTCACGGTGCTCCCCGGGACGCTCCCCGAGCCCGAGCTCGCACGTCGTCTCGCCGACACCGACGGTGCGGTGATCATGAAGCTCGGCCGGACCTTCCCGGCCGTGCGGCGGGCGCTCGCGGCGGCCGGGCGCCTCGAGCACGCGATGTACGTCGAGCGCGCCTCGATGGGCGAGGAGCGGGTCCTGCCGGTGGCAGAGGTCGACGCGGACACGGTCCCCTACTTCTCGCTGGTGGTCGTCAACGGTGACTCGGTCCACGGCACGGGTCGCCGCGGGCGCGCGACCGACCCGGCGTCCGACCCGGCGTCCGCCCCGGGACCCGCCGGCCCCGCCCCGGCGGAGCTGCTGGTGCTGGGGCTCGGGCCCGGACCCGACGGGTGGCTGACGCCGGAGGTGGAGCGTGCCCTGGGCGAGGTGGACCACGTGGTCGGCTACGCGCCCTACGTCCACCGGGTCCCGCAGCGTGCGGGCCTCACCCGGCACGCCTCGGGCAACGGCGTCGAGATCGACCGCGCTCGAGCCGCCCTGGACCTGGCCAGGTCGGGGGAGCGGGTGGCGGTCGTGAGCGGCGGGGACGCGGGCGTCTTCGGCATGGCCACGGCGGTGCTCGAGGCGGCCGAGGACCCGGCGTACGACGGGGTGCGGGTGCGGGTGCTCCCCGGGCTGTCGGCGGTGCAGGCCGTCGCCGCCCGGGCGGGTGCGCCGATCGGTGGCGACTTCGCGGTGGTCAGCCTCAGCGACCGGCTCAAGCCCTGGTCGGTCGTCGAGCGACGGCTGCGTGCGCTGGCCGAGGCCGACCTGGTCGTCGCGATCTACAACCCGGCCAGTCGCAGTCGCAGCGAGCAGGTCGTCCGCGCCCAGAAGACGCTGCTCGAGCACCGGGCCCCCGACACCGTCGTGGTGGTCGGGCGCGATGTCGGCAGGGCCGAGGAGTCCGTGGTGGTGACGACCCTGGCCGAGCTCGACGCCGACTCCGTCGACATGAAGTGCCTGCTGATCGTCGGCGCGTCGAGCACCCGCGTGGACCGGGCCGGTCGGGTCTGGACACCACGCTGGGTGCGACCGTGAACCCGGTCCGGCTGATCGGCGCCGGCCCCGGGGCCGCCGACCTGCTGACGCTCCGAGCCGTGCAGCTGCTCCAGGGCGCGGACCTGGTGCTCTACCCCGGCACCTACCTCGACGAGGCGGTGCTGGGGCACTGCCGGTCCGGCACGCGACTCGTGGACACCGCCGGCCTCGACCTCGACGCCATCGTCGGGGAGCTCGTGGCGGGGCACCGGCGCGGCGAGCAGGTCGTGCGACTGGTCTCCGGTGATCCGTCGCTCTACTCCGCCGTGCACGAGCAGGGCCGCCGGCTCGACCTCGCGGGCGTGCCCTGGGAGGTGGTGCCCGGGGTGCCGGCGTACGCGGCGGCCGCGGCGCTGGTGCGCCGAGAGCTGACCGTGCCGCTGGTGGCCCAGTCGGTGGTGCTCACCCGCACCCAGGTGCGCTCGACCGCGATGCCCGGGACCGAGAGCCTCGAGGCGTTCGCCGCCACCGGAGCGACCCTGGTGCTGCACCTGGCGATCACCCGCATCCGTGACCTGATGGAGCGACTCCTGCCGACCCACGGACCCGACTGCCCGGTCGTGGTGGTGCACCGGGCCTCCCAGCCCGAGGAGCTCGTGCTGCGCGGCACCGTCGCCACCATCGCCGACCCGGTGGAGGAGGCCGGGCTCCGGCAGGCGGCGGTGGTGCTGGTGGGGCGCGCGCTGACTGAGGCGACAGACTCCGCAGCCGGTGAGTCGTGGCTCTACTCCGCGGAGCGTCCGCGGACCTGAAGGCTCCACTGGGTCACGGTGCGGGCCGGGTCCCAGCCGGTGAAGGAGGCGAGCGGAGCCGCGTGCTCGACCGCGATCCGCGTCAGCTCGCCACCGTGACGGGCGCGGGCGTCGGCCAGCAGCACCTCGGTCTCGAGCGTGACGCCGTGGACGACCAGCCGCCCGCCGGGACGCAGCGCACGCAGGCAGACGTCGATCAGCCCGGGGGCGGTGGCGCCACCCCCGACGAAGACCGCGTCGGGAGCGGGCAGTCCGGCCAGCGCGTCCGGGGCCCCGCCCTCGACGACCTCCAGGTCGGGCACGCCGAGGCGCGCGGCGTTGGTGCGCACCCGTGCGGCACGCACCGGGTCGCGTTCCACCGCGACGGTGCGGCAGGTGGCGTGCGCCCGCATCCACTCGATCCCCACCGATCCTGCGCCCGCTCCGACGTCCCAGAGGAGCTCGCCAGGTCGCGGGGCGAGCCGGGAGAGCGCACTGGCGCGCAGGTCGCGCTTGGTCAGCTGGCCGTCGTGGTCGAAGACCTCGTCGGGCAGGCCGACCGCCCATGAGGCGGACGGCGTGTCGCCCTCCACCTCCAGGCACAGGACGTGGAGCGCCGCGACGTCGTGGTCCCACGTCGTGGCGGTGCCGACGAGGCGGTCCTCCTCGGGAGCGCCGAGGTCGGAGAGCGCCGTCATCCGGGTCGCCCCGTGGCCGGACCCGACGAGCAGCCCGGCGACGGCAGCGGGGGTCGAGGCGTCGGAGGACAGCACCACGACCCGGCGTCCCGGCGCCAGCTCGCGCAGCACCCGCTCGACGCGGCGCCCCACGACGGTGACCACGGCGCACGTCTCCTCGGGCCAGCCCATCCGGGCGCGCGCGAGGGCCACCGACGAGACCGCGGGCACCACCTCCACGGACTCGGGTCCGAGCAGCCGCACCAGGGTCCCGGCGACCCCGGAGACCAACGGGTCGCCCGACGCGAGGACGACCGGAGCGGACGCGGCATGGGTCGCCAGCAGCCCCTGCAGGCTCTCGGCGAACGGCCGCCCCCACGCCTCGCGCCGCTGGCCCTCCACCGGCGGCAGCAGCGCGAGCTGGCGCTCCGAGCCCAGCACCACCGACGCGTCGGTCAGGCGCCGCTGCACCGGGACCGGCAGCCCGGTCCAGCCGTCGGCGCCGAGGCCGACGACGACGACTCGCCCGTCCGCGGGCTGGGAGGTCGGCGCTGGGGTCACGGGCGGCAAGGCTATCGTGAGCCCGCAGCTCCGAGGTGCCCCGCGAGGGGAGAATCTGGGAAGCCGGTGGGAGTCCGGCACAGGCCCGCTGCGGTGACCGGTCGCACCACCCAGGTGCGGCGCCGGAAGTCCGAAGACCGGCCTCGGGGCGTTCTGTCCGTTGGCGTACGAGCGGGAGCCTCACGTGCCACAGCACCCCACCCTGTCCTACCCACTCTCGGCCGTGGTCGGGTCCGACGACCTCGTCCTCGCGCTGCTGCTGGCCGCCGTCGCCCCCGAGGTGGGCGGCGTCCTCGTGCGCGGCGAGAAGGGCACCGCCAAGACGACCGCCGTGCGTGGTCTGGCCGCGGTGCTGCCCCCCGTGGAGGTCCGCGAGGGGGACCGGTTCTCCAGTGACCCGCGCGATCCCGCCGACGTCTCGCCGGACGCCGACCTCGTCGCCACCGCCGCGGTCGTGAGTCGCCCGGTGCGCCTGGTCGAGCTGCCCGTCGGTGCGGGCGAGGACCGCGTCACCGGGTCCATCCACCTCGAGCGCGTCCTGGCCAGCGGCCGCGCGGAGTACGAGCCCGGCCTGCTCGCGAAGGCCCACCGGGGCCTGCTGTACGTCGACGAGGTCAACCTGCTCCACGACCACCTCGTCGACCTGCTCCTCGATGCCGCCGCCACCGGCCGCGCCACCGTCGAGCGCGACGGTGTCTCCGTGACCCACCCGGCGAGGTTCGTCCTGGTCGGCACGATGAACCCCGAGGAGGGGGAGTTGCGCCCGCAGCTGCTGGACCGCTTCGGTCTGGCCGTCGACGTCGCAGCGCCCCGTGACCCGGCCCTGCGGGTCGAGGTCGTGCGCCGACGGTTGGCCTACGAGGCCGACCCGGCCGGGTTCGTCGCCGGCTGGGCCGAGGCCGAGCAGCGCCTCGCCGACCGCGTGGCGGCGGCCCGGGCCGCACGCGCCGGGGTGCACCTGAGCGACGAGGTGCTGCTGGCCGTCGCCGAGGTCTGCGCGGCCTTCGAGGTCGACGGGCTGCGCGCCGACATCGTCACCGCACGGACCGCGGTCGCCCACGCGGCGTGGTGGGGGCGCACCGAGGTCACCCGCGAGGACGTCCGGGCGGCCGCCCGACTCGCCCTGCCGCACCGTCGCCGTCGCAACCCCTTCGACAGCCCCGAGGCCGACGACGAACGGCTCGAGCAGGCCCTCGGCGAGGCGCTCGGTCCTGACCAGCAACCGGACCCGGACCCGGATCCCGACGGTGGCCCGGACGGTGGCCCGGACGGTGGCCCGGACGGTGGCCCGGACGGTGGCGGGGAGGATCCTGCAGGGCAGCACCACCCACCGGATGGCCCGCCCCGGCCCGAGGTGTCCCGGCCCGAGGAACAGTCCGAGCCCGAGGAGCAGCCTCGACCCGCGGGCGCGCCCGCCGGGACGACCGTCTCCTCCGGGGACAGCTTCCGCGCCCGCCTGCTCCAGGCGCGCGGCACCAACCGTCGCGTGAGCCGGGTCTCCGCGGGCCGTCGCAGTCGCGCCGAGTCGACGACCGGCCGCAGGGTCGGCGCGGTCGCCGCGACGGACGCCCGGGCACGGGGAGGACTGCACCTGCTCGGGACGGTGCTCGCCGCCGTACCCCGCCAGCACGCACGCGGACGGACCGACGGGCCGCTGCGCCTGGCACCCGGGGACCTGCGGGTCGCGGTGCGCGAGGGCCGCGAGGCCAACCTCGTGCTCTTCTGCGTCGACGCCTCGGGCTCCATGGCGGCGCGCCGCCGGATGGGCGAGGTCAAGGCCGCGATCCTGAGCCTGCTGCTGGACGCCTACCAGCGGCGTGACACCGTCGGGCTGGTCACCTTCGGCGGCGACACCGCGACCCTCGTGCTGCCGCCGACCGGGTCGGTGGACGTGGCCGCCGCCCGGCTCGAGGAGCTGCCCGCCGGTGGCCGGACACCGCTGGCCGAGGGCCTGCTCGAGGCCGGCCGGGTGCTCGACCGGGAGCGCCGTCGGGCCGGGGCCCGACGCCCGCTGCTCGTGGTGGTCACGGACGGTCGCGCGACCGCCGGCCCCGACGCCGTACGCCGTTCCCTCGACGCGGCCGATCGGCTCGCGGTCACCGGGGTGGACTGCGTGGTCGTCGACTGCGAGTCGGGGCCCATGCGGATGGGTCTGGCCGGCACGCTCGCGACACGTCTGGCGGCGGAGCACCTCGCCCTGGGCGCGGTCGACGCCGCCGCCCTGCACGGACTCGTCCGCGGGCACGCCGCGTGAGCCCCGACCACCACCGACAGGAGCACCACTGATGCCCCAGGGCAAGCCGCTGACCGTCCCCGACGACGGCCTCACCACCGCACAGCGCCGGCACCTGCCGCTGCTGATGGTGCACACCGGCGACGGGAAGGGGAAGTCCACCGCCGCCTTCGGCCTGGCGCTGCGTGCCTGGAACCAGGGCTGGGACGTGGGCGTCTTCCAGTTCGTGAAGTCGGCGACCTGGCGGATCGGGGAGCAGACGGTGCTCGAGCGCCTGGGCGCGCTGCACGAGGAGACCGGTGAGGGCGGGCCGGTGAGCTGGCACAAGATGGGGGCCGGCTGGTCGTGGCGACGCAAGTCCGGTGACGAGACCGACCACGCGGCGGACGCCGCCGAGGGCTGGGCGGAGGTCAGGCGCGCACTCGCCGAGGAGCGGCACGACCTCTACGTCCTCGACGAGTTCACCTACCCCATGGAGTGGGGATGGGTCGACGTGGACGAGGTGGTCGAGACGCTGCGCGACCGTCCGGGGCGTCAGTACGTCGTGGTCACCGGCAGGCGGGCCCACCCCGACCTCGTGGAGGCCGCCGACCTGGTCACCGAGATGACGAAGGTCAAGCACCAGATGGACCGCGGCCAGAAGGGGCAGCGGGGGATCGAGTGGTGAACGGGGCCACGGCTGCCCCGCACCACCTGCCCCGGCTCGTGGTGGCTGCTCCCTCGACGGGGCAGGGCAAGACGACCGTCGCGACCGGGCTGATGGCGGCCCTACGACGCCGTGGCCTCGTCGTCTCCGGGCACAAGGTCGGTCCCGACTACATCGACCCCGGCTACCACGCGCTCGCCACCGGACGCCCGGGGCGCAACCTGGACCCGCACCTGGTCGGCGAGGACCGGGTCGTGCCCCTGCTGCTGCACGGGGCGCGGGGCGCGGACGTCGCGGTCGTGGAGGGGGACATGGGCCTGTACGACGGCCGGATCGGTGGCGACGGGTTCGCCTCGACGGCCCACGTGGCGGCGTCGACCCGCTCCCCGGTGCTGCTGGTCGTGGACTGCGCCCGGGCCTCCCGGTCGGTCGGTGCGGTCGTGCACGGGATGGCGACCTACGACCCCGGGACCACCGTGGTGGGCGTGGTCCTGAACCGGGTCGGCTCGGTGCGCCATGCCGCCGAGGTCGAGTCCTCGGTGCGGCTGCCGGTCGTGGGCCGGATCCCGCGCGACTCGGCCGTGGCGACGCCGTCGCGGCACCTGGGGCTCGTCCCGGCGGCCGAGCGAGGACTGTCGGCCGGTGCGCTCGACCCGCTCGTGGACCTCGTGGAGAGACACGTCGACCTCGACGCCGTCCTCCAGCTGGCCGCTGCCGCCCCCGACCTGGAGGCAGAGCCCTGGGTGCCCCCGCTCACGCCGCCGGTCGGTGAGCCGGAGCGGCATCGGCCGGTCGTCGCGGTCGCCGGTGGCCGGGCCTTCACCTTCCGCTACGCCGAGACCGAGGAGCTGCTGCGGGCCGCCGGGTGCGAACCGGTGGCGTTCGACCCGTTGCTCGACCCGGCGCTGCCCCCGGGCACGGCCGGGATCTACCTCGGAGGCGGGTTCCCCGAGGTGCACGCGGCCGACCTGGCGGCCAACCGCGCCCTGGTGGCCGAGCTGCGCGCCGCGGTGTCCGACGGGGTGCCCACGGTGGCCGAGTGCGCGGGACTGCTCTACCTGTGCCGCTCCCTGGACGGGGAGCCGCTGGCCGCGGTCGTGCCGGCGGACGCGACCATGACCGACCGGCTGACGTTGCGCTACCCGGAGGCGGTCGCGGCCGGTGAGTCGCTGCTCACCCGGGCCGGCGACCGGGTGACCGGCCACGAGTTCCACCGCACGACGGTGGCACCGGGCGCCGGGGCCGGGGCGGGTCTGGGACCCGCCTGGGTCGTCGACGGGCAGCCGACGGGGTTCGCCGGCCCCACGCTGCACGCCTCCTACCTGCACACCCACTGGGCCGGGCACCCGTGGATGGCGGAGCGGTTCGCCGCGGCGGTGCACGGTGGCTGAGGGGGCGCTCGAGGGAGCGGTCGACCCTGGTCTGCTGCACCACGGGGACGCCGAGGTCCGTGGCAGCGGGCTCCTCGACCTCGCCGTCAACGTGCACCCGCACGGCCCACCGGACTTCCTGCGGGAGGCCCTGCGCGCGGCCGTCGACGACGTGTGCGCCTATCCCGACCCGGATCCCTCCGAACGGACCCTGGCCCGGCTGCACGGCCGCGCGGCGGAGGAGGTGCTGGTGACAGCCGGGGCCACCGAGGCCTTCACGCTGGTGGCGCGCATGCGTCCCTGGCGCCGGCCCGTCGTGGTCCACCCCCAGTTCACCGAGCCGCACGCCGCGTTGCTGCAGGCCGGTCACCGCGTCCAGACCGTGCTCCTGCCGCTGGGGCGGACGATCACCGAGGCTGCGGTCCCCGAGCACGCCGACCTGGTCGTCGTGGGCAACCCGACGAACCCGACCGGCACCCTCCACCCGCGCGAGGAGGTCGTCTCCCTGCTCCGGCCGGGCCGGGTGGTCCTGGTCGACGAGGCCTTCATGGACGCGGTGCCCGGGGAGGAGGAGTCCTGGGCCGGGGAGCGCCGCGAGGGGCTCGTGGTCGTGCGCAGCCTCACCAAGACGTGGGCGGTGCCCGGCGTACGTGCCGGCTACCTCGTGGGCGACCCGACGTCCGTCGCCGCACTGCGCCGGATGCGTCCGCCGTGGTCGTTCTCGACCGCAGCCGCGGCCACCGTGGCGACGACCAGCAGCGAGCGGGGGGTGGCGGAGCGACGTCGACGGGCGGTCGAGGTGCAGTCGTGGCGAGCGGGTCTCCAGGACGCCCTGGAACGGTGCGGGGTCCCGCACCTGCCCTCAGCGGCGCCGTTCGTGCTGGCGCGTCCCGGCGCCGAGGTGCACGGGGCCCTGCGCTCGGGCGGGGTGGCGGTGCGGCGGTGCGACACCTTCCCCGGGTTGGGTCCCGAGTGGGTGCGCATCGCGGCGCGTCCACCAGCGGTGCTGGCGCCGTTGGTGGAGCTGCTCAGGGAGCTGCCGGTGGAGCGGCCGGGGCGAAATCAGTCCAGGCCGGAGCCGCGCAGCGAGCGGACGGCCACCAGGCCGTGACCGACCGCGGGGGCGGCCAGGATGAGCGCGGCCTGGACGAGGCCGGCGGCGGCGACGGAGGCGCCGTCGACGATGGCGGGGGTACGGCGACGGGCCAGAGTGGTCGGGACGGACTGACCGGTGGGGGTCATCGGGCTCTCCTCGGGCGTGGTGTGCGGGGGCGAGGACACGGTTCCCGGGATGCCGCCCGCCCAGTCCATCCGATCGGGTGAGTGGCCCGGGACCTGAGCGGTCGGGGGACGCGGGGTCAGCGCTGGTAGACCTCGGCGGTCACGGCGAAGGGCTGGTCCTGGTCGCGCGGGATGCCGAAGCACGACCAGTCCGGGGTGTCCTTGTCGCAGCGGAACCTGGTGGAGGCGTTGACCAGGGTCAGCGAGACCGCCTCGACCTTCTCGACGGTGAACGGGGTGGTGACGGTGGTCGAGCCGTTGCGGTCGAGGTCGACCTGCTCGCTGCGCCACTTGCCGTCGACCGTGCGGACGACCAGCCACGCCGTCGGGTCGGTCTTCGCGCGGGGCCCGTCGACGGTGAGCCGCAGGCGGTACGGCGCTCCGGCGAGACCCTCGGAGGTCAACGTGGCGTCCGGCACCAGGACGTAGGACGCCGAGGCCATGTGGTCGACGTCGACCTCGTCGCTGCGGGGGGCCGTGCGGCGGCCGAACGTCCAGGTCGCCTCCGGCTCGGGGGCGGGCCAGTGGTCGCCCTCGGGGTAGCCGCGCCCGGGGGTGAGGTTGGCGGCGGAGTACGCGGCGAACCGCTTGGCGAAGCCGCCCCTGCTCTTCAGCACCTTCTCGACGGCCCGCGTGGAGTAGGTGGACCCGCGAGCGGTGTTCCAGGTCCGGCGCACGATCCCGTGGCCGTAGCGCTCGGAGAGGTGCTCCCAGAAGGGCCAGTTGCCGTAGTGGGCGAAACCGCCCCGCTCGAAGAGGTCCAGGGAGGTGGCGGGCTCGCCGACCTGCCCGAAGGCGAGGTACTGCCGGTTGTCGTTGACCCCGTCGGCGAAGCGCTCCTCCATCCAGGTGGCCGTCGACTCCATGAACCAGCGGTCCTCGTAGTAGTCGTAGCCGAACTGGATGGCGTGGAAGAACTCGTGGGCGGCGGTGACCGCCAGGGTCTTGCCCGGCTTGCCGCCGTACTGGTCCTTGCTGAAGTCGTTGTCCAGCACGCAGTAGCCGCCCGCGCGGGTGCGGTCCTTGCGCAGCACGAAGTCGGCCGAGCAGTAGCCGTAGAGGAGGTCGGCACCCACGTCGGCGAGGTAGACGTCGAACTTGCCGTTGCCGCCGTTGCGCGAGCTCGGCAGGCCGCCGTCGCTCAGGGGCGCGCGGTAGCCGAGGTCGCCGACCTCCCGCTTCCAGACCTTCTTCAGCACCTTCAGCGTCTTGTCGACCCAGGCGCTGGTCGCCCGATCGGAGGTGCTGGTGACGTAGTGGACGCAGAAGTGGCCGCGGCAGCGGCGCTGGGACTTCGTCGTGTAGCCGGTGCCCTCGGGGTCGGCAAGACCGTCGGTCGGACGGGCCAGCAGCGACTCGGCGGCCGCGCGGTCGGTGGCCTCCAACCTCGGCAGCGCCGCGCGCAGGTCACGCAGCACCAGCGTGGCCTCGCGCGAGGTGTGGGCCCCGGGTGCGCCGGGCGAGCGACGAGCCGCGGGGCCGTCGCCGGACCCGCCGGTGAGCATCGCGCGAGCCTCGGCCAGCACCTGCTGGGCGGCGGTGGGCTGCTCCTCCGCGCTCGCACGCGGCGTCACCGAGGGCGCCAGGGTGGCGACCAGCAGTGCCGAGGAGCAGGCGAGGGCGGCCAGCAGACGCATGGGGGGACCTTCCGAGGGGTGCCACCCGGCAGGGGTGGTAGAGGGGGGGGACGGGGGAGCGGACACCCCCGACGGTACGTCAGTCATGGCCGTCCCGCTCGTGGCGACCTCAGCTCGTGCCGGAGATCTTCTCGATCAGGGCGGTGGTGGAGATGGCAGGGGTGCGCGGGAGGTAGACGACCTCGCACACGTCGCGGAACTCGTCGAAACGACCTGCCCAGTCATCACCCATGACCAGCACGTCGGCCCCGTGCTCGAGGATGTAGTCGCGCTTCTGCTCCAGGCTCTCCTCCAGGAACACCGCGTCCACCGGCTTGAGGGCGGACACGATCGCCATCCGCTCGCCCTCGCTGAAGACCGGCTCGCGGCCCTTCTTGCGCAGGTTCAGCGCGTCCGCGGACACGCCCACGACCAGCCGGTCGCCGAGCTCGGAGGCCCGCTGGATCACCTTGAGGTGCCCGACGTGGAAGACGTCGAAGGTGCCGAAGGTGATGACGGTGCGCTGCCGGGTCGGCTCGGGGGTCGGCTCGGGGGTGGGGTCGGGCATGGGCGGCAGTCTGTCAGGTGCGTGCGCCAGACTCTGCAGCGATGACCACCACCGCGCCCTTCCCGACCGGCGACGCCGCTGCCGACCACGCTGCCGACGTACGCCGTGCCCACGCCCTGCGCCAGATGCGTGCCGTCGCCCTGGGGCTGCTGCTGCTCGCCGCCCTGGTCTTCGTGCTCACCCACGACCGCGACGGGTTCTGGGGCTTCGTCAACGCCGGCGCCGAGGCCTCCATGGTCGGCGCCATCGCGGACTGGTTCGCCGTGACCGCGCTGTTCCGCCACCCTCTGGGCCTGCCGATCCCGCACACGGCGCTGATCCCGCGTCGCAAGGACGAGCTGGGGCGGGGGCTGGAGGAGTTCGTCGGGGAGAACTTCCTCTCCGAGGAGGTGGTGCGGGAGCGGGTGCTCGGCGCGCGGGTGTCCTCGCGGGTGGGGGGCTGGCTGGTCGAGCCGGACAGCTCGCGTCGGGTCGCCGAGGAGGCCGCCGAGGTCATCGGCGTGGCCCTGTCGAAGGTGCGCGACGAGCACGTGCGCAGCCTGGTCGAGGACGCGCTGGTGCCGCGCTTCCGCGACGAGCCGATCTCCCCTCTGCTGGGCAACCTGCTCGCGGAGTCGATGCGCGACGACCTCCACCACGGGCTCGTCGACCTGGCGCTGGAGGAGCTGCACGGCTGGCTGGTCGACAACCCCGACACGGTGACCGAGGTGATCGGCGAGCGCGCGCCCTGGTGGGCGCCGCCGTCGATCAACGACCGGGTCACCTCCCGCATCCACCTCGAGCTGGTGCGCTGGGTCGCCGACATCCGCGACCAGCCGCGGCACCGCGCCCGTCTTGCGCTGGACTCGATGCTGCGCCAGCTCGCGGAGGACCTCCAGCACGACGAGGGCACCATGGCCCGCACCGAGGCGCTCAAGGAGCGGCTGCTGGACCGCCCCCAGGTCATCGCGACGGCGATCTCGCTGTGGGAGGCGCTGCGGCACGCGCTGACCGACTCCCTCGACGACCCCGAGGGCGCGGTGCGGCTGCGGATGCGCACCGAGCTGGAGCGGTTCGCCCGCCGGCTCGTGGACGAGCCCGCGCTGCGCGAGCGGCTCGACGGGCTGGCCGCGGACGCCGTGGTCTTCGCGGTCGAGCGCTACGGCAGCGAGCTGACCCAGGTCATCACCCACACCATCGAGCGGTGGGACGGCAAGGAGGCCGCCGAGCGCATCGAGCTGCACGTCGGCCGCGACCTGCAGTTCATCCGGATCAACGGCACCATCGTCGGTGGGCTCGTCGGCGTCCTGATCCACACCGTGGTGGTGCTGCTGTAGGTCGGATCGAGCCGGCGTATTGATGCGCCGGTTCGGCGGCTACTGGGACTCCGTCACCACGGGAGGTCGTCGTACGCCGACTCGTCGCTGACCCGGGCGGCCTGACCGCCCAGCTCCACGACGTCGCCCTTGACCAGCTGGCGCCCGCGGCGCTGGTCGACCTCGCCGTTGACCAGGACCTGCCCGGCGGCGATGACCTCCTTGGCCTCCGAGCCGGACTCGATGAGGTTGGCGAGCTTGAGGAACTGGCCCAGCCGGATCGAGTCGTCGCGGATCGCGACGTCGAAGGGGTCGGGGGCCGCGCTCATCGAGGGCTCCTCGTCAGCAGGTCGGGGACCAGGTCGGCCAGGGTGGAGCAGCCGGCGTTGCCCATGGTCAGGTCGAGCTCGGCGAGCAGGCAGCGCAGCACGTGCTCCACGCCTTCCTGGCCGCCGAGGGCCAGCCCGTAGAGGTAGGGCCGACCCAGCAGGGCCGCGTCGGCGCCGAGCGCCAGCGCCTTCAGCACGTCGGGTCCCGAGCGGACCCCGGAGTCGAAGAGCACGGTGAGCTGCTCGCCCACGGCCTCGGCGATGCCGGGGAGCACGTCGAGGGAGGCGACCGCGCCGTCGACCTGGCGGCCGCCGTGGTTGGAGACGACGATGCCCTGGACCCCCGCATCGACGGCCCGGCGGGCGTCGTCGACGTGCTGGACGCCCTTGAGGACGATCGGGCCGTCCCACCGCTCGCGCAGCCAGGGCAGTTGCTCCCACGACAGCCCGGGGTTGGGGAACACGCCCGCGAAGGCGAGGCCGGCGGTGGCCGGGTCCTCCTCGGCGGGCTTGTCGAGCATCGCGGAGAACACCGGGTCGGAGGTGTAGTTGGCGATGCCCTGGTTGGCCAGGAACGGCAGGTAGCCGCGGTCGAGGTCCCTCGGGCGCCAGCCCAGCAGCGTGGTGTCGAGGGTGAGCACCAAGGTGGAGTAGCCCGAGGCCTGTGCCCGGGACAGGAAGGACTCGCACAGCTCGTCGTGGGTCGGCCAGTAGAGCTGGAACCAGCGCTGACCGTCACCGTTCGCCTCGGCCGCCTGCTCGATCGAGTGACCGGCCTGGGTGGAGTGGACGTAGGTCAGCCCCAGGGCCGCGGCGGCGCGGGCCGAGGCCAGCTCGCCCTCGGGGTGGGCCAGGGTCTGCACACCGACCGGTCCGAGCAGGACCGGTGCGGCCATCGGCGTACCGAGGACCTCGGTGGACAGGTCGCGGATGGCGTGGTCGCGCAGCATCCGCGGCACGATGCGCCACTGCTCGAAGGCCGCGACGTTGGCGCGAGCCGTCGAGCCGCCCCCGGCGCTGGGCACGATGTAGCCCAGCGCCTCCGGGGGCAGCACCTCGGCGGCGTGGCGCTCCAGGGAGGCCAGGTCGGTGGTCCACGCCGGGGTCTGCCCGGCGAGCATCCCGGCGGCGTAGATGGAGACCTGGTGGTCGCCGAAGTGGGTCACGCGTTGGCCTCGCTCAGGAGACGGCGAGCAGGTCGACGACGAAGATCAGCGTCTCGCCGGGCTTGATGACGCCACCGGCGCCGCGGTCGCCGTAGCCCAGGTGCGGCGGGATCACGAGCTGACGGCGGCCGCCGACCTTCATGCCCTGCACGCCGGTGTCCCAGCCCTGGATGACCTGGCCGATGCCGAGGCGGAAGCGCAGCGGCTCGCCGCGGTTGTAGGAGGCGTCGAACTCCTCGCCGGTGGAGTGGGCCACGCCGACGTAGTGCACGGACACGGTCTGTCCGGCGGCGGCCTCCTCGCCGTCGCCGACGGTGAGGTCGGTGATGACGAGGTCGGCGGGCGGGTCGAAGTCGGGGAAGTCGATCTCAGGCTTCTGCATGGGCGCGAGCCTAACCGGGGGCGGTGCCGGGGGCGGTGTCGAGGAGACGGGCCGAGGCGGGGGTGCCGGGTATGGTTCCCCCCGGCCGGACCAGCGGCACCGAGGAGGGGACGTGTCCGAAGAGGACCAGGCGGCGGCGCCGACGCCGCCCGCACGTCGCCGGATCCCGGTCTGGCAGGAGTCGCTCCTGCTGCTCGGCCTGGCCATCGTGCTGGCCCTGATCGTCAAGACCTTCCTGGTGCAGGCGTTCTACATCCCCTCCGGCTCGATGGAGCCGGGGCTGGAGATCAACGACCGGATCCTGGTGCAGAAGGTGTCCTACTGGGGCTCCGGCAGCCCCGAGCGCGGCGACATCGTGGTCTTCGAGGACCCCGGTGCCTGGCTCAGCGCCGCCGAGGCCTCCGGCCCCACCAACCTGCTCACCGACGCGATGAGCCGCATCGGGCTCTACCCCACCGGCGGGCACCTGGTGAAGCGCGTCATCGGCGTGGCCGGCGACACCATCGAGTGCTGCGACGAGCAGGGGCGGCTGCTGGTCAACGGCGAGCCCCTGGACTCCTCGGGCTTCACGCTCAACGACGACGACTGCGACGGCCCGATGCTCTCCACGTGCGAGTGGGACGCGGGGCCGGTGCCCGACGGGATGGTCTTCGTGATGGGCGACCACCGCGACGACTCCGCGGACTCCTCGTACCGGCTGCGCTGCGGCGGTCGCAAGGGCGAGGCCTGCGACGACTCCGACGCCTTCGTGCCCGTCGAGCTGGTCGTGGGCAAGGTCTTCGCCCGGGTCTGGCCGGCCAGCCGCTTCGACCTGCTCGAGCGGCCCGACGCCTTCGAGGCGCTCGAGGACTGAGCCGTCAGGCTCGCCCGGCGCTCACACCAGCGCGAGGGTCGCGGCGCCCGCGCTGAGCAGCGCGCCGGCGGTGCGCCACCGGTCCGCGCGCAGCAGCCGCGCCAGCAGCACCCGGCGACGCCGGTCGCCCAGCCCCGTCACCCCGAGCCGTCCGTGCAGCGGCGCCGCCACGGCCGCGGTCGTGCCCAGCGCGAGGCCGGCGCCCGCCGCGGCCACCCACACCGCGACCGAGCCGGCCACGAGCACGGCCGCACCTGTCGAGACCAGCACAGCGGCGTACAGGGGGACGACGAGGACGCTGATCACGCGGCTGTGTCGGCCGTGCGCGCGGCGCCAGGCGGCGTGCGGGGTCGCGGCCAGCACGGGGTAGACCAGCGCGGAGACGGTCAGCTGGAAGGCGGCGTGGGCCCAGGCGCTGGCGGTCAGCAGGACCAGGGCGGTCTCGGTGCTCATCGGCCTGTGCTCATCGTGCCGGCACCCCGAGATCGGCGAGCACCCCGAGCGCGGCGCGCTCGCCACTGACCAGCGCACCCTGGATCGATGGGGAGTCGCGGTGGTCCCCGCACACGTGCAGCCCGCGCTCGAGCCTCGTGGGGCGGCGCAGGTGGTGCGGGGGAGTCGCGGCCGGCAGGGCGTCGCGGACCTCGTGCCGCGCGACCTCCTCCCACGAGCGGTCGTCGGACCCCAGCAGGGCCGCGGCGTGGCGGCGCACCTCGGCCTCGGGCGGCAGCGCGTGGTCGGGTGCGAGCACCACGGAGGCCTGGACCAGGGCGCGGCCCGGGGGTGAGTACGACGGCGCCGCCTGTGACACGACCGCGGTGTTGGCCACGGGGCCGGTGGGGCGGCTGCGGGCGTCGACGTGCAGCCGCCCGCGGCGCGCGGGCAGCCGGTCTGCGGGGGCCGACCACCAGTGCGTCACGACCCCACGCTGCGGGGCGCCGGTCGACCCGAGCAGCCCCACGGCGGCCGGCTCGTCGGTGGCCACGACGACGGCGCGGGCGCGCAGCTCCCCGTCGACCGTGCGCACGACGTGCGGGTCGACGCGCAGGGCCGTGCGCTCCAGGCGCACGTCGAGCCCCTCGGCCAGCTGCGCGGGCAGCGCCTGCATGCCACGTGCGGGCAGCGACGGACTGCCGTCGAGGAAGGACCGGACCAGCAGGCGCGCCACCCGGGCGTCGCTGGCCCCGGTCCCCTCCAGGAGCACGCCGGCCAGGAAGGCCTCCAGGACGCGGCGCAGGTCCCCGTGGGCACCCACGTCGTCGAGGGACTCCGCGAGCGAGCGCGCCGGGGCGTCGCCGGGGTCCGGAGCCAGCCGGGCGGCCAGGCCGCGGTGGGAGGGACGCAGCAGCGGGCGCACCCAGCGCAGCAGGCCGGGCAGCTCGCGCGGACGCCGCAGCGCCGCCGTGCCGCTGGCCGGGAGGAGCCCGGGCTCGCGCCGCGGGTCACCGAGGTCCACGGTGCCGTGGTCGGTCGCGGCCCGCACCCCGGCCGGGAACGGGGACAGCCCGAGCGCGGGGACGTCGACCCAGCGGCGTACGGCGGGGTAGGAGGGGTTGAGCAGCTGGAAGCCGTGGTCGACCAGGTGGCCGTCGACCTCGTCGGTGCGCACGCGGCCGCCGACCCGGTCGGACCGGTCGAGCACGAGCACCGCCAGCCCGGCCTCCTGCAGGCGTCGGGCGCAGCGCAGGCCGGCGAGCCCGGCGCCCACCACCACGACGTCGTGCTCGCCCACGGTGGTCACCGGCCGCGGCGCGGGCGGTGGCCGTCGTCGACGTAGGCCACGACCCGTGAGAAGAGCGCGCTCACGGCGGCCAGGTCGGCGGCCACCGGGGCGGGGTCGTCGGCGAGGGCGAACTGGACCGCGGCCGTGCCGGGGGCTCCGGCGTCGGCGGCCAGCGCGGCGCAGGTGCGCGCTGCGCGGCGGACGGCGTCCGGGTCGATGGTCCACGCGGACTCGAAGAGCCGCTCCCGGTCCGGGACCCCCTCCTGCCCCGGGAGCTCCCACGCCGTCAGCGCGACCGGCAGGTCGCGGCTGTCGCAGACGACCGCCCACTCCCGCCGCACGGGCGAGTCCTCGCCGATGTGCACGGCGACGGCGCCCTCCGGGGAGGGGGCCCCGGGCGCGGTGGGCTCGTAGAAGGCGTACGCCGACCCCGCGACCCGCGACAGCTCGCGCCAGCGGCGCTGGGCCGGGCGGTAGTACTGCTCGGCCTGGAAGAGGCCGAAGAGGTGCGCCCGCTCGGCCTTCGCGGCGAACTCGTCCTCGATGGCCCACGACAACGAGAGCAGGGTCTGCTTGGTGAGCCGGTGGACCGGCACCTCGCGGTGGTGGCGCCTCAGCTCGGCCCACACCGAGGCGGCGCGCGGCTCGGCGGCGCGCTGGGCCCCGGCCAGGACGTCGGCGATGGCGGCGTCGAGCCGGGCGCCGGCCTCCCGGCGGTCGAGGACCTCGCGGACGCCGGCGACGTCGGCCTCGGAGTAGCGGCGGTGGCCGCTGTCGAGCCGCTCGGGCACCGGGAACCCGTGCCGCTGCTCCCACATGCGCAGGGTCGCGGGGGCCACGCCCGTGCGCTCGGCGAGGTCGCCGATGCTCAGGGACCCGCTCGCGTGGTGGACCGGGACGGAGGTAGACGTCGTGTTCACATATGTGATGTTATACCTTAACAGCCTGTTGAGGAACCTGTGGAAGGGTGGTGGCTGGCATGGGGAGCACCCCGACGGTCGGTCGGATCGATACGTGGGACCAGGACCTCGCCGACGTCGAGGTGGAGGTGCCCGGCACGACCGGCCACTCGCGGTGGCGGGTGCGCGGGCACGTGGCGGTCAGCGGCGGCGACGTCGACGAGGAACGGTCATGAGCCCGGTCGCAGGGCCCGGCTCTGCGCGCGGCCCCCACCTCGACATCGACCTGGACATCGATCTCGAGATCAGCACCGAGCACGCCGATGGCAGCACCGCGGTGGTGCGTGTGCGCGGACGCGGCCGTCAGGTCGTCGTGGACCTCGCGCCCGACGGTGCGGCGTCGCCCCCGCGCTCCGGGGTGGGTGTCGACTGGGCCGGTGTCCGGGCCCTGGCCGACCTGCTGGCCGACCACGGCGTGGCACTGCACGTGGAGCGTCGCGGCCGGCGGCTGCTCACGCTGGGCGGCGGTGACCGCGGTGGTGTGTGGCGGCTGCCCGGGCTGCCGGCGGTCCGCGCGGGCCGGCCCCAGGACCTGGCCCTCGCAGGGATCGACGCGGCGGGGAGTCGGCTGCTCCGCGGCGTACGCGGCGTGCGAGCGGTACGCCGGCTGCCGAGCGTCGTCCCGGCGCCAGCGCTCTCCCCGGCGCCCACGGCCGCGCCCACCCCCGCGCCCACGACCGCGCCCACGACGAGCGCCGTCGGGCTGCCCGCGACCCTGGTCATCGGGTCCCACCCCGCCTGCGACGTGGTGCTCCCCGGCCTGCGGCCCCGTCATGCCGTCCTGGGGCACGACCTGGAGGGCCGCTCGGTGCTCAGGGCACTGGCCGGCGGGTGCGTCGTCGACGGGTCGCCCGTGGTGAGCCAGGTCGTCGACGCCGACAGCGACATCCGCGTCGGCGGGCACCGCGTCAGCCTCGGCGAGCTGCGATCTCAGGCCTGGTGCACGTAGGAGTCGAGCTGGTCGCGCTCGAACTCCAGCTGCCCGATCTTGTGCTTGACCACGTCGCCGATGCTGACGACGCCGACCAGGCCCTCGTCGCCGACGACGGGCAGGTGGCGGAAGCGACGACGCGTCATCGTCTCCATGACCTCGTCGAGGCCGGCGTCGGGCCGGCAGGTCTCCACCACCTCGGTCATGATCGCCCCCACGGTGTTGTCGACCACCGTGCCGTCGTGGTGCAGGTGACGCACGACGTCGCGCTCGCTCACGATGCCGTCGAGGGTGCGCCCGTCGCGGCTGACCACCACCGCGCCGACGTTGTGCTCGGCCAGCAGGGCGAGCAGCTCACGCACCCCGGCGTCGGGGGTGATGCTGACGACCTCGCGGCCCCGGTCCTTGGCGTCCAGCACGGCGGCGATGTTCACGGGGGACCTCCTGGGTCGGGGACGGGAGCGTTGCCACGACGGTACAAGTGACGCCGCTCACGCGTACAGGGTCCGACGCCTCTCGTGGACGCCTCCGGGAGGGGTCAGTCCCGCGAGCGGCGCGCGCGCAGGTCCGAGACCGAGCCCGGACCGCTGCGCGGCTGGTCCGGGTCGTCCCCGGCGTCGTCGGGCAGGCCGCCGAGGAAGGCCAGCGCGGCGTCGTGCAGGTGGGTGTTGGTGGCCACCGCGTTGCCGCCCCAGGGGCCGGCGCTGCCGTCGAGGGAGGTGAAGGAGCCGCCCGCCTCGCGCACGATCACGTCGAGGGCGGCCATGTCGTAGACCTCGAGCTCGGGCTCCGCGGCGATGTCGACCGCGCCCTCGGCCACGAGCATGTAGGACCAGAAGTCGCCGTACGCGCGGGTGCGCCAGCACCGTCGCATCAGCGACAGCACGTCCTCGAGGCGGTCACGGTCCTCCCAGCCGGACAGGGAGGAGTAGGAGAAGGAGGCGTCCTCGAGGCGGCGTACGTCGGAGACCTGCATGCGGGTGGCCTTGAGCAGCGACTTGCCGGTCCAGGCGCCGCCGCCGGCCGACGCCCACCAGCGGCGCTGCAGCTGCGGCGCGGAGACGACGCCGACCACGACCTCGTCGTCGACGACCAGGGAGATCAGGGTGGCCCAGACGGGGACGCCGCGCACGAAGTTCTTGGTGCCGTCGATCGGGTCGACGATCCAGCGGCGCTGGCTGTTGCCGGTGGTGCCCTGCTCCTCGCCGGTGATGGCGTCGCGCGAGCGGACCCGCGAGAGCGTGCGGCGGATCGACTCCTCGACGGCCTGGTCGGCGTCGGTCACCGGCGTGAGGTCCGGCTTGCTCATCACGTGCAGGTCCAGGGCCTTGAAGCGCGCGGTCGTCAGCGAGTCCGCGTCGTCGGCCAGCACGTGGGCCAGGCGGAGGTCGTCGGTGAAGTCGGGGGTGGCCACGAACGCACAGGCTAGCCTCAGGTGCATCCGGCCCGGTTGGGCCTACGGTGGTGGTCCATGGAGATCAACGGGATGCCCGCCCACGCCCTGCTCGTCCACGGGGCCGTCGTGTTCGGCCCGGTGGCCGGCCTGCTGGCCGTGGCGTACGCCGTCCCCGCACTGCGCGAGCGGCTGCGCGGCGTCACGCTCGTCACCGCGGTGCTTGCGGCGGTCTTCGTCGTGCTGGCCTACCTCAGCGGCGACAGCTACCTCGAGGACAACCCGGCCCTGTCGAACATCCCCGCGGTCGGCACCCACGAGGACCGCGCGGTCCTCGCGCTGTGGGTGACCCTGGCCTTCTCGGCCCTGGCGGTGGCGGCGACGACGCTGCGCACGGGTCGTGCCGCCCGCGTCCTGCCGCTGCTGGCCGCGGTCGGCGGGGTGGCCACGGTGGTCGCCGTCGTGCTGACCGGTGACGCGGGGGCCCGGGCGGTCTGGGGCGGCTGAGCCCGGGCCCGTCGAGCCGGCGCATCACTACGCCGGCTCGGCGTCACCAGGCGGGCTCGGACCTCGCGGCGAGGAGCCGCCGGAACGAGGTGACCCGGTCGGGGTCGGCGGTGCCGGCGGCCAGGGCCTCGTCGAGCCCGCACTCGGGCTCCTCGCTGCCGTGGGTGCACCCGCGGGGGCACTCCTCGGTCATCTCGTCGAGGTCGGGGAAGGCCTCGATGAGGTGCTCGGGCTCGACGTGGGCCAGCCCGAAGGAACGGATGCCCGGGGTGTCGACGATCCACCCGGGGCGGCCGTCGTGCTCCGGCAGCGCCAGCAGGTAGGCCGACGTCGAGGTGTGTCGCCCGCGGCCGGTGACGGCGTTGACGTGCCCGACCTCGCGGTCGGCGTCGGGGACCAGGGCGTTGACCAAGGTGGACTTGCCGACGCCCGAGTGACCGATCAGCACGCTGATGCGACCGGCGAGCTCGTCGCGCAGCTCGGTGAGGTCGCCGCCGCGCTGCGTGACGACCCAGGGGACCCCGAGCGAGCGGTACGTCGACAGCAGGGCGTCGGGGGAGGCGAGGTCGGCCTTGGTGAGGCACAGCAGGGGGCGCATGCCGGCGTCGTAGGCCGCGACGAGCGCGCGGTCCAGCAGGCCGGGCCGCGGCTCGGGGTCGGCCAGCGCCGTCACGACCACGAGCTGGTCGGCGTTGGAGACGATCACCCGCTCCACGGGGTCGTCGTCGTCGGCGGTGCGTCGCAGCACCGTGGAGCGCTTCTCGACCTCGACGATGCGCGCCAACGAGCCCTCGTCGCCCGAGACGTCGCCGACCACGCGGACCCGGTCGCCCACCACGACGCCCTTGCGGCCCAGGGGGCGGGCCTTGACCGCCATCACGACGCGGTCCTCGACGCGCAGCGTGAACCGACCCCGGTCGACGGTCACGACGACCGCGTCGGTCGCGTCGTCGTACGACGGGCGCTCCTTGGTGCGGGGGCGGGTCCGTCGCCGCGGCCGCTCGTAGTGCTCGTGGTCGTGCTCGGAGTAGCGCCCGCTCATCGACCTGCCCGCCTCAGCGCCCGAAGAGGGCCGACCAGGCCCCGGCGAAGTCGGTGAAGGTCTTGGCGGTCGTGGCGACGTCCTCGACGAGCACGTCGTCGACCGCGGCCCCGACGACCACGCCGGCGTGGGCCATCCGGTGGTCGGCGTAGGTGTGGAAGAGCCCGCCGTGCAGCGGTGCCGGGCGGAAGGAGAGGCCGTCGGGGTGCTCGGTGACGTCGGCGCCGAGACCCCCGAGCTCACGGGCCAGGGCGGCGAGCCGGTCGGTCTCGTGGTGACGGATGTGGCCGACCCCGCGCAGGTGGCTGGGGGTCGTGGCCAGGGCGCACAGCGCGGCGACGACCGGGGTCAGCTCGCCGACGTCGTGCAGGTCGACGTCGAGGCCCTGGAGGGTGCCGGGCGCGGGGCCGGTGACCCGCAGCCCGGCGGAGGCGTGCTCGACCTCGCAGCCCATCGCGGTG
Source organism: Nocardioides sp. REDSEA-S33_B3 (assembly GCA_001627335.1). Classification (GTDB taxonomy): domain Bacteria; phylum Actinomycetota; class Actinomycetes; order Propionibacteriales; family Nocardioidaceae; genus Nocardioides. The sequence continues at coordinate 210,090 of LUPK01000032.1, read as the reverse complement.
AGCAGCTCGCCCCAGGCGTCGCCGGCCTGGGTGGTCTCCGATGGCCAGTCGCGGACGGTGACGCTGCCGCCGGTCACCGCGGCGAGGGCGAGGAACGGGCCGGCGTTGGAGAGGTCGGGCTCGATGGTGCGGTCCAGCGCCCGCAGCGGACCGGGGGCGACCGCCCACCGGTTGGCGTCGCTGTCGTCGACCTCGACGTCCTGCTCGCGCAGCATCGCCACCGTCATGTCGATGTGCGGCAGGGACGGGATCGGCTTGCCGTCGTGGCGCACGTCGATGCCCTCGTCGTAGCGCACGCCGGCCAGCAGCAGCGCGGACACGAACTGCGAGGACTGCGAGGCGTCGAGCACCACGCGACCGCCGCGCACCGACCCGTGGCCGCGCAGCCGGAACGGCAGCGCGCCGCGGTCGTCGTCGTCCACCTCGACGCCGAGGTGGCGCAGCGCGAGCAGCACCTCGCCGATGGGGCGGGTGCGCATGTGCGGGTCGCCGTCGAAGGAGACGGTGCCGTGGGACAGCGCCGCCACCGGGGGCACGAACCGCATGACGGTGCCGGCCAGCCCGCAGTCGACCTGGGTGTCACCCGCGAACGCGCCGGGTGTGACCGTCCAGTCGTCGGTGCTGGTGTCGACGTGCGAGCCTAGCCCGGTGAGGGCCGCGGCCATCAGCAGGGAGTCGCGCGACCGCAGCGCCCGTCGTACGACGCTGGGCCCGTCGGCCAGGGCCGCCAGCACCAGCGCACGGTTGGTGAGGCTCTTGCTGCCGGGCAGGCTGACCGTCGCCTCCACGGGGCTGGTGGCGCGCGGTGCCGGCCAGGGGTCGGGCAGCGGGGCGTCAGGCACCCGCGCAGCCTAGTCGGGGCCGGTCGTGGCGCGCGGGTCGGCTCATCGGACGCGGGCCGACACCAGCTTCGCCTCGCGCTTGGCCTCGCGCTTGGCGGTCCTGGCGAGGTGGCGGGTGCGCCAGGCGACGCCGGGCTTGCCGTCGGTGTCGCCGGCGGCGATCACCAGCCCGCCGAGGAGCGAGAGGTTCTTGGCGAAGTGCAGCCGCTGCTGCTGGGCGGAGGCGTCGTCGTCGGCCTCCCAGAACCGGTGGCCGGCGACCGTGGTGGGCACCAGCGAGGCGGCGAGCACGGTGGCGCAGGTGCGGGGGGCGCGGCCGGTGGCCAGCCCGAGGGCGGCGGTGAGCTGGACACCGGCGTTGATCCTCACCAGGGTCTGCGGGTCCTGGGGGAGGGCGGGCACGGCCTTCTGCAGCAGCGGCACGAGCTTGTCGGTCACGGTCTCGGCCTTGTGGGCCATGGCGTCGCTGTGCTTGAGGGCGTTGGTGGCGCCGATGAAGAAGGTGGAGGCGAGGAGCGGACGGGCGATGGTGCGGCTGATCGACATGGGCGCAGCCTGCCCACGTGGACAGTCGTCATGCCCGCCTGTTGGGGTGAGTGCGCGCCAGTCTCGGCGTGGGTGCGTGTGACTCAGGTGAGCGGGACCCGCACGGTGAGGGACTCGCCGTCGTCGGTGGTGACCTCGAAGGTCAGGGTCGTGGTGCCGAGGGGGAGCGGCACGGCGCGGAAGGTGTAGGTGCCCGTGCCCAGCGAGCAGGTGGCGGGGCCGAGCGCGAGGCCGGCGCACCGCGGGTCGAGGGTGAGCGCCACCAGCGGTCGGTCGCTGCTCAGGCGGACCTGCCCGGTGGCGCCCTCGGGCAGGGACGTCACGTCCAGCACGACCCGCCAGGTGACGCCGAGCACCGTCGTGGCCGAGCCCTGGGCGGTGACCCGCGGTGCGGTGGTCGGTGTGGGTTCCGGTGTGGGCTCGGGCGTGGGCTCCGGCTCCGGCTCCGTCCTGGGCGTCGGCTCCTCGGAGGGGCCGGTCGGCCCGGCGGTCGGCTCGGCGGTCGGTGCCGGCGTGGGGTCGGGGGTCGCGGGCTCCTGTGCCGCCGGCGGGGCCGGCTCGAGGTCGGCCACGGGGTCCAGGGCGGGTTCGACGTCCGATTCCGCTGCAGGCTCGTCGTCCGGCTCGGCGGCCGGGTCCGCGGGCTCGGGGTCGTTCCCGCTGTCGGCCCCGGCGGAGGGCAGGGCTGCCGGTGCGGACGCCGCAGGGCCGGCCGTGGTGTCGGGGGTCGGGTCGCCGGAGCGGGCCACGCCCACCGCGACACCGCCCCCGACGACGGCGGTGGCCACGCCGGCCGCCGCGGTCGCGGGGAGGTTGGCCAGGGCGAGGTCGCGAGCGCGGCCCGGCAGTGCCAGCAGCCACCCGCCCCACCCGAGGCCCGCGGTCGTCGCCGTCGTGGCTGCGAGCGCCCCGGAGCCGACGTACCCCGCGGCGGCGCCACCGAGCAGCAGCGGCGCCAGCAGCGCGCCCATGCCGCTGTTGACCTCGGCGAGCTCGAGGTAGATGCCGGTGCAGCGGCGGCAGCCCTCGAGGTGGTCCTCGACCTTGGTGCTGTCGCGTCGTGAGGAGTTGCCGCGGACGTAGCCGCCGAGCATGGACTGCGTCCGACGGCAGTCGGGGTCCTCGGTGCGGGTGGCGTGGGCGGCGAGGAACGCCTCGCGCAGGCCCTCGCGGGCGCGATAGGCGAGGGCCGCCACGGAGTTCGGGCTGATGCCGAGCAGCGGGGCGACGTCGGCGGGCTTGGCGCCCTCGACCTCGGTGTGCCACAGCACCAGCTGCCACCGCTCGGGCAGCGAGGCGAACGCCTCGGCCGCGGCCTCGTTGTCGAAGCCGGCTACGGCGCTGTCGTGGAACGGCACGCCCGCGTCGTACGCCGCGATGTCGTCGGTGGCCTGCACCCGCGAGGTGACGCGGGTGCGGTCGACGTACAGGCGCCGCACCGAGGTCAGCAGGTACGCGCGGAAGGCCTCGTCGGGGCCGCCGCCGCGCTCCAGCACCTCCATCACCTTCGCGAACGCGTCGGAGACCAGGTCCTCGGCGTCGCCGCTGCCGCGGGTGAGCTGCAGCGCCAGGCGGCGGGCGGAGTCCTGGTGGCGCGCGAAGAGCTCGCCGTACGACTCCAGGTCGCCGGCGCGCACTGCGTCGATGAGGTCGGCGTCGGAGCGATCCAGGACCGTCCCGGGCGCCTGGGTGGCGCTCACACCCCTATCAACGCACGAGTGGGCAGAACAGCACGCCGGAACGGTCGGAGAAATTCTTCCGGCGATTTCTGCAGAACCGCGTCATGACCGCAGCGCGGCCTCGTCCCCTCCCCGAAGAACCCGCCATGGATGGCGGCGGCCGACGTCCCGGAACACCTGGACAGCGCCGGCGTGCACGACCGGAGCAGACGATGAGGAGGACCGGATGGGAAGGCTGGCAGACCTGCTGCGCCGCCCGGCACCGGGCCCCACGTCGCTCGAGCACGCACGGGACGTCGGTCGTCGCCTGGCGCGGGACGGTGCGAGCGTGGGAGAGGCGTTGCGCACCCTGCGGGCCGAGGCGCAGGCGCGGGGTCGGGAGCCCCGGCCCGAGGAGGTGGAGGCCCTCGTGGAGGGATGGGCCGACACCACCCTCGGGCACCTGCACCGGCTCACCTGCGAGGACCCGCTCACGGGCCTCGCGACCACGGCCCACCTGCGGACCAGGGTGGCCGAGCAGCGGCGCGCGGGGGTCGACCTCGCGCAGGCCCATGCCCTGGTCGTCGTGTCGCCGGGCGGTACGGAGGGAGACCGCCCAGCGCACGACTCCGACTCGCTCAGGACGGCGTTGTGGGGCGCCGCCCTGGGCGAGCGGGTGCGAGTGGTCTTCGGGGGCGAGACCATCGCGCACACCGCCTCGGGACGGGTCGTCGTGCTCGCGCACAAGGACCGTCGGCTCGAGGGCCTGGTGGCCCTGCTGCGGCGCCTGCTGCTCGAGGACGGGTACGACGTCACCACCCGCGTGCACCCGCTCCCGGAGGGGGAGCTGGAGCTCGTGCTGCTCCTCGAGCGGCTCGACGGCGCGTAGCTGGTGGCTCGACGCAAGAAGAGCGCGGCTCGCCTACGAGGCCAACGAGGCAGTCGCTCCCAGACGTCAGCTGCTCCGCGGAGCGAGAACCCGCAACCGAGATGTCCCAAGACCCTTGTTTCGAACACATGTTCGAACTAGAATCCACACATGATCCCGGCTCCCAGCACCCCTGATCTGCTGAGTCAGGTGCGGGCGCTCGCGGAGTCGGTCGAGGCGCTGGATGCGGCGGTCCGCGACCGTGCCGCGGTGGAGGCGTTGGATGCCTTGGAGTCCTTGAAGAACGCGTGCGCGGGGGCGCAGGCGCGACTCTCTGTGGCGTTGAGGTCCGCGCGGGTCGAGCAGCGTGCCGACGAACCGGCCCGGATGCGCACCCGCGGCATCGGTCACGAGGTCGCCCTGGCCCGCCGGGAGTCCCCGCACCGCGGGAAGCTGCATCTGGGCCTGGCCGCGATCGTGTGCGCCGAGCTGCCCCACACCCTGGCCGCCATGGAGGCCGGCTGGTGCAGCGAGTGGCGGGCCCTGCAGCTGGTCCAGGGGACCGCCTGCCTGACCCTGGCCGACCGCCAGGCCATCGACGAGCAGCTGATGTCGGACCCGGCCACCACGAGCGGGTGGGGCGACCAGCGGTTCCGCGGCGAGGTCGACAAGCTCGCCTACGCCGCCGACCCGAAGGCCGCGGTCGAGAAGATCGAGGCCGCCGCCGGTGACCGGCACACCAGCCTCCGCCCCGCCCCCGACGGCATGGCCCGGTTCTCCGTCCTGCTGCTGCTGGCCCAGGGCGTGCAGATCCACGCCACCCTGGTCCGTGCTGCCGACTCCGCGCGTGCCGCCGGTGACGACCGCACCCGTGGCCAGGTCATGTGCGACACCCTCGTGGACGCGATCAAGGCCCGACGCGAGCCGGAGAAGGGCGTGGCCCCCACGCCCGACCAGGTCGCGCCCGCGGACCCGGCCGTCCCGGTCGCGGTCCAGGTCACCGTCTCCGACGCCACCCTGCTCGGCGTCCCCGGCGAGGCCGGTGACCAGCCCGGCTGGATCTCCGCCCCCGGCGTCGCCGCGATCCCGCTGCCCGCCGACCTGGTCCGCGACCTCGTCGCCCGTTCCACGGCCGAGGGGCTGGCCACGTTGCGCCGCCTCTACGTCTCGCCCCAGACGGGTCAGCTCGTCGCCATGGACTCCCAGGCCCGCCGCTTCCCCGCCGGGCTCGCCGCGTTCCTCATCGCCCGCGACCGCACCTGCACCACCCCCTACTGCGACGCCCCCGTCCGACACCTCGACCACCTCGTGCCCCATGCCCAGGGCGGCGCAACCTCCGCCGAGAACGGCAACGGCAGGTGCGTGGCCTGCAACCAGGCCAAGGAAGCCACCGGTTGGCACGGCCAGGTCGTCCCCGGCCCACTTCGCGAGATCCGGACCACCACCCCCAGCGGCCACCATCACGTGTCCCGACCACCCGGACTCCCCGCCCCACTCCAGCCACCGAGACGTGTCGACTTCTTCTTCCCCCTCGGCATCGCCGCCTGACCATGCGCCTCGCTCGCCCCTAGGCTGACCCGCATGTGTGGTCGCTACGCCTCCAGTCGCAGGCCCGAGGACCTCGTCGAGGAGTTCGAGGTCGACCAGCCGATGCTGGAGACAGCGCTGGAGCCCGACTACAACGTGGCGCCCACCAAGGACGTGTACGCCGTGCTCGAGCGGCCGCCCAAGGGCGAGGAGCGGCCCACCGCCGAGCGCCAGCTGCGGGTGCTGCAGTGGGGGCTGGTGCCGTCGTGGGCCAAGGACCCCTCGATAGGCAACCGGATGATCAACGCCCGGGCCGAGACCGTCGCCGAGAAGCCGGCGTACAAGCGGGCCTTTGCCAAGCGTCGCTGCCTGCTGCCGGCCGACGGGTACTTCGAGTGGTACCCCACCGAGCAGCTGACCAAGGCCGGCAAGCCGCGCAAGCAGCCGTTCTTCATCCGTCCCAAGGACCAGGGGACCCTGGCGATGGCCGGGCTCTACGAGATCTGGCGTGACCCGACCCGCAACGAGGACGACCCGCACCGCTTCCGGTGGACCTGCACGGTGATCACGACCGACGCCGAGGACGACCTCGGCCACATCCACGACCGGATGCCGATGATGGTCGAGCGGGAGCGATGGGCCGACTGGCTCGACCCGACCGTCGAGGCCGGCGACCTGCTCGGGCTGCTGGCCCCCGCGGCCCCCGGCCGCCTCGAGGCGTTCCCGGTCTCCACGCTGGTGAGCAACGTGCGCAACAACGGCCCCGAGCTCGTCGAGCCGCTGCCGCTGGAGGGGGAGGCGTGAGCGCGACCGAGAAGATCGTCGAGACACCGCACGGGCCGGGGCGCCTGGTCGTCCAGCGGGCGCGCAAGGCCTCGGCGACGCTGCTGCTCAGCCACGGCGCGGGGGTCGGCATCGACACCCGCGACCTCGAGGCGCTGGCCGCCGACCTGCCGCGGCAGGGGTTCACCGTCGCCCGCTTCGAGCAGCCCTGGCGGGTGGCCGGCCGCAAGGTCGCCACCCCGCCGCCCACGCTGGACGCCGGCCTGCGCGCGGCGGCGGTCGCACTCGGCACGCGGCACCCGCTGGTCGTCGGCGGTCGGTCCGCCGGGGCGCGATCCGCGACGCGCTGCGCCACCGACCTCGGCGCCCACGGCTGCCTCGCGCTGGCCTTCCCGCTGCACCCGCCCGGAAAGCCGGAGAAGTCGCGCCTGGCCGAGCTCGAGGGCTCCGGCGTCCCGACGCTGGTCGTGCAGGGGGAGCGGGACACGATGGGCCGACCCGAGGAGTTCCCCGACCCACTGCCCGACCACGTGCACCTCGCGGTCGTGCCCGGCGCCGACCACGGGTTCAAGGTCCCCAAGCGCGGCGACCTCACCGAGGACGACGCGATGGCGCTGCTGGTGGAGGCCACGCTGGAGTGGCTGGTGCGCGAGGTGCTGACGGACTGACCGGTGAGCTGGGGGCCGCCGGGAATGCCGGCGTACGACGGTGACGTTGTGCCCCACGTGATGGCACTGCTGGAACCCACCGACGAGCGGGTCCACCCGACCGCTCCGGGGCTAGGCTGGGACACGATGACTGACAGCCTCCTGCCGCCGGACGAGCCGGTTGACCTCGCGACCGAGTCCGACGCCGAGCGGTCCGCCCGCTTCGAGCGCGACGCGCTGCCCTTCCTCGACCAGCTCTACTCGGCGGCGATGCGGATGACCCGCAACCCCGCCGACGCCGAGGACCTGGTGCAGGAGACGTTCGCCAAGGCCTACTCCTCCTTCCACCAGTTCAAGCCGGGCACCAACCTCAAGGCCTGGCTCTACCGCATCCTGACCAACACCTTCATCAACAGCTACCGCAAGAAGCAGCGCCAGCCGCAGCAGTCGATGTCCGAGGACGTCGAGGACTGGCAGCTCGCCCGGGCGGAGTCGCACTCCTCGACGGGCCTGAAGTCCGCGGAGACCGAGGCGCTCGAGCACCTCCCCGACAGCCAGGTGAAGGACGCCCTGCAGCGCCTCCCCGAGGAGTTCCGCCTGGCGGTCTACCTCGCCGACGTCGAGGGGTTCGCCTACAAGGAGATCGCCGAGATCATGGAGACGCCGATCGGGACGGTGATGTCGCGGCTGCACCGCGGCCGCCGACAGCTGCGCGACATGCTCACCGACTACGTGCGAGCCAACGACCTGCTGCCCGCCTCGAGCCTGCCCGGGGAGGGGTCGTGATGAGCGAGCACACCCACCACCACGACCACGAGCCCAGCGCCAGCGAGTGCGCCGACTTCCTCGAGCGCATCGTCTACTTCCTCGACAACGAGCTCGACGAGGCCGACTGTGCCGTGGTGCGGATGCACCTCGACACCTGCAACCCCTGCCTGGAGAAGTACGACCTCCAGCGCACGGTGAAGTCCGTCGTGGCCCGCTCCTGCTCGGAGTCCGCCCCCGACGACCTGCGGGCCCGGGTCATGATGCGCGTCCGCGAGGTCCAGATCCGGATCTCCGAGACCTGAACCGTCACGCAGCAGCACTGACGCAAGAACCCCCGGGCCCTGTGGGCTCCGGGGGTTCGGCGCGTCTGGCGCGGAGGTTCGTCGACCTCGCTCAGGCGTTGGGGCGCTTGCCGTGGTTCGCGCCCTTCTTCTTGCGAGCGCGGCGCTTGCGACCGGTCTTGCCCATGGTGATCTCCTCGGAATAGTCGTCGGCCCGTGCACAGGCCAGCGGCCAGTCTCCCAAATGCCGTAGCCGAGATGAAATCGGGCTCTCCCGAGCGCTGCTCAGGAGCCGGTGAGCCGGCCCATGAACCGCTCGGCGTCGACGACCACCCGGGTCACCTCGCCGGTCGCCACGACCTTGCCGGGCCGCCCCTGCGGGGTGTCCGAGGCGTGCCGGGCGCTCACGGTCAACCGGTGCAGCCGTCCGTCGACGTGGGTCACCGAGGCGGAGGCCTCCACGACCGCGCCCAGCGGGCTGGGCGCCTGGTGCTCGAGCTCCACGCGGGTCCCCACGCTGGTCTCGCCCTCGCGCAGGTCCGGGGCCAGTGCAGCGCAGGTCGCGGCCTCGAGCCAGGCGAGCAGGCGCGGGGTGCCCAGGACCGGGAGGTCGCCGGACCCCACCGCCTGCGCGGTGTCGTCCTCGCCCACGGTGAAGCGCAGCGTGGCGGTCAGGTCGGTGCGGTCGGTCATGGGGTCCCTCCCAGGGTGGTGCCGAAGGCGATCAAGTGGACGTCGGGTACCGGGCTCCAGTCCCGCTCGGGCAGCCGGGTGAAGCCGTGACGGGCGTAGAGCCGGTGCGCCGCGGCCATCTCCACCAGCGAGGACAGCACGACCGCCCGTGCGTCCGCACGTCGGTAGTGGTCCAGGACGTGCTCGACCAGCGCCGCCCCCACGCCCTGGCCCTGCGCCCCCGGCGCCACCGAGAGCATCCGGAACTCGCCCTCGTCGGGTCGGGCGATCTCCCGCCACGGGGAGCCGACCGGGCAGGTCGTCACGCTGCCGAGCACCTCGGCCGGGCCGTGCCCGTCGTCGCTGACCGCGACCCACAGCTCGGCCTGCTCGGCCCGCGCGGCTGCGTCGCGTAGGCGGGCGGCGTAGGGGTCCTCAGGGCCCAGCAGGAAGGGTGAGTACGCCGCCACGGTGACCTCGCCGACGGCGGCGAGGTCGGCCGGGGCGGCCCGTCGGATCTGCACCGGCGAGCGGTCAGATGCCGAAGGTGTTGCGGGGGTAGGCCGCGTCGACGTCGGTGATGACGTTGACGAGGTAGGGCACCCCCGAGGCGAACGCGCGGTCCAGGGCCGGGCCGATCTGGCGCGGGTCGGTGACCGTCTCGCCGGCACCGCCCAGCGCCTTGACGACCTCGTCGTAGCGGGTCTGCTTCGCCAGGTCGGCCGCCACGTCGTAGCCGTAGAGCATCTGCATCGGGCCCTTCTCCAGGCCCCAGGCGGAGTTGTTGCCCATCACCATGACGACCGGCAGGCCGTGGCGGACCAGGGTGTCGACGTCGAGCAGGGAGAAGCCCGCCGCGCCGTCGCCGAGCAGCAGCACCACCTGCGCGGAGGGTCGGGCCAGACGGGCCGCGATCGCCGCGCCCAGGCCGGCGCCCAGGCAGCCGTAGGGCCCGGGGTCCAGCCAGCCGCCGGGCCGCTTGGGCTCGACGAACTTGCCGGCGAAGGACACGAAGTCGCCGCCGTCGCCGATCACGACGGCGTCGTCGGCCAGTCGCGGGACCAGCTCGCCGTAGATGCGGGCGGGGTGCACCGGGTCGGCCTCGGCGGTCAGCAGCGCGGCGTCGCGCTCGGCCGCGGCGCGCGCGGTCTCCTGCAGGGTGCTGCTCCACCCGGCGTACGACGTGCGGCCGCGGCGGTCGACCGCGGCGAGGATGCCGTCGAGGCAGGCCGTGAGGTCGCCGGCGACCGAGGCCGCCATCGTGGCGTGCCCGCTCACCTGGGCGGGGGAGTCGGCGACGTGCACGACCTTCGCCGGCTCCGCGCCATCCTTGCCGCCGAAGACGCCGTAACCGAGCCGGAAGTCCAGCGGGGTGCCGACGACGACGACCAGGTCGGCGGTGCCGAGCGCCTGGCCGCGGGCCTTGGTGGCCAGCAGCGGGTGGCCGCCGGGGACGATGCCGCGCCCCATGCCGTTGGTGATGGCCGGCACGCCCAGCTCCTCGACCAGGCGCAGCGCGGCCTCCTCGGCGCCGTCGGCCCACACGTCGGTGCCCAGGACCAGCACCGGCCGTGAGGCCCCGACCAGGAGGTCCGCGATGGTGTCCAGCGCGTCGGTGTCGGGGTCCTGGCCGCGGGAGGGGCCGCCGGGGGCCAGCTCACCGGCGGAGGCGTTGAAGAGCTCGTCCATCGGGACGTCGACGAAGACCGGGCCGCGGTGCGAGGAGCGGGCGACGGTGAAGGCCTCGTGCATGCCACCGAGCACGTCGCCTGCGGTGGGGATCGTGCGCGCGAGCTTGGAGACCGGCTCGAAGATGGGCGGCTGGTCGAGCTCCTGGAGCGACCCGGTGCCCCAACGGTTCTGCGGGGCGCGACCGCCGACGACCACCATCGGGGAGCCGGCGAACTGCGCCTGCGCCACGGCGCTCACGCCGTTGGTGACGCCGGGGCCGGCGGTCAGGACAGCCAGGCCGGGGACCCGGGTCAGCTTGCCGGTCGCCTCGGCCGCGAACGCCGCGGTCTGCTCGTGGCGCACGTCGAGCAACCGCATCGGCGGGTCGGCCTGCACCGCACCGTCGTAGAGCGGGAACACGTGGGCCCCGGACAGGGTGAACATGGTCTCCACGCCGTGGGCACGTGCCACGGCGACGGCCAGCGCACCGGCGTGGCCCTCGAGCTGCGTCATGTGGCGCACGTTACCCGGCGGTCACCTCCGGCGGGGGAGGGTTCAGTGCGCGTCGGGGGCGAGCGTCCACGGGTTGGAGCGACGCAGGGCCTCGACCAGCACCAGCAGCAGGTCGCTGCGGACCGTCGGCGGTCGCGGGCCGATCGCCAGCTGGAGGTAGAGCGCGCGCAGGAACGCCTCGGGGTTGGCCGAGCGGGAGTAGGGATCGGCGTCCTCGCCGGGCCCGTGCGTCGCGGCCGCGGCGACCCGGTTGACCCAGGGCTCGACCACCGTCATCGGCACCAGGTCCCGACGCAGCACCTGGACCACGGTGAGGGCCAGGCGGTCGGGCTCGCCGCTGGCCCACGAGGTGGTGGCGGGGCGCAGCAGCCGGTCGGCCACCACGTCGAGGAGGACGGTCAGCTCGGGGGTGTGCAGGTGGGGGGAGCAGGCCAGCGTGCCCAACGCGTCGGCACCGTGCGCCACGGCGTGCGCCCAGCCCTTGCCGGGCACGAACCCGCGCAGGTCCTCCTCGCGCAGCAGCCAGGTGGCCAGCCGGTCGCCCCATTCCAGGATCTTGCCGCCGGGCACCAGCGGGCGCTGGTTGTCACGCGCGATGCAGGCGCCGAGCACCAGGGCGGAGAAGGAGCGGCGGAAGACCGAGTCGTCGTCGGTCTCGCCCAGGCCGGTGGAGAGGCCGGCGGCCATGCCGTCCCCGAGCCCGCCGAGCAGGTCGTCGTAGACCCCGCGGGACACCCAGGTCGCCAGGGTGGGGAAGGCGGTGCCGTCGCGCAGGACCGGGTCCGGGTCGCCCAGCATCCGGGTCAGCTCAGCGGTGAGGTCCCCGAGCGGTCGGTCGGTCGGTACGGCCATGTCGTCGGCCAGCACCTGCTTCCAGTAGCTCCCCGAGACGCTCCCCGTCATGGTGCGAATCCTGCCACCCGACGACGACATCGCGAACCTCGGACCTAGGCTCGCCCCGTGACCTCGCTGACCGAGCTCGTCCGCAGCCACACCGACCTCGACGCGGCCGACGTGGCGTGGTTGCAGCTGCTGCAGGCGGACTGGCAGATCATCGCCGACCTGTCCTTCGCCGACCTGGTGCTCTGGCTCCCGGACAGGGGCGGGGCGGGCTTCTGGGCGGCGGGACAGATGCGGCCCACGACCGCCCCGACGGCGTACGTCGACGACGTCATCGGCACGTTCGTGCCCGTTGGGCGACGACCCCTGCTCGACCAGGCGCTGGAGCAGGGGCGGCTCGTGCGCGAGGGCGACCCGGAGTGGCGCGACGAGGTGCCCGTGAGGGTTGAGACGATCCCGGTCCGCCACGGAGGCCGCGTGATCGCCGTGGTCGCGCGCAACACCAACCTGCTCGGGGTCCGCACGCCCAGCCGGCTCGAGCTGTCCTACCTCCAGACCGCCGCCGACCTGACCCGGATGATCGCGGCCGGGCACTTCCCGGCCACCGGGCAGCGCAGCGACCACGCGGACTCCCCGCGGGTGGGTGACGGCTTCGTCCGCGTCGACGCGGAGGGCAAGGTGGTCTACGCCAGCCCCAACGCACAGTCGGTCTTCCGGCGGCTGGGGCTGCACGGTGACCTCGCCGGGCACCGCCTCGTCGACCTCACCCGGTCGCTGGTGCCCTCGCGACGCCGGCCCGACGAGGAGACGTTGAGCGCGGTGATGGGCGGCCGCGCCCATCGCGACACCGAGTTCTCCACCGACGGCGTGGCGCTCATCGCGCGCTCGATCCCGCTGCGCCCCGAGGGCGAGCACATCGGCGCGCTGGTCCTGGTGCGCGACGTGACCGACCTGCGCCGACGCGACCGGGAGCTGATCACCAAGGACGCGACCATCCGCGAGATCCACCACCGCGTGAAGAACAACCTGCAGACGGTCGCCGCGCTGCTGCGCCTGCAGGCCCGGCGCATCGAGGCCCCGGAGGCCAAGGCCGCGCTCGAGGAGGCCGTGCACCGGGTGGGGTCGATCGCGATCGTGCACGAGACGCTCAGTCAGGCCGTCGAGGAGGACGTCGACTTCGACGAGATCGCCGACCGGCTCTGCGGGATGGTCGCCGAGGTCACGGCGATGGCGGGGCGGGTGCGGATCCGCCGTCAGGGCTCCTTCGAGCGGCTGCCGTCGGAGACGGCGACGCCGCTGGCGATGGTCCTCACCGAGGTGCTGCAGAACGCCGTCGAGCACGGGTACGACGCGGACCGCTCGCTCCAGCACCGCTCGCCGGAGCCCGGGGACCCCGAGGGGGAGGCGTCCGGCACGATCACCGTGGAGGTGGCTCGGGGCGACGACCGGCTGGAGGTCGCGGTCGTCGACGACGGGCGTGGGCTGCCCGACGGCTTCACCCTCGACGGCTCGACCAACCTGGGCCTGTCCATCGTCCGCACGCTCGTGGAGTCCGAGCTCGGCGGGCGGCTCACGCTGGGGCCGGCCGACGGGGGCGGGACCCGCGCAGGGATCGACCTCCCCGTCGAGTGAGGCCGTGGCGCGGGTCGGGGCTCAGGCGGTGCGGACGCGGGCGCGGGAGGTGCGACGCTTCAGGGCACGCCGCTCGTCCTCGCTGAGGCCACCCCAGACCCCGTGGTCCTGGCCGGCCTCGAGAGCCCACTGCAGGCACTGCTCGCGCACGTCGCAGCGACGGCAGACCTGCTTGGCCTCCTCGATCTGGAGGATCGCGGGACCCGTGTTGCCGATCGGGAAGAAGAGTTCGGGGTCCTCGTCGAGGCAGGCGGAACGGTGGCGCCAATCCATGGCTGGGGTATCCCTCTTTCCTTCTACGTCCGGGCAAGCCAGGGGTGGCAGGGCCTGCGGCGCTGTCGCCGGGTGGTCGTGGCACGCCGGTGGGCATGCAGGAGTTGACTCAACCTCAAGCGCAGCGACCAGCGTGGCAAGGATTGGATCGCTAAACAAGCCCCTACTGCGCTAAGCATTGGTTTCCTACGTCACAACCGTGTTTCGCGGAGATGTCGCGCGGGCCGTGCTATGGCCGGTGTCCCGGCCCCGGCGACCTCCGCCGGGCGACCCGGAGCCGGCGACTAGTGTCTCCCTCCGTGGACGACGCCGCCCCGGACCCGACCGGCCAGACCGCTCCTGACGGCCAGAACCGGCCCGCCCCCCTGGTGGTGGCGGCCAGCATCGGGGCGCTGGAGGGCCTCGCACTGCTGCTGCTCGCGGTGCTGGAGGCGGCCAGCGTGGACTCCGAGCGGCTCTCGCTCGGCATCTCGACGGCGGTCTTCTTCGCCCTGACCGGTGGCGCGGTGCTGGGCTGCTCGTGGGGGCTGCTGCGGCTGTCCGGGTGGGCGCGGGGCCCGCTGCTCCTGGCCCAGCTGATCGCGCTGGGCCTGGCCTGGAACCTCAAGGACGCACCGCTGGTCGCACTGGTCCTGGTCGGCTCGGCGCTGGTGGCGTTGGCCGGGATGCTCCACCCCGACACGATGCGGGCGCTGGGGACCCTCCCCGACGACCGGCCCCAGGACGACCGCCGGGGCTAGTGCGGGCTACCCCGGGCTATACCTGGGTTACCCGGGCTACTCCGCGTTCTGCAGGGAGGCCCGCAGCTGCTCCAGGGTGCGGTTGAGCAGCCGGGAGACGTGCATCTGGGAGACGCCGATCTCCTCGGCGATCTGGCTCTGGGTCATGTTCTTGAAGAAGCGCAGCAGCAGGATCTTCTTCTCGCGCGCGCCGAGCTGGTCGAGCAGGGGCTTGATCGACTCGCGCACCTCGACGTGCTCGAGCCCGGCGTCGACCTCGCCGAGCGCGTCGAGCATGGACGCCGCGCCGTCGTCGGAGTCGTCGGAGGCGTCCAGGGAGAGCGTGGAGTAGGCGTTGGAGGACTCGATGCCCTCCACGATCTCCTCGACCGTGCAGCCGATGTGGCCCGCGAGCTCGGCGGCCGTGGGGGAGCGACCCAGGGACTGGGTCAGCTCGGCGGTCGCGGTGCCGATCTGCATGCGCAGCTCCTGCAACCGGCGGGGGACCCTGATGGCCCAGCCCTTGTCGCGGAAGTAGCGCTTGATCTCGCCGATGATGGTGGGCGTGGCGTAGGTCGAGAACTCCACGCCGCGGCCGGTGTCGAAGCGGTCGACGCTCTTGATCAGTCCGATCGTGCCGACCTGGACGAGGTCCTCGAAGGGCTCGCCGCGGTTGCGGAAGCGTCGGGCGCAGTGCTCGACCAGGGGCAGGTGGAGGCGGACCAGGGCGTCGCGGGCGGCCTCGCGGCTGGCGGCGGAGGCGCCCTCGTCGAGGAAGTCGGCGAACAGCTCGGCGCTGCGTCGGCGGGTCTCCTCGATGCTCTGCCGGCGCACGTCCGCGGCCTCGGTGGCCTCGGGCGGGTCCGGGACGTCGGGAAGGGCGACGTCGGGCAGCGGGGTGGCCGGGGTGTCCGGGCCGGGGGCCGCGGACACGATCACGCGCCCGTGGCGGCGTCGGGGGTCATCACGAGGGTGACGACCAGCTCGCCCTCGGCGGTGCTGACGGTGGCGCTGCTGGCCAGGGTGGTCAGCACCTGCCAGGCGAAGGAGTCGTGGTCCGGAGGGGAGGGTTGCGAGGCGCCGACGGCCACCGAGACGGTGAGCCGGCCCGGCGCGAGCACGAAGCGACCGGTGAGGTCGGTGCCCGGGTCGGCCTCCGGCAGCACCATCGCGCAGGCCTCGCCGACCGCCATCCGGAGGTCCTCGATGTCGTCGATGGTGAAGTCGAGCCGGGCCGCGAGCCCGGCGGTGAGGGTGCGGAGCACGGACACGTAGGCGCCGTCCGCGGGCAGGCGCAGCTCGACGTCGGGACGTGCGCCCGACGGGTCGGTGTGACCGGGCAGTGTCATGCAGCAGTCCTCAGGGGGTGCGGTGGGATGCGGAGGAAGGGTGGTCGGCCGGCCCGGTGGGGCCGGCCGACCGGTCGCGTGGCGCGACTCAGGCCTTCTTGGTCTCCCAGAAGATCTCGGCGATCTCGTCGATCTTGGCCAGCAGCTGGTCGGCGACCTCGGCGTCCATCGTGCCCTTGGTGCCGGAGGCGCCGGCGAGCTTGGTGGCCTCGTTCACCAGCGTGTGCAGCTGGGGGTACTTCTCGAAGTGCGGCGGCTTGAAGTAGTCGGTCCACAGCACCCACAGGTGGTGCTTGACCAGCTCCGAGCGCTGCTCCTTGATCAGGACCGCGCGGGTCTTGAAGTCGGGGTCGTCGCTGTCATTGGCCTTGGCGATGATCGCCTTGACCGACTCCGCCTCGATGCGGGCCTGGGCGGGGTCGTAGACACCGCACGGCAGGTCGCAGTGGGCCGAGACCTCGATCGTGGGGGCGAACAGCTTCGCGAACATGCGGATCCTCTCGTCGGGTCGTCCGTGTCGAACGCTTGGGACACTACTCTCGTGCACCCACCCTGGCGACGACGACCACCCTCCTGGGCCTCCTGGGCCTCCTGGGCCTCCTGGGCACGACTCGGCTCGGCCCGGCGTCTGGGGCTGGCCCGGGTCCGCGGCGCGTCGATGGCCCCGACCCTCCTCCCGGGGGACCTGCTGGTGGTCGTGCACGGCCGCCCGCCCGTGGCCGGCGACGTGGTGGTCGGGGAGCTGGCCGACGGGACGGTCGCGGTGAAGCGGGCCGTCGAGCGGCGTACGACGGCGAGCGGTGCGGCGGGGTGGTGGCTGCTCAGCGACGACCCGGCGGTCGGCGTGGACTCCCGGCACCGCGGTCCGGTGCCGGAGGAGAGGGTGCGGGCCGTGGTCGTGGGCAGGCTGTGGCCGCGACCCCGGCGGCTGTGATCCATCGCACCCCGAGACGGCCCCCAGGGGGGTCCTGCTGCTGTGCCAGACTGCCCGCCGTGTCCGAGTCGCCGAACACCCCGCAGCCCTTCCGTGCAGCCCACCACCCGCACGAGGGTGACCCCGTCTTCGACCTCCACGTCGGCGGCAAGATGGGGATCTCCTCCACGCCGCTGACCGGCAAGGAGGACCTCTCGCTCGCCTACACCCCCGGTGTGGCGCTGGTCTGCGAGGCCATCGCGGCCGACCCGTCGATGACCCAGCACTACACCTGGGTGCCCAACACCGTCGCCGTGGTCACCGACGGCACCGCCGTCCTCGGCCTGGGCGACATCGGCCCGGCCGCCGCGATGCCGGTCATGGAGGGCAAGGCGGTGCTGTTCAAGCAGTTCGGCGGCGTCGACGGCGTCCCGATCTGCCTCGACACCACCGACACCGACGAGATCATCGAGACCGTCGCGCGGATGGCGCCGAGCTTCGGCGGCATCAACCTCGAGGACATCTCTGCGCCGCGCTGCTTCGAGATCGAGGACCGGCTCAAGGAGCGCCTCGACATCCCGGTCTTCCACGACGACCAGCACGGCACCGCCGTCGTCGCGCTGGCAGCGCTGCAGAACGCGCTCAAGCTCACCGGCCGCGAGTACGCCACCACCCGCGTGGTGATCTCCGGTGCCGGTGCCGCCGGCGTGGCGATCGCCAAGATCCTCATCGAGGCCGGCATCGAGGACATCGCGGTCACCGACCGCAAGGGGGTCGTGCACTCCGGTCGCGACGACCTGACGCCGGTCAAGAAGGCGCTGGCCGAGATCACCGCCGACCGCACGGGACGCTCGGGCACGCTCGCCGAGGCGCTGGACGGCGCCGACGTCTACCTCGGCGTCTCCGGCGGCACCATCCCCGAGGAGGACGTCGCCCGGATGGCCCCGGAGGCGATCATCTTCGCGATGGCCAACCCCACCCCCGAGGTGCACCCCGACATCGCCCACAAGTACGCCCGGATCGTGGCCACGGGTCGCTCGGACTTCCCCAACCAGATCAACAACGTGCTGGCCTTCCCCGGCATCTTCCGCGGCGCCTTCGACGTCCACGCCACCGCGATCACCGAGGGCATGAAGCTCGCGGCCGCCACCGCGCTGGCCGAGCTGGTCGGCGAGGACCTGCGCGAGGACTACGTCATCCCCGGCCCGTTCGACCCGCGCGTGCCCGGCGCCGTCTCCTCGGCCGTGGCCGAGGCGGCGCGGGCCGACGGGGTGGCGCGGCGTTGATCGAGCCTCGGTAGCGTCGCTCCCATGTTCGCCGTCTACGCCGACTCCTTCTCCGCCGACGACCCGCTCTCCGCGCTGCGCGTGGGGGAGCGGCCCGACCCGGTGGCCCCCGACGGGTGGACCACGGTCACCGTCCAGGCGGCCTCGCTCAACCACCACGACGTGTGGTCGCTCAAGGGCGTCGGGCTGAAGGAGGAGTCGCTGCCGATGATCCTTGGCTGCGACGCCGCGGGCTACGACGAGGACGGCCGCGAGGTCGTCGTGCACGCCGTCGTCAGCGACCCGTCGTGGACCGGCGACGAGACCTTGGACCCGCGGCGGTCGCTGCTGTCGGAGCGCCACCAGGGCACCTTCGCCGACAAGGTCGTCGTGCCGCGCCGCAACGTGGTGCCCAAGCCGGCCTCGATGTCCTTCGAGGAGGCCGCCTGCCTGCCGACCGCGTGGCTGACGGCGTACCGCATGCTCTTCACGCGGGGCGGCCTCAAGGCCGGCGACACCGTGCTCGTGCAGGGCGCGGGCGGCGGCGTCGCCACCGCCTGCATCATCCTGGGGCGTGCGGCCGGGCTGAAGGTGCTGGCCACCAGCCGCGATGAGGCCAAGCGGGCCCGGGCGCTGGAGATCGGTGCCCACGAGGTCTTCGAGTCGGGCGCGCGCCTGCCGGTCAAGGTCGACGCGGTCATGGAGACCGTCGGCCGGGCCACGTGGTCCCACTCGATCCGCTCGCTGCGCCCCGGAGGCGCCATCGTCATCTCCGGCACCACCTCGGGCCCGAAGCTCGACGACGCCGAGCTCACCAGGATCTTCTTCCTCCAGCTCTCGGTCGTGGGCTCGACCATGGGCACCCGCGACGAGCTGGCCTCGCTGGTCTCGCTGCTGGACGCCACCGGCGCCCGCCCGCTCGTCGACAGGACACTGCCGATGGAGAAGGCCGCCGACGGCTTCGCCGCGATGGTCGAGGGCGACGTGTTCGGCAAGATCGTCCTGGCCCGGTGACCCGCACGCACCTGCTGACCGGCGCCGGCTCGGGCATCGGCGAGCTGCTCGCCGGCGCCCTGCTCGAGCGCGGTGACGAGGTGCTCGTCGTCGCACGCAGCGCGCAGCGGGCCGAGGAGATGGCCGCCGTGCTTCCCGGCGCCCGGCCGCTCGTCGCCGACCTCGCGTCGCCGGGCGACGCCGAGGCGCTGGACCTGCCGGAGCGGCTCGACTCGGTGGTGCACGCGGCCGGCGTCGTGGAGCTCGGCGCGGTCGCCGACCTGTCGGTGCAGGCCTGGACCGAGCAGCTCCAGGTCAACCTGGTGGCGCCGGCGGTGCTCACGCGGGTCGCCCTGCCGGCGCTGCGAGCGGCCCGGGGCACGGTGGTCCTGGTCAACTCCGGCGCCGGGCTGTTCGCCCACCCGCAGTGGTCGGCGTACGCCGCGTCCAAGCACGGCCTGCGTGCCTTCGCCGACTCCCTGCGCGGCGAGGAGGCCCCGCACGGTGTCCGGGTGAGCTCGGTCTACCCGGGTCGGACGGCCACGCCCATGCAGGAGAAGGTGCACGCCCAGGAGGGCAAGGAGTACGACGCCGCGGACTGGGTCCAGCCCTCGACCGTCGTCGAGGCGATCCTGCACGTCCTCGACCTGCCTGGGGACGCCACGATCCCCGACCTGACCGTCAAGCCGCGCTAGTCGCCGGCCCGGGAGCGCCACTGCAGCGCCCCGATGATGACCATGCGCAGCTGGGTGCGGGCGGTGGCGGCGATCTGCTCCTCCATCGCCGGGCGCCCGGCGGCGGCGATGAGGGACTCCGCGGTGGAGACCATCGCGTGCACGATGAGGTTGGACAGGATCCGCAGGTCCTCGCCGCTCCACGCGTCGGTGCCCGGGATCCGGGCGAGGTCGGTGGCCAGCTCGCGCTCGCACAGGTCGATCTCGTGCCGGATCGCGTCGCGCACGGCCGGCGGCCCGGCGGTGCGCTCGCGGGCGATGAAGGCGAAGTGCGCACGCTGCCGGGCCACGTGCTCGACCAGGATCTCGACCGAGCGGTCGACGATGACCGCGAAGGAACCGGAGAAGTCGCGGTCCATCCGGCGCACGTCGCGCAGCATGGCGCGCAGCGAGGCGAAGGACTCGTCGACCAGGGTCATGCCGAGGGACTCGATCGACTCGAAGTGCCGGTAGAAGCCGGTGGGCACGATGCCGACGCGTCCGGCGACCTGGCGCAGGGAGAGGGCGACGAGGCTGGAGTCCTCGCACAGCTCGAGGGCCGCGTCGAGGATCGCGCGTCGGGTGCGCTCCTTGCGCTCGAGTCGGCTCTCGGGGCGGGTCTCGCTCACCGGCCCAGCGTATCGGTCCGGCAGTTCGTCCTGTCAGTGCACGTGTGTCCACGCTCACGGGGTGGGGTGGTCGGCGTCACCGGCGTGGTTCTTGACCTTCGCAAGAGGACTCCCGCAACATTGAGTGCACGGACGTTCACCCACGACAGGAGATGTCATGAGCTTCGCCGGCACCATCCTCCGCTCCCGCGCGGTCGCCGCACTCACCTCCCCGCACGGCGTGGACCGCTACCCCGAGCAGATCAACCCGATGTGGGCGGCGAACGAGGTCCGCGCCCGCGTCCTCTCGGTCCACCGCGAGACCGGCGGTGAGCACCCGGTCGCCACGATCACCCTCCAGCCGACGAGCACCTGGCGCGGTCACCGTGCCGGGCAGTACGTCCAGGTCGGCGTCGACCTGCCGGGCAGCCGCCGCACCACCCGCTGCTTCACGATCTCCTCGGCCGCCTCGCTGCCGGGGGAGACCATCACGATCACCGTCCGCGCGCAGGGCGAGGCCCGTCCCGGCCAGTCGGTCTCGCGCTGGCTGGTCGAGCGCGCCCAGCCCGGCGACATCGTCCACCTCTCGCAGGCCGAGGGCGACTTCGTGCTCGAGGAGAGCCCGGCCACCCCCACCAACAACCACCTGCTCTTCCTCACCGGCGGCTCGGGCATCACCCCGGCCATGGCGATCCTGCGCACCCTGCTGCGCGACGGGTACGACGGTCGCGCCGGCCGCCGCGTCACCTTCCTGCACTACGCCCGCTCGGCCGAGGACCAGATCTTCGCCGACGAGCTGGCCGGGATCGCCGCGGCCGACAACGACGTCGACGTCGTGCTGCGCCACGGCAGCGTGTTCAGCGAGTTCGAGCTGCGTCGCCTCGTGCCGGCGTACGCCGAGACCGACACGTGGGCCTGCGGCCCGGGCCCGATGCTGGACCTGGTCCGCGAGGCGTACGCCGACTCGACCCGCCTGCGCACCGAGCTGTTCAACGTGGCCAGCGTGGTGCCCTCGGGTGCCGCCGAGGGCGACGTCGCCTTCTCCCGGGCGGGCAGGCAGGCCGCCAACACCGGTGCCACTCTGCTGGAGCAGGCCGAGGCGCTCGGTCTGCGCCCGACCTCCGGCTGCCGGATGGGCATCTGCTTCTCCTGCACCGCCACCAAGTCCAGCGGCACCGTCCGCAACGTCCTCACCGGCGAGGAGTCCTCGCTGCCCGACGAGGAGGTCCGTGTCTGCGTCTCGGCCCCCGTCGGTGACTGCGTCGTCGACCTCTGACGCCGAGACGTCACTCGCGCACGCTCCACCCGTCACTCCCGCACGCTCCGCCCTCGCCCCTCCGATCGAAGGGAACACCTGATGACCACCACCCAGGCAGCACCCACCACCGGCCCCACCACCGGCCCCGTCTCCAGCAAGGTCCCGCTCACGCCCGAGCAGCTCAAGGCGTTCGGCGAGGAGATGGACGCGATCCGCCAGCGCGTCCTGGCCGACCTCGGCGAGGCCGACGCGGAGTACATCCGCAAGGTAGTGAAGTACCAGCGCGGCCTCGAGGTCGCCGGCCGCGCGATGTTCTACCTGCCCCCCGCCTGGCCGCTGGCCGTCGCCGCGCTCTCGCTGTCGAAGATCCTCGACAACATGGAGATCGGCCACAACGTCATGCACGGCCAGTACGACTGGATGGGCGACCCGGGCCTGAACTCGCGGATGTTCGACTGGGACACCGTGTGCCCCGGTGAGCAGTGGAAGTACTCCCACAACTACATCCACCACACCTTCACCAACATCCTGGGCAAGGACCGCGACATCGGCTACGGCATCCTGCGGATGGACGAGGACCAGAAGTGGCGGCCCTACTACCTGGGCAACCCGGTCTACGCGTTCCTGCTGATGGTGCTGTTCGAGTGGGGCGTGGCCCTGCACGACCTCGAGGTCGAGAACATCGTGTCCGGCAAGCGCAAGCTCGAGGACAACAAGCCGCTCTACCCCGGGCTGATGCGCAAGATCCGCCGCCAGGCGCTCAAGGACTACCTGCTCTTCCCGGCACTGACCGGCCCGCTGTTCCCGCTGACCTTCGCGGGCAACGCGGTCGCCAACCTGGTGCGCAACGTGTGGGCGTTCAACATCATCTTCTGCGGCCACTTCCCGGCCGGGGTCGAGACGTTCACCGAGGAGGAGTGCCGCGACGGTGAGGACGGTCAGGAGACCAGGGGGCACTGGTACTACCGCCAGGTCCTCGGCTCGGCCAACATCTCCGGCGGCCCGCTCTTCCACGTCATGAGCGGCAACCTGTCCCACCAGATCGAGCACCACCTCTTCCCCGACCTGCCGGCGCGCCGCTACCCCGAGGTCGCCGAGGAGGTCAAGGAGATCTGCCAGCGCTACGGGCTGCCCTACAACACCGGCCCGCTGCACAAGCAGGTCGGCAGCGTGTTCGCCAAGATCTGCCGCCTCGCGCTCCCCGGCCGTCGTACGCCGAAGGCGACCCCGGCCGCGGGCTCCGACGTGGCCGCGGCGGCCGCCTGACCCGCCGCCGGATCCAGCCCGTGAGGCACGACACCTGGCCCGCCGCCCCGCGGCGGGCCAGACTGTCCCCATGACCAGCGGCCCCACCGGCAAGGACCGGATCAGCAAGGCGGAGATCGGCAAGGACGCGGTGCAGAGCACCGTCGAGGCGACCGCCCACACCGTCGGTGAGGTCGCCGGCATCCTCACCTCCGCGGTCAAGGACGTCGCCGGCGCGATCGGCGGCCTGGCCACCGAGGTGTTCGAGATCCGCGACGCCGCGAAGCGGGCCGCCGAGCAGCAGGAGCCGCCGGCGCCCGAGGAGCTGGACTAGCCGAAGGTCATCCGGAAGCCGGTCTGGCGGAACGACGCCAACCGGCGGGCTCCGGCCAGCCAGCCCAGCGGCCCGTCCGGGGCGATCTCCCAGGCCGAGCGGCACGGTGCGGCCTTCGCGGACCCGGTGAGCGTGGCTGTGACGGGGTCGACGTGGTCGTCGATGGGCGGCTGCCAGGTGGCGCCCTTGAAGCGCACCCGGGGCACGGCGTGCGAGGCGTCGGTGAAGCGGGCCCGGACCACGGGTCGTCCCTCCACGTCCACCGACCACGACGTGCGCTCGCGCACGGTCCCGCGCTCGCTGGTGCGGCGGAAGTCGGCGAGCTCCTTCGGAATCGCCCACAGCCCCCGACCGCCGGCCACCGAGGCGGGGGAGTCGACCCAGATGTCGGTGATCGACACCGCCCTGACGGGGGCCTTCACGACCCGCGCCACCAGCAGCTCGGAGTAGGTGAGGGGGCTGGGCTCCTCGTAGGACACCAGCGCGACGCCGTACACACCGCGCGGGCGCAGGGCGTCCACGTCGTGCCCGACCCGAAACAGCGACAACCACAGCTGGCCGTCCATCGTCCACGGCGCGGGCGGGTACGTCGGGGTGTCGGCGTCGGGGCTGCCGACGTCGGGGGACTGGTCGAGCGAGGTCATGCCCAGCACCCTAGAGCGAGAGGGCCCGTGACGAGAACAGGTTCTCGTCACGGGCCCTCTCGTCGTACGACGGTGTGGACTCAGTCCTCCGGGTCGTCGAGCCTCGCCAGCCACGTCGCGAGGCGCTCCACGGCCGACTCGTGCTCGGGGTGGACGTCGGTGAACGCCTGGAGCTGCTCGGCGAGCCAGCCCAGGGTGACCTCCTCGTCACCCCGGCGCGAGACCAGCTCCTCGATGCCGCGGTCGGTGAAGTACATCAGCGTCCCCGTCAGGCGAACGCCTGGTCGAGCAGCTCCTTCTGCTCGGCCTGGTGACGCTTGACGGTGCCGACCGACGGCGAGGACGACTCGGGCCGGGTGACCGGCACGACGGTGGCGTCGACCTCGGACCAGGCGTTGAGCGCGTAGTGCGGCCAGGGGCCGTTGTTGCGCGGCTCGTCCTGCACCCACCGGACCTCCTTGAGGTGGGGGTAGCGGGCGATCTCGGCCTTGATGTCGTCGAGCGGACGCGGGTAGAGCTGCTCGATGCGCGCGATGGCGAAGCGCTCGGGGTTCTCCCGCTTGGCCCGGTCCACCATGAGGTCCCAGGTGACACGACCGCTGCACAGCAGCAGGGTGTCGACCTTCTGCGGGTCCGCGTCGGCATCGCCGATGAAGGGGCGGAACGAGCCCGAGGTGAACTCCTCGGGCGTCGAGGCGGCCTCCTTGCGCTTGAGCATCGACTTCGGCGTGAAGACGATCAGCGGGCGGTGCTCCTCGCCGAGCGAGTGGTGTCGCAGCAGGTGGAAGTAGGAGGCCGGCGTGGACGGCTGGGCGACCACGAACGCCTCGTCGGCGGCCATCTGCAGGAACCGCTCGATGCGCGCGGAGGAGTGGTCGGGGCCCTGGCCCTCGTAGCCGTGCGGCAGCAGCAGCACGACGCCGGAGTCCTGGCGCCACTTGGTCTTGCCGCTGGTGATGAACTCGTCGATCACCGTCTGCGCGCCGTTGACGAAGTCACCGAACTGCGCCTCCCACAGCACCAGCGCCTCGGGACGGGCCACGGAGTAGCCGTACTCGAAGCCCAGCGCGGCGTACTCCGAGAGCAGCGAGTCGTAGACGTAGAACTTGGCCTGGTCCTCGGTGAGCGAGGACAGCGGGGTCCACTCGTCGGCGTTCCTGCGGTCGATGATGGTGGCGAAGCGGGACACGAAGGTGCCGCGACGGGAGTCCTGGCCGGCCAAGCGGACCGGACGGCCCTCCATCAGCAGCGAGCCGAAGGCGAGGATCTCGCCGGTGCCCCAGTCGATGGGGCCCTCGGTGATCGACGTGGCGCGACGCTGCAGCTGCGGCATCACCTTCGGGTGGACGGTGAAGCCCTCGGGCGGGGTGACGTAGGCGTCGGAGATCCGCTTGAGGACGTCGAGGTCGACCGAGGTGCGGGTCTCGCCGGCGGGCTTGTCGGGGTAGTCGGGGACCGTGGTCCAGCCCGAGGGCTGGCTGGTGGCCTCGCGCACCTCGGTGAAGACCCGCTCCAGCTGCTGCTGGTAGTCCTTGAGGACCTGCTCGGCCTCCTCGATCGTGATGTCGCCACGACCGATGAGGGACTCGGTGTAGAGCTTGCGCACCGAGCGCTTCTGCTCGATCAGGTCGTACATCAGCGGCTGGGTGTACGACGGGTCGTCGCCCTCGTTGTGACCGCGGCGGCGGTAGCACACCAGGTCGATGACGACGTCCTTGTGGAAGGCCTGGCGGTACTCGAAGGCCAGCCGCGCGACGCGGATGCAGGCCTCGGGGTCGTCGCCGTTGACGTGGAAGATCGGCGCCTGGACCATCCGGGCCACGTCGGTGCAGTACAGCGAGGAGCGCGAGGAGCCCGGCGAGGTGGTGAAGCCGACCTGGTTGTTGACGATCACGTGGACGGTGCCGCCGGTGCGGTAGCCGCGCAGCTGGGAGAGGTTGAGCGTCTCCGCGACGACGCCCTGGCCGGCGAAGGCTGCGTCGCCGTGGACCAGCATCGGCAGGACGGGGTACTCCAGCCCGCGGTCCAGCACGTCCTGCTTGGCGCGGGCGATGCCCTCGAGGACCGGGTCGACGGCCTCGAGGTGGGAGGGGTTGGCCGCGACCGAGACCTTCACCGTCGAGCCGGTCTCGGCGGTGAACTCGCCCTCGGCGCCGAGGTGGTACTTCACGTCGCCGGAGCCCTGGACGGTGCGCGGGTCGATGTTGCCCTCGAACTCCCGGAAGATCTGGGAGTAGTTCTTGCCGACGATGTTGGCCAGCACGTTGAGGCGGCCGCGGTGGGCCATGCCGATGGTGACCTCGTCGAGGCCCGCCTCCGCGGCGGCCTCGCAGATCTCGTCGATCACCGGGACGGTGGTCTCGCCACCCTCGAGCGAGAAGCGCTTCTGGCCGACGAACTTCGTCTGCAGGAAGGTCTCGAAGGCCTCGGCCTGGTTGAGCTTGAGCAGGATGCGCAGCTGCTCCTCGCGGGGCGGCTTCACGTGCGGCTGCTCGATGCGTTCCTGGAGCCACCGGCGCTGCTCGGGGTCCATGATGTGCATGTACTCGATGCCGGTCGTGCGGCAGTAGGAGTCGCGCAGGATCCCCAGGATCGAGCGCAGCTTCATGAAGCGACGGCCCTCGCCGCCGAAGGAGCCGGTGGCGAACTCGCGGTCGAGGTCCCACAGGGTCAGCCCGTGGTTCTCGATCTCGAGGTCGGGGTGGGTGCGCTGGCGGTACTCCAGGGGGTCGGTGTCGGCCATCAGGTGGCCGCGCACGCGGTAGGCGTGGATCAGCTCGAGGATCCGGGCCTGCTTGGAGATCTCGTCGTCGTGGGACGTCGCGATGTCCGCGCCCCAGCGGATCGGCTGGTAGGGGATGCGCAGCGAGCGGAAGATCTCGTCGTAGAAGCCGTCCTGGCCCAGCAGCAGCTGGTGGACGCGCTTGAGGAACTCACCGGACTGCGCGCCCTGGATGACGCGGTGGTCGTAGGTCGAGGTCAGGGTCATGACCTTCGAGATGGCGTTGCGGGCGATGGCCTCCTCCGAGGCGCCCTGCCACTCGGGCGGGTACTCCATCGCGCCGACGCCGATGATGGCGCTCTGACCGGTCATCAGGCGCGGCACCGAGTGGTTGGTGCCGAGGCCGCCGACGTTGGTCAGCGAGATCGTGGTGCCCTGGAAGTCCGCGACGGTCAGCTTGCCGTCGCGGGCCTTGGTGACGACGTCCTCGTAGGCGGTCCAGAAGCCGGCGAAGTCCATCGTCTCGCAGGCCTTGATGCTGGGGACGAGCAGCTGGCGCGTCTCGCCCTTCTTGATGTCGATGGCCAGACCGAGGTTGATGTGCGCCGGCGTGACCAGGTTGGGCTTGCCGTCGACCTCGGCGTAGGCGTTGTTCATCTCCGGCATCGACTTCAGCGCCTTGACCAGCGCGTAGCCGATCAGGTGGGTGAAGGAGACCTTGCCGCCGCGCGCACGCGCGAGGTGGTTGTTGATGACGGTGCGGTTGTCCCACAGCAGCTTGACCGGCACCGAGCGGATCGACGTGGCGGTCGGGACGGTCAGGGACACGTCCATGTTCTGCGCCGTACGGGCCGGGGCGCCGCGCAGGACGGTGTACGTCGGCTCGTCGCTGGCCTCGGCCTTCGCGGCCGGCTTGGTCTCCTTGGGCATGGGCGAGGAGGTGCCCTTGCTGACCTCGGCGGCCTTGCTCTCCGGGCGAGGCTTGGCGACCGGTGCGGGAGCCTTGGCGGGCTCCGGGCTCTTCGACTCGGGCTTCGACTCGGGCTTGGTCTCGGTCCTCGCCGCAGGCTTCTCGCTCTTCTGGGCGGGCGCGGCGGCCGGCTTCGAGGGCGCCGGGGCCGCCTTCGGGGAGGAGCCGTTCGAGGCGGAGCCGCTGGTCGAGCCGCTGGTCGAGCCGTTGCCCTGGCCGTTGCCCTGGGCCTTGAAGAACGCCGCCCAGGCGGGGTCGACGCTGCT
Organism: Nocardioides sp. REDSEA-S33_B3; assembly: GCA_001627335.1. Classification (GTDB taxonomy): domain Bacteria; phylum Actinomycetota; class Actinomycetes; order Propionibacteriales; family Nocardioidaceae; genus Nocardioides. The sequence continues at coordinate 182,570 of LUPK01000032.1, read as the reverse complement.
CGGGTCCTTCTGGAACTGGTCGAACATCTCCTCCACGAGCCACTCGTTGGCACCGAAGTCGTTCGCGACCTCGGGGGAGCCGGTGGAGGAGGAGCTGCCAGGGGACTGCGGCACGGCTTGATTCGCCTCTTTCAGATGAGCGCGCGAGGGTGGGATTGCGATCACCCAGGCTAGACCCCCGCCGGTACAAATACCCAGGACAGGGACGGTATTCGGGCAGGGTGTCGTGGACGCCACACCCTCCCGGGTCCCGATGCGGCCCCGACCCTTCCCCCGAGCACTTTCCGAGGAGCTTGCGTGCCCCACCCCGCCAGGCGCCGGCGACGTCGCCGCCACCCCTCCGGTCACTCACCGCTGCGCCGCGCCGGCCTGGCCGCGGGCGCCCTGGTGCTGGTCGTCCCGCTGGGTGCCTGCACCGCGGGCGAGGACGGTGAGGGCTCGTCGGGGCCGCGGGGCCAGCGCGCCGGCTCCGACGGCGGTGAGCGGACCGGCCAGGTGCGTACGACGGTGGTCCGGGGTGCCCGGGTCGGGCGGCTCTCCCCGAAGCAGCACCGGCAGGTCGCCGCGCGGGTCGCGGGCGTCGTCGACGGGTGGTGGGACGCCGCCTTCGTCGAGGCCGACTACCCGCGCCGGCGCTACCAGGGCTCGTTCCCCGGGTTCACCCGCGCCGCCTCGGCCCAGGCCTGGCAGCAGCGCGACCTGATGACCAGTGCCCGGTTGGGGGACCGGATCGACGACCTGGTGCCGTTGCGGCGCCGCGTCGCCGTGGACGTGCTCGCCACCGGTGGCAGGGCGCGGGCGGTGACGGCGCGGACCCGGATGGACTACCGCACCACCGGCGAGGTGGAGAAGCGCATCCGTGTGCAGGGCCGGCTGCTGCTGACCTTCGACCGCGGGTGGAAGGTGTTCGGCTTCGACGTGACCCAGGGGCCCTGGCAGACGAAGGGCCAGACGAAGGGCCAGACGAAGGGCCAGACGAAGGGCCAGGCGAAGGGGCAGACGAAGGGGCAGACCAAGCAGGAGGCGAAGCGGGAGAGGGGCGGCCGATGAGCACGCGGGCGCGCAGCGGCTGGCGGCGTACGGCGAGGGCGGCTGCCCTGACGGCGGTCCTCGCGACCACGGGCGCGGTCGTCCCGGACTCGCAGGTGGCGCCGGAGGAGTCGGTGCTGGTCGGCATGCGGCATGCGACGGGGCTCGACGTCGGGCGCGGGACCGTGTGGATCCTGGCGGTCGGGTCGGACGCCCGCCCGGGGCAGTCGATGACCCGGACCCGCGGTGACGCGCTGCAGCTGGTGGGCATCGACCCGCGCACCGGTGCGGCGGCCGCGATCGGCATCCCGCGCGACTCCTACGTGCCGATCCCCGGGTTCGGCCGCGGCCGGGTCAACGCGGCGATGGTCTACGGCGGCCCGCAGCTGTTGGGACGCACCGTCGGCAACCTGGTGGGGATCCAGCCCGACTACGTGTTCGTGACCCGCTTCCCGTTCTTCGAGGACATGGTCGACGACATCGGCGGCATCACCGTGAGCAACCCGCGGCGCTTCTCCGACGAGAACCTCAAGCCCCGGGGCTTCGCAGCCGGGCGCATCCGGCTCAACGGCTACAACGCGATGGCCTTCGCCAGGATCCGCAAGACGCTGGCCGGCGGTGACTTCGCCCGGACCGCCAACCAGCAGCGGGTGCTGCGCGGCATCCACGCGCGGGTGCGGTCCCAGTCCGCCCGCCCCGGCTTCGTCGAGCGCGGGGTGCTGAGCGTGCTGCAGCACATGTCGACGGGGGAGGGGCCGGCCACGCTGTTCCGCCTCGGCCAGCTCGTCGCCCGGGTGGACCCGGGCCGCATCTCCACCTGCGTGGTGCCCGGCCGGATCGGCAACGTCGGCGGCGCGAGCATCGTGGTGCCCAACGTCGCTGCTGCCCGCCGCTACGGCAACGCCGCCCGCAACGACGCCACCCTTCCGCCGGGCTGCTAGCCACTCCCGCTGGTCGAGGTGCGACGAGCGCCAGCGAGGAGCCTCGAGACCCGGGACGCAGAACCGGGGCGATCCTCTGGGAGGACCGCCCCGGTTCGGGAGGTGGGGGGGACCGGCGGTGCCGGTCAGGTCGCCGAGGCCGTGGAGCGCCTCAGCGAGCATGCGTCACTTGGGGTAGATCTGCGACTCGAGCCAGCCGAGGTCGAGAGTGAAGATGTCGCCGATCGTCAGGCGGGTCGCCGCCAGCTTGCCGCCGTAGTGGTTGCTGGTCGCGCGGGGGCCGAACGTGATGAAACCGTTGGTGTTGTTGAGTTGCTCAACCACGAACTCCACGGTCTCGCCAATCCGCAGGCCACCGGGCGGGAGGAGCTCCTCGCCCTTGTACAGGACTCGGGCCAGCTTGAACTTGGGCTTCTTGGCGCCGCGAACGGCCACGCCCTGCTTGCCGGTACTGCGCAACTTGAGCTTGGACTGAACGCCCTCAATCACCAAGTCAAGAGCCGGGATCTCAAGGGAACCGAGGGTGGACGTCGCCACCGAACGTGCGCGTCCCCGAGACATCTGCTTGGCCTTGTAGGAGTACTCGATGCCGTTGAGCGTCGCCAGGCCACCCAGGCCGGGGATGTTCAGCGGAATCGTACGAGACCCCTCGATGGCCTTGGTGACCTTCTCGCCGGCCGTGCCCTCGCACGGGATCGCCTCGGTGCCGATGCCTCCCAGGTGGAGCAGTTCCTGGTTCTCGCTGAAGCGAAGCGCCTTGAAATTCAGGCCCATGATGGTCGAGCGGAAGACGCTTGACCGAGCCGGTGCGCCGATTCGGGACTGGGCGTAGCCCAGCTTCAGGAGGGCCACGGAGTCGTTCTCAGCCTCGGTGGGGTCGATCTCGATCTGCAGGGCGTTGGCGCCGGAGGACGCAAAGCCATCCTGGACCTTGCTGAAGGAGGAGCCGAGGCCGATCGATCCCAGGCCCGGAATCTCGATGACGTCGCCCAGGATCGGATCCGCAAGGTCGATGATCTCGTTCAGTGTGTCGACGAGAATGCCGAGCGGCACGTTGATGATCTCGTTGACGACCTCGGTGTCACCGAGACCGAGGTTCTCCAGAAGCATGTTTAGGGTCTCGCCGATCACACCGCCCTCGGGGAGGACGAGCTTCAGCGACTTGAAGCCGAACGATTCAGCCGTTCCGAAAGGATTGCCATCCTGGTTGAGGTCGGCCGGGTCGTGGAAGGAGTCGGCAACGGCCTCAAGTCCCTTGATCTCCAAGGTGGGCAACTCGACACCGGGGGCCAGTTCCTTCGCCCCGAAGACGATGTCGCCGAGGAGGTTGGTCGCCCGGACGCCGGTGACGCCGTCGTCGGTCTTGTAGGTCTCGGTGTAACTGGTGCTCGGCGAGAGATGGATCAGGCCTGCAAGATCGACCGGCAGGGCATCGCCGAGCAGCGCGGTGATCTTCTGGGTGCTGAGCTCGGACGGCGCGATTCGCTGATGACCAACCGTGCGGGTGCATGCCTGGATCTTCTTGGCGTCCTTGAGCGACTTGATGTCCACGCCGCCCAGGCTCACCTTCGTGCCGTAGGCGAGCGCGGTCATGCCGAAGTCGGTGACCCGCTTAGCGGGGTCTTGCGCGACGAACGGCCCGTACTTGGCGGCCTCGTCCGCGGTCGCGGTGGTCGTGGTGGTGAGGGTGCCCGCCAGGCCGGCCGCGCAGACGGCGGAGACGGCCACGGCCCTCTTCAGGGACTTCTTCACACTTCCTACTTTCGTCGTCGCTGGATGGTTCAGCGGTGGTAGCCAGGAAGAGTGTGTGAAGCACCCCTCCCCTCCCGGGAGGCTTTCGTCGAGTCGACGAACCTCAGCAGGTAGAACGGCCCGGACGCCGAGGGGTTAGGTAGTCACTTCGGGTGGTCTGGACCAGCCCGTTCGGACCACCGGTCCCGCGTCCCACGCTGGGAGGGCATCGGCAGGAGGGGCGGGGGACTTGAGCAGGGGTGTACAAGCGACCGGGATCTGTCCGTGGGCCGTCCCGGAGGGCCCCGGTGGGGCGGTGTGACGGAGCGGTGCTCGGGGCCGCTGGGAACGGCCCGCGGGAGCGGTGGGTGTGGGCGCCTCCGGCAGGATTCGAACCTGCGACACCTGGTACCGGAAACCAGTGCTCTATCCCCTGAGCTACGGAGGCATGCTCCCCGCCCGGGACGACCGGGCTGCGGAGCGCGCTCACCCTACAACCCGGCGAGGGGGGTGCCGAATCGGGCACGACGACACGCTGCAGGTGGACGTCCGACACGGGGCCCGTCCGGCCGTGGATATCGATGCGGGGCGTCCGGCGGGCCGCCGATAGGGTTGCCGGGTGACTCCTGAGCAGCTCTCCACCACGATCGTCGACGTCCTCCAGACGCTGACGGACGAGGGTCTCCTGACCCTCCCCGACGGCGTCCCTGCGAACGTGACGGTGGAGCGACCGCGATCCAAGGAGCACGGTGACTACGCCACCAACGTGGCGCTGCAGCTGGCAAAGCGGGCTGGGACGAACCCCCGCGCGCTCGCCGAGCTGGTCAGCGAGCGCCTGCTCGCCTCCGAGGGCGTGACCGCGGTCGACATCGCCGGCCCCGGCTTCCTCAACATCACCGTCGCCGCCGATGCCCAGGGCAAGGTGGCCGCCGACATCGTGGCGGCCGGCTCGACGTACGGCGCCAACGACTCCTTCGACGGCGAGCGCATCAACCTCGAGTTCGTCTCGGCCAACCCCACCGGCCCGATCCACATCGGCGGCGTGCGCTGGGCGGCCGTGGGCGACGCGCTGGGCCGGATCTTCGAGAAGTCCGGGGCCGAGGTCACCCGCGAGTACTACTTCAACGACCACGGCAGCCAGATCGACCGGTTCTCCAGCTCGCTGCTGGCCTCCGCCAAGGGCGAGCCGGCCCCCGAGGACGGCTACGGCGGCCAGTACATCCACGACATCGCGGCGGCCGTGCTCGAGCAGCGTCCCGACGCCCTTGAGTCCGAGGACCCGCAGGAGGTCTTCCGCGCCGTCGGTGTCGACATGATGTTCAGCGAGATCAAGAAGAGCCTGCACGACTTCGGTGTGGACTTCGACGTCTTCTTCCACGAGGACCAGCTGCACAGGTCCGGTGCCGTGCAGCGCGCGGTCGAGCGGCTGCGCGAGCTCGGCAACATCTACGAGCAGGACGGCGCCACCTGGCTGTCGACCGAGAAGTTCGGTGACGACAAGGACCGGGTGGTCATCAAGTCCGACGGCAACGGCGCCTACCTCTCCGGTGACCTGGCCTACTACCTCGACAAGCGCGAGCGTGGCTTCGACCGGTGCCTGATCATGCTGGGCGCCGACCACCATGGTTACGTCGGCCGGATGATGGCGATGTGCGCGGCGTTCGGGGACACCCCCGGCACCAACCTCGAGATCCTCATCGGCCAGATGGTCAACCTTCTCCGCGACGGCCAGCCCATGCGGATGTCGAAGCGGGCCGGCACCGTGGTGACCATCGACGACCTGGTGGAGGCGATCGGGGTCGACGCCGGCCGCTACGCCCTGGCGCGCTACTCCAGCGACGTCAACATCGACCTCGACCTCGAGCTCTGGGCCCGGGCCACCAACGACAACCCGGTGTTCTACGTGCAGTACGCCCACGCCCGGACCTGTCGGATGGTCGAGAACGCCGCCGACCTGGGCATGTCCCTCGACGACGCGGTCGCGGGCTTCGACGCCGGGCTGCTCTCGCACCAGCGGGAGGGCGACCTGCTCCGGGCGCTCGCCGAGTTCCCCCGGGTGGTGACTGCCGCCGCCGAGCTGCGCGCACCGCACCGCGTGGCCCGCTACCTCGAGGACACCGCGTCGGTCTTCAACAAGTGGTACGACACCAAGGAGTGCCGGATGCTGCCCCAGGGCGACGAGCCCGCGGGCCCGGTCAACCACGCGCGCCTGGTCCTCACCGTGGCGGCCCGCACGGTGCTCGCCAACGGCCTCGACCTGCTCGGCGTCTCGGCGCCCGAGCGCATGTGACGCGGGGGAGGAGCGACGATGAGCCACACCCACGAGGCCGGCTGGGCCCACGCGTCCGGCGCGCTGCGCGGACCCTCCTGGCTGCGCGAGCCCGGTGACCCCAACGCCCTGGTCCAGCACCTGTGGTCGAGCACCGCCGCGAAAGTCGACGGGGTCCTGGAGGTCGGGGGCGTGCGGCTGACCGACCTCGTGGCCGAGCATGGATCCCCGGCGTACGTCCTGGACGAGGCCGACTTCCGGGCCCGCGCCGCGGCCTTCCGCGACGGGTTCGACGACTTCGACGTGTTCTACGCCGGCAAGGCGTTCCTGTGCACGACCGTCGCCCGCTGGATCCACGAGGAGGGCCTGCACCTCGACGTGTGCACGGGCGGCGAGCTCGCCGTCGCCGAGCGGGCGGGCTTCCCGATGGAGAAGGTCGGGTTCCACGGCAACAACAAGTCCGTGGCCGAGCTCGAGCGGGCCGTGCGGCTGGGCGTGGGACGCATCATCGTGGACTCCTTCCACGAGATCGAGCGCCTGGGCGCCGTGACGGCCGGGGCCGGCCGCGAGGTGGGCGTGATGGTCCGGGTGACCGCCGGCGTCGAGGCCCACACCCACGAGTACATCGCCACCGCGCACGAGGACCAGAAGTTCGGGTTCTCCATCACCGCTGGGGACGCGCTCGAGGCGGTGCGCCGGGTGCACGAGGCCCCAGGACTGCGCCTGCTGGGCCTGCACTCCCACATCGGGAGCCAGATCTTCGACACCTCCGGGTTCGAGGTCGCGGCCCGACGGGTCCTGGCGCTGCACGCGAAGGTCGCCACCGTGCTCGGCGTCGAGATGCCCGAGATGGACCTCGGGGGCGGCTTCGGCATCGCCTACACCACCCAGGACGACCCGGCCGACCCCGCGGACCTGGCGGCGGGCATGCGCGAGATCGTCGAGCACGAGTGCCGCGCCCTGGGCATCGCCCGGCCCGCCCTGTCGATCGAGCCCGGCCGCGCCATCGTCGGCCCGTCGATGTGCACGGTCTACTCCGTCGGCACCGTCAAGCAGGTGCGCCTGGACGGCGGCGCCCGACGCACCTACGTCTCCGTCGACGGCGGGATGAGCGACAACGTCCGCACCGCCCTGTACGACGCCGACTACTCCTGCACGGTCGCCAACCGCGCCTCCGACGCGGCGCCCGTGCTCGCGCGTGTCGTGGGCAAGCACTGCGAGGCCGGCGACATCGTGGTCAAGGACGAGTTCCTGCCCGGCGACGTGGTCCCGGGCGACCTCGTCGCGGTGCCCGCGACCGGCGCCTACTGCCGCTCGCTGGCCTCCAACTACAACCACGTCCTGCGGCCGCCGGTGATCGCGGTGCGGGACGGTGTCGCGCGCGTCGTCGTGCGACGTGAGACTGAGGACGACCTGTTGGCGACTGACGTGGGTGATCTCTGATGAGCGGCGTGGACATCGAGCCGCTGAAGGTGGCGGTGCTGGGGTGCGGATCGGTCGGGTCCCAGGTGGTGCGGCTGCTGGACAAGCAGGCCGACGACCTGGCGGCGCGCATCGGGGCCCCCGTGGAGCTCGTGGGCGTCGGCGTACGCCGGCTGGACGCACAGCGTGAGGTCGAGGTCCCCGACGGCCTGCTCACGACCGACTCCGCCGAGCTGGTGACCCGCGCCGACCTCGTCGTCGAGGTCATCGGCGGCATCGAGCCCGCCCGCGGGCTCATCCTCTCCGCGCTGGAGTCGGGCGCCTCGGTCGTGACCGCCAACAAGGCGCTGCTGGCCGAGGACGGCCCGACGCTCTTCGAGGCGGCCGCGAAGGCCGGCCGCGACCTCTACTACGAGGCCGCCGTCGCGGGCGCGATCCCGATCCTGCGGCCGCTGCGCGAGTCGCTGGCCGGTGACCGGGTCACCCGCGTCCTGGGCATCGTCAACGGCACCACCAACTTCATCCTCGACAAGATGGACTCCTCCGGTGCCGGCTTCGCCGAGGCCCTGGAGGAGGCGCAGGAGCTCGGGTACGCCGAGGCCGACCCCACCGCCGACGTCGAGGGCTTCGACGCCGCCGCGAAGGCCGCGATCCTGGCCTCGCTGGCCTTCCACACCCGGGTCACCGCCGCCGACGTGCACCGTGAAGGCATCTCGGAGGTCACCGCGGCCGACGTGGCGTCGGCCGCCGACATGGGCTGCGTGGTGAAGCTGCTCGCCATCTGCGAGCTGCGGGTGCAGCCCGACGGCGAGGAGGCCGTCGCGGTGCGCGTGCACCCGGCGATGATCCCGCGCAGCCACCCGCTGGCCTCGGTGCGCGAGGCCTACAACGCGGTGTTCGTCGAGTCCGACGCCGCGGGTCAGCTGATGTTCTACGGCCCGGGCGCCGGCGGGTCGCCGACCGCGTCCGCCGTGCTGGGCGACCTGGTCACCGTGGCCCGCAACCGGCTCTCCGAGACCCGCGGCGCTGGCGAGTCGGCCTACACCGACCGCGCGGTGCTCCCGATGGGGGAGACCGTCACCCGCTACCACGTGGCGATCGACGTCGACGACAAGGCGGGTGTGCTGGCCGCGGTCGCGCTGGCCTTCGCCGAGCACGGCGTCTCCATCCAGACCGTGCGCCAGGAGGGGCGCGGCGACGACGCCCAGCTGGTCGTCGTCTCCCACGACGCCACCGACGCCCAGCTCTCGGCGACCGTGACGCACCTGCAGCAGATGGACATCGTGCGCGAGGTCACCTCGGTGATGCGCGTCGAAGGAGGAGCAGAGTGACCGGGACGAGCCGGACCCAGCAGTGGCGGGGCGTGGTCGAGGAGTACCGCGACCTGCTCGACATCCCCGAGGGCACCCCGGCCGTGACGCTGCGTGAGGGTGGCACCCCGCTGGTCCACTCCGAGTGGCTCTCCGGCCTCACCGGCGCCGAGGTCCACCTCAAGGTCGAGGGTGACAACCCCACCGGGTCCTTCAAGGACCGCGGCATGACCGCGGCCATCTCGGTGGCCGTCCACGAGGGCGCCAAGGCCGTGGTCTGCGCCTCCACCGGCAACACCTCGGCCTCCATGGCCGCCTACGCGGCCAAGGCCGGGCTCAAGCCGCTGGTGCTGGTCCCCGAGGGCAAGATCGCCGCCGGCAAGATGGCCCAGGCGATCCTGCACGGCGCCCAGGTGATCATGGTGCGCGGCAACTTCGACGACTGCCTGGCCATGGCCCGGGGTCTGTCCCAGGCCTACCCCGTTGCCCTGGTGAACTCCGTCAACCCGGTGCGCCTGGAGGGGCAGAAGTCCGCCGCGTTCGAGGTCGTCGACTTCCTCGGCGACGCCCCCGACTACCACCTGCTCCCGGTCGGCAACGCAGGCAACATCTCGGCGTACTGGCTGGGCTACACGCAGTACGCCGAGCTGGGCGAGGCCACCAAGCGGCCCGTCATGCGCGGCTTCCAGGCGGAGGGTGCCTCGCCGCTGGTCACCGGCGAGCCGTTCCCCGACCCGGAGACCAAGGCGACCGCCATCCGGATCGGCAACCCGGCCTCCTGGCACCTGGCCGAGAAGGCCGCCAAGGAGTCCGAGGGGCGCTTCGCCGCCGTCAGTGACGACCAGATCCTGGCCGCCCAGCGCGAGCTCGCGAGCCACGACGGCGTCTTCGTCGAGCCCGCGTCGGCCGCCGGTGTCGCTGGGCTGCTCCAGGAGCTGGCCCAGGGCGAGTCCTACCGGGGATCCACGGTGGTGATCACCGTCACCGGTCACGGGCTCAAGGACACCGCGACCGCCCTGGAGGCCTTCTCCGCGGGCGGGTCCGGCATCGTCGACACGGTCGTGGACGCCGACGTGGACGCGGCGGCCGCCGCGGCCGGACTGGCCTGACCCGGCGTGGTCACCTTCGTCGAGGGACCGGTCCGGGTCTCGGTCCCGGCCACGTCGGCCAACCTCGGTCCCGGTTTCGACTCCCTCGGGCTGGCGCTCGCGCTGTTCGACGACCTCGAGGGCGAGGTCCTGGCCTCGGGCCTGGTGGTCGAGGTCGAGGGTGCCGGGGCCGGCGAGGTGCCGCTCGACGAGTCCCACCTGGTCGTCCGCTCCATGCGGGCGGCGTTCGAGCTGCTGGGTGAGCAGCCGCCCGGCCTGCGGCTCTCGTGCCGCAACGTGGTCCCGCACGCGCGGGGGCTGGGCTCGTCCTCGGCCGCGATCGTCGGCGGCGTGGTCCTGGCCCGGGCCCTGGTCGCCGGCGGCGAGCTGCTGCTCGACGACGACTCGCTGCTGCGCCTCGCCGCCCGGCTGGAGGGGCACCCCGACAACGTCGCGCCCGCCCTGTTCGGCGGGTTCGTGGTCTCCGGTCAGGAGGAGGGGGAGTTCTACGCCGTGCCGTCGGCCGTCGACCCGCGGGTCGGGGCGGTCGTCCTGGTGCCGCCGACCCCGGTCTCCACGGAGATGGCGCGCGGCCTGCTCCCCGACTCCGTGCCGCACGCCGACGCCGCGGCCGACGCGGGGCGTGCCGCCCTGCTGGTCGCCGCCCTCGCGGGTCAGCCCGAGCACCTGCTGCTCGCGACCCGCGACTACCTCCACCAGTCCTACCGCCGCCCGGCCATGCCGGAGTCGCTCGCCCTGGTCGAGGAGCTGCGGGCCGACGGCGTCCCTGCGGTGGTCTCCGGTGCCGGACCCACCGTCCTGGCCTTCACCGACGGCCCCGACGGCGCGACCACTCGCGCGGTCCTCGCACGTACGCCGCAGGGCTGGTGGTCCTCGCACCTGGCCGTCGACACGTCCGGGGCGACGGTCCGGCCCTCCGCCTGAGACCTGCTGCTACTGTGGGCGGCGGCCGCACGCCGTCACCGTCGCGCGGCAGTCCCGCTCCAGCGGGCACCGTTCCTCGCCTTTTCCCGCCTCTCGGGCGGATGTCGCACGTCCGTGCCCCTCTGCGCACGCCGACGTGGGAAGGACTCACGTGACCGACCAGCCCCAGGCCGCTGCTGCCACCTCCGACCCCGCCGCTCCCCAGGACGCCGCTCCTGCTGCGAAGAAGCGGTCGGGCGGGCTCAACTCCATGCTCATCGCCGACCTGAAGGCGATGGCCGCCGGCCTCGGTGTCGCCGGTGCCGGGTCGATGAAGAAGGCCCAGCTCGTGGAGGCCATCAAGGCGGCCCAGTCCGGTGGCCAGCCGAAGCAGGACCAGCCCAAGCAGGACCAGCCGAAGCAGGACCAGCCCAAGCAGGACCAGCCCAAGCAGGACCAGCCCAAGCAGGCGAAGGGGCAGGGCCGCGGACAGCAGAAGCCCCAGCAGTCCGGCAACCAGTCCGGCAACCAGGCCGGCAACCAGGCCGGCAACCAGCAGGGCAAGTCCGGCCAGGGCGGCAACCAGAACAACCAGAAGGACCAGGGCAACCAGGGCAGCCAGCAGGGCAACCAGAACAACCAGCCCGAGGGTGACGACGACGAGGGCGGGCGCCGCAGTCGCCGTCGGCGCGGGCGCGAGCGGGACCGCAGCCGTCGCGGCGACGTCGACACCACGATCCTCGAGGACGACGTGCTGGTCCCCGCCGCCGGCATCCTCGACGTGCTCGACAACTACGCCTTCGTCCGCACCAGCGGCTACCTCGCCGGCACCGACGACGTCTACGTCTCGCTGACCATGGTCCGCAAGTACGGCCTGCGTCGTGGTGACGCCGTCACCGGGCAGGTGCGCCAGCCCCGCGAGGGCGAGCGCAAGGAGAAGTTCAACCCGATGGTGAAGATCGAGAGCGTCAACGGGCAGGAGCCCGACGCCTCGCGGCACCGCCCCGACTTCACGCGGCTGACCCCGCTCTACCCCTCCGAGCGGCTGCGTCTGGAGACCGGCCCGACCGACGTCGTGGGCCGGGTGGTCGACCTGCTCGCGCCGGTCGGCAAGGGCCAGCGCGGCATGATCGTCGCGCCCCCGGGCTCGGGTCGCACCACCCTGCTGCAGGCGCTCGCGGCCTCGATCACCGCCAACAACCCCGAGTGCCACCTCATGGTGGTGCTGCTCGACGAGCGGCCCGAGGAGGTCACCGACGTCGAGCGCACGGTGAAGGGCGAGGTCATCGCCTCGACCTTCGACCGGCAGCCGACCGACCACACCTCGGCCGCCGAGCTGGCCGTGGAGCGGGCCAAGCGCCTGGTCGAGCTCGGCCACGACGTGGTGGTGCTGCTCGACGGGATCACCCGGCTCACCCGGGCCTACGACCTCGCGGCCCCGGCCAGCGGGCGTGCGCTCGAGGGTGGTCTGGACCCGCAGTCGCTGCACCCGGCCAAGAAGCTCTTCGGCGCGGCCCGCAACATCGAGAACGGCGGCTCCCTGACCATCCTGGCGACGGCGGAGTCCGACTCCGCCTCGGCGACCGACCAGCGCATCCTCGAGGAGTTCCGCGGGACCGGCAACCACGAGCTGCGCCTGCGCGGCGACCTGGCGGCCCGCCGGGTCTTCCCCGCGGTGGACGTGGTCGCGAGCGGCACCCGCCGGGTCGACCTGCTGCTGTCGGCGGAGGAGCTCGCGGTCGTCGAGACGATGCGGCGCGGGCTCGCCGAGGCCGATCCGCAGCAGGCGCTGGAGCTGCTGCTGGACCGCGTCCAGGCCACCCAGACCAACTACGAGCTGCTCCGCCAGGTGCAGGCCGCCGGTGGTGTGTCGCCGGTTGGTCGATAGCCGCCTCCGGTGGGCTGCGTGGGGGCTACGCTTCATCTCGACCGCGGGCCGGCCGGCCCGGTAACGAGAGGGTGAGCAGTGGCGCGGATCCTGGTAGCCGACGACGACGTCGACATCCGTGAGCTCGTCGAGTTCAAGCTCTCGACCATGGGTCACGAGATCACGGCGGTCGGCGACGGCGCTGCGGCCGTCGAGGCGTGCCAGGCGAGCCGGCCCGACCTCGCGGTCCTGGACGTGATGATGCCGGGCGTGTCGGGCCTCGACGCGATCCGCGCGATCCGCGCCGACCCGGCCCTGGCCGACCTCCCCGTCATCCTGCTGACCGCACGCGCCCAGGAGTCGGACGTGGAGACCGGCTTCGACTCCGGCGCGGACGACTACATCACCAAGCCCTTCAGCCCCCGCGAGCTGGCCTCACGGGTGGAGGCGCTGCTCTCACGGTCGGGCTGATCCGGGACTGACGTCATGGAGTCGGGGCTGGGGGGCCGCACGGTCGCGCGCACGGTGACGCCTGCGCTGCACCGGCTGACGGTGCTGGTGGTGCTGATGGCCGTCGTGGCCTTCGTCGGGGTGCTGCTCTCCACGCGCGCGGTCAACTCCCTCACCGAGGACCTGCAGCCCGCGGCCGCCGCCAACCAGGACGTGCTCCTGGACGTCACCGCGCTCGAGGGCGCGGTCGCCAACTGGGCCCGCAGCGCCGATCCTGCGGCGATCGACGAGTACGACCAGCTGCTGGCCCGGCTGCCCGGGGACCAGCGACAGGTCCGCGCCTTCGCCGAGGGCGACTCGGCCCTGACCCTGCTGGTGACCCAGCAGGAGAACGCCATCGACGCGTGGATCGAGCAGTACGCCCAGCCGCGGGTGGAGGCCCCCGGCGGGCCCGAGACCTTCCAGGCCCGCCGCTACCGCGTCGGTCAGCGGCTCTTCGGCGACGTGCTGCAGGCGAACCAGGCCACCGCAGCGGCGTTCGGCGACCGGGTGCGTCAGGCGAGCACCGACGCGGCATGGCGCCTGCGGGGCACCATCGCCGCGGTGGCGCTGCTGGCGCTGATCGCGTGGCTGGTGGTCTCCCGCTCCCGGTCCCGGCTGCTCAGCCAGGTCTCCGAGCCGCTGGTGGAGCTCGAGCGCGTCGTGCACCTGATGGTCAAGGACCCCACCCTGCGTGCCCGCCCGGACGGGCCGAAGGAGCTGCGCTCGGTCATCGAGTCGCTCAACGCGCTGGCCGACGCCCAGGCACGGTCGCTGGCCGTCGAGGCCAAGATCCAGGCGTCGTTGCGCACCCTCGACACCGCCAAGGACGACTTCGTCTCCAACGTCTCCCACGAGCTCCGCACGCCCCTGACGACGATCAGCGGCTACCTCGAGGTCGTGGCCGAGGAGTTCGACGGGGTGATGTCGCCCCGCCACGAGCGCATCCTCGAGGCCAGCCGGCGCAACGTCGCGCGGCTCAAGGCCCTCATCGACGACCTGCTCACGCTCTCCAAGGCCGAGACCCGGCACACCGAGCTCGAGGCCGCCGACCTGGCGCCGCTGGTCCGCGACGCCGTCACGGACGTGCGCATCACGGCCGCGGGTCGGGGCATCAGCGTGGACTTCACGATGCCCGAGGACCGGGTCCCGGTGCTCGCCGACCGCGCCATGCTGGGGCGGGCGATGCTCAACATCTTGTCCAACGCGGTGAAGTTCAGCCTCGACGGGGGCAAGGTCGAGGTGGACATCGTCGCCGCCGCACGCCATGTCGTGGTCCGGGTGCGCGACCACGGCATCGGCATCCCCGCCTCGGAGGTGGAGCGTCTGGGGACGCGCTTCTTCCGGGCGTCCAACGCCGTGACGAACGAGATCGCGGGCACCGGGCTGGGCCTGCGCATCGTGCAGACGATCGTCGACAAGCACGCGGGTGAGATGCGCATCGACTCCGAGGAGGGCCGGGGCACCACGGTCTCGGTGCGGCTCCCGCTGCTGGGGGACCCGGACGCCCTGGAGCCGAGCGGTCGCCCCGCCTGGCAGCCCGAGCAGCCGGCCGACGAGCCGGCCGACGAGCAGGCCGATGACCGGGACGACGACCCGGACGACGACCGGGGCGAGCAGGAGCCGGTGGAGGCGAGCGTGGGCGAGCACCCCCGGAATTAGCACCGGGCAGCCGCTGTTGGGCACAATGTCCTGGCTCGGCCCCGGTTCACGCTGCCGCCTCCGACGGCGACCCGGGTCCATCGACGAGAGGAACACCCATGAAGAAGGACATCCACCCGGAGTACGTCGAGACCCAGGTGACCTGCACCTGCGGCAGCACGTTCACCACCCGCAGCACCGCGACCTCCGGCACCATCCGCGCCGACGTGTGCTCGCAGTGCCACCCGTTCTACACCGGCAAGCAGAAGATCCTCGACACCGGCGGCCGCGTCGCCCGCTTCGAGGCCCGCTACGCCAAGGCTGCCAAGAAGTAGCTGTCACCGAGCGCCGGTCCACCCCAGGAGGGGTGGGCCGGCGCTCGTGCTGTCCCCACCCGATCTTCCCGTCCAGCACCGAGGAGCCCGCCCGTGTTCGAGGCCGTCGAGGGGATGCTCGCCGAGCACGGCGACCTCGAGCAGCAGCTCGCCCGTCCCGAGACCCACGCCGACGCGCGGCTGGCCAAGCGGCTCAACCAGCGCTACGCCGCGCTGTCGGCCATCGTCGACACCTGGCGGGAGTGGCAGGGCCTGGGTGAGGACCTCGAGGCGGCGCGCGAGCTGGCCGGTGAGGATCCCGCCTTCGCCGAGGAGGCCGAGGAGCTGGCCGAGCGACGGGTGGTGACCGAGGAGCGGCTGCGCCGGCTCCTGGTGCCCCGCGACCCGGCCGACGACAAGGACGCCCTGCTCGAGGTCAAGTCCGGCGAGGGCGGGGAGGAGTCGGCCCTCTTCGCCGGCGACCTGCTGCGGATGTACACCCGCTACGCCGAGCAGCGCGGCTGGACCGTCGAGGTGCTGGAGGCGACCGAGTCCGACCTGGGCGGCTACAAGTCCGTGACCGTCGCGGTGAAGGCCAAGGGCACACCGGCGCCCGGCGAGGCGCCGTACGCGCTGCTGAAGTTCGAGGGCGGAGTGCACCGCGTGCAACGCGTGCCCGTCACCGAGTCGCAGGGCCGGGTGCACACCAGCGCCGCCGGCGTCCTGGTCCTCCCGGAGGCCGAGCAGGTCGACGTGAGCATCGACGAGAACGACCTGCGCATCGACGTCTTCCGCTCCAGCGGCCCCGGCGGCCAGAGCGTCAACACCACCGACTCGGCCGTGCGCATCACCCACGTCCCGTCGGGGATCGTGGTGTCCTGCCAGAACGAGAAGTCCCAGCTGCAGAACAAGGAGCAGGCGCTGCGCATCCTGCGGGCCCGCTTCCTCGCGGTGGCGCAGGAGGAGGCCGACGCCGCGGCGGGGGAGGCCCGTCGCAGCCAGGTCCGCACGGTCGACCGCTCCGAGCGCATCCGCACCTACAACTACCCGGAGAACCGCATCTCCGACCACCGCACGGGCTACAAGTCCTACAACCTCGACCAGGTCCTCGACGGGGCGCTCGAGCCGGTGCTGGCATCCTGCGTCGACGCCGACATGGCCGCGCGCCTCGCCGCGCTCGAGGAGTGAGGGTGGCCCTCCGACGGGCCCTGCTCGCCGACGCCGCACGCACGCTCGAGGCGGCCGGTGTCGCTAGCCCCGGACCCGACGCTGCCACCCTGCTCGCGCACGTCCTCGGCACCTCGCGCGCCGCGCTCGTGATGGTCGAGGAGGTGGGGGAGGAGCAGGCCAGGACGTACGCCGGACTGGTGACCCGTCGCGCCGCCCGCGAGCCCCTGCAGCACCTCACCGGCACCGCGGCCTTCCGACACGTCGAGCTGGCGGTCGGGCCGGGGGTCTTCGTGCCTCGTCCCGAGACCGAGCTGCTGGCCGGGTGGGCGGTGGAGCGGGCTCAAGCACTCGCCTCGCCGGTGGTGGTGGACCTGTGCACGGGCTCCGGGGCGATCGCGGCGGCGCTGGCCGACGAGGTGCCGCACGCGCGTGTGCACGCGGTGGAGCTGAGCCCGCAGGCGCACGCCTACGCCGAGCGGAACCTCGCCGGGACCGGGGTGGACCTGCGGCTCGGTGACGCGTTCGAGGAGCTTGACGACCTCCTCGGGGCGGTGGACGTGGTGGTCTGCAACCCGCCGTACGTCCCCCTCGAGGCGTGGGAGTCCGTGACGGTCGAGGCACGCGACCACGACCCGCACCTCGCCCTCTTCTCCGGCGACGACGGGCTGGACGCGATCCGGATCCTGGCCCGCCGCGCGGCCGAGCTGCTCCGCCCCGGCGGCGTCCTGGGAGTCGAGCACGCCGACGTGCAGGGCGAGAGCGTCCCCTCGGTGCTGGCGGCGACCGGACGGTGGACCGACGTGCGCGACCACGTCGACCTGGCCGGGCGTGCGCGGTTCGCGACGGCTCGACTGGCACGATGACCCCCATGGAGCGCTACGGCACCGACGGGGACGAGGATCGCGAGAGCGCCATCGAGGCGGCCGCCCTGGCCCTGCAGCGCGGCGGACTGGCCGTCATCCCGACCGACACCGTCTACGGCATCGCCGCCGACGCCTTCGACCCGGCGGCGGTCCGAGCGCTGCTCGCCGCCAAGGGGCGGGGGCGCGAGATGCCCCCGCCGGTCCTGGTCTCGGCGGCCACGACGCTGGACGCGCTCGCCGTCCGGGTGCCCGGCTACGCCCGAGCGTTGGTCGAGGAGTTCTGGCCCGGTCCGCTCACCCTCGTCTGCCACCAGCAGACCTCCCTGCAGTGGGACCTCGGCGAGACGAGGGGCACCGTCGCCGTGCGGATGCCCGACCACGCGCTGGCGCGCGAGGTGCTCGAGCGCACCGGTCCGCTCGCGGTGTCCTCGGCCAACCGGACCGGGATGCCGGCCGCGACCGACGCCGACCAGGCCGAGGACGTGCTCGGCGAGGTCGTCGACGTCATCGTCGACGACGGCGAGTCGCCGGGGGGCGAGGCGTCCACCATCGTCGACGTGACCGGCGGCCAAGGGCGCGTGCTCCGCCTGGGCGCGCTGTCCCTCGAGCAGCTCAACGAGGTCCTCGAACCGCTCGGGGCCACGCTGGTGCTGGAGGGTCCCGACGAGCCGGAGGACCCGGACGACGAGCACAGCGGGGCCTGAGGCGGGTGCGCGAGTACGTCGTCGTCTTCCTCGTCGCGATGGCGGTCAGCTACCTGCTGACCGTGGTCGCCCGCGAGATCGCGTTGCGGACGGGGGCCGTGGCCCGCGTCCGCGACCGCGACGTCCACGACGAGCCGATCCCTTACCTCGGCGGCCTGGCGATGCTCGGCGGGCTGGTCGCGGCCTACCTCGTGGCGCGCGAGCTGCCGTTCCTGTCCACCGGAGCGGGGGAGTTCGTCTTCCGCGACGCCGGTGTGGTCATCGGCGCCGGGGCGCTGATCTGCGCCGTGGGGGTCCTCGACGACCTCTTCGAGCTCGACGCGCTCACCAAGCTGGGCGGCCAGCTGCTGGCCGCGGGGTTCCTGGTCGCGTTCGGGGTCCAGTTCTACTTCTTCACCGTCCCCGGGGGAGAGGTCTTCTCCCTGGACGCGGCCCAGGGCGCGCTGCTCACGGGGTTCCTGGTCATCGCGACTGTCAACGCGGTCAACTTCGTCGACGGGCTCGACGGGCTCGCGGCGGGCGTGGTCGGCATCGGCGCCCTGGCCTTCTTCCTCTACTGCTACCAGCTGACCTCGATCAACGACACCTCGCGGGCGACGACCGCAGCCCTGCTGACGGTCGCGCTCGCCGGGGCGTGCGCGGGCTTCCTCCCGCACAACATCAACCCCGCCCGACTGTTCATGGGCGACTCGGGTTCGATGCTCATCGGGCTCGTGCTGTCGGCCGGCGCCGTGACCCTGACCGGCCAGTTCAACGAGGTGGACCTGTCCCAGGGGAGCGGCTCCGGCGGCGACGCCAGCCTGGTGCTGCTCCTGCCGATCCTGCTCCCGGTCGCCATCTTGGTGGTGCCGCTCCTCGACCTGGTGCTCGCCGTCGTGCGCCGGACCAGGGCCGGTCGCTCGCCGTTCGCCCCGGACAAGCAGCACCTGCACCACCGTCTGCTCGAGATCGGGCACTCCCAGCGTCGCGCCGTCTTCATCATGTGGCTCTGGGCCGGCCTGGTGGCCTTCGGCACCGTCCTCGTCAGCCTCTACTCCGGGCCGGTCGTGGTCGGCGGGGTCGTCGCGGGGACGCTGCTGACGGTCGCGTTCACCTTCCTGCTGCCGAGGCTGCACCGCCCGGGCGTCGAGGCTTGAACGATCCACTTGCCAGCCCTCAGGGGCGCTTGTGATAGTTTTCACGAGCGTTCGGGGGTCCCCTCCGGGCCCGCTCGCCGGGTTCCGGCAGACCCCCTCCCCGACAACGACAAGGCCGCCCCCATGACGACCCCGTCGCAGCGTCGCCCCAGCCCCGTGGTGATCCACGGCGCCGTGGCGATCGCGGCTCTCGTGCCGGCCTCACTGGTCGTCGCGATCGCGGGTCTCGCGGAGGGGGCCGACGCCGCCCTGGCGGTTGCGGCGGGCGCCGGTGTCGTCGCGATCGTGCTGCTGTTCGGGTCGACCACCGTCGACCTGGTCGCCGGAGCGATGCCGTCGGCCTCGCTGCTCGTGGCGATGATGACCTACGGCCTCCAGCTCGCCGTGCTCACGGCGTTCCTGGTCAGCGCCAGCGCCGCTCCCTTCTTTGCCCCGGCGGCGCAGCGTCGCTGGCTCTTCGCCGGTCTCGGCGCCGTCCTCCTGGCCTGGATGGTCGGCCAGGTGGTCGCGGCGATGAAGGTGCGGATCCCCGTCTACGAGCTGCCCGAGTCCGGCGCGGAGAGCGGTTCGGGGACCGCGATGGACCGGACTGGGTCGGCATGAGCAGCGGCTGCTATCGTCCGGATCGCCATGGCGCCGCACGACACGTCCCCCGACCGCACGGTCGAGCCGTCGCCGGACCCCTGGCAGGCGTTCGGCTCCCTGGGAGCGGGCGTCCTGCTGTACGGCGGGGCCGGCTGGCTGGCCGATCGCTGGTTGGAGACCGGGTTCCTGCTGCCGCTGGGGCTCGTGCTCGGGGCCGTGCTCGGGTTCTACACGGTGATCAAGCGCTTCGGTGGCAGCCCGGCTGGCACCGCTCAGGACAGCACGACCCAGACCCAGGACCGGCCGTGACGGCCGGGACCCCGCAGTTGCACTCCGCGGCCGGCCTGCCGGTGCGCACGACGACGGACACGAAGGAGACAGGGCGTTGAACGCTGGCACCCTCGCGGTGATCAAGGCTGAAGGCGGGTTCACGCCCCCCGGGCCGGCTGACTTCGATCTGCCGCCCATCTTCGCCGAGGTGACCAAGCCGATGGTGATGATCAGCCTGTCTGTGCTGCTCATCTTCGGTCTCTTCTACGCGATGTCGCGTCGCGCGGAGGTGGTCCCCGGCCGCCTGCAGTTCGCGGGTGAGTTCGTCTACTCGGGCGTGCGCAACTCCGTGGCGCGCGAGTCCATCGGGTCCGAGCACTTCATGAAGTTCGTGCCGTACCTCTTCTCCCTCTTCCTGTTCGTCCTGGTGAACAACTACTTCGGGATGATCCCGCTGGTGCAGTTCCCGACGTTCAGCCACTCCGGCTACGCCTACGGGCTCGCCGTGCTGTCCTGGCTGCTCTACAACGGCGTCGGGATCTGGAAGCACGGCGCCCTGGGCTACCTCAAGCACGTGGCGGTCCCCGCCGGCGTCGGCGGCGCGATGCTGCTGCTGATCGTCCCGCTGGAGATCCTGTCCAACATCGTCGTGCGGCCCGTGACGCTGGCGCTGCGACTCTTCGCGAACATGTTCGCCGGCCACCTGCTGCTGATCCTGTTCGCCCTCGGCGGGGAGTACCTCCTCTTCGAGGCCGACGTCACGGCCCTGAACCTCCTCGGCGGGGTCGGCGCGATCGTGATGTTCTTCCTGGTCAGCGCCCTGGAGCTGCTGGTGATGTTCCTCCAGGCCTACGTCTTCACGCTGCTCACCGCGATGTACGTCGCCGGAGCGGTCTCCGAGGAGCACTGAGCCGGGTCCCACCCGCTCGACTCCCCACCGAACCCCACAACTTCATATCGTCAGCACCACCCCTACGAGTCCCATCGACGCACCCATGCGTCACGACGAAAGGAAAGCTGTGACCGGCTCTCTGAACATGCTCGGCTACGGCGTCGCCACCATCGGCCCGGCCATCGCCGTGGGTCTGATCTTCGCCGCCTACATCAACGGCGTCGCGCGTCAGCCCGAGGCGCAGGGTCGCCTGCAGTCGATCGCGATCCTCGGCTTCGCGCTCGCCGAGGCGCTGGCCATCATCGGTATCGCGCTCGCGTTCGCGATCTCCTGACCTTCTCGCTCGACCGGACCGACCTCAACGAGGTGACACATGACTGACTCCATCCGTGCCGCGGAGGAGCTGAACCCGCTGGTCCCGCACCTGTCGGAGATCATCCTGGGAGCCGCGTGGTTCCTGATCCTCCTGGTGCTCATCTGGAAGTTCGTCGTGCCGAACTTCGAGAAGGCCTACGCCGAGCGCACCGCCGCCATCGAGGGCGGCATCGCCCAGGCCGAGACCAAGCAGGCGGAGGCCGACGCGAAGCTCGCCGAGCTCGAGTCGCAGCTCTCCGAGGCCCGGCACGAGGCCGCGCGCATCCGTGAGGAGGCGCGCGAGCAGGGTGCGGCGATCATCGCCGAGATGCGCCAGCAGGCGCAGGAGGAGTCGGCTCGCATCGTCGAGCACGGCAAGACGCAGATCGAGGCCGAGCGCCAGCAGGCGGTCACCTCCCTGCGTGCCGAGGTCGGCGCCCTCGCCACGGGTCTGGCGGGACGGATCGTCGGGGAGAGCCTGGACGACGAGGCTCGCCAGAGCCGGGTCGTCGAGCGCTTCCTCGCCGACCTCGAGTCCGGGACGCCGGGGGTCAACTGACATGACCTCGGACTTCCGCGGAGCATCGGCAGACGCCGTCGCGACGCTCACCGGTGAGCTGGAGACCGCGGTCTCCGGCTCGCCGGAGTCCGCCCTGCGGGTCGCGGGCGACCTCTTCCAGGTCGCCTCGACCCTCCGGGCGGAGGGCGCCTTCCGCCGCTTCGCCACCGACGCCTCGATCCCGGTCGAGGCGAAGGGTGGCCTCGTGGCCGAGGTGCTGGGCGGCAAGATCGACGACGCCAGCCTGGCGCTCGTGCGCTCGGCCGTGGGTCGCAGGTGGACCGCCACGCGCGACCTCGCCGACGCCCTCGAGCACCTCAGCGTGGTGGCCACCGTCCGCTCGGCGGCCTCCGACTCCCACCGTCTGGCCGACGAGCTGTTCGCCGTCGCCCAGACCGTCAAGGACAACCCCGCCCTGCGCGATGGTCTGTCCGACCCGGGTCGCTCGGTGGCCGACAAGTCACGACTGGTCGACGACCTGCTCGCGGGCAAGGCGTTGGCCTCGACGGTGTCGCTGGTCAAGCAGGCCCTCCACGGCACCTACCGCACCGTCGGGGTGGCGCTGAACGAGTACCAGAAGGTCGCGGCCTCGGTCGCCGGGGAGAACGTCGCCACCGTCCGCGTGGCCCGTGCCCTCAGCGACGCCGAGCGGCAGCGTCTCGCCGACACCCTGTCGCGCCAGTACGGCCGGCCGGTGCACCTGAACACCATCGTCGACCCGGACGTCCTCGGCGGCATCCGCGTGGAGATCGGCGACGACGTCATCGACGGGACCGTCTCGGCCCGCCTCGACGACGCCCGTCGTCTGCTCGCCGGCTGACCCCACCCACTCCAGGACCACCCAGACTTCCGCCCGCACCGGGCACGAGCACACAAGAGAGAAGGCACGAGAATGACGGAGCTCTCCATCCGTCCGGACGAGATCCGCGACGCGCTGCAGAAGTACGTCGCCGACTACCAGCCCGACGCGGCCAGCCGCGAGGAGGTCGGCACCGTCGCCCAGGCCGCTGACGGCATCGCCCGCGTGAGCGGCCTGCCCTCGGCGATGGCCAACGAGCTGCTGGAGTTCGAGGACGGCACCCTGGGCCTGGCCCTGAACCTCGACACCCGCGAGATCGGCGTCGTCATCCTCGGTGACTTCGACAAGATCGAGGAGGGCCAGACGGTGCGTCGCACCGGCGAGATCCTCTCGGTCCCCGTCGGCGACGGCTTCATGGGCCGCGTCGTGGACCCGCTGGGCAAGCCCATCGACGGCCTCGGCGAGATCGAGTCCGCCGGCCGCCGCGCCCTTGAGCTGCAGGCGCCCACCGTGGTCCAGCGCAAGTCGGTCCACGAGCCGCTCGCCACCGGCATCAAGGCCATCGACGCGATGACCCCGATCGGCCGTGGCCAGCGTCAGCTGATCATCGGCGACCGTGCGACCGGCAAGACCACGATCGCCATCGACACGATCATCAACCAGAAGCAGAACTGGGAGTCCGGCGACCCGACCAAGCAGGTCCGCTGCATCTACGTCGCCATCGGCCAGAAGGGCTCGACCATCGCCTCGGTGCGTGGCGCGCTCGAGGAGGCCGGCGCCCTGGAGTACACCACCATCGTGGCGGCTCCCGCGTCGGACTCGGCCGGCTTCAAGTACCTCGCGCCCTACACCGGCTCGGCCATCGGCCAGCAGTGGATGTACGACGGCAAGCACGTCCTGATCGTCTTCGACGACCTGACCAAGCAGGCCGAGGCCTACCGCGCCGTGTCGCTGCTGCTGCGTCGCCCGCCGGGCCGCGAGGCCTACCCCGGTGACGTCTTCTACCTGCACAGCCGCCTGCTCGAGCGCTGCGCGAAGCTCTCCGACGACCTGGGTGCGGGCTCGATGACCGGTCTGCCGATCATCGAGACCAAGGCCAACGACGTCTCGGCGTTCATCCCGACCAACGTCATCTCCATCACCGACGGCCAGATCTTCCTGCAGTCGGACCTCTTCGCGTCCAACCAGCGTCCCGCCATCGACGTGGGCATCTCGGTCTCGCGCGTCGGCGGTGCCGCCATGACGAAGGCGATGAAGAAGGTCACCGGTTCGCTCAAGGTCGACCTCGCGCAGTTCCGCGCCATGGAGGCCTTCGCGATGTTCGCCTCCGACCTCGACGCCGCCTCGCGCCAGCAGCTGGCCCGTGGTCAGCGCCTGATGGCGCTGCTCAAGCAGCCGGCCTACTCGCCGTACCCGCTCGAGGAGATGACGGTCTCGCTGTGGCTGGGCACCACCGGCCGCCTCGACCGCGTGCCCGTCGAGGACGTCATCCGCTTCGAGCACGAGTTCATCGACTTCCTCAAGCGGAGCCACGAGGGCATCCTCGCCGGCATCCGCGAGACGACGAAGTTCGAGGACGAGGACGCCCTGGCTGCGGCCTACGACTCCTTCACCGACCAGTTCGAGACCTCCGAGGGCGGCAGCATCAAGGCCGGTCGCGAGGAGGCCGAGGCGATGGAGGACGACGAGCTCGGCCAGGAGCAGATCGTCAAGCAGAAGCGGGGCTGATCCCACATGGCCGTATCGCTGCGTGAGTACCGCGCGCGGATCAAGTCGACCGAGTCGATGAAGAAGATCACGCGCGCCATGGAGCTCATCGCTGCCTCGCGCATCATCAAGGCGCAGCAGCGGGCCCAGGCGGCCGCGCCCTACGCCCGGGAGCTGACACGTGCGGTGTCGGCGGTGGCGACGTTCTCCGACGTCGACCACCCGCTGACCAAGGAGGAGGAGAACCCCAAGCGGGCCGCCGTCCTCATCGTGACCAGTGACCGGGGTCTGGCCGGCGCCTACTCCTCCGCGGTGCTCAAGGAGGCCGAGCGCCTCGCCGAGCGCCTCCGCGAGGAGGGCAAGGAGATCGACACCTACATCTGCGGCCGGAAGGGCGAGGCGTACTTCAAGTTCCGCCAGCGTCCGATCGAGCAGGCGTGGACCGGGTTCTCCGACCAGCCGTCCTACGACGTGGCGGCCGAGATCGGTGGCACGCTCATCGAGTCGTTCCTCAAGGAGCAGGGCGAGGAGGGTGACGTGGACGAGGTGCACGTCGTCTACACGCGCTTCGTCTCCATGCTCAACCAGGAGCCGACCGCGGTGCGGTTGCTCCCGCTCGAGGTCGTGGAGGGCACTGAGCCCCCCGCGGAGAGCGAGCTGCTGCCGCTGTACGAGTTCGAGCCCTCCGCCGAGGAGGTGCTCGACGGGCTGCTGCCGCAGTACGTCCAGTCCCGGATCTTCTTCTGCCTGCTGCAGGCGGCCGCCTCCGAGCTGGCCGCCCGCCAGAAGGCGATGAAGGCCGCCACGGACAACGCCGAAGAGCTGATCAAGAAGTACACCCGCATCGCCAACCAGGCCCGCCAGGCCGGCATCACCCAGGAAATCAGCGAGATCGTCGGTGGCGTCAACGCGCTCGCCGACGCGAACGCCGGCGCCGAGTAACCCGGCCGAACAACGGAGTAGAGACATGACTGCCACCATCGAAGAGACCACCCAGGCCGGCGGCGCCAGCGTCGGTCGCATCGCCCGGGTGATCGGCCCGGTCGTCGACGTGGAGTTCCCCGTCGACGCCATGCCCGACATCTACAACAAGCTCACCGCGGAGATCACCCTCGGCGGGGAGACCTCCACGCTCCCGCTCGAGGTCGCCCAGCACATCGGTGACGGCATGGTGCGCGCGATCTCGCTGAAGCCGACCGACGGCCTGGTCCGCGGCGGCCAGGTCGTCGACACCGGCGAGCCCATCACGGTGCCCGTCGGCGACGCGACGCTCGGCAAGGTCTTCAACGCCACCGGCGACGTGCTGAACCTCGCCGAGGGCGAGACCTTCGAGGTCAACGAGCGGTGGGGCATCCACCGCAAGGCCCCGGCCTTCGACCAGCTGGAGTCGAAGACCCAGATGTTCGAGACCGGCATCAAGGTCATCGACCTGCTCACCCCTTACGTCCAGGGCGGCAAGATCGGCCTGTTCGGCGGCGCGGGCGTCGGCAAGACCGTGCTCATCCAGGAGATGATCGCGCGTGTGGCCCGCGACCACGGTGGTGTGTCGGTGTTCGCCGGCGTCGGCGAGCGCACCCGTGAGGGCAACGACCTGATGGTCGAGATGGAGGAGGCGGGCGTCCTCGGGCAGACCGCGCTCGTCTTCGGCCAGATGGACGAGCCGCCGGGCACGCGTCTGCGCGTCGCGCTCTCCGCGCTGACCATGGCGGAGTACTTCCGTGACGTCCAGAAGCAGGACGTGCTGCTGTTCATCGACAACATCTTCCGCTTCACCCAGGCCGGTTCCGAGGTCTCGACCCTCCTGGGTCGCATGCCCTCCGCGGTGGGCTACCAGCCCAACCTCGCCGACGAGATGGGTGTGCTCCAGGAGCGCATCACCTCCACGCGTGGTCACTCGATCACCTCGCTGCAGGCGATCTACGTGCCCGCCGACGACTACACCGACCCGGCGCCGGCGACCACCTTCGCCCACCTGGACGCGACCACCGAGCTCTCGCGCGAGATCGCCTCGCTCGGCATCTACCCCGCGGTGGACCCGCTGACGTCGACCTCGCGCATCCTCGACCCGCAGTACATCGGTCGTGAGCACTACGACTGCGCGATCCGCGTCAAGCAGATCCTCCAGCGCAACAAGGAGCTGCAGGACATCATCGCGATCCTCGGTGTGGACGAGCTCTCCGAGGAGGACAAGGTCATCGTGAGCCGGGCGCGCCGCATCCAGCGCTTCCTCTCGCAGAACACCTACGTCGCCAAGCAGTTCACCGGCATCGAGGGCTCCACCGTCCCGGTGGCCGACACCATCGAGGCCTTCAACAAGATCGCCGACGGCGAGTACGACCACGTGGCCGAGCAGGCCTTCTTCATGTGCGGCGGCCTCGACGACGTGGAGAAGAACTGGGCCGACATCCAGAAGGGTCTCTGATGGCCGCCGAGCTCGGCACGGGACTGCAGGTCGTCCTGGTCGCCGCCGACCGGACCGTGTGGTCCGGCGAGGCGTCGATGGTCATCGCCCGCACCGTCGACGGTGACCTGGGAGTGCTGCAGGGGCACGCGCCCCTGCTCTCCCTGCTCACCGACGCCGCGGTCGAGATCAGCACCCCGGACGGTGTCGTGCACGCCGCCGTCGACGGCGGGTTCATCTCCGTCGCCGACGACCGCGTCTCGATCCTGACCGAGCACGCGCTGCTGGCCGAGGAGATCCACATCGACGAGGCCAAGGCCGAGCTGGAGGCGGCGGAGACGCTGCCCACCGGTGACGAGCGCGAGCTGCGCATCCGTCGTGCCTCGGCCCGGATCCGCGCCGCCGAGAAGGCGAGCTGACCGAGCCGGTCGTCGTGCCCACCCACCGTCCCGCTAGGGTGACCCCCAACCGGGACGGTGGGTGGTCTCATTTCCCGGGTCGTCCGGGAGGGGGAGTGCGGTGCCGCTGTGGCAGTGGCTGCTCGACATCGCCGGCGCCCTCCTCGTGCTGGCGCTGCTGTACGCCGTCGCGCTGGTCGTGCGCCGACGCGTGATCGCCCGCTCGGGGGGCACCTTCGAGCTCTCCCACCGGGTGCGGTCGGGTCGCCCCGGCCGCGGCTGGCTGCTGGGCGTGGGCCGCTACTCCGAGGAGCGGCTGGAGTGGTTCCGGATCTTCTCGCTCTCGCCCCGTCCCAAGCGCTCCTGGGTCCGCGACGAGCTGACCTACGTCGGTCGTCGTGAGTCGGAGGGCGCCGAGCAGGTCTCGCTGTTCCCCGACCACGTGGTGATCTCCTGTCGCTCCGCGCAGGGTGAGATCGAGCTGGCGATGAGCCCCGGCACTCTCACCGGGTTCCAGGCCTGGCTCGAGGCGCGGCCACCCGGCGCGGAGATGCCCGGGTCGCGGGGCACCCGCCGCTAGTGCGACGCTTGATCATTTGACCGGTAAACAACCGAGGGTCATCATGGCGTGGTGAGCACCCCGACCGTGACGCGCCGCGAGCCGCTGGCGCCTGCGCTGCTGACCGCACGCAACGCGGTGGCGCTCTCCTTCGCCCTCAACGGGCTGGTCTTCGCCTCCTTGGTGTCGCGACTGCCCGACCTGCGTGAGCGCCTCGAGCTCAGCAACGGCGGGCTCGGCACGCTGCTGCTGGCGATCTCGTGCGGGTCCCTGCTGGCGCTGCCCAGCACCGGCCGGGTCATCGAGCGGATCGGTGCCGGGGCGACCGTGCACGCGGGCGTGCTGGCCGACACGGTGGGTCTCTCCGCGGCGGCCCTCGGCGCGGTCCTGGGCAGCGTGCCCCTGGCCGCCCTCGGGCTCTTCGTCCACGGGGTGGGCATCGGGGTCTGGGACGTCGCGATGAACGTCCAGGCCGCCGAGGTCGAGCGTCGGATGCGCCGTACCGTCATGCCGCGCTTCCACGCGGGCTGGAGCGCGGGTTCCCTGGCCGGTGCCGGGCTCGGGGTCGTGGTGATCGCCCTCGGGACGCCGCTGCTGGCCCACCTGCTGCTCGTGGCCCTCGTGGTCGGCGTCGTCGCCGTCGTGGGCACCCGCGGCTTCCTGCCCGCCGAGCCCGACCACGCCGATGAGCGAGCCTCGCGGGGGCCGTCGGCGTGGCGGGACCCACGGACCCTGGCGATCGGGCTGATGGTGCTGTGCTTCGCGATGGTCGAGGGCACCGCCAACGACTGGCTGGCCCTGGGGCTGATCGACGGCTACGGGGTGGCGCACTGGGTCGGCGTGGCCGGCTTCGCCACCTTCGTCGTGGCGATGACGTCGGGTCGGCTCTACGGACCCGTGCTGCTGGACCGCTTCGGTCGCCCGGCCGTGCTGTGGGGGAGTGCCTCCCTGGCCGCCCTCGGTGCCGTCCTGACGGTGCAGGGCCAGGTGCTCCCGCTGGTGGCCCTCGGCATCGTGCTCTGGGGCCTGGGTGCCGCCCTGGGGTTCCCGGTGGGCATGAGCGCCGCCGCGGACGGCGGGCCCCGTGCGGCGGCACGGGTCTCCGTCGTCTCCACCATCGGGTACGGCGCGTTCCTGGCCGGACCGCCGCTGCTGGGTCACCTCGGCGACCGGATCGGCACGCTCGAGGTGCTGCTCGCGGTCACCGCCCTGATGCTGCCCGCCTCGCTCAGCGTGCTGGCCACCCGTCAGCCGCGCTGACCTCCGGGCACCCAGAGCACGTCGCCCTGCTCGCGGTTGGCGTGACGGGCCAGGATGAAGACGAGGTCCGAGAGCCGGTTGAGGTAGGTGATCGCGAGCTTGTTCATCGTCTCGCCGTGCTGCTCGTAGGCCGCCCACGCGGCTCGCTCGGCTCGACGCACGACGGTGCGTGCCACGTGCAGGTGGGCGGCCGCCGGGGTGCCGCCGGAGAGGATGAAGGAGCGCAGGGTCTCCAGGTGCTCGTTGTACTCGTCGCACCACGACTCCAGCCGGTCCACGTAGGCCTGCTCGACGCGCAGCGGCGGGAACTCGGGGTCCTCGACGACGGGGGTGCAGAAGTCGGCGCCGACGTCGAAGAGGTCGTTCTGCACGTGCGTGAGCACCGCGACGACGCCGTCGTCGAGGCCGCCGCACGCGATCGCCAGGCCGAGGGTCGCGTTGGCCTCGTCGACGTCGGCGTAGGCGTGCAGCCGCAGGTCGTTCTTGGTGGTCACGCTCATGTCGCCGAGCCGGGTCTCGCCACCGTCGCCGGTGCGGGTGTAGATGCGCGTCAGGTTGACCATGCCCGCGAGCGTAGTCACAGGTCCGGCACAGCCGGTTGAGGGTTCCACCACCGACACGCACGAGAAAGTCGCGGTGCGGGTGCAACCGAAATGAGGTGGCGGGCGTCAGTGTGGTGAGAGCAACCTGGGGGCGCACGTCTCGGGAGGTAGGACATGGACATCACGACCGACGGGCCGACGCTCGTCCTGAGCGGGGACCTCGACGGCCGCTCCACCACGCGGGTGCGCGCCGCCCTCTACGACCACCTGGCCGAGCACCCGCACGTCGTGGCCGACATGAGCGGCGTGGACTCGGTGGACCTCACCGCCCTGCGGGTGCTCGCGATGGCCTCGCGGGCCGCCGCGCGCGAGGGACACCACCTCACCCTGCGCGGCTGCGGTCCGGCCGTGCGCCGGATGCTGCACCTCTCGCACCTCATCCGGGTCGTGGACGTCGAGCGGGAGCCGGCCCGCGCCTGAGTGCGCGCCGGCTCGACGCGGCTCGACCGCCCGAGTGGCATTGGCCACACGGACGGAGGTTACCGACGCGTACAACTCGTTCTACCCTCGGACCATGACCGAGAACGCCACGCCCGCACGCCGTGAGAAGGACCGCCCCTGGGTGATGCGGACCTACGCGGGTCACTCCACCGCGACTGCGTCCAACGAGCTCTACCGCACGAACCTGGCGAAGGGGCAGACGGGCCTCTCGGTCGCCTTCGACCTGCCCACGCAGACCGGCTACGACCCGGACTCCGCGATGGCGCGCGGCGAGGTCGGCAAGGTCGGCGTCCCGGTCATGCACCTCGGCGAGATGCGCAAGCTCTTCGACGGCATCCCGCTGACGGAGATGAACACCTCCATGACCATCAATGCCGTCGCGATGTGGATGCTTGCGATGTACCAGGTCACCGCCGAGGAGCAGAACCCCGACCTGTCCCCGGAGGAGGTCGCCGCCCAGCTGGCCGGCACCACCCAGAACGACATCATCAAGGAGTACCTCTCCCGCGGGACCTACGCGTTCCCGCCCGAGGCCTCCATGCGGCTGATCGCGGACATGATCGCCTACACGGTCCACCACATCCCCAAGTGGAACCCCATCAACATCTGCAGCTACCACCTGCAGGAGGCCGGCGCGACGCCGACGCAGGAGCTGGCCTACGCCCTGTGCACCGCGATCGCGGTCCTGGACGAGGTCAAGAACGCCGGCCAGGTCTCGGAGGAGGACTTCGGCAAGGTGGTGGGCCGGATCTCCTTCTTCGTCAACGCCGGTGTGCGCTTCGTCGAGGAGACCTGCAAGATGCGGGCCTTCGTCGAGCTGTGGGACGAGATCACCCGCGAGCGCTACGGCGTGACCGACCCGAAGATGCGGCGCTTCCGCTACGGCGTCCAGGTCAACTCCCTGGGCCTGACCGAGGCCCAGCCGGAGAACAACGTCCAGCGCATCGTGCTGGAGATGCTCGGCGTGACGCTGTCGAAGAACGCCCGCGCCCGCGCGCTGCAGCTCCCCGCCTGGAACGAGGCGCTCGGCCTGCCGCGCCCCTGGGACCAGCAGTGGTCCCTGCGCCTGCAGCAGGTCCTGGCCTTCGAGTCCGACCTGCTGGAGTACGACGACATCTTCGACGGCTCCCACGTCATCGAGGCCAAGGTGGCCGAGCTGGTCGCCGGCGCCAAGGCCGAGATCGACCGGGTCCAGGCCATGGGCGGCGCCATCGCCGCGGTGGAGTACATGAAGGGCGAGCTCGTCTCCTCCCACGCCGCCCGTCGCGCCGCGATCGAGTCCGGGCAGGAGGTCATCGTCGGGGTCAACAGGTTCGAGACCACCGAGCCCTCCCCGCTGACCGCCGACCTCGACTCCGCGATCATGGTGGCGGACCCCGAGGCCGAGAAGACCGCCCGCGCCAGCGTGGAGGAGTGGAAGGCCCAGCGCGACCCCCAGCAGGTCGAGGACGCGCTGCGCGCCCTGGCCGAGGCCGCCAAGGGCACCGACAACCTGATGCACGCCACCCTGGCGGCCGCCCGCGCGGGCGCCACCACGGGGGAGTGGGCCGGCACCCTGCGCGAGGTCTTCGGCGAGTTCCGTGCCCCGACCGGGGTCTCCGGTGCCGTGGGCGTCGCCGAGGCCGGTGCCGAGCTGACCGAGGTCCGCGAGCGCGTCAAGGCCACCGGCGAGGAGCTCGGCGGGCGGCTGCGACTGCTCGTCGGCAAGCCCGGCCTGGACGGCCACTCCAACGGCGCCGAGCAGGTCGCCGTGCGAGCGCGCGACGCCGGCTTCGAGGTCGTCTACCAGGGCATCCGGCTCACGCCCGAGCAGATCGTCTCCGCGGCCGTCGCCGAGGACGTCCACTGCGTGGGCCTCTCGATCCTCTCCGGCTCCCACATGGAGCTGGTGCCGGCCGTCCTCGACGGACTGCGCGAGGCCGGGCTGGACGACGTACCGGTCATCGTCGGCGGCATCATCCCCGAGTCCGACGGACGCCGCCTCGTCGAGCTGGGCGTCGCCGCGGTCTACACGCCCAAGGACTTCGGTCTCACCGAGATCATGGGCGGCATCGTCGAGGTCATCCGCCGGGCCAACGGCCTCTCGTGAGCCCGGCGGGTCGCACCCGGCGGCCCGTTCCTGAGATGTAGGGCAGGCATACCTAACCTCTTGCTACGCTGCACGCGTGGGCAAGAAGAAGGGGAAGGACAAGCACGGCAAGAAGTCCGTGCTGGTCAAGCTCCCCAAGACCAAGTGCTGCGAGTCCCGGAGCAAGTGCGGGCGCTGCCCGCTGCGCATGCTCAAGGAAGGCACCCTGCCGCCCGGCTACACGGTCAAGAAGAGGAGACTGGTCCGCGTCGACGGCCGCTCCTTCACCAAGAAGGACCTGACGAAGGTCGCCTGAGGAGAGGACGCCCGTGCCTGCCGCACGCTTCATCGAGCAGCTCAACGCCCAGATCGGCCACGAGCTCGCAGCCCACAACCAGTACCTCGCCTGCGCCGTCCACTACGACGCGCTGACGATGCCGCAGATGGCTGCCTTCTTCTACGCCCAGGCTCTCGAGGAGCGCGACCACGCGCTGATGATGGTGCAGTACCTCCTCGACACCGACGCCGAGGTCGCGATCCCCGGGGTCGAGGCGCCGGTCACCGGTTTCGAGGACGTCGTGGCGCCCGTGCGCCTCGCGCTCGACCAGGAGCGCCGGGTGAGCGAGCAGATCAACGCCCTGCTGCGCGTCGCCCGCGAGGAGAGCGACTTCGCCTCCGAGCAGTTCATGCAGTGGTTCATCAAGGAGCAGGTCGAGGAGGTCGCGACGATGTCGGACCTGCTGGCCGTGGTCACGCGCAACGTCGACGACGTCGAGGACATCGAGGAGTACGTCGCCCGCGAGCAGGGCGACGGCGGCGAGGACCCGACGGCTCCGCGCATCGCCGGCGCCTGAGCCCTCGCCTGCCCAGGGCTCCTGCCCGGAGGTCCTGCCCGGCGGTCCTGCCCAGCGCTCCTGCTCAGCGCTCCACGAAGGTGGAGTCGAGCCAGCGGAGCACCGTGCGGCGCACCTTCGGGGCCTGCTTCTCCAGCGGCAGCGCGGACCCGGCCTTCGCGAAGGTGCGTGCCGTCACCGACTCCGCCGAGCGGTAGCGCCCCGCCTGGGTGTCCGCGGACTCGTGGCGGTGCCGCACGTCGGCTCCGCCCTGGAGGACCAGCACGTCGGCCTCGACCGCGTGGGTGCCGAGGTTCAGTGCGCCGACGGTCCCGAGCAGGCTGGTGACGTCCCCGCAGGGCGTGTCGTTGCGCTGGTCGAGCGCCGCGCGGCGCACCCGGCCGGGAGCCGTCGCGAAGAGGAGGGACACGAAGTCCTCGGGCGTGGCGCCGTAGGGCACGTAGTCGTCGCTGAGGCACTCGACGCCCTGGCGCGCGGCCTCGGTGATGGCGTCGGTGGAGGCGCCCGCGTCGCTCCACCCCATGACCACGAGGCCGTCGACGTCGTCGAACTCGGCGGCCTCCAGCTGGGCGACCGCGGCACCCACGCCGTGGCCGTGCAGCACGACCTGGGCGCCGTGCGGGACCGCGGCGCCCGGACGCTCGACGTACTCGTAGATGCCCGACTTCACGTGCTGGACGACCTGGTGGAGCATCGTGGCCTGCGCGCCCAGGCAGGTCGCGCGGCCATCGGCCAGCGGGCTGGCGTCGAAGCCGAGCCGGTCGAGCACCAGCGAGGTCTCGCCGCGGCGGGCGAGCTGGCCCGCGTAGTCGTAGCGGCGTGCGCCCTGGAGGTTCCAGAACCAGCCGCCGGTGCCGGCGTCGTGGACCAGGATGTTGATCCGGGTGCTCCCGGCGTGGCCGAGCACCTCCTCGCGCGGCCCGACCAGGCGGCCGGCGACGGTGTGGACCTCGCCGTCGGCCAGGCAGGGGACGTCGGTGTCGTTGTGGTTGTTCAGCGTGAACACCACCTCGCGCGAGATCACCCGCTGCGGGTCGGCGACCGCGACGGACTGGCCGGCGACCGCCCCGACGAGGGCGCCGGTGAGGGCGCCGACGAGCAGGCCCGCCAGCAGGGTGCGTGCCGTGCGGCGGACGGGGGGCGTCGAGCGCGGGTGGGGGATGCTCATGGTCGTTGAATCTATGTCAACAGCGCACTTGCGAACAAACTGTCGGTATGTGTTCCTGCCCACGTCCGACCGGGTGGGGATGCCAGACTGCGCCCGTGAGCAGGGTGCTGGTGGTCGGTGCGGGCGTCGTCGGGCTCAGCTGCGCGGTGCGGCTGCTGGAGGCGGGCCACCGCGTGGACGTCCTGGCCAGGGACCTGCCAAGGGAGACGACGTCCGCCGTCGCGGCAGCGCTGTGGTACCCCTACCGAGCCCTGCCCCAGGACCGCGTCACGAGCTGGGCCGCCAGCACGTTCGGCGAGCTCGCCGCGCTGGCCCGGCAGCCGCGGACCGGCGTGGAGATGGTGCCGGGAGCCGAGGTGCTGCGTCGCAGCACGGGTGAGCCCTGGTGGGCCGCCGCGGTCCCCGACCTGCGTCGCGGCGTCGAGGTGCCGGCGGGGTACGCCGACTCGTGGTCCTTCACCGCGCCGGTCGTGGAGATGCCGGTCTACCTCGACTGGCTGGCGGACCGGGTCGCGCAGCTGGGAGGGACGATCACGCGACTGAACCTCTCGGCCCTCCCGACCGG
Source organism: Nocardioides sp. REDSEA-S33_B3 (assembly GCA_001627335.1). Taxonomy (GTDB): domain Bacteria; phylum Actinomycetota; class Actinomycetes; order Propionibacteriales; family Nocardioidaceae; genus Nocardioides. The sequence continues at coordinate 148,190 of LUPK01000032.1, read as the reverse complement.
GGCCCCGGGCGTGGACCTGGTGGTCGACTGCGCGGGTCTCGGCAGCCGGCACCTCGCAGCGGACCCCAGCGTCGTCCCGGTGCGGGGGCAGGTCGTCCGCGTCGCCCAGGTCGGGATCGACCGGTGGACCCTCGACGCCGACGGGCCGACGTACGTCGTGCCTCGTTCGCGCGACGTGGTCGTGGGCGGGACCGACCAGGAGGGGGAGTGGAGCCGCACCCCGGACCCGGACGTGGCGCAGGAGATCCTCGAGCGGGCGACCCGGCTGGTGCCGGAGCTCGCCGGCGCCCGGGTGCTCTCGCACCGCGTCGGCCTGCGGCCGGTGCGCCCCCGGGTGCGCCTCGAGCGGGTGGGGGACGTCGTGCACTGCTACGGCCACGGCGGGGCGGGTGTGACCTTGAGCTGGGGGTGCGCGGATGAGGTCGCTTCGCTCACCGGGAGCGCGATCCTCGCCTAGGGTGGCACCCGTGGAGGGGACCGACCGGCTGGGCGATGCCGCCCTGTGGCGAGGGGTCGTCGACGCGTCCCCCGACGCGGTCCTGCTCGTGGACGAGGAGGGGCTGATCGCCTCCGCCAACAGCCACTGCCTCGAGGTCTTCGGCACCCACCCCGACGAGCTGGTCGGCAAGCCCGTCGAGGCGCTCGTGCCCGCGGCGGTGCGTCAGCACCACCCTCGACGACGGGCCAGCTTCGAGGGCGTGCACGGGGGGCGCCCGATGGGCCTGCTGCAGCTGGCGGCGGCCCGCGCGGACGGCTCGGAGTTCCCCGCGGAGATCTCCCTGGCGAAGGTCTCGGCCGAGGACGCGACGTACGTCTGCGCGACGGTGCGTGACGTGTCCTCACGGGTCCTGGAGCAGGAGCGGTTCCGCAGCCTCCTGGAGGCCGCCCCCGACGCCATGGTGATCGTCGACGAGTCCGCCGAGATCGTCCTGGTCAACCGCCAGGTCGTGAACCTGTTCGGCTACGAGCCCGACGAGCTCCTCGGGCGTCCCATCGAGACGCTGGTGCCCGAGCGGTACCGCGAGGGCCACCACGCCCTGCGCGAGGGCTTCCTGGGCCGCCCGGGCGTGCGGCCGATGGGCTCGGGACGCGAGCTGTACGCCGCCCGCAAGGACGGCAGCGAGTTCCCGGTCGAGATCTCCCTCTCCCCGCTGCTGACCGAGGAGGGCATCCTCGTCTCCGCCGCAGTGCGCGACATCACCGAGCGGCTGAGGCTCCAGCGCGAGGCGGACCGGCTGCGCGACGAGCTGGTCGCCACGGTGTCCCACGAGCTGAGGACCCCGCTGACCTCGATCATCGGCTACGTCGAGCTGATGATGGACCTCGACGACGACGCCATCAGCGCGCCCGCTCGACGCATGCTCGAGGTCATCGAGCGCAACGCCAGTCGCGAGCTGCGCCTGGTCAACGACCTGCTGGACCTGTCCTCCATCGACGTGACGACCGTCGAGGAGCCGCAACGGGTGTCCCTGGGCAGTGTCGCCCGCTCGTGCGCGGAGGGCGCCGGTGTGGCCGCGCTGACGAAGTCGGTCCCGGTGTCGGTGCAGGTGCCCCCCGGCCTGGTGGTCGAGGGGGACCCGCTGCGGCTCGCGCAGGTGGTGGACAACCTCGTGGTCAACGCCTTGAAGTTCAGCCCCCCGGGCACCGAGGTGGTCGTCGCGGGAGGGCGCGAGGCCGGCGAGGTCTGGCTCGAGGTGCGGGACCGGGGCACGGGCGTCTCCGAGGAGGAGCTGCCGCGCATCTTCGACCGGCTCTTCCGGTCCGCCGACGCCGTGCGTGACCAGGTGCCGGGCGCCGGCCTGGGACTGACCATCGCCCGTGCCATCGTGGACGCGCATCGTGGACGCATCACCGCCACGAGCACCCTGGGGGAGGGGACGACCGTGCGCGTGGTGCTGCCCGAGGCACCCAGCGAGATCGAGGAGACCGGATGACCCGCCTGCACCCCTGCCGCCCCGTGGAGCTCGACTACCTCGACACCGCGCCGGCGGTCTTCTCCAACTCCGTGGACATCGCCCTGTCCCCCGAGGAGCTCTTCGAGGTCCTCGCCCGAGCCGACACCTGGCCCCGCTGGGCGTCGGTCATCACCGACGTCGAGTACACCTCGCCGGAGCCGCACGGTGTCGGCACCACCCGCGTGGTCACCATGCGAGGTGGGATCGTGGGGGACGAGGAGTTCCTCGCCTGGGAGCCGGGTCGCCACCTCGCGTTCCGGTTCAACGCCTCCTCGACGTCGGCGCTCAGCGCGTTCCTCGAGGACTACCGGATCGAGCCGACGGACACGGGGTGCCGGCTGACCTGGACGCTGGCGCAGGAGCTGGCCGGTCCCTCCAAGGTCTTCGCCCCGCTGACCGGCCCGCTGTGCGACCTGGCGTTCCGTCGGTTCCTGAAGAACCTCCAGCGGCTCACGTCCGCGGGCGTCCCCGCCTGAGCACGAGCCACATCAGCAGGAGCCCGACGGCCAGCCCGGCCGCCGCGCCCACCAGGGTCTCCGACCCGCCGTCGACGCCGCCCACGGCGACGGCGCCGATGGCCGAGAGGACGATGAGGCCGAACCCGAGCGCCGCGTTGCGCAGCACCTCGCGCAGGAAGAGCGAGCTGAAGGACGTGGCGGCCAGGGCCTCCTCGACCGGCACTGCTCTGAGCACGGCCGTCACCGGGACAGGGCCCTGGATGTGGGGGAAGGTCTCGGTGCCGCCGGGCTCGCCGGGCTCCTCCACGACCGGGCACCCGAGGCGGTCGGTGTCGATCTCGAGCAGCACCAGCGGTTCGCCGACGTCGGCGTAGAAGCGGGCGTGCACGCCACGCCACTGGTCGGCCCGGCTGGCGTGGATGAAACCCTCCTGCTCCAGGGTCCGGCCGCGGGTGGACGTGGTGTGGACACCGTCGCGGCGGGCCCGGGCCCAGTCCGCGGCGGTCGCCACGTGGTAGACGAGCACGGCGGGTGGCTCTCAGAAGAGCCGGTGCTCGGCGTCGTCGTCCATGCCGCGCAGCGCGTCGTAGTCGACGACGGCGCAGGTGATGCCGCGGTCCTCTGCGAGCACCCGGGCCTGCGGCTTGATGGCCTGCGCGGCGAAGATGCCGCGCACCGACCCCTTGCCGGTGAGGAGGGGGTCCCGGTTGAGCAGCTCGAGGTAGCGGGTCAGCTGCTCGACGCCGTCGATCTCACCGCGTCGCTTGATCTCGACCGCGACGCTGAGCCCCTCGGCGTCCCGGCACATCAGGTCCACCGGGCCGATGGCGGTGGGGAACTCGCGACGCACGAGCGTGAGCCCGGCGGCCAGCGTGGCCGGGTGCTCGGCGAGCAGTTCCTGCAGGTGCTTCTCCACGCCGTCCTTCTGCAGCCCGGGGTCGATGCCCAAGTCGTGCGAGGAGTCGTGGAGGACCTCCTCGATGAGGATCCGCAGCGTGTCGTCGGTCTTCCCGGTCACCGTCCACTCGACCTGGCCGTCCTCGGTGGTGCCCTCGCGCAGGGCGCAGGGCGGCGACATCCAGTTCAGCGGCTTGTAGGAGCCGCCGTCGGAGTGGACCAGGACCGACCCGTCCGCCTTGATCATCAGCACCCGGGTGGCCATGGGCAGGTGGGCGGTCAGCCGGCCGGCGTAGTCGACCTGGCAGCGCGCGACGACGAGTCTCACGCGGCCCGAGGGTACCCGGGGGCAACCGCCCGGGTGGTCCGGGGACCGGACGGGTGGTGTTGCATGGCGGGTTATGACCATTCTCGGAACCGTCCCAGGGACGATCCCGTTGGCCGCCGACGCGGAGAGCGCGTTCATCCCCAGCCTGGAGAAGGCCATCAACGACGCCTTCGAGCCGATCGCGACCGCCGTCACGTCGGTGATCTTCTGGGAGGTCCCCCTGGGGGACTACTCCTTCCCCCTGATCGTGCTGTGGCTCGTGGTGGCCGCGGCGGTCTTCACCGTCTACTTCCGGGGCGTGCAGTTCCGCTCGATGGGCACGGCGTGGGCCCTGGTGCGCGGTCGCTACTCCCGCTCGAGCGATCCAGGCGAGGTCACGCACTTCCAAGCGCTCGCCTCCGCGGTGTCCGGGACCGTGGGACTCGGCAACATCGCCGGTGTCGCGGTCGCGGTGACCGTCGGCGGGCCGGGAGCGACCTTCTGGATGATCCTCGCGGGCCTGCTCGGCATGTGCACCAAGTTCGTGGAGTGCACCCTGGGCGTGCGCTACCGCGAGGTCCACGAGGACGGCACCGTCACCGGCGGGCCGTTCCGCTACATGCCGGTCGCCTTCGAGCGCTTCGGCCCCGGCGTCGGCAAGGTCGCGATGGGCATCTTCGCCGTGGCGCTGATCCTCTTCGGTGCCCTCGGCGGCAACGCCTTCCAGTCCAACCAGACCTACGCCCAGGCGGTCAACGTCACCGGCGGTGACGACTCCTTCCTCGCCTCGAGCGGCGCCGCGTTCGCCTTCGGCGTCGTGCTCGCGCTCCTCGTGGGTGTGGTCATCCTCGGTGGCGTCACCTCCATCGCGAAGGTCACCTCCAAGCTCGTGCCGGTGATGGCGGCGATCTACATCGGTGCCTGCCTGCTGGTCATCGGCATCAACGCCACCGAGGTGCCCGGTGCGATCGGCCGTATCGTCGAGGGCGCGTTCGCTCCCGAGGGCATCACCGGCGGCGCCATCGGCGTCCTCATCATCGGCTTCCAGCGCGCGGCGTTCTCCAACGAGGCCGGCGTGGGCTCGGCGCCGATCGTCCACTCGGCGGTCAAGACCCGCCACCCCGTGAGCGAGGGCTTCGTGGCGCTGCTCGAGCCGTTCATCGACACGGTGGTGATCTGCACGATGACCGCGCTGACCATCGTCATCGCGGCCGACGGCACCAACTACGACGAGCTGGTCGGTGGCGGGCTGGACAGTGCCGGGGGCGTCACGCTCACCTCGGACTCCTTCGACACCTTCCTGCCCGGCTTCGACAACGTCCTCGCGCTCGCGGTGGCCCTGTTCGCCTTCTCCACGCTGATCACCTGGGCGTACTACACGATGCGGGCCTGGACCTCCCTGGTCGGCAAGAGCACGTTCAACGAGACCTTCTTCAAGGTCGTCTTCTGCCTCTTCACCGTGCTCGGTGCCGTGGTGGACCTGGGGTCGGTCCTCAGCTTCGCCGACGCCATGCTGTTCGTGTGCGCGATCTTCAACCTGCTGGCCTGCTACCTCCTGTTGCCAAAGGTGCGCGAGGAGATGCGCTCCTTCCTCGACGGCATCCGCAGCGGGGAGATCTCCGAGGTGCCGGTGGAGGAGCGTGCGACCACGTGAGCCCGGTGGTGGTCCGACGATGACGCTGTCGGTCCACCCGGCGCGGCCCTCCGAGCTGCGGCACCTCGCCGCCATCGAGGACTCGGGGGCCGCGCCCTTCGCCGACTGGTTCGGGGAGGCCGTCGTGCCGGCCCTGCTGGCGCCCGCGCCGAGCGGGACGAGCAGGGACGCGGCCGACGGGGCCCTCCTGGTCGCCGTCGACCCGGCGTACGCCGACGGGCCGGTCGGCTTCGCCCACCTGCTGTGGCTCCGCGCCGACGACGGGGCCCTCACCGCCCACCTCGAGCAGCTCTCGGTACTGCTGCCCGAGCACGGCCGCCGGGGCGTCGGCACCGCACTCGTGCACGCCGCCTGCGAGGAGGCCCGGTGGGCCGGTCACGACTCGCTGACCCTGTGCACCTACCGCGACGTGCCCTGGAACGGGCCGTTCTACCGCCGCCTGGGCTTCTCCGAGGACCCTGCGCCTCCGCCCCACCTGGCCCGGATCCGTCGCCACGAGCAGGACCTCGGGCTGGACCGGTGCGGTGCCCGCGAGGTGCTCAGGCGGCACTTGGATCGATCATCCCGTGCCTGAGCGGCCGCTAAGTTACCGACCAGTGAACCAGGCCACAGGCAGGGTGCCCGACCCGTGCCATGATGCCGCCCATGACCGCTCCCGAGACTCCTGACACCGCCCGCACCTTCACCACCATCGGTGTCGTGGGCCTCGGCACCATGGGTGCCGGCATCGCCGAGGTCTTCGCCCGTCACGGCTACGCCGTGGTCGGTGTGGAGAAGGACGACGAGGGCGTGGCCCGCGGCCGTCGCCACCTCGAGGCCTCCACCGGCCGCGCCGTCGCGCGCGAGAAGCTGACCCAGGACGAGGCAGACGCGCTCCTGGGCCGGATCTCCTTCACCACGACCCTGAAGGACCTCGCCGACGCCGACCTCGTGGTCGAGGCCGTCGTCGAGTCCATGGACGTGAAGGTCTCCATCTTCCGCGACCTCGACGCCATCGTCTCGCCCGACGCGATCCTGGCGACCAACACCTCCTCCCTGTCGGTGACCGAGCTGTCCACCGCGACCTCCGCGCCCGGCCGCGTGGTCGGCATCCACTTCTTCAACCCCGCACCCGTGCAGCGGCTGGTGGAGGTCGTGCGGACCGTCGTGACCGAGCCGGCCGTCCTCGACGACGTGCAGGCCCTGCTGGGGTCGCTGGGCAAGAGCCCGGTGGTCTGCGGCGACAAGGCCGGGTTCATCGCCAACACGCTGCTCTTCGGCTACCTCAACCACGCCGCCTCGATGTTCGAGCAGCGCTACGCATCGCGCGAGGACATCGACGCCGCGATGCGCTTCGGCTGCGGCTACCCGATGGGTCCGCTGGCCCTGCTGGACCTGATCGGCCTCGACACCGCCTACGAGATCCTCGAGACGATGTACCGCCAGGGTCGCGACCGGCTGCACGCGCCCACCCCGATCCTCAAGCAGATGGTCACCGCCGGCCTGCTGGGCCGCAAGACCGGTCGTGGCTTCTACACCTACGAGCAGCCCGACTCCCCGGTGGTGGTCGACGACGCGGCGACGCCCAGCGCCGACGCGGCTCCGGCGCTGCGTCACGAGATCGCCCAGGTCGGCGTGGTGGGCACCGGCACGATGGCATCGGGCATCGTCGAGGTGTTCGCCAAGGCCGGCTACGACGTGCTGTTCGTCGGTCGCTCGCAGGAGAAGGTCGCCGGGGTCGTCGCGGCCATCACCAAGAACTTCGACAAGCAGATCCAGCGTGGCCGCGCCACCGAGGAGCAGAAGACCGAGGTGTTGGCCCGCGTCAGCGGCACCACCTCGCTCGACGACCTGAGCACGGTCGACATCGTGGTCGAGGCCATCGCCGAGGACCTGGCCATCAAGACCACGCTGTTCGAGAACCTCGACGACATCTGCAAGCCCGGCGCGATCCTGGCCACCACCACCTCCTCGTTGCCGATCATCGCGATGGCCAAGGTGACCTCGCGTCCGCAGGACGTCATCGGGATGCACTTCTTCAACCCGGCGACCGTCATGAAGCTGGTCGAGGTCGTCTCGACCGTCTCCACCGACGACGCGGTCACCGAGACCGTCCGGGCGCTGTGCGCGAAGGTCGGCAAGGTCGCGGTCTCGTGCACGGACCGCGCGGGCTTCATCGTCAACGCGCTGCTCTTCCCCTACCTCAACGACGCGGTGAAGATGCTCGAGGCGCACTACGCGACCGCCGACGACATCGACACCGCCATGAAGCAGGGCTGTGCCCTCCCGATGGGCCCCTTCGAGCTGCTCGACGTGGTCGGCAACGACGTGTCGCTGGCCATCCAGCGAGAGCTGTACCTGGAGTTCCGCGAGCCCGGCTTCGCCCCGGCACCGCTCCTGGAGCACCTGGTCACCGCGGGCTACCTCGGTCGCAAGACCAAGCGCGGCTTCCGCGACTACAGCGCTCGCTGACCGTCCGGTCCCGGCGTCACCGGCCCTCGTCTGCTCAGACGGGGGCCGGTCGTCGTTCCACCCTCAGGCGGAGGTCCTGCCGGCCGCGGTGAGCAGTTCCTCGACCGCGCCGACGAGGGTGGCGGAGGTGAACGGCTTGGCCATCACCTTGTCGACGCCGCCTGCCAGTGCCTGGGCGTGGTCGGGGATCGCGGTGACCATGAGCAGGGGAAGACCGGTCAGGCCGAGCTCTCCGCGCACGGCTGCGGCTAGGCCGAGGCCGTCGAGATGGGGCATGTTCCAGTCCAGCACCACCAGGTCCGGTGCCGACGTGCGGATCTTCTCCAGCGCGGCGCGTCCGTCTGCGGCCGTGTCGACCTGGTGGCCGTGCTTGCGCAGGAACAGGGCCATCAGCAGTGACAGGTCGGGGTCGTCGTCGACGACGAGGATCTGCGTGGGCACGGCGCTCCTGGTGGGGGATGGGGGACACGGGCTCCCCGTGCGTCCAGGGTGGCACAGCGTCGGTGACCGCGGGCCGGAACCGGCGGGGGGGGGATGACGGAGGTCCCGCCCCGGGTCGGGGCGGGACCTCCGCGGGTCAGGACGACGGAGTGGTGCCTCGCCTCAGCGTCGCTTCAGCTGGGAGGCCGACACGAAGACGACGCGGCCGTTGATGGAGTCGCTGTCCAGGGTGTCGGGGTCGGACACGTAGTAGCCCCCGAGCTCGAGGGTGTAGTCGCCGGGGGCCACGTCCTCCAGCAGCACCGACCCGGTGCCGTGGCTGAAGAGCAGGTCCGTGCTGGTGGACCCGACCTCGGTGCCGTCGGCGGCGACCAGGGTGGCCGTGACCTCGGCGAGGTTCGCGGCGGTGCCGGGGGTCGGGTAGACCACGGCCAGCTTCACCGCGTCGGTGCTCTTGGCCACCCTCAGCTCGTGGGTGTCGAAGAACGGCAGCGGGTCGACGGCGACCGGCAGGGCGTCGGACTGCCACTGGTCGGTGCGCGCGACCTTCCAGTCGTCCTGGCGTGCGAGGCGGCGGTCGGCCGTGCGCATGGCCCGGGCGATCCTCTTCTTCAGGGCCTTGCCGGAGCGACCCTTGACCAGCGTCACGGCCCGGTCGAGGTTCACGTGCCCGTAGCCGACCTGGTGGGAGCCCAGGATGGTCCCGTCCGGGGTCCGCACCGGGCTGGCGGTCGCCTTCATGGCCAGCTGCACCTGAGCGGGGGTGAGCCTCGGGTTGGCCTGCAGCAGGACGGCCGCCGCGCCGGCGATGTGCGGTGCGGACATCGAGGTGCCGGAGGCCGAGGTGTTGCCGTGGTCGGGGCAGGGCCCGATCACGCTGCCCGTGCTGTCGCACGAGGAGGAGATCGAGACGCCGGGCGCCATGATGTCGGGCTGGGTCAGGCCGATCCGGTCGCCACGGTGGACGGTGTGCCCGTCCGCACCGATCGCGACTGCTCGGCCGTTGTCGAGCTCCAGGCCGTTGGAGGAGAAGCTGCCGCGCTGGCGGGAGAGGTCGCCGGCGGCCACGGAGATCACCCACGGGGCCTGGTTGAAGGGGCTGACGCTCGCCTCGGCGTCCCCGGAGCCGGAGTTGCCGGCGGAGAAGACGACGGTCACGCCCCGGTCGCTCACGGCCTTGGTGGCGACGTTGACCGGGTCCTCGGGGTCGTACTGCCGGAAGCTGTTGCCCCAGGAGTTGTTGATGACGTCGATGCCGAGCAGGTCGGGCTGGTCGAGGATGTAGTCGTAGGCGGTGACCACGGCGGTGGTCGTGATGACGGCACCGATGGCGAAGCACGCCAGCTCGGCGTCCGGGGCCACGCCGAGGTGGTCGGGGCTGCTGGTGCCGTCGGCGGCGACGATGCCCGCCACGTGGGTGCCGTGGCCCGAGCCGAGGTCGGTGTTGGAGTAGGGCGTGTCGCCCATCGGGATCGGCAGCACCGGGGAGGTGCCGGCGTTGGCGTACTCCGGGCTGAGCAGGACCACGTTGTGGACGATGTGGTCGGCGAGGTCGGGGTGGGTCCCGTCGCAGCCGGAGTCGATGACCCCGACGGTCACGCCCTTGCCGGTCAGGCCCCGGCTGCGCAGCTTCTTCGCCGCGGCGGGGGAGGAGGACATGACGTCGGAGGACGCGGTGTCGGCGTAGGCGAGCACCTCGTCGGGCCGCACGTCCAGGCCGAGTCCCTCGGGGACGATGCGGGCCAGGGTCGCCGCGGGGCCGTGGACCACGGCCATCGGCAGGGCGTCCAGGCCGCGGACGGTCAGGCCGAGGCCGCGCAGGGCGCGCAGCTGGGCACGACTGGGGACGTCGGCGAAGCGCACCACGGCGCGGCCGGTCGGGGAGGCCAGTGCCTCGGCGGCGGTGGCCACGGGGCTCGAAGTGGGCGTGGACTGCGGGACCGTCGCGGTGGCCGGCGCAGGGGTGGCGGAGCCGGCCAGGGCGAACGGGGCCAGGCCGGCGCAGGTGAGCGTGGCGAGGCGGCGGAGGCGGGACATCGGGGCCTTTCGGGTCGGGTTCGCCCCCTCAACGGCTCCGGGGCCCTGGCGGTTACGCCTCGCCCGCCTGGCGGGCGCGGTAGGCGGCGACCGCGTTGCGGTTGCCGCAGGTGGTCGAGCAGAACCGCTTCGACCGGTTGCGGGAGAGGTCGAGCACGATGCCGTCGCAGTCGTCGTCCTCGCAGACGCCCAGGCGGGACATCTCGTCGGTGCGGACCACGTCGACCATCGCCATCGCGGTCTCCACCGTGATCCTGGTCGCGAGCGGTGCGTCCGGCGAGCAGGCGTGGATGTGCCAGTCGTAGGGGTCGTGACGCACCAGCTGGGGGACCGCGCCCGCCTCGGCCAGCATGTGGTTGACGATCTCGACCGCCTCTTCGCGACTGGCCGTGAAGAGCTCGCGGAAGCGCGGCCGCAGCGCGCGCACCTCCTCCAGCTCGGCACGGGTGCGCTCGTGGCGACCGGTGTACTCGAAGCCGGTGTAGTACTCGTCGAGCGCCGCCACGGTCAGCAGGGTGTCGGGGTCGCCGGCGGTGTTGGTCAGCTCGACGGCGGCCTGGAGGGACATCTCGGTGTCATGGGCGAAAACCACGTTGACACGTTACTACGCACGGCCTACCGTCATGATCCATGACGACGTTGACTCATGACGTACCGGTCTCGGGCCCGGGTGCGTCCGCTTCCCGGCTGTCCGCGGGACTGACCTTCGCCCTGGTCAGCGCGCTGTCGTTCGGGCTGTCCGGGGCGGTGGCACGCGGGCTGCTCGACACCGGTTGGTCGCCTGGCGCCGCGACGCTCGTGCGGGTCAGCGTCGCCGCGCTGGTCGTGCTGCCGCTGGGCCTGGTCGCGCTGCGCGGTCGCTGGGCGCTCCTGCGCCGCAACGCCACGGTGGTCGTCCTCTACGGCGTCCTGGCCGTGGCCGGGGCGCAGTTCTGCTACTTCTCGGCCGTCCAGCACATGCAGGTGGCGCCCGCGTTGCTGATCGAGTACACCGCGCCGGCAGCCGTCGTGCTGTGGCTGTGGCTGCGCCACGGGCAGCGGCCGGGGCCCATCACGCTGGCCGGCGCAGGGGTGGCGGCGGTCGGGCTCGTGCTCGTGCTCGACGTCGTCTCCGGCGCCGACCTCAGCCTGGTCGGCGTGGCCTGGGCCCTGGGTGCGATGATCGGCGCCACGGCGTACTTCCTGATCTCCGCCGACGAGGGCAACGGTCTGCCGCCCCTGACCCTGGCCGCCGGCGGCCTGGTCGTCGGGTCGGCCTCGCTGGCGCTCCTCGGTCTCGTGGGCCTGCTGCCGATGCGGGTCGCCACGGCCGAGGTGTCCTACGCCGGCCCTGCCGGTACGACGGTGGCGTGGTGGGTCCCCGTGCTCGTGCTCGGCCTGGTGACGGCCGGGGTGGCCTACACCTCCGGCATCGCCGCCGGCCGGCGTCTCGGGTCGCGACTGGCGTCGTTCGTGGCGCTCACCGAGGTCCTGGCTGCGGTCGTGGCCGCATGGCTGCTCCTCGGGGAGCTCCCGCGGGCGGTCCAGCTGCTGGGTGGCGTGCTGGTGCTGGCCGGGGTCGTCGGCGTGAAGCTCGGCGAGGGCCGCCCGGCCCGGCTCGCGGAGCGGCCCGAGCCGGTCCTGTGAGGCCGGCCGGTCCGGGGGACGTCCGCTAGGAGACGTCCTGGCGGCGGACGTAGACCTCGCGCAGCAGCATCAGGATGCCCGCGGCCGTGGGGATCGCCAGCAGCGCACCGACGACGCCGAGCAGCGCGGCGCCGACGAGCGCGGCGATGACGATGACGGCCCCGGGCAGGTCCACGGAGCGCGACATCACGCGCGGGTAGATCAGGTAGTTCTCGACCTGCTGGTAGACCACGTAGAAGACGATGCAGGCGATGCCGGTCTGCACGTCGGTGGCGAAGCCGATGGCCGTGACGGCGATGGCGCCCAGGGTGGCACCGATCATCGGGATCACGCCCAGCAGCGCCACCACGGTGGCCAGCGCCACGGCGTACTCGCCGAGGCCGATGACGAACAGGAACACCAGCGAGGAGATCCCCGAGATCAGGGCCACGATGAAGGCGCCGGACACGTAGCCGCCGACGCTGGCGAGGATCCGGTCGCCGAGCCGGCTGACGCGGTCACGGCGCGAGGCGGGGGCCAGACGGTAGAGGGCGCCCTTGGTGGTCTCCATCGACGCCAGGAAGTACAGCGTCAGGACCAGCACGATGAAGGCGTTGAAGAACGCGCCGACCAGGGCGAGCCCGAAGCCGAGGACCCCGCCGAAGAGCCCGGAGAGGAAGTCGCCGTTGCTGACGTAGTCGCGGGCGCGGTCGAGGAGCTGGTACTCCTCGTCGAGCGCGCGCACCCGTTCGTTGCGCTGGAGCTGGTCGAACCAGCCGGGCGCGTTGTCGGTGATGGCGCGGACCTGGTCGGCGATGACCGGCACGATCGCCACCACGAAGAGCGTGAGGGCCCCGAGAGCGGCGATGATGACGGCCAGGACCGCGAAGCCGCGCCGCAGCCCGCGCCGCTCCAGGAACAGCACCGCCGGGTGCAGCCCCGCGGCCAGGAACAGCGAGACCACGATCAGCAGCAGCGTCGAACCGATCGCCAGGATCGTGGTGCCCAGCCACCAGGCGGTCAGCGCCCCCAGGCCGCCGAAGAAGCCGAGGTAGAACGGCGAACGCCGGTCCAGCGGGGGACCGGGTGTCCCGAGGTGCTCGGGTCCGCCGACGAGCCCCACGTGGGCGTCGTCGTCGGTGGCCTCCTGCTCGTGCTCCTCGACCATCGCGACGGTGTCGCGGGGGTCGCGGGGGTCACGGGGGTCACGGGGGTCACGGGGGTCGGTCGAGTCCTGCGGCCCGGCGGACCGCTGGTCGTCGGACCCGCCGGGCTCGCTCGTCACGACTCGTCGTTCTGCGGTGCGTCGGCAGGGGCCTCGGGCTCGTCGTTGCCGAAGCCGGACACGATGTCGGCCAGCGAGGAGAGCTGGGCGGTGATGCCGTCGCGACGCTTCTGCAGCCGCTCCACCTCCGCGCGCACCGCGGCCAGCTCGCGCTCGGCCTCGGCGGTGCCGGTCGAGGAGATCGACTCGGCCTGCTTCTGCGCCGAGGACACGATCTGCTCGGCTTCGCGCCGGGCCCGCTGGAGCAGGGCGTCGGCCTCGGCCTGGGACTGCTCGCGGTACTGGGTCGCCGAGGCGGTGGCCTGGCGGCCGCGCTCCTCCGCGGAGGCGGCGCGCTGCTCGGCCTCGGTGACCAGGCGCTGCGTCTCGGCCATCGCGCTCTCGTGGTGCTCGGAGGCCTCGCGGGCCAGCCGCTCCTTCTCCACCGCGAGGGTGCGGCGGGCCTCGGTGACCTCGCGGTCGGCCGCGGCCCGGGCCTTCTCCACCTCGCGCTGGGCGGAGGTGCGCATCTCGGTCGCCTCCTGCTGGGCGGCGAGCTTGACCTGGTCGGCCTCGCGCTTCGCGGCGGCGCGCAGGTCCTCGGCCTCGCTGCGGGCCAGCGACCGCTCCTGCTCGGCGTCGGTCAGCAACCGGGTGCGGTGCTCCTCGAGCTCCTGGAGCTGCACCATCCGCATGTCCTCGGCCTCACGGGCGGCGTCGGCCTTGATCGCCTTGGCGTCGCGCTCGGCCTGGTTGAGGATCTCGTCGGCGTCGCGGCGCGCGGCGGCCCGCACGTCGGCGGCCTCCTCCTCGGCCAGCCGGAGCATGGCGCTGGCCCGACCGCCCAGACCGGCGTACGACGGTCGCTCCATCTCCGCGACCTCGGTCCGGACCCGCTCCAGCTCGGCCTCGAGCTCGACGACCCGCTGCTCGGACTCGGTCAGGCTCTGCGCCAGACCGGACTTCTCGCCCAGCAGCTGGCGGACCTTGGCGTCGACGCTGGCGGTGTCGTAGCCGCCACGACGCACCACGGGGAAGCCGGGGGCGGCGGGAGCCGATGGAGCACCGCCGGGCCGTGCCGCGGGGGGCACGACGGGGCGCTGGGGGGCGTTGCCGGAGGCGCCGGACGGCTGGCCGCCCTGGCTGCTCTTGTCGCCCTGGGCGACGGGGATCACCTGGGTCTTGTCGTCGGGAGAGCCCTTGCCGGTCTGGCCGGACTGCTCGTCGAAGATGGACAGGCCCTGGTCGCTCATGCGGGACAACCTACTTCCAGTCGTGGGAGGTCGACGTGAGACCCCATTGTCGAGGATCGCCCGCCGCAGTCCCACCCGTCGACACCTGAATCTTTGCCCAGATTCCAGGCGTCCCCGGCGGGGGAGAGGCCGGGGACGCCAGGGAGGCCAGGGAGGCCAGGGACGCCGCGAGGGCCGTCGGTGCGACCGACGGCCCTCGCGGGTGGTGCAGGTGCCGGACCCTGGGCCCGGCGGGGGATCAGACGCCGCGGAACCGGTTGATCGCGTCGAGGTGCTTCGCGCGCTTCTCCTCGTCGCGCACGCCCAGGCCCTCCTCGGGCGCCAGGCACAGCACGCCGACCTTGCCCTGGTGCTTGTTGTGGTGCACGTCCAGCGCAGCCTGGCCGACCTCGTCGAGCGTGTAGGTCTTGGACAGGGTGGGGTGGATCTTGCCCTGGTCGATGAGGCGGTTGGCCTCGTAGGCCTCGCGGTAGTTGGCGAAGTGGCTGGAGACGATGCGCTTGAGGTTCATCCACAGGTAGCGGTTGTCGTACTCGTGCATGAAGCCCGTGGTCGAGGCGCACGTGGTGATGGTGCCGCCCTTGCGGGTCACGTAGACCGACGCACCGAAGGTCTCGCGGCCGGGGTGCTCGAAGACGATGTCGATGTCCTCGCCGCCGGTGAGCTCGCGGATCTTCTTGCCCAGGCGCTGCCACTCCTTGGGGTTCTGGGCGGTGTTGTCGTCGTTCCAGAACTTCCAGTTCTCCTCGGAGCGGTTGATGATCATCTCCGCGCCCATGGAGCGGCAGATCTTGGCCTTCTCCTCGTTGGAGACCACGCAGATGGGGTTGGCACCGCCGTTGAGGGCGTACTGCGTGGCGAAGCCGCCGAGGCCGCCCGAGGCGCCCCAGATCAGCACATTGTCGCCCTGCTTCATCTGGCCGGCGTTCTTGGAGACCAGCTGGCGGTAGGCGGTGGCGTTGACCAGGCCGGGGGAGGCGGCCTCCTCCCAGGTGAGGTGGGCCGGCTTGGGCAGCAGCTGGTTGGACTTGACCAGGGCGATGTGGGCCAGGCCGCCGAAGTTGGTCTCGAAGCCCCAGATGCGCTGCTGCGGGTCCATCATCGTGTCGTCATGACCGGCCGGGTCCTCGAGCTCGACCGAGAGGCAGTGCGCCACGACCTCGGCGCCGGGCTGCCACTGGGTGACGCCGGGGCCGGTCTTGAGCACGACGCCGGCGAGGTCGGAGCCGACCACGTGGTAGGGCAGGTCGTGGCGCTTGGTGAGCTCGGAGAGCCGGCCGTAGCGCTCGAGGAAGCCGAAGGTGGAGACGGGCTCGAAGATCGAGGTCCACACGGTGTTGTAGTTGATCGCCGAGGCCATGACCGCGACGAACGCCTCGCCCGGGCCGAGCTCGGGGAGGGCGACGTCCTCGACGTGGAGGGACTTGCGGGGGTCCTTGTCGCGAGAGGCCACGCCCTCGAACATGTCGACCTCGTCCTTGTGCACCGTCACGGCGCGGTAGGACTCGGGGAGGGCGAGGCTCGCGAAGTCCTCCGAGGTCGCGTCGCCGGTCTGGCCGGCCTGGATCGCATCGAGGATGTGCTGCACGGGTGGCTCCTGGTCTGGTCGGGAGTCAGTCGGGGCGGACGCCCCGCGCGGAAGATTACTGGTGGGTAACAGTGCCGGGAAGAGTCATCTCGCGGCCACCCCCTGTGATGCACGGCACGATCCGTGCCGCGGTGGGCGGTCGACCGGGCACGGGATCAGTGCGCGGCGGCCGGGTTCGGCTCGACGATCTCCACCAGGATGCCGCCGGCGTCCTTGGGGTGCACGAAGTTGATGCGGCTGTCGGACGTGCCGCGCTTGGGGGCGTCGTACAGCATCCGCAGCCCGCGCTCGCGCAGGATCGCGGCGACCTTCTCCACGTCGGTGACGCGGTAGGCGATCTGCTGGCAGCCGGGGCCGTTGCGGTCGATGAACTTGGCGATCGTGGAGGACTCCGAGAGCGGCGCGAGCAGCTGGACGCAGGAGCCGGAGTCGCCGACGGCCATCATCGCCTCGCGCACGCCCTGCTCCTCGTTGGTCTCCTCGTGGGCCAGCGTCATCCCGAAGGTGTCGCGGTAGAAGGCGATCGCCTCGTCGAGGTCCGGCACGGCCATCCCGACGTGGTCGATGGCGGTGAACAGGTGGCTGGGGATGTCGAGGGGAGTGCTCATGGCCGCATCGTCGTACGCCGGACGTTGCAGCCACAACGCACCCGCCCAGGTTGTGACATGTGCCTCACGACCGGCAGGACGGACGCCCCTCGCCGCGGAGGTGACTCGTGGGTAGCCTGACCGGGTCCCGGCCCGGCGCCCGCGGCCCTCGTCCCGCGCCGGCCCACCCAGCACTGGAGGAGAACCCCATGTCCGGAACCGTCATCGTCGCCGGGGCGCGCACCCCGATCGGCCGCCTGCTCGGCGGGCTCAAGAGCTTCTCGGCCGCCGACCTCGGCGGGATCGCCATCAAGGGCGCGCTGGAGAAGGCGGGCGTCACCGGCGAGCAGGTCGACTACCTGATCATGGGCCAGGTCATCCTCGCCGGCGCCGGCCAGAACCCCGCCCGCGCCGCCGGCCTCGCCGGTGGGCTGCCGGCCTCGGTCCCCTCCATCACCGTCAACAAGGTGTGCCTGTCGGGCCTCAACGCCATCGCCACCGCCGACCAGATGATCCGCGCCGGCGAGGCCGACATCATCGTCGCGGGCGGCATGGAGTCGATGACCAACGCTCCGCACCTGCTGCCGAAGTCGCGTGAGGGCTTCAAGTACGGCGACACCGCGCTGGTCGACTCGATGGCCTACGATGCGCTGTTCGACCAGGCCACCCAGCAGGCCATGGGCGGGCTGACCGAGGCGTGCAACGCCGCGACCGACAAGTTCACCCGTGAGGAGCAGGACGCCTTCGCCGCGGCCTCGCACCAGAAGGCCGCCGAGGCCTGGAAGAACGGGGTCTTCGACGACGAGGTCGTCCCCGTCTCCATCCCGCAGCGCAAGGGCGACCCGGTCGTCGTCTCCTCCGACGAGGGCGTGCGCGGCGACACCACCGCCGAGAGCCTCGGCGGGCTGCGCCCCGCCTTCGCCAAGGACGGCACCATCACCGCCGGCACCTCCTCGCAGATCTCCGACGGTGCCTGCGCCGTCGTGGTGATGAGCAAGGCCAAGGCCGAGGAGCTGGGCCTGGAGTGGCTGGCCGAGATCGGCGCGCACGGCATGGTCGCCGGCCCCGACTCCACCCTGCAGCTGCAGCCGGCCAACGCCACCGCGAAGGCCTGCGCGAAGGAGGGCATCGAGCCCTCGTCGCTGGACCTGGTGGAGTTCAACGAGGCCTTCGCCGCGGTCGGCATCGCCTCCGCGCGGGCCCTCGGCCTGCCCGACGAGAAGGTCAACGTCAACGGCGGCGCGATCGCCCTGGGTCACCCGGTCGGCATGTCCGGTGCCCGCGTGGTCCTGCACCTCGCGCTCGAGCTCAAGCGCCGGGGCGGCGGCACCGGTGCGGCCGCGCTGTGCGGTGGCGGTGGCCAGGGCGACGCCCTGATCGTGCGTGTCCCGTCGAACTGACCCCGCGGCGGTCCCGGACCTGGTCGAGCGCGCACGCGCCGGCCAGGCCCGGGCCGTCGCCCGGCTCGTCTCGCTCGTCGAGGACGAGTCGCCCCTCCTGCGGCCGGTGATGGCGGCGCTCGCGCCGCACACCGGCCGTGCGCACGTGGTGGGCCTGACCGGTGCCCCCGGTGTCGGGAAGTCCACCTCGACCAACGCGCTCATCGGCGCCCTGCGCGCGGCCGGCCGCACGGTCGGCGTGCTCGCGGTCGACCCGTCCTCGCCGTTCTCCGGCGGCGCGCTGCTCGGCGACCGCATCCGGATGCAGGACCACGCCGCCGACGAGGGTGTCTTCATCCGCTCGATGGCGTCCCGGGGGCACCTGGGCGGGCTCTCGTTCACCACGCCCCAGGCCGTGCGCGTGCTCGACGCAGCCGGCTTCGACGTGGTGCTGGTGGAGACCGTCGGCGTCGGCCAGAGCGAGGTCGAGGTCGCCGGGCTCGCCGACACCACGATGGTCCTGCTGGCGCCCGGGATGGGCGACGGCATCCAGGCCGCGAAGGCCGGCATCCTCGAGGTCGGCGACCTCTACGTCGTCAACAAGGCCGACCGCGACGGGGCCGACCGGCTGCGACGTGATCTGCGGTCCGGCCTGGCTCTGACCGAGCGGGCCGCCGACGCCTGGCAGCCCCCGATCCTGGCGACCGTCGCCCAGACCGGACAGGGCGTCGACGACGTCGTCGAGGGCCTGGAGCAGCACCGTGCCTGGCTCGAGGAGACCGGTCAGCTCGCCGCGCGGCGCGCGCGGCGCGCGCGGGCCGAGGTCGAGGCGGTGGCCGTCGCGGCGCTCCGCGCGCGCTGGGAGCTGGGCGACCACTCCGCGCTGGACCGGCTGGCCGAGGCCGTCGCCGCCGGCGAGCAGGACCCGTACGCCGCGGCCGACGCGCTGCTCGGGGACTGAACCGCAGGTGGGTCGGGGCCGGCTCTGCTCCAATGGGGCTGTGGACCTGCCCGCCCTGCTGTCCGGACTGCCCGACGAGCCCCGTGTGGTGGTGACCGGCAACCATGCCACCCCGTGGACGCTGCTCGGCCTGGTGGACGAGTCGCTGGCGTCGTACCGGCTGTGGGTGCTGAACGCCCAGCGCGGCGTGCCCGACCGTGACGGCGTCACCTACGAGACGCCGTTCGTCGGCCCGGGCATGCGGCGCAGCCCGCGGTTGCGCTACACGCCCTCGCGGCTGTCGCTGGTGCCCCGGCTGTTCACCACGACGCAGCCGCCGGACCTCGTGCTGCTGCACACCACGCGGCCCCGCGACGGCAGGGTGTCGCTGGGCACCGAGGTCAATGTGCTGCCGGCGGCGGTCGAGGCGGCGCGCGCCCGCGGTGGGCGGGTGGTGGCGCAGGTCAGTGACCGCGTGCCCTGGACGTACGGCGACGCGGAGCTCGACCTGGCGTCGATCGACGTGCTCGTGGAGGCCGAGGAGCCCGCGGTGGCGGGGCCGTCCGGTGCAGGCGGGATCGACGCCGAGGCCGCCGCGATCGGCGCGCAGGTGGCGGCCCGGGTCGGCGACGGCGCCACGCTGCAGGCGGGCATCGGCGCGGTGCCCGACGCGGCGCTGCGGGGGCTGACCGGCCGACGCGGGCTGCGGGTGTGGACCGAGATGTTCTCCGACTCGGTGCTGGCGCTGGAGCAGGCGGGGGCGCTCGACCGCGACGTGCCGGTACAGGCGTCGTTCCTGTTCGGCTCCCCGGAGCTGCTGGCCTGGGTCGACCGCAACCCGCGGGTGCAGATGATCCGCACCGAGACGGCCAACGACCCGGGACTGATCGCGCGCAACCCGGGCATGACCAGCATCAACACCGCGCTGCAGGTCGACCTCTTCGGCCAGGCCAACGCCTCGCGGATCCACGCCCGGATCCACTCCGGCTTCGGCGGGCAGACCGACTTCATCGTCGGTGCCCTGCACAGCCGGGGCGGCCAGGCGCTGATGGCGCTGCGCTCGTGGCACCCCAAGGCCGACTGCTCCACGATCGTCCCGATGGTCGACGAGCCGGTCACCTCCTTCCAGGTCACGGCCGTGCTCACCGAGCAGGGGGCCGCCGAGCTCGCCGGCCAGGACGAGCGCACCCAGGCCCGGCACCTCATCGAGCACGCCGCCCACCCCCGGGTGCGCGAGGAGCTGTGGGAGGAGGCGGTGGCGCTCGGGCTCGCGTGAGCCCGGCGTGCCCGGCGTGCCCGGCGAGCCCGGCCGTCCCGCGGCGCAGGCCCCCACCCGCCGGGCCGGTGCCGGTTTCCTAGGATTGGCGCCATGACGCAGCAGCCGTTCTCCCGCCCCGGTGCCATCGACCTCTCGGCGCTGAAGAAGCCGGCCCCGGCAGCGCCGTCCTCCGGCGGTCAGGCCTCGTCCGCGGGCGGCGGTGGCGGCTCGGCGTACTCCCTCACCGTCACCGAGGAGAACTTCCAGCAGGTCATCGAGTCCTCGATGACCGCTCCGGTCCTGCTGGCGTTCTACTCCGCCAGCCGGCTGCCCGAGAGCGAGCAGATGGCCCGCGACCTCGCCTCGGCGGTCGACGCCCACGAGGGCCGCTTCCTCGCCGCGCTGGTCGACGTCGACGCCACCCCGGCGATCGCGCAGGCCGTGCAGCTGCAGTCGATCCCCTACCTCATGGCGGTGCTCGACGGTCGCCCGCAGCCGATCGCCCAGGACGTGCTCGGACCCGAGGAGATCAGCGGTCTGCTCGACCAGCTGGCCCAGCAGCTCACCGCCGGCGGCGTCACCGGCCGGCACCAGCCGCGCGCTGCGGCACCCGCGACCGAGGAGGGCGAGGAGCCGGGGCTCGACCCGCGCTACGCCCCCGCCCAGGACGCGCTCGCCGCGGGCGACATCGACCGCGCGGTCGAGGAGTACCAGAATCTGGTCTCGGCCAACCCCGCCGACAGCGAGGCGGTCGCCGGCCTGGCGATGGCCAAGGTGCTCCAGCGCACCCAGGGCGTCGACCTGCAGGCGGCCCGCGCCGCCGCGGCCGCGGACCCCGACGACATCGACGCCCAGACCCTCTGCGCCGACCTCGACATGCTCGGCGGCCACGTCGAGGACGCCTTCGTCCGGCTGGTGGAGCTCGTGCGGCGTACGTCGGACAAGGAGCGCGAGCGGGCCCGCGACCACCTGCTGGGTCTCTTCGCCGCCGTCGGCAACGACGACCCCCGGGTCCTCAACGGACGGCGGGCCCTCGCCTCGGCGCTGTTCTGAGTCCGCCGGTGCGCGGCCCGGGCTACCTCCTGCGCGGCCTCGGGCTCTGGCGCACCCGTCCGGGGCTGATGCTCCTGGGGATGGTGCCGGCGCTGCTGGTCCTGCTCCTGGTGGTGGGCGGCCTCGTCGTCCTGCTGCTGCAGGTCGGCGACCTCGTCGCCTGGGCGACGCCGTTCGCCGCCGACTGGGCCACCGGGGCGCGGGCGCTGGTGCGGGTGGCGCTGGGCCTGCTCGTGGTCGTGGGGTTCCTCATGGTGGCGTCGATGACCTTCACCGCCCTCGCACTGACGCTGGGGGACCCGTTCTACGCCCGGATCTGGGCGGAGACCGAGCGGATGCTGGGTGGGGACGTCCCCGACGCGGGCCCGGGCTTCTGGCGCTCGGCCGTGGACGGCCTCGTGCTGGCGGGGACCGGTCTGCTGCTGGGCGTCGGGGTGCTCGTGCTGGGCCTGCTGCCGGTGGTCGGGACGGCGGTCGGCCTCGTCCTCGGCGTCGCGGTGTCGGGCCGTCTGCTCGCCGCCGAGCTCGTCTCGCGCGCCCTGGAGGCCCGGGGGATGGACCGTGCGGCCCGGGCCGAGGTGCTGGCCCGCGACCGGGGTGCCGTCCTCGGCTTCGGGGTCGCCACGCAGCTGTGCTTCCTGGTGCCGCTGGGCGCTGTCGCGGTGATGCCCGCGGCCGTCGC
Source organism: Nocardioides sp. REDSEA-S33_B3 (assembly GCA_001627335.1). Lineage (GTDB taxonomy): Bacteria > Actinomycetota > Actinomycetes > Propionibacteriales > Nocardioidaceae > Nocardioides. Next base: position 126,381 of record LUPK01000032.1, on the reverse strand, counting down.
CGGCGCGACGATGCTCGCCCGCGACCTGCTCGACCGACCGGGTCGTGCCCCTCAGCGGGCGGGATAGCGCCCGCTCAGGGGCACGACTCCGATCGGTTCAGTCGGTCGGGTCAGTCGGTCAGCGCGGCCAGGACCGCCTGGAGGGCGGGGGAGGCGGCCATCGAGCGGCGGTGGACCGCCACGACCTCGCGCGTCGGGACGGGGTCGGTGGCGAGGACGGTGGTGAGCGGCGCCTCGATCCGTCCGCGGCCCAGACGGGGGACCAGGGCGATCCCCAGGCCGGCGTGCACGAGGGCGAGGTGGGAGGCGTACTCGAGGGACTCGTGCGCGATCCGCGGGCTGCGGCCGGTCCCGACGTACATCCGGTGCAGCCACTGACGGCAGATCGTGCCGTCGGGGGTGGCGATCCAACCCTCGTCGACCAGGTCGGCCGGGGTCACCCGGTCCCGGCCGGCGAGCGGGTGGTCCTCGCGGACGACGACGTCGGCGACGTCCCGCGCCACGACGGTGCGCGCAAGGTGGTCGGGGACGTGCAGCGGCACGTCACCCCAGGAGTGCACGACCCCGATGTCGAGCCGGCCGGCGGCCACGATCTCCACCGTGTCCCAGGGCTCGGTCTCGGTCAGGGAGAAGGTCAGGTCGGGATGTCGCCCTCGCAGCTCGCCCAGCCGGGGTGCGACGAGCCCGCGCATGGCCGTGGAGAAGGCGGCCAGCCGCACGTGCCCCGTCACGTCGCCCGAGAGCCGGTGCAGGCCGCTCTCGAGGCGCTCGAGGTCGGTCAGCAGACGGCCGCCCTCGTCGACCAGGTGTCGCCCGGCGCCGGTGAGGATGACGCCGCGCCCGACCCGCTCCAGCAGCGCGACGCCGGTCTGCCGCTCGAGCCGCTTCACCTGCTGGCTGATCGCGCTGGGCGTGAAGCCCAGCGGGCCAGCCGCGGCACTGACCGAGCCGTGGTCGGCGACGGCTCGGAGCGAGGACAGGGCGTCAAGGTCGAGCATGAGGTCATCGTCGCAGAACCATGCAGCAACGCTTCACGGTATGGCTCAGCAATAGTCGCTGGTGCTGCATGATCCGGTGCTCCAGGCTGGAGCGGTGAGCCGTCGAGACAACGTCCTGGCCGCCCTCGTGGCGACCCTGTGGGGCCTGAACTTCCTGGCCATCGACCTCGGGATGGGTGACGTGCCGCCGTTGGTCTTCCTGGCGCTGCGCTTCGTCGCGGTGGTGCTCCCGGCGGTCTTCCTGGTGCCGCGGCCGCAGGTGTCGTGGCGGGTGCTCGCGGCGGTCGGGCTGTTCATGTCCGCGGGTCAGTTCGGCTTCCTGTACGTCGCCATGGGGGTCGGCCTGCCGCCCGGCATCGCCGCGCTGGTGCTGCAGGCGCAGGTCGTGTTCACGATCGTGATCGCCGCCGGCGTCCTGCGGGAGCGGCCGACCGTGACCCAGGGCATCGGCGTCGCCCTCGGTGTCGTGGGACTTCTCGTCGTCGCGCTCGGCAGGGGAGGCGACGTGCCCCTGGTGGGGCTGGGCCTGTGCCTGATGGGCGCGCTGTCCTGGGGCATCGGCAACGTGGTCTCCCGCGCGGCGCGGGTGCCGGGCGGACTGTCGCTGACGGTGTGGTCGGGACTGGTGGTCCCGGTCCCCGTGATGGCCCTCGCCCTGGTGGTCGATGGCCCGACCGCCGTCCTCGAGGGGCTCGCCGCGGTGGACGGGGCGGCGCTGCTCGCCACGCTCTACACCGCGGGGATCGCCTCCCTGCTGGGCTACGGCATCTTCAACACGCTGCTGGCGCGCAACCCCTCGGCCGCGGTGGTGCCGTGGGTGCTGCTGGCACCGGTCGTCGCGATGACGGCTGCCTGGGCCCTGCTCGGCGACGTGCCGACCGCCGGGGAGGCGGGCGGCGGGCTGCTGCTGGTGGTCGGCGTGCTGGTGGCGCTGCGTCCGCCCCGTCGAGCGCCGGGGTCAGCGGCCGCTCTCGGTGTAGGCCGATCCCTCGCCGGCGAGGGTCGCGAGCGCGGCGCGGACCCGACGGGCGGTGAAGTCGGCACAGAGCTCGTCGACCTCGTCGAGGGTGCAGAAGCGCGCTGAGCGGATCTCGCGGGCCTGCTTGACCACCCGGTCCAGGATCGCGGGCTCGTGCTCGCCGCCGTCGAAGACCAGGCACAGCGCGTCGTCCCAGCCGCCCCACGGCGGCAGCCAGTCGGTCAGCAGCAGCGGGCCGGCCGGGATCTGCAGCGCCAGCTCCTCCTCGACCTCGCGGGCCACCGCGACCATCGGCGACTCGCCGACCTCGACGACGCCGCCGGGGAGGTCCCAGTCGGTCTTGTAGGTCAGCTGGCACAGCAGCACCCGCTGCTTGGTGTCGCGCACCAGCATCTGGCTGATGGCGCGCTTGCGGGGCAGGAAGGAGTTGAGCAACGCCCGGAACGAGCCGGGCTCGTCGACCGGGCGGTCGGTCGCCAACCGTGCGTAGACGATGCGGTCCACCGGCGTACCGTCGACCGTGACGCCGCGCATCACGCCCTCACGCTGCATGCCCGCCCAGGTCGCGATCCGCTGCCCCTCGGTGTCGTCGGGGTCGACGTGGGCCTCGACCCGGGCGTGGGTGACCAGCGCCCGCGCCAGCTCGCGGCGCACGTTGTCGATCGGCTCGCCGGGCGGCCACACCAGGCGGGCCACCCCGTCGGCGACGGTGCTGCGCGTCGTCGTCGGCTGCTGGGTCATGCGGCCACCCTAGAGGGCGGCCGGTGGTCTCGACGCCCGCTCGTCGCTGGCGCTCCTCGCTGCTCGACCACCGTCAGCGGGCGGCCCTGAACCACACGGTGCCCAACGGCGGCAGGCTGAGCTCGGCGTGGGCCGGGTGGCCGTGGTGGTCGCCCTCGACGGCGGTCACGGCGCCGAAGTTGCCGACCCCGGAGCCGGTGTAGGCCTCGGCGTCGGTGTTGAGCACCTCGGTCCACTCACCGGCCGACGGGAAGCCGACCCGCACGCCGTGGTGCGGCACCGCGGAGAAGTTCGACACGCACACCACGTCGGGGTGCCCGGGCGCGCGGCGCACGAAGGAGAACACGTTGCGTCCCGCGTCGTTGGCGTCGATCCACGCGAAGCCGTCGGGGGAGTGGTCCTGGGCCCACAGGGCGCCGGAGTCGGCGTAGGTGCGGTTGAGGTCGCGCACCAGCCGGTGCACACCGGCGTGCTCGGGGTGGTCGAGCAGCCACCAGTCCAGCTCGCGGGACTCCGCCCACTCCGACTCCTGGCCGAGCTCGGCGCCCATGAAGAGCAGCTGCTTGCCCGGGTGACCCCACATGAAGGCCAGGTAGGCGCGCAGGTTGGCCAGCTGCTGCCACCGGTCGCCGGGCATCTTGCGCAGCAGCGAGCCCTTGCCGTGGACGACCTCGTCGTGGCTGATCGGCAGCACGAAGTTCTCCGACCAGGCGTAGACCAGGGAGAAGGTCATCTCGCCGTGGTGGTAGGCGCGGTGCACGGGCTCGTGGGCCATGTAGGTCAGCGAGTCGTGCATCCAGCCCATGTTCCACTTGAAGCCGAAGCCCAGGCCGTCGGCGTCGGTCGGCTTGGTGACGCCGGGCCAGGAGGTGGACTCCTCGGCGATCGTCACGACGCCGGGGACGCGGCGGTAGACGGTGGCGTTCATCTCCTGGAGGAACTGCACCGCCTCGAGGTTCTCCCGGCCGCCGTACTTGTTCGGCGACCACTCGCCGTCCTTGCGGGAGTAGTCGAGGTAGAGCATCGAGGCGACGCCGTCGACGCGCAGGCCGTCGACGTGGAACTCCTCGCACCAGTAGACCGCGTTGGCGAAGAGGAAGTTGCGCACCTCGGGGCGGCCGAAGTTGAAGATGTGGCTGCCCCACTCCTGGTGCCAGCCGCGCTGGGGGTTGGGGTCCTCGTAGAGCGGGGTGCCGTCGAAGCGGGCCAGCGCCCACTCGTCGGTGGCGAAGTGGCCCGGGACCCAGTCCAGGATCACGCCGATGCCGGCCTGGTGCAGCCGGTCGACGAGCAGGCGGAAGCCGTCGGGGTCGCCGAAGCGGCTGTCCGGGGCGAAGTAGGAGGTGACGTGGTAGCCCCAGGAGCCGCCGAAGGGGTGTTGCATCACCGGCATCAGCTCCACGTGGGTGAAGCCGAGGTCCTGCACGTAGGCGACCAGGTCGGTGGCCAGCTGGTCCCACGACCAGGTGCTGCCGTCGTAGTTGCGGCGCCACGACGCGAGGTGCAGCTCGTAGACGCTCATCGGGGCGCTGACCGGCGGGGTGTCGGCGCGGGTGGTCATCCACTCCTCGTCGCCCCAGGTGTAGTCGGAGGCGAAGACCTTCGAGGCGGTGCTCGCGGGCGGCTCGGCCCACTGCGCCAGCGGGTCGGCCTTCTCGCGCCAGTGGCCGTCCTGGCCCAGGATCGCGAACTTGTACGCCGTCCCCGACCCGACGCCGGGCACGAACAGCTCCCACACGCCCGACGTCCCGAGCTGCCGCATCGGGTGCGCCCGACCGTCCCAGGAGTTGGCGTCGCAGGTGAGCCGGACCCCGCGGGCGGACGGCGCCCACACCGCGAACGAGGTGCCCTCGATCGCCCGCCCGTCGCCGCCCTCGTAGGTGCGGACGTGGGCGCCCAGGACGGTCCACAGCTGCTCGTGGCGTCCCTCGTTGACCAGGTGCAGGTCGACCTCGCCGAGGGTGGGGAGGAAGCGGTAGGGGTCCTCCAGGACGAGCGGCTCGCCGTCGTAGGCGACGGCGAGGAGGTAGTCGGGGACCTCGGCGACCGGGAGGACACCGACCCAGACCCCCTCGTGCTCGTGGGTGAGCGCCACCTCGCCGAAGTCGCCGGTGACGCTGACCCGCGAGGCCAACGGGCGCAGGGCGCGGACCGTGACGGCACCGTCGTGCAGGTGCGGGCCGAGGACGGCGTGCGGGTGGCCGTGCTCGCCGCGGACGAGCTGGTCGAGCTCCTCGACGGGGACCGGGCGGGGGCCCGGGTCGTGGCCGGACGGGGGAGTGCTGGAGGTGGTCATGCGGCTCCGATCTCGGCCACGGCCTGCAGCGGGATCTCCACCCAGGTCGGCCGGTTGCGGGTCTCGTAGACGGTCTCGTAGACGGCCTTGTCGGCGACGTAGGCCTCCACGAGCGTGCGCTGCTCGGGGCTGATGTCGCCGCCGGCGTACGCGACGAGGAAGTGGTTCTTGGCGCGGTTGGCCCACTCCTGTGCCTTGGCGGCGCGCACCTCGGCGCCGTCGGGGTCGTCCTCGGCCCAGGTGCGCTCGACGACCCGCGGGGCGTAGTCGAAGGAGCGCAGCATGCCGGCGACGTCGCGCCAGGGGCAGTCGGGCAGCAGGCGCTCGGCCAGCGGCTTGGCCGGCTCGCCCTCGAAGTCGACGATCTTCCAGCCCAGCGAGGTGCGCAGGGTCTGGCCGAGGTGCAGGTCGCCGTGGACGCGGTGGACCGCGACCTCCCCTAGCGCGGCGACGCGGTCGAAGAGCCGCTCGAGGGCCTCGCGGTGCGGGGCCAGTTTGGGCGCCGCGGCCACGGCGGCGGGGAGCCGGTCCCCCATCCGCTCGGCGATCTCGCGGGCCGGCACGTCGCTCTCACCGAAGTGCTCGACGAGCAGGTCGTGCACGGCACGCAGAGTCAGCCCGAGCCGGGTGGCCTCGCCGGCGAAGTCGCCGCCCGCGGCCGAGGCGTGCAGCTCGGGGTCGGAGAAGAGGTTGCGGACGCTGGCCAGGGCGAGGTCCCACCCGTCGGAGGCGGTCCGGAGGAACTGCTGCAGCATCGCGAGCTGCACCACCTCGCCGGACTCCGGGTCGTCGGGGTCCACGGAGTCGGGGTCGACCCAGTCGACCCAGCCGAAGAGGTGCGCGACGTCGGGGGACTCCGCACGGCTGAGGACCTCGTGGACCTGCACGTCCGGGTTGACCCCGGCCGTCACCTTGCGGAACACCTTGAGCAGCGCGTCCTCCCCGAAGGCCACCGAGGAGTTGGACTGCTCGCCGGAGAACAGCGTCGAGTGCGCGGTCAGGTCGAGGTCGTGGCCGGGCAGCCGGTGGAAGGCCAGCGAGCTGTGGTGGTCGACGAGGTTGCCGCCCGGCTCGGCGGCCGCGGCGTGGAACGCGTGCTGCCACCGGGCCATCGCCTCGCGGTCGTGCAGGGCGTCGTAGGCGTGCACCCACCCGAGGCCCGGCTCCTCCCACCAGCCGACGAAGGCGTGGTCGAGGCGGGACTCGGCCTCGGCGTAGAGCGACAACGGCACCTGGTAGCGCTCGACCTCGTCGACGGCGCCCGCAGGCACGTCGGAGTAGGTCAGCTCGACCAGGTGCAGCGCCACGCGGGGCTCGACGGTCGGGTCACCGGGGACCTCCCCGATGCGGCGTACGCCGGTGACGGTGAAGGGGCGGCCCTTCCCCCCGAACCAGCGGGTGCGGACGAGGTAGTCGGCCAGCACCTGGCGGTCCAGGTGGTCCGAGGCCAGGCTCAGGCCCGGGCCGGTGGTCTCCGGCGTGGTCTCTGGGGTGTGCTCGGAAGAGGTCACAGCAACTGGTCCTCCTCGAGGTGCTCGAGCGCGGTCAGCCGGAACCAGTAGAAGCCGTAGCCGGCCAGGGTCAGCAGGTAGGGCAGCTCGCCGATCGTGGGGAACGGGACGTTGCCGAGCAGCTCCACCGGGCGCCGGCCCTCGAAGCGGCGCAGGTCGAGCTCGACGGGCTGGGGGAACCGGGAGAGGTTGTTGACGCAGAGGATGACGTCCTCCTCGCCGGTCTCCGGGTCGGTCCACTCGCGCACGTAGGACAGCACGCAGGAGTTGGAGCCGCCGAGGTCGTGGAACTCCCCGAGCCCGAAGGCCGGGTGGTGGCGGCGGGCCGCGAGCATCCGGCGCGTCCAGTGCAGCAGCGAGGAGGGGTTCTCCATCTGCGCCTCGACGTTCACCGACTCGTAGCCGTAGATCGCGTCCTGCACGACCGGCAGGTCCAGGCGACCCGGGTTGGCCGAGGAGAACCCGGCGTTGCGGTCGCCGGTCCACTGCATCGGGGTGCGGACGCCGTCGCGGTCACCGAGCCAGATGTTGTCGCCCATCCCGATCTCGTCGCCGTAGTAGAGGACCGGGGAGCCGGGCAGCGAGAGCAGCAGCGCGTTGAAGAGCTCGATCTGGTTGGTGTCGTTGTCCAGAAGCGGCGCCAGTCGCCGTCGGATGCCGATGTTGGCCTTCATCCGCGGGTCCTTGGCGTACTCCTGCCACATGTAGTCGCGGTCCTCGTCGGTGACCATCTCCAGGGTCAGTTCGTCGTGGTTGCGCAGGAAGATGCCCCACTGGCAGTTGTCGGGGATGCGCGGTGTCTGCTCGAGGATCTCCGAGATCGGGTATCGCGACTCCCGGCGCACCGCCATGAAGATGCGCGGCATGACGGGGAAGTGGAAGGCCATGTGGCACTCGTCGCCACCGGACGCGAAGTCGCCGAAGTACTCCACGACGTCCTGCGGCCACTGGTTGGCCTCGCACAGCAGCACCCGGCCGGGGTACTCCTCGTCGACGACCCGGCGGACCTTCTTGAGGAAGTCGTGGGTCTCGGGGAGGTTCTCGCCGTTGGTCCCGGGGCGCTCGTAGAGGTAGGGGACCGCGTCGAGCCGGAAGCCGTCCAGCCCCATGTCCAGCCAGAAGCGCAGCGCGTCGATCATCGCGTCGTGCACGGCCGGGTTGTCGAAGTTGAGGTCGGGCTGGTGGTGGAAGAAGCGGTGCCAGTAGTACTGCTGGCGCACCGGGTCCCACGTCCAGTTCGACGGCTCGGTGTCGACGAAGATGATCCGGGCTTCCTGGTAGAGCTCGTCGGTGTCGGACCACACGTAGAAGTCGCCGTACGGCCCGTCCGGGTCGCTGCGGCTGGCCTGGAACCACGGGTGCTGGTCGCTGGTGTGGTTCATGACGAAGTCGATGATCACGCGGATGCCGCGGGCGTGCGCCTCGTCCAGGAAGGTCTGGAAGTCCTCGATCGTGCCGACCGCGGGCAGGACCCCGTTGTAGTCGGCCACGTCGTACCCGCCGTCGCGCAGCGGCGAGGGGAAGAACGGCGGCACCCACAGGCAGTCGACGCCGAGCCACTCGAGGTAGTCGAGCTTCTCGATGAGCCCGGCGAAGTCGCCGGTGCCGTCGGCGTTGGAGTCGCGGAAGGACCGGACGAGGACCTCGTAGAAGACCGCGGTCTTGAACCAGTCCGGCTGCGGGCGGCTGGCCTCCTCGACGTCGACCCCGGAGGCGGTCGTCTCGTGGACGGGGGCGTGCTTGCTCATGCGCCCCTCCTGACCGTCAGCACGTGGGCCGGCTCGTGGTGGGGGTCCAGGCGCACGTAGTTGTGCTGGCCCCAGGACCAGTCCTGGTGGGTGATCCCGTCGTGGACCACGAAGCGCTCGCCCCAGTCCATGCCCAGGGCGGGCAGGTCGAGGTGGACGGTGGTCTCCCGGGTGGCGTGCGGGTCGAGGTTGATCACCACCACGACGGTGTCGCTGTCGGGGTCGCCGACGACCGCCTGCTTGGCGAAGACCAGGATGTTCTCGTCGTCGCTGGAGTGGATGGTCAGGTTGCGCAGCAGCTGGAGCGAGCGGTGCTCGCGGCGCAGCTCGTTGAGTCGGGTGAGGTACGGCGTGAGCGTGCGGCCCTCGGCCTCGGCGGCGTCCCAGTCGCGGATGCGGATCTGGTACTTCTCGGAGTCGAGGTACTCCTCGGACCCCGGCTTGACGGCCACGTGCTCGAACAGCTCGTAGCCGGCGTACACGCCCCAGCTCGGCGAGCTGGTCGCCGCCAGCGCGGCGCGGACCTTGAAGGCGGCCGGTCCGCCGTACTGCAGGTAGGCGTGGAGGATGTCGGGGGTGTTGACGAAGAAGTTCGGCCGCATCAGGTGGTCGGACTCCGTCGAGAGCTCGCGGAGGTACTCCTCGATCTCCCACTTCGCGGTGCGCCAGGTGAAGTAGGTGTAGCTCTGGTGGAAGCCGACCGCACCCAGGCCGTGCATCATCGCCGGACGGGTGAAGGCCTCGGACAGGAACAGCACGTCGGGGTCGGTGCGCCGCACCTCCCTCAGCAGCCACTCCCAGAACGCGACCGGCTTGGTGTGCGGGTTGTCGACGCGGAAGATCCGCACGCCGTGGGACATCCACAGCTTCACCACGCGCAGCACCTCGCGGCAGATGCCCGTGGGGTCGTTGTCGAAGTTGAGCGGGTAGATGTCCTGGTACTTCTTGGGCGGGTTCTCGGCGTAGGCGATCGAGCCGTCGGCCCGGGTGGTGAAGAACTGCGGGTGGGTGGTGACCCACGGGTGGTCCGGGGCGGCCTGGAGCGCCAGGTCCAGGGCCACCTCGAGGCCGAGCTCGCCGGCGCGGGCCACGAAGGCGTCGAAGTCGTCCATCGTCCCGAGGTCGGGGTGGATCGCGTCGTGGCCGCCGTCCTTGGACCCGATGGCCCACGGCGAGCCGGTGTCGTCGGGGCTGGGGGTGAGGGTGTTGTTGGGGCCCTTGCGGTTGACCTCGCCGATGGGGTGGATCGGCGGCAGGTAGATGACGTCGAAGCCTGCCGCAGCCACGGCGTCGAGCCGCTCCGCAGCGGTCCGGAAGGTGCCGGAGGTGATCTTCCCGGTCTTCGGGTCCTTGGTCGCGCCCTCGCTGCGCGGGAAGAACTCGTACCAGCTGCCGAAGAGCGCGCGCTGCCGGTCGGCGTACGCCGGGTACGGGCCCTCGACGGTGACCAGCTCGCGCAGCGGGTGCTCGAGCAGCACCTGCGCCAGCTCGGGGTCGCGGAGCGCGGCGAGGCGGGCCGCCGCGGGACGCTGGGTGTCCTGCGCCGCGAGCACGGCGCCCTCGAGGACCTCGCGGGCCCGCGTGTCCGTGGGGTCCAGGGAGCCGAGGACGCGCTCGAAGAGCAGCCGGCCCTCGAGGAACATCAGCTCCACGTCGACGCCGGCGGGGATCTTGATCCCGGCGTCGTGCTGCCAGGTCGCGAGCGGGTCGGACCACGCCTGCACCTCGAAGCTCCAGGCCCCCTCGACGTCGGGGGTCACCCAGGCCTCGTGCAGGTCGGGCACCTCGGCATGCTTGACCATCCGCACCGGCGCCCGACGGGCCCCGGACGGGTCGGTCAGCACCACCTCGGCGGAGAGCTTGTCGTGCCCTTCCCTGAAGACCGTCGCGGAGACCTTGAAGGGCTCGCCGACGGTCGCCTTGGCAGGTTGCCGACCGAGGTCCACCAGCGGCATCACGTTCATGACGGGGATGCGTCCGACCATGCCCACTAGCCAAGCGGCTGGGCCCCCCTCACGCAAACACCCTCCCGGAGAGCGCGCCTCCGGGGGTCGATGACCGTCGTCGGATGCCGAACCGGCGCGCCCCACGAGGGACGCGCCGGTTCGGCGTGCTGGGTGGCTCGGTGGGCTACTTCTTGAACACCTGCAGCTCGGCCGCGTGGACGACGGTGCCGCGCTCGGAGCCCGTGGCGCAGTCGGTCGTGGTGATCGGGTCGTTGTCCAGCTCACCGGCGTACCCGGCGAACCCGGTGCACTGGTTGTTGAGGACGACGAGCCGCACGGCCGAGGCCTTGGTGGGCTTGAACGAGAACGACCGCATGGCCTGCTTGGGTGCCGTCGGGCGGGGGCGCACGGCCGGGAAGGCATCGGACGTGGAGGTGAGGACGCGCTTCCACTTCGCCTTGCCGCTGGTGCAGCCCTTGACGCAGACCTCGATGGCGAACTGCCGCAGCGCGGTGAAGCGCGAGTTGGACAGCTGGTCGATGTCGTCGGCGCCGTCGACGGGGTTCAGCAGCGCGCTGACCTGGACGCGACGGATCTTCGACTTCTTGCCCGCGAGGTCGACGGCCACGAACGGCTTGGACTCGTCGACGTTGGCCTCGGTCACGCCGGCCCAGTTGGTGTCCTCGGTGCCGTCGATGAGCGCCTCGGTCTTCAGCGAGCCGGCGGTGGCGTCGATGACCTTGGCGCCGGCGGCCGACGCGGCCAGGTTGACGGCCTCGGGGAGCTTCACCGTGCGCTTCTGGCCCGCCTTGACGGTGAGGCCGAACCGGTGGAAGCCGCCCTTGGGCGAGACGTAGAGCAGGTCGTAGCTGCCCGGCGCCATCGTCGCGGTCGCCTTGGTCCTCGTCTTCGGGAACGTGTCGGCCAGCGGCGAGGTGCGCGCCTCGAACATGCCGACGTAGACCGAGCCCGGACCCGAGCCGCCCTTGAACGTCACGGTGGCGTTGCCGCCCTTGGGCGAGGCGAAGCCGCCGGTGACGTCGTTCTCGTCGGCCGGGTCGATGCTGGCGTTCTTGCCCATGCCGCGGCGGGCGAACGCCTGCCACATGACCTTGGTGTTCTCGCCGCCGAAGCGCATCCGGTCGGCGGCCAGCATCGCGTCACGCGCGTCGAGCATCGACGTGCTGCCCTGCTGGAGCAGGAACGAGTCGAACATCAGCTGGATCCAGCGTCGGTTGCCCGGGCAGTACTGCGGGGCCACGGGGGAGGCGACGTCGGTGCCCTGGGCGCACTCGAGCTGGAGCGACTTGTTCTTGTACGGGTACTGCTTGTTCCACTTCTTCACCAGCGCCTGGCGGACCTCCCACTGGGTGCCGCTCCAGATCTCGCCGTCGGCGTGGACCTGGACACCGGTGGTGTCGTAGCCGTAGTTGGAGTAGTTCAGCGGGTTCTTGTTGATCGCGAAGTTGCGGATCGCGGTCTTCTTGTTGCCCGTGGCGTACACACCGACGGCGAAGATGTTGCCGCCGTTCTTGTAGCCGTGGCTGAACTGGTACTCAGCGGCGGTCAGGTCGCCCCACGACTCGCCCATCGCGCCACCCTGCTGGGAGCCGATGCCCTCGTCCGGGCCGGCGATCATCCGGTTGGAGATGGCATGGGTGTACTCGTGGCCGACGATGCCCATGTCCAGTGAACCGTCGGTGCACGGCGCGTAGAACGCGCCGGCGGCCGGCTGGAAGAGGTACTGGTTGGTGATGCCGGGGACGCCGTCCTGCAGGGTGATCTGATTGGCGTTGTTGCGGCCCGTGGCGACGCCGGTGGCCTCGAAGACCGGGCTGGTCAGAGCACCGGCCTGCACGTTGCCGACCTCCATGTCGGCCGGGACGCCGCCGCGACCGAAGTTGTCGAGCTGGAGGTTGTAGTTGGCCTCGGTGAAGCCGAGGTAGTAGCTGTAGTCGTGCATCCGGTTGTGGGACACGAACAGGTTGCCGGTGGCGAAGTCGATGTCGTTGCCGCCCGGCACCAGGTTGGTCGGGTCGCAGGCCGACTCGTTCCACGCGTCGGTGAACTCACCGGTGTAGGTGCGGGTGGGGGATACCGGCGCCTGCAGCAGGCCGCCCGGGGTGAGCGGGCTGGCCCAGGCCTCGTGGGTGTTGGCGTTGTTGCCGATGGTCGTCATCGACGACGCGCCGGCCACGTTGACCTGGTCCCACACGAAGGGGGAGGCCACGTTGGCGAACGGGCCGCTGGGCATCGTGCAGTCGGCGGTCTCGACCCAGCAACCGATGACGTCGTTGCCGGGGGTCTTGCCGATCTTGGTCGACGACATCGACGGGTTGGCCGGGAAGTAGCTCCAGGTCGGGTCGAAGCCGAGGCCACCACCGACACCGGGGGTGCCGGTGTCGCTCGTGGCGACGAGGAGCGCGTACGCGCCGATGACCGCCGAGGCGTCGTCGAAGGGGCAGACCTGGGCGCTGTAGACGCCGGCCTTGAGCGGCTCCGGGGACGTCCAGGTGACGACCTCGGGGCTGGTGAGCAGGTCACCGGTGTAGAGGAGCTGGTCCTTGGGGCCGAAGAACTTCACCACGACGTCGTCGACGGGCAGGGCCAACGCCGCGGCGTTGAAGGTGGTGGTCAGGTCGTCGGTGAGCTCGAAGGGGTGCTTCGGGCCGCACTCGGTGTTGCTGAAGGTGCCCTGGTAGACCTCCTGGACCGAGTCGTTCTCGACCTGGTGGGCGCGGTGCAGGACGTCGCCGGTGACGGCGTCGACCATGAGGGTGTAGGCGAAGGCGAGGCCGTCCTGGTTGTCCACGACGTTGGCCTCGTAGACCGGACGCACGGTGCCGTCGGCCAGCGCGAACGCGCGCAGGCGGACCTGCTGCTGCTCGGAGAAGCCGGGCACGGCGAGACGCGTCCAGGGGGCGACCGAGCCGACGGCGCGGTCGACGACGGTGCCGATCTTCTTCAGCGTGGAGGCGGTGATGGAGCGGCCGACGTTGCCGGCGGCCTCGACCCAGGCCTCGAGCGGGGTCAGCGTCGCGGCCGGAGCCGTCTGCGTCGTACGGACCAGGGAGGAGGAGACGTAGGCGATCTCGCCACCGGAGACACCGACGGTCACCATCGAGCCGAGCGCGGGGGAGAGGTCGCCGAAGCGCTGGCGGAACAGCACGGCGTGCCCGGCCGGGGCGGTCGGACGGCCCTTCGCGTCGGGGTAGTCGGCCAGCTTCTGCTCGTTGACCAGCTCCAGGTCGGCCATGGCGGCACGCGAGAGGCCGAACAGGGCGGCGTTGTCCTCCAGGTACGCGCGAGCGGCGGTGACGGGGTTCTTGGAGGTCGCGCGGGCCAGGACGCCGTCGGCGGGCAGCAGCGACCCGGGCGTGCCGAAGTCGTTCCAGCGCAGGGTGACGGCGCCGAGGCGGTCGGCGGCGCTGCGCTGGGCCGCGGTGGGCAGGACGCTGCCGCGCAGGTCGAGGTCGGACAGGCCGGGCACGGTGTCGCCGAGGGTGGCGACCACGCCGTCGACGATGTGCGGCAGGTCGGTGGTGGCGACCGTCGAGGGGGCGGCCAGGGCGGGGATCTGCGCGAGGCCCGGGACCAGGGTGGCGGTCATCAGGGCGAGGGCGGCCGTCTTGCGGCGCCGTGCGCGGGAGGGGGTGTTGGGCATGGCCTGCTCAACGGCTCCGGGGACCGGTGGTTATGCGGACGGGGGCATGAAACGCGGAGTTCACAGGAACACGAGTGGTCCAGAGGTCTTGGATCGTTCAAGTGATCGCGTTAGCGTTCGCCCGTGCGTGCCATCCGACGGTTCACCGTCCGCCCCGTCCTGCCCCCCGAGCTGGCTCCGCTCAGCGACCTGGCGCTCAACCTGCGCTGGTCCTGGCACCCGCCGACCCAGGATGTCTTCGCGGCCGTGGACCCCGAGCTGTGGGAGTCCTCCGGGCGCGACCCGATGCGGCTGCTGGGCTCGGTCTCCCGCGAGCGCTTCGAGGAGCTGGCCGGAGACGAGGCCTTCCGGGCTCGGCTCGAGGAGGCCCGGGCGGACCTGGACGCCTACCTGGCCGGCGACCGGTGGTTCCAGCGCACGGCTGCCGCGGACCCCGGGATGCCCCGGGCCATCGGCTACTTCTCCCCGGAGTTCGGCATCACCGCCGTGCTCCCGCAGTACTCCGGCGGCCTCGGGATCCTCGCGGGCGACCACCTCAAGGCCGCCAGCGACCTCGGCGTGCCGATCATCGGCGTCGGTCTGCTCTACCGCCACGGCTACTTCAAGCAGTCGCTCTCCCGCGAGGGCTGGCAGCAGGAGACCTACCCCGTGCTCGACCCCGACGAGCTCCCGATCTCGGTGCTGCGCGAGCCCACCGGGGAGCCCGCGACCATCTCCATCGCCATGCCCGGCGGCACGGACCTGCTGGCCCGGATCTGGGTGGCACGCGTCGGACGCGTGCCGCTGCTCATGCTCGACACCGACGTGGAGGGCAACAGCCAGCAGTACGTCGACGTGACCGACCGCCTCTACGGCGGCAACTCCGAGCACCGGCTGCGCCAGGAGCTGCTGCTCGGCATCGGCGGGGTCAAGGCGCTGCGGGCGTTCTCGCGCATCACCGGGCACGAGGCGCCCGAGGTCTTCCACACCAACGAGGGTCACGCGGGGTTCCTGGGACTGGAGCGCATCCGCGAGCTCACCGTCGACCCCGCCGGGCCGGGCCTGGACTTCGACACCGCGCTCGAGGTCGGACGCGCCTCGACGGTGTTCACCACGCACACGCCGGTGCCCGCCGGGATCGACCGGTTCCCCCGGTCGCTCGTCGAGCAGTACTTCGCCGACGCCGGCGCCTGCCCGGGCGTCCCCGTCGAGCGGATCCTGGCGCTGGGCGCCGAGGACTACGAGGGCGGCGACCCGGCGGTGTTCAACATGGCCGTCATGGGCTTCCGCCTGGCCCAGCGCGCCAACGGCGTCTCCCAGCTGCACGGGCACGTCTCGCGCGGGATGTTCCAGGGGCTCTGGCCGGCCTTCGACGAGGCCGAGGTGCCGATCGGCTCCATCACCAACGGCGTCCACGGTCCCACCTGGGTCGGCCGGGAGGTCTTCGAGCTCGCCGCGCGCGCCGGCGTGGCGCCGGACTCCGAGGACGTCGACGCCTTCTGGGACGTCGTGGACTCGATCCCCGGCGAGGCGGTGTGGTCGACCAAGCGGGTGCTGCGCCAGCGGCTCGTCGAGGACGCCCGTCGTCGCTTGGCCAAGTCGTGGACCAAGCGGGGTGCGGCCAGCGCCGAGCTCGCCTGGATCGACGACGCGCTGGACCCTGACGTGCTGACCATGGGCTTCGCGCGGCGCGCCGCGTCGTACAAGCGTCTGACGCTGATGATGCGCGACCCCGAGCGGCTCAAGCGGCTGCTGCTCGACCCCGACCGCCCCGTCCAGCTGGTGATCGCCGGCAAGGCGCATCCGGCCGACGACGGCGGCAAGAAGCTCATCCAGGACATCGTCCGGCTCTCCGACGACCCCGAGATCCGGCACCGCATCGTCTTCCTGCCCAACTACGACATCGCCATGGCCCAGCCCCTCTACCCCGGCTGCGACGTCTGGCTCAACAACCCGCTGCGCCCCTACGAGGCCTGCGGCACGTCCGGGATGAAGGCGACGCTCAACGGCGGGCTGAACCTCTCGGTGCTCGACGGCTGGTGGGACGAGTGGTACGACGGTGAGAACGGCTGGGCCATCCCGACCGCCGACGGGGTGGAGGACGTCGATCGACGTGACGACCTCGAGGCCGCCGCGCTCTACGACCTCATCGAGAACGAGGTCGCCCCGCGGTTCTACGACGTCGACGCCTCCGGGGTCCCGACCCGCTGGCTGGAGATGGTCCGCCACACGCTGAAGTCGCTGGGCCCCAAGGTGCTCGCGACCCGGATGGTGCGCGACTACGTCCGCCAGCTCTACGCACCCGCCGCCGCGACCGCCCGCGCGCTCAACAGCGACTACGCGGGCGCGGTCGACCTGGCCGCGTGGAAGAAGCGGGTGCTCGAGGCCTGGCCCGGCGTCCGTGTCGAGCACGTCGAGTCCAGCGGGGTGGGTGACTCACCGGAGGTCGGCGCGCTGATGTCGACCCGC
The DNA here is from genome assembly GCA_001627335.1 of Nocardioides sp. REDSEA-S33_B3. Taxonomy (GTDB): domain Bacteria; phylum Actinomycetota; class Actinomycetes; order Propionibacteriales; family Nocardioidaceae; genus Nocardioides. The sequence goes on along the minus strand of LUPK01000032.1, from coordinate 110,050 downwards.
GCCTTCGTCGCGCTCGGCTCGCTGTCACCCGAGGACGTCGAGGTGCAGCTGGTCCACGGCCGCGCCACCGCCGAGGACGAGCTCCTCGACGCCCGGACCTCCCTGCTCACCCTGGCCGAGAGCTACGAGGGCGGGCGGCACCGCTTCGACGGCGACATCGCCCTCGACGCGGCCGGCCCCTTCGGCTACACCGTCAGGGTCGTGCCGCGGCACGAGCTGCTCGCCTCCGACGCCGAGCTCGGTGTGGTGGCCCTGCCGACGGGCTAGTCGACGAGCTCGCGCAGCACCACGACCGAGCGGCGCCCGATCGAGATCCGGTCCCCGGCCTCGACCCGGGCGCCCTCGTCGAGCTTGACGTCGGTCGACAGCACGACCTCACCGCGCTGCACCCAGTCGTTCTCCGGCAGGTGCACGCTCTGGGGCAGCCAGCCACTGTTGAACCACAGCATGAACGAGCGGTCGACCTGTTGCTCGCCGCGCGGGCCGGGGGCTCGCAAGGGCGCGCCGGACACGAACATGCCGATCGTGCGCAGGTCGTGGTCGTACCAGTCCTCCTCGCGCATCTCGCGCCCCGAGGGGTGCAGCCAGGCCAGGTCCTTCGGACCGCCCTTGATCGTGGGGCGCCCCTCGAACCAGTGCCGCTGGCGCAGCGCCGGGTGGTCGCGGCGCAGTCGCAGCGCGGTCTTCGTGACCTCGTAGACGTCGAGCCAGGCGTCCTCGGCGGACCAGTCGACCCAGGAGGTCTCGTTGTCCTGGCAGTAGGCGTTGTTGTTGCCGCGCTGGGTACGCCCGCGCTCGTCGCCCGCGGTGATCATCGGCACGCCGTTGGACAGGCACAGGGTCGCCATCATGTTGGCCGCCTGACGACGGCGTACGGCGACGAGGGCCGGGTCGTCGGTCTCGCCCTCCACCCCGTGGTTCCACGAGCGGTTGTTGTCGGTGCCGTCGCGGTTGTCCTCGCCGTTGGCCTCGTTGTGCTTGTGCTCGTAGGTCACCAGATCGCGCAGGGTGAAGCCGTCGTGCGCGGTGACGAAGTTGATGGAGTTGTAGGCCGAGCGCCCGTCGTCGGCGTAGAGGTCCGAGGAGCCTGCGAGGCGGGTGGCGACGGTGCGGGGCCCCGAGGTGTGGTTGCGCCAGAAGTCGCGGATCTCGTCGCGGTACTGGTCGTTCCACTCCACCCACGGCGGCGGCATGCCTCCGACGAGGTAGCCGTCCATCGAGGCGTCCCACGGCTCGGCGATGAGCTTCACGTGCCGCAGGATGGGGTCCTGGCCGATGGCGACCAGCAGGTCGGAGTTCATGTCGATGTCGTAGCCGGTGCGGGTCAGCGCCGACATCAGGTCGAAGCGGAACCCGTCGACGTGCATCTCGGTGACCCAGTAGCGCAGCGAGTCGAGGATGAGCCGCAGCGCCAGCGGGTGGTTGGAGTCGACGGTGTTGCCGCAGCCGGTGACGTCCCAGTAGGCGTCGTCGAACTCCACTGCGCCGGTCTTGGGGTCGGGCTCGGGGATGACGCGCTTGTAGAAGCCGCGGTCGTCGAGCCCGCGGAAGGAGAGCGTCGGGCCCAGCGGGCCGGCCTCCGCGGTGTGGTTGTAGACCACGTCGAGGATCACCTCGAGTCCGGCGCGGTGCAGCGCCTTGACCATCTCCTTGAACTCACGGACCTGCTGGCCGCGGTCGCCGGAGGAGGAGTACGCCGCGTGCGGGGCGAAGTAGCCGATGGAGTTGTAGCCCCAGTAGTTGCTGGTGCCGCGCTGGGTGAGGCCCGGCTCGGAGACGAACTGGTGGACCGGGAGCAGCTCGACCGCGGTGACACCGAGGTCACGCAGGTAGTCGGTGACCGCGGGGGAGCCGAGGCCGGCGTACGTGCCGCGCAGGTGCTCGGGGACGCGGTCGTGCAGCTGGGTCATGCCCTTGACGTGGCACTCGTAGACGACCGTGTCGCGCCAGCGGCGTCGCATCGGCTGGTCGCCCTCCCAGTCGAAGTCCCCGGACGCCGGGTCGACCACGACGCTGCGCGGCACGAAGGGGGCGGAGTCCTCGGTGGACTGCTCCTCGGGGCTGCCGAAGACGTAGCCGAAGGTGGCCGGCTCGGGGGTGTACTCGCCGCTGACCGCCATCGCATAGGGGTCCAGGAGCAGCTTGTACGGGTTGAAGCGGTGGCCGGAGGAGGGATCCCAGGGGCCGTCGACGCGGTAGCCGTAGCGGGTGCCGGGCTCGACGTCGGGCAGGGCGCCGTGCCAGATGCCGAGGCTCTGCTCGGTGAGGACGAAGCGGTGCTCCTCCTCGCCGCCGTCGGGGGCGTCGGTGAACAGGCACAGCGTCACCTCGGTGGCGGCCGGCGCGTAGACGGCGAAGTTGGTCCGCTCCGGCGTCCACGTCGCGCCGAGCGGCCAGTTGCGCCCGGGCCAGACCCTGGCGGTCTGCCCGAGATGCGTCCACGTCACCGGCACCATGCGGAGGATTGTGTCAGGGGTGGCACGATGCTCGGCGCAGACGTAGCCGTCGCCACATCCCGTCGCCGCCCGGCGGTGCCGGGGCTGGTCGAGGAGAGGGAGAAGTCGATGGGTGAGTTCGTCCGGCTGGAGGTCGCCGACGGTGTCGGGACGATCCGGCTCGACCGTCCGAAGATGAACGCGATCAGCATCGCGGTCCAGGAGGAGCTGCGCGCCGCCGCCGCCGAGGCGACCGAGCGCGACGACGTCCGCGCCGTCGTGCTGTACGGCGGAGAGCGGGTCTTCGCGGCGGGCAACGACGTCAAGGAGATGGCCGACATGTCCTACCAGGACATGGTCGCCCGCTCCGGCCCGCTGCAGTCCGCGGTGACGGCGATCGCCCGCATCCCCAAGCCGGTCGTGGCGGCGGTCAACGGCTACGCACTCGGCGGCGGCTGCGAGCTGGCACTGGCCGCCGACCTGCGGATCGCGGGGGAGCGGACGGTCATGGGGCAGCCCGAGACCCTGCTCGGCATCATCCCGGGCGCCGGCGGCACCCAGCGGCTGGCCCGGCTGGTCGGCCCGTCGAAGGCGAAGGACCTCATCTTCAGCGGACGGTTCGTCAAGGCCGACGAGGCGCTGGCCATCGGCCTGGTCGACCGGGTCGTCCCCGACGAGGACGTCTACCGCGAGGCGCTGGCCTGGGCCGGGCAGTTCCGCACGGCGGCCGGGCTGGCGCTGCGGGCGGCCAAGGAGTGCATCGACCGGGGGCTGGGCACCGACCTGGAGACCGGTCTGGAGATCGAGCGGATGCAGTTCGCCTCCGTGTTCGCCACCGAGGACCGCACCACCGGCATGACATCCTTCCTCGAGAACGGGCCGGGCAAGGCCACCTTCGCGAGCAGGTGAGGACGCGCATGGGCATCAAGGACAGGCTCTCGGGCCGCTCGTGGCGCACGCGCGTCGCGCAGCTGCTGTGGACCGTGTGCGTCCTGGCTGCGCTCGTCCTGGCGGTCGGCGCCCTGCTCGTGGCCATCGACGCCAACGAGGACAACGGCCTGGTCAGCTTCGTGCTGTCCGCCGCCGACACCGTCGACCTGGGGGTCTTCTCCCGGGAGAACGGCATCCGCGAGTTCACCGGGGAGTCCGCGGAGACCAAGAACGCCCTGGTCAACTGGGGCCTGGGGGCGGTGGTCTACCTCGTGCTCGGGCGACTTCTCGAGCGGGTGGTCCGCCCCGGCGCCTGAGCCGGCCGTGTGAGAAAAGCAACCGTAAACGCGTGTTACATCCACGTTGACGCGAGGGTAGCCTCGCGATCGATCCCGAGTGCACAGGAGGGGCCCTGAGGGGCCGTCACCACCATGAACATTGTTGTCTGTGTGAAGTACGTGCCCGACGCCACTGCCGACCGGCAGTTCGAGTCGGACAACACCGTCGACCGCGTGGGCGTCGACGGGCTGCTGTCGGAGCTCGACGAGTACGCCGTCGAGCAGGCGCTCCAGCTGAAGGAGAAGGCCGGTGACGACACCGAGGTCACCGCGCTCTGCATCGGCCCGGAGAAGGCCGTCGACGCCGTCCGCAAGGCCCTGCAGATGGGTGCCGACAAGGGCATCCTGGTCTCCGACGAGGCCATCGCCGGCTCCGACTACCTCGGCACCTCGCTGGTGCTGGCGGAGGCCATCAAGAAGATCGGCGTGCCCGATCTCGTGATGTGCGGCATGGCCTCGACCGACGCCTCCGGCTCGGTCGTCCCGGCGATGCTCGCCGAGCGCCTCGACCTCCCGCAGGTCACCTTCGCCTCGGTCATCGAGACCCAGGGCGACCAGGTCCGCATCAAGCGTGATGGCGACACCGCCACCGAGGTCATCGGCGCCACCATGCCGCTGGTCATGTCGGTCACCGACCAGACCGGTGAGGCGCGCTACCCGTCGTTCAAGGGCATCATGGCGGCGAAGAAGAAGCCGCTGGAGACCTGGAGCCTCTCCGACCTCGGCGTCGACGCCGAGCTCGTGGGCCTGAACGCCTCGTGGAGCGCCGTCGAGGAGACCGCTGCCCGCCCGCCGCGCACCGCCGGCGAGATCGTGACCGACGAGGACGGCTCCGGCGCCACCGCGCTGACCGAGTTCCTCGCGTCGAAGAAGTTCATCTGAGCCGGGCTCGGATAGGAGAGGAACACACACATGTCTGAGGTCCTGGTCGTCGTCGACGCGGTCGACGGCGCTGTCCGCAAGCCCACGCTCGAGCTCCTGGCCCTGGCCAAGAAGCTCGGCACCCCCTCCGCGGTCTACTTCGGTGGCAACGACTCCGCGGTGACCGACAAGCTCAAGGCCTTCGGTGCCGAGAAGATCTACGTCGTCGACGACGCCGAGATCAAGGGCTACCTGGTGGCCCCGAAGGCCGAGGCGCTGCAGCAGCTGGTGGAGAAGACCTCCCCTGCCGCCGTGCTGCTGGTCTCCGGCTACGAGGGCAAGGAGATCGCCGGTCGCCTGGCGATCAAGACCGGCTCGGGGATCATCACCGACGCCGTGGACATCGAGGACGGCGGCGTGACCACGCAGTCGGTCTTCGCCGGCAACTACACCGTGAAGTCCAAGGTCACCAAGGGCACCCCGATCATCACGGTCAAGCCCAACTCCGCCGCCCCGGAGGAGACCGCCGGAGCCGGTGAGGTCGAGGCGTTCACCGCGACCATCTCCGACTCGGCCAAGAAGGCCCAGATCGTGGCTGCCCAGCCGCGCAAGTCCACCGGTCGCCCCGAGCTGACCGAGGCCGCCATCGTCGTCTCCGGCGGTCGTGGCACCGGCGGCAACTTCGACCCGATCGAGGGCCTGGCCGACGCGCTCGGTGCCGCCGTGGGCGCCTCGCGCGCCGCCGTCGACTCCGGCTGGAAGCCGCACTCCTTCCAGGTCGGCCAGACGGGCAAGGTGGTCTCGCCGCAGCTCTACGTCGCCAACGGCATCTCCGGTGCGATCCAGCACCGTGCCGGCATGCAGACCTCGAAGACCATCGTCGCGGTCAACAAGGACGAGGAGGCGCCGATCTTCGAACTCGTCGACTTCGGCGTCGTCGGCGACCTGCACTCGGTGCTGCCCGCCGCCACCGAGCAGATCGAGAAGCGCAAGGGCTGATCGGGGCGGCGAAGCCGACCCGATGATGGTGGTCGAGCGAGCGGCACGGCTGAGCTTGCGAAGCCGTGACCCGCGTGTCGAGACCTGAGTCGAAGCCCGTGACACCAGCGGTGCGTCATCAACCTCCGGAGCATCCGGATCGGTTGAGGGCGCACCGCTGAGTGCTCTCTTAGGACGTCACGCGTCCCGCAGGGATGGACGTCCCGTCCGCATGACGTCCCACGCGCCCTAGGCTCGGGCCCATGACGACCCAGCAGGACGTGATCGAGCTGGCGCAGCGGGCCCGGGAGGCCTCGCTGGGGTTGGGCCTGGCGACCAGGGCGCAGAAGGACGCGGCACTGCTGGCGATGGCCGAGGCGCTCCTCGAGCGCGCCGAGCCGGTGCTGGCCGCCAACGCCGAGGACGTCGCCCGCGCCGAGTCAGGCGGTACGCCGGCGGGCATCGTCGACCGGCTCCGGCTGACTCCCGAGCGGCTCGAGGGGATGGCGCAGGGGCTGCGTGACGTCGCCGCGCTGCCCGACCCGGTGGGCGAGGTGGTCCGCGGCAGCACGCTGGCCAACGGGCTGGAGCTGCGCCAGGTGCGGGTGCCCTTCGGCGTGGTCGGCATGATCTACGAGGCTCGTCCCAACGTCACCGCCGACGCGGCCGGCATCTGCCTGAAGTCCGGCAACGCCGTCCTGCTGCGCGGGTCCTCCAGCGCCGCCGCCAGCAACGCGGCCATCGTCGCGGTCCTGCGTGAGGCCGCCGCCTCGACCGGCCTCGACGCCGACGTGGCCCAGCTGGTGCCAGCCGACTCCCACGACACCGTCAAGGCGCTGATGCGGGCGCGCGGGCACGTCGACGTGCTCATCCCGCGCGGCGGTGCGGGCCTGATCCGCGCCGTCGTGGAGGAGTCGACGGTGCCGGTGATCGAGACCGGCGTGGGCAACTGCCACGTCTACGTCGACGCGGCCGCCGACCTCGACAAGGCGCTGGCGATCGTGGTCAACGCCAAGACGCACCGGCCGAGCGTCTGCAACGCGGCCGAGTCGCTGCTCGTGCACGCCGACGTCGCCGAGGCGTTCCTGCCGCGTGTCGTGGAGGCCCTGCAGGGCGCCGGGGTGACCATCCACGGCGACGAGTCGTTCGCGGCGTACGACGGCGTGGTGCCGGTCACCGAGGAGGACTGGGACACCGAGTACCTCTCCCTCGACCTCGCCGCCCGCGTCGTGCCCGATCTCGACGAGGCGCTCGCCCACGTGCGCCGGCACTCCAGCCAGCACAGCGAGGCGATCGTGACCGAGGACCAGCGCGCCGCGCGGCGTTGGGTCGCGGCCGTCGACGCGGCGGCGGTCCTGGTCAACGCCAGCACCCGCTTCACCGACGGCGGCGAGTTCGGCTTCGGTGCCGAGATCGGGATCAGCACCCAGAAGCTGCACGCCCGGGGCCCGATGGGCCTGCCGGAGATGACCTCGACCAAGTACGTCGTCACCGGCGACGGCCACGTGCGCTGAGCCGCTGCCGGCACGCCCGCGGGGGACCGCTAGGATCGCGCCATGCAGTCGCTGATCATCCTCGCCTCCGAGGCCGCCGAGGCCGCCGACGTCGACCACGCCCTCTCGTGGGGCATCGGTGTCATCACGCTGGGCATCCTCATGGGCCTGCTGTTCGCGCTCCTCGCCTTCGGCGGCGGTCGCGAGCACAGCTGAGCCGAGCCGGCTCGACCCGATGGGGGAGCAGGGCACCCGACGCCGCGTCGGCGTCATGGGCGGCACGTTCGACCCCATCCACCACGGCCACCTCGTCGCGGCCTCCGAGGTCCAGCACTGGTTCGACCTCGACGAGGTCGTCTTCGTGCCCACCGGCGACCCCTGGCAGAAGGCCGACCGCGACGTCACCGGGGCCGAGCACCGCTACCTCATGACGGTGATCGCGACCGCGTCCAACCCCCGCTTCACCGTCAGCAGGGTCGACATCGACCGCCCCGGTCGCACCTACACCGTCGACACCCTGCGCGACCTGCGAGCGGCGTTGCCCGACGCCGAGCTCTACTTCATCACCGGCGCCGACGCCCTGGCCGAGATCTTCACCTGGCGCGACGCCGACGAGCTCTTCGAGCTCGCCCAGTTCGTCGGGTGCACCCGTCCCGGCTACGAGATGGACCCCGCCACCCTGGCCTCGATCCCGGCCGACCGCGTCACCATGGTCGAGATCCCGGCCCTGGCGATCTCCTCGACCGACTGCCGTCGACGCCGCGAACGCGGGGAGCCCGTGTGGTACCTCGTCCCGGACGGTGTGGTGCAGTACCTCACCAAGCACGACCTCTACCCGCCCGCCCACGACGCCGGGGACACCGGCCCCACGGGAGCAGCATGACCGCCACCGACCACGCCCTCGAGCTCATCGTCACCGCCGCCCGCGCCGGCGGGGAGAAGAAGGGCGAGCAGATCGTCGCCTTCGACGTCTCCGAGCAGCTCGCCATCACCGACGCCTTCCTCATCATCTCCGCTTCCAACGAGCGCCAGGTCGGCGCGATCGTCGACGCGGTCGAGGACGCCCTGCGCGAGGCCGGAGCCAAGCCGATCCGCCGCGAGGGGCAGCGCGACGGCCGCTGGGTGCTGCTGGACTACGGCGACATCGTGGTGCACGTCCAGCACGAGGAGGAGCGGCAGTTCTACGCCCTCGAGCGGTTGTGGCGCGACTGCCCGGCCATCGAGCTGCCGGAGGACGTCACCCGCCCGTGAGCGGTCACGACGACCCGCACGGCCGTCGCCTGGTGCTGCTGCGGCACGGTCGCACCGCCCACAACCACGCGCGGCGCATCCAGGGCCAGCTCGACGTGCCCCTCGACGACGTCGGCCACCAGCAGGCTGCCGCCGTCGCGCCGGCCATGGCCGCGCTCGCGCCGGCCGCCGTCTGGGTCTCGGACCTGCTGCGCACCCGCCAGACCGCGGAGCCGGTCCTCGCCGCGTGCCATCGGGCTGCGTCGTACGACGCGAGGCTGCGGGAGTTCCACCTCGGCGAGCGCCAGGGGCTCTCCCACGAGGAGTACGCCGCGCAGCACCCCGAGGAGTTCGCCCGCTTCCACCAGGGCGACTTCGACGTCGTCCCCGGCGGGGAGTCCACCGAGGCCGTCCGTGCCCGGATGGTCGACGCGCTGACCGAGCTGCTCGCCTCCGTGGCGCCCGGCGAGACCGCCCTGGCCGTCTCCCACGGCGCCGCCATCCGCGTCGCCACCGTCGGGCTCCTGGGCTGGCCCACCGAGCAGGTCCACTCGCTGCGCGGGCTCGGCAACTGTGGCTGGGTGGAGCTCCTCGAGCAGTCCGAGGCCGGGCGCCTGCGGCTGCTGGCCTACCACCGCACGGCGTGACGACGCACCGGTCGCACCCCGATTTCGCGTTGCCGACACCGGTCGGCTACTGTTCCGCAGGTCGCTGGAACGGGCTGCAGCCCGGACCGGCACACCACCTGGGGGTGTGGCGCAGCTGGTAGCGCATCTGCATGGCATGCAGAGGGTCAGGGGTTCGAGTCCCCTCACCTCCACCAGGTCCGGAAGGCCGTCTCGCACGAGGCGGCCTTCGGCCATTTCTGGGCAACCCGACCACGCGACAGAAGGCCGCCTCCTGCGGGGGCGGCCTTCTGCGTGTCCGGGACTGGAAGGAGGTCAGTCCAGGGCGCTGAGGTGCTGCTGCAGCGTGGAGCCGGCAGCGCTGTCGGGGTTGAGGGCGCACGAGGAGCAGGTCTCCTCGCAGCCGATCCCGGTGCGCTTGAGGCGGCACATCGTGGCCATGACGTCCTCGACCTCCCACGTCCGACGGGCGGTCTCGTGCGCGCCCAGCGCGGCCAGGTCGTCGGTCTCGACCGCCCGGTCGACCATCAGGTCGTAGGTGGTCTCGTCGAGGCCGAAGTCGACGTGCATGACCGTGGCGAGCTGGTGCCGGTCGCGGACGCGCAGCACGACCTGCTCGCCCGGGTCGAGCCCGGAGTCCAGGCCCATCAGCCTGCTGTGATCGACGCGGAGCCGCTGTCCCGAGTGCGGCGGTCGAGGGAGTCCGGTGAGTGTCAGGATGCGCATGTCCCACCTCCTGGGTGGATGCAGGGAACAAGCAGTAGGGACCCCTGCGTGAGTCGCATCGACCCACGCCGACCCGGCCTGAGGAGTGACCGCCACACTCGGGACCTTGGTCCCTCGGGTCGGGACCTTGGTCCCATCGCCCGGTCAGTGAGGGCTCAGACCTGCTGAGACCTGCTCAGGCCCGCTCGCGCAGCTCGGTCAGCGCGTCCTGCAGGTAGTCGGCCCGGACGACGGGGCGGACGTCCCCGGTGCGGCCGACCCACCCGATGCCCGGCTCGTAGCGGCGTACGACGCGGGCGGGCGTCCCGGCCACGACCGCGTGGTCGGGGACGTCGCCCCGCACCACCGAGCCGGCGGCCACCACGACGTTGCGGCCCAGCCGCGTGCCCTGGAGCAGGATCGCGCCGTGGCCGATCCACGACCCGGGCCCGATGACGACCGGGTCGTGGCTGCCGAACTGGTCGCCGATCGGCACGTCGGGGTCCTGGTAGCCGTGACCGGCGTCGGAGACGAAGACGTCCTGTCCGAACCACACGCCGTCGCCGACCACGATCGACTCGTGCGCAGTCAGGGTGCACCGCGCCCCGATGATGCAATTGTCGCCGATGACCAAGCCGCGCTCGGGCATGCCCGGGTCGCCGACGCCGTACCCCACCGAGAGCGTGACCTGCCGGCCGATGAGGGTGTCGCGCCCGATGTGGATCGAGGATGGGTTCATCACCGTCGCGGTCGGGAACCCGATCGCGCTGCCCTCGCCGAACGCACCGAAGCGGTCGGCGCTGCGCGTGCCCGGGACGATCTCGCCGACGCTGTCGAGCCACGCCCACAGGGCCTGCACGGCGGGCCCGAGGACCCGTCTGGTGAGGGAGGTCACGCTGGGAGGGTAGTGCCCCGTCCGATCGCGACGGGCGGCCTCTCAGCTGCCGAAGCGCATCGAGAAGTCGCGCGCGAGGAGGCTGGACACCGGGCGGGCGCCGCGCAGCCAGGCCAGCGGCCCGTCGGGGGCGAGGTCCCACCGCGCCTTCGCCGGTCGCACGGTGCCGCCGGCCCGGATCGGGCTGGCCACGGTCCGGCCGTCCAGGGTCTGCACCACGGAGCCGCGCAGGGGGAGGGGCAGCCGGAGGGCGGGGGCCCGGCGGGACGAGAAGCTCGCGGAGGCGATCGGGCCGTCGGTGGTCTCGGCGTAGTGCTCGCCGAACGTCGCGAGGTCCTTGGGGATGCCCCACAGGCCCCGTCCGCCGGCGACCGAGGTCTCGCTGTCGACCCAGATGTCGGTGATCGACAGGGCGAGGCCGCGACCGTGACGCACGACGACGGCGGCGAGCAGCTCGTCGTAGGCCATCAGCCCGCGGTGGTCGTAGCGGACGAAGGCGGTGGTGACCAGCGCGGTGTCCCGCACCTCCGCAGCCCGTACGCCGCTGGGCAGCCCGGGCAGGGAGCCGACCGGGACCCGCCACGTGGTGATGGCGCCGGTGCCGGTGAGGTCCCACGGCTCGGGCGGGTAGGGCCGGTCGGCCGGCTCGGCGGGTCGGTGCGGGTCGTGCTGCGCGGTCACGAGACCTCCTCCAGGTCGTCCCAGTCGACGGTGGCCAGCCGGTCGCGGTACTCCTGCACGAGGCCGGGCCAGTTGGTGGTGATGCGGCGCCCGTCGGTGTACCAGCTGTCGCAGCCGGCCCACGCGGTGCCGCCGAGCCGCTGCTGCACCTCGCGGTCGTAGGCGTCCCACACCTCCTGGCGCGGTGCCACGGCGCGGTGCCGGCCGTCGCGGATGCCGGCGGCGACCTGGGCGACGTAGTCGGCCTGCGCCTCGAGCATGCCCACGATCGACGAGCCGCCGAGGTTGGTGTTGGGGCCGTAGATCGTGAAGAAGTTCGCGAAGCCGGGCACGGTGAGCCCGAGGTGGGCGCGGGCCCCGTCTGCCCAGACGTCGGCGAGTCGGGTGCCGTCCTCGCTCACGACGTTGATGCCCCGCAGGAAGTCGGTCGCGGCGAAGCCGGTGCCCCAGATGATGACGTCGGCCTCGTGCAGGCGGCCGGTCTCGTCGCGCACGCCGTGCGCCTCGACGGAGGCGACCGGCGAGGTCACGACGTCGACGTGCGGACGGTCCAGCGCGGGGTACCACTCGTTGCTGAACAGCAGCCGCTTGCAGCCGATGGGGTAGTCCGGCACCAGCTTGCGCCGCAGGGCCGGGTCGGAGACCTGGCGACGCAGGTGCAGACGCCAGACCTCGCGGGCGAGGGCGAGGAAGGGCCCCGTGACCGGGGAGGTCCCGACGAGGGCGCCGTTGAACCGCTCGGAGAGCCAGTAGACGAAGCGTCGCTCGAAGCCGAGGGTGGCCGGCCGCTTCTCGAACAGCCGGTGGTGCCGCTCGGAGTAGACCCGGTCCGGCTTCGGTACGACGTAGGCGGCCGAACGCTGGAAGACCGTCATCGCCCCGACACGGTCCACGATCCCCGGGACGAGCTGGATCGCGCTCGCCCCGGTCCCGACCACGGCGACCCGCTTCCCGGTGAGGTCCACGTCGTGGCGCCACTGCGCGGAGTGGAAGGCAGGACCCTCGAAGTCCTCCAGCCCGGGCAGGCGCGGCACGACCGGCTCGGAGAGCTGGCCGGTCGCGAGGACCAGCACGTCGGCGTCGTACGTCGGTCCCGGCTGGCCGCCCACGGTCGTGCTCACCCGCCAGGCCCCGTCCACGCGCTCGGCAGCGGTGACGCTGGTGCTCGTGCGGACCAGGGGGAGCAGGCCCTCCTCGCGCGCGGTGCGCTCGATGTAGTCGAGGATCTCCGGCTGCACCGAGTAGCGCCGGCCCCACCGCGGGTTGGGCGCCCACGACCAGGAGTACAGCGGCGAGGGCACGTCGCACGCGGCATTGGGGTAGGTGTTGTCGCGCCAGACACCGCCGACGGAGTCGGCGCGCTCGAGGACGGTCACGTCGGTGATGCCGCGGCGCAGCAGGGCGCGGGCGGTGCCGAGGCCGCCGAAGCCGGCGCCCACGACGACCACGCGGGGCACGGAGCCGTCGCGGCCGGCGTTGGAGGAGGGAGTGGTGCTCGTCACCCGTCCGACGCTAGGTCCGCCGGTGGGACGGGGCGAGACGTCGCGGGCATTTGAGTTGATAATTCCGGACATGTCCGAGCGCGTCCTCCCCGCCCCGGCGGCCACCGGCTGGGACTTCCCGCGCTCGGCGAGCGGGGTCCGGCACCTGCTGGGCTGGGCGGAGCGGGCGGGCCTCCCGGTCGGCCCGCTGCTGGTGGGCACGGGCCTGGCACACGAGGACATCGAGCGGGTCCCGGTGGTCACGGCCGCCCAGGAGCTCGCGGTGGCCCGGTCGCTGGCCCGCCGGGCGCCGGGCGCAGCGGCCGACGTCGGGAGGCGCTACACCGCCGACTCCTTCGGCGTCATGGGGTGGGCGATGCGGTCCTCGACGACGGTGGGCGACGCCGTCGACGTGGCACTGCGCTTCATCGACCTCAGCTTCGCGTTCGTCATCCCGGTCGCACGCCTCGAGGGGGACCGGGTGGTGGCCGACCTCGACGCCACCGCCCTGCCCGCCGACGTACGACGCTGGCTGCTCGTCCGCGACACCACGGCCGTCGCCACGGTGCTGGAGTCGCTGGTTCCCGGCGGGGTCGGCGTGGTCGTGACCTTCGAGGGCGACCGGGCCACCCTGTCCTTCCCCGCGGCCGAGCTGGACCGGCCGCTGGCCCGCGACCGCGGGGCCGACCGGGCCGCGGCGGAGGCCGCCTGCCTCGGCATCGCCGACCAGCGCCGCGACCTGCCGGCGACCACCGCGGACGTGCGGGTGCTGGTGACGCAGCGGCTGGCCGACGGTGCGCCTATGGCGTCCGTCGCGTCCGCGCTCGGCGTGACCGAGCGGACGCTGCGCCGACGGTTGGCCGCGGAGGGGACCGGCTTCCGCGAGGTCGTCGACGAGGTGCGCAGCGGCCTGGCGGACCAGCTGCTGGCGGTCGGGCTGCCGGTCGCCGACGTGGCCGCCCGCCTGGGCTACTCCGAGGCCGCGGCGCTCGTCCACGCCCACCGGCGGTGGACCGGGACGACCCCCTCGTCGAGGCGCCGTCCGGCGCGCCCCGACGACCGCTGAGCGGATACCTCCCCGGGCGTTCACCGAGACGTCGACCGGCCGTCGCCCCGGGGCAGCCAGGGCGCTCGCCGGACGTCCCTAGGTTGCGCACGGCCCACCCCCCGGGTGGCCCGCGCAGCCTGCTGCGCTGTCCCCGAGCCCAGGAAGTCACCGATGACCCAGACCCCTCTCTCCGACGGCCGCCCGCTCCTCTCGCTGACCCCCACCGGGTCGACCGTGCACGGCTCCCGCAGCCGGATGACCTGCTTCTACCGCTGCGGCAACGCCTGCGACCACCCCGAGCCCAACACCTCCGACGCCGGTCACGTCCGTGACGAGATCGCCAAGGCCGTCGCCCGGCGCGCGGTCCTCAAGGGCGCGGCCGTCGGGTCCGGTGCCCTGGTCCTCGGGGGCCTGTCCGCGACCGCGGTCCCCGGCACCGCCGTCGCCGCCGACACCGCCGCCAGTGCCGACACCGCCGAGCGGCGGGTCTCCGACGACCTGGCGAAGGTCGCCTTCATCCCCGTGCGTCCGAACCGTCGCGACGCGGTGGTCACCGCGCCCGGCTTCGACCACGAGGTCGTCATGCGCTGGGGTGACCCCGTCGTCCACGGCGCCCCGGACTTCGACGCCCACGCGCAGACCGCCGAAGCCGCGCGGATGCAGTTCGGCTACAACTGCGACTACGTGGGCGTGCACGTCCTGCGGGACCACAGGAAGGACGGCAAGGACCGGGCCCTCCTCGTGGTCAACCACGAGTACACCGACGAGCAGATCATGTTCCCGGCCGACACCTACACCGACGCCGAGATCGCCGAGATCGGCCTGGCCAACCACGGCATGTCGGTCGTGGAGCTGCGTCGCGGCATGGTCCCCGGGTCGTGGCGCCCCGTCACGAACCTGAAGAAGGCGAAGTACAACCGGCGCATCCACCACCGCACCGAGTTCAAGGTCACCGGACCGGCGGCGGGTGACGACCGGCTCAAGACGTCGCAGGACCCGACCGGCACCCGGGTGCTCGGCACGTTCAACAACTGCGCCGGCGGCATGACGCCCTGGGGCACGTCGCTGTCGGGCGAGGAGAACTTCAACCAGTACTTCCAGGCCACCGGCGAGCTCGACGCGCGCTACACCGAGGAGTACGCCCGCTACGGCATCGGCGCGGGCGGGTCGGGCCGCAACTGGCACACCGTCGAGGAGCGCTTCGACCTCACCGCCGAGCCCCACGAGCCGCACCGGCACGGCTGGATCGTCGAGGTCGACCCGTTCGCGCCCGACGAGGCGCCGGTCAAGCACACGATGCTCGGCCGCTTCAAGCACGAGGGCGCCAACGTCATCGTGTCCAAGGGCCACGCCGTGGCCTACATGGGCGACGACGAGCGCGGCGACTACCTCTACAAGTTCGTCTCGGCCAAGAAGGTCGCCAAGGGCTCCTCGGAGAAGGCGCGCCGCAGGAACAAGCGGCTGCTCACCAAGGGCACGCTGTACGTCGCCCGCCTGACCGGCGACGGCTCCGCCGACGGCGTGCACGACGGCACGGGCGAGTGGATCCCGCTGTGCAGCGACACCGAGTCGTTCGTGCCCGGCATGTCGGTGGCCGACGTCCTGATCTTCACCCGGCTCGCCGCCGACCAGGTCTCGCCGACCAAGATGGACCGTCCCGAGGACGTCGAGCCGAACCCGGTCAACGGCAAGGTCTACGCCGCGCTGACCAACAACTCCCAGCGCGGCTCGCGCTTCGAGCCCGACGAGGCCAACCCGATCACCACCTCGATGGTCCGCTCCTCGATCGGTGCCCCGCTCACCGAGGCCTCGGGCAACCGCAACGGCTACGTCCTGGAGATGACCGCCGACGGCAAGGACCACACCCGGACCACCTTCACGTGGGACCTGATGCTGGTCTGCGGAGACCCCGAGGCGCCGGAGACCTACTTCGCCGGTTACGACAAGGCCCGGGTCAGCCCGATCAGCTGCCCCGACAACGTGGCCTTCGACTCCGCGGGCAACCTGTGGATCTCCACCGACGGCAACGTGCTCGGCTCCAACGACGGCATCTTCCGGGTGCCGGTCGTCGGCTCCGAGCGGGGCCACGTGCAGCAGTTCGTCACGATGCCGCGCGGCGCCGAGGCGTGCGGCCCGCTCATCACCGACCGGAACCGCTCGCTGTTCTTCGCCGTGCAGCACCCCGGGGAGATCGACGGCGCGACGTTCGAGGACCAGGCCTCCACCTGGCCGCACACCGACGACTTCCCGCGCCCGTCGGTGGTCGTCGCCTTCCGTCGCCGCTGACCGGCACACCGCTCACCACCACGTACCACCACGCACCACCACGCACTGCGCCCCGGGACCGATGGTCCCGGGGCGCAGTGCCGTGTGCGGCGGCGTCAGGCGATGGTCATCCCACCGTCGACGGGGATCGTCTGACCGGTGACGTAGCCACCCGCGGCCGAGGCCAGGAAGACCACGGCGGCGGCGAGCTCGCGCGGGTCGCCCTTGCGGCCGGCGGGGATGCGCTGCTGCTGGGACTCGAGGTAGCCCGGGGGGTACTGGTCGGTCATCTCGGAGGTGAAGAAGCCCGGCGCGATGGAGTTGACGCGGATGCCCTTGCGGCCGGTCCACTGCTGCGCCAGGTCGCGGGTGAGCCCGTTGAGGCCCGCCTTGGAGGCGGCGTACGCGGCCTGGGGGAGACCGGCGGTGGTGATGCCGAGCACCGAGGAGATGTTGACGATGCTCGAGCCGGGCTGCATGACCCGGCCGCAGGCCTGGGCCATCCAGTAGCAGCCGTTGAGGTTGACGTCGATGACGCCGGTGAACTGCTCGGGGGTCTCCTTGGTCGAGGGGACCGCGGTGCCGACGCCGGCGTTGTTGACCAGCACGTCCACGTGGCCGAACTCCTCCATCGCCAGCGCGACGATGCGGTCGCAGTCCTCGACCTTGGCGACGTCGGTCTCCACGCACAGCGCCTTGCGACCCGCGGCCTCGACGAGGGCGGCGGTCTCGGCGAGCCGGTCCACGCGCCGGGCGCCGAGCACGACGTCGGCGCCGGCCTCGGCCAGGCCCTGGGCGAAGGCGACGCCCAGGCCGCTCGAGGCGCCGGTGACGATGGCGACCTTGCCATCGAGGCGGAACATGTCGGGGACGGAGGCTCCAGGAGTGCTCATGCCCGCATCGTAGGGGACCGAGGACCTCCTGACCGAGCACTCGCTCGGTCCGCGGTCGGTGGGTCGTCGAGACCCCCCGTACGCTCGACCGCATGCCCCGGTCCAGCACCCGACCCCGCACCTGGCCGACCGCCGCCGCGATCACCGCCGGGTTCGTGGCGCTGCTGTGGGTCGTCGAGGCGTGGGACCAGTGGACGCCCGCCGTGCTCGACGACGACGGCATCCGGCCGCGGAGCACCGAGGGCCTGCTCGGCATCGTCCTCGCGCCGCTGCTGCACGGCTCGTGGGGCCACCTCGAGGCCAACACGCCCCTGGTGGCGCTGCTGCTCTTCCTCGTCCTGCTCGGCGACGTACGCCGCGGGCTCGCCGTCACCGGGGTCATCTGGCTCGTCGCGGG
This sequence comes from Nocardioides sp. REDSEA-S33_B3, assembly GCA_001627335.1. Lineage (GTDB taxonomy): Bacteria > Actinomycetota > Actinomycetes > Propionibacteriales > Nocardioidaceae > Nocardioides. The sequence continues at coordinate 92,794 of LUPK01000032.1, read as the reverse complement.
GCTGGGCACCTGGCTCGTGGCCAGCCCCGGCACCGTCCACGTGGGCGCGTCGGGGCTGGTGTTCGGCTGGCTGGTCTACCTCGTGCTGCGCGGCTGGTTCGCCCAACGGCTGGGGCAGGTGCTGCTCGGCGCGCTGCTCTTCCTCGCCTACGGCGGGCTGCTCTGGGGCGTCCTGCCGGGCCAGCCGGGCATCTCCTGGCAGGGGCACCTCTTCGGCGCGGTCGGCGGCCTGGTCGCGGCCCGCCGGCTCGCGACGCAGGACGGGCGCGGAGCGGGGAGCCCGACGCCGTACGGTTCCTGACCGTGACCGAGACGCCGCAGACCGACAGCGAGCAGCAGCAGGACATCCGCGTGGACCGCGGTGACGGCGTGGTCGAGGTGACCTTCGACCGGCCGCACCGCCACAACGCCTTCACCCGCGACATGTACGCGCAGATGCGCGAGCTGTGCGCCGAGCTGGCCGAGGACCGCGACACCCGGGTGCTCGTGCTGCGGGGCGCCGGCGGACGCGCCTTCGCCGCGGGCAACGAGATCTCCGACTTCCTCGAGCAGGACGCAGTCGCCTACGAGGACTGGATCCGCGAGCTGCTGGAGGCCCTCTTCGCGCTCCCGCAGGTGACCGTGGCGGCCATCGACGGCGTCTGCGTCGGAGGCGGCCTGGCCGTCGCCACCCACTGCGACCTGCGCATCGCGACCCCGCACTCCCGCTTCGGCTACCCGATCGCGCGCACCCTGGGCAACGCGCTGGCCGGCTCGATCGTCTACCGCTGCGCGAGTGTCTTCGGGGAGTCGCTGACCCGCGAGATGCTGCTGGCATCGCGCCTGGTCGACGCCTCGCGGGCGCACGCGGTGGGCGCGCTGATGAGCGTCACCGACGACCTGGACGCCGAGCTGGAGCGGGTCATCGACGGCCTGCGCGCCGCCAGCCCCGTGACCATCCGGGCCACCAAGGGCCAGCTGCTCGACCGTGCGCGCCGACTCGAGGCCTCGCCCGAGGGCGACGGCGACCTGCTCCGCGAGGTCTACACCGGCCCCGACTTCGCCGAGGGCGTCCGGGCGTTCCTGGCGAAGGAGAAGCCCGCCTTCCGCGGCTGAGCCGGGAGGTCCATCGGCCGGCCGATGAACCTTGCCGTGGGCCGATGGAGGCCCATCGTCCGACGGCAGGGTCTGTCGGCCGGCCGATGAACCTTGCGGGACGACGGAATGTCCGACGGCCGGGGCTCGTTGACCAGGGTCGTGACCTCCGACGACTCCCGCCGCGTCAGCACCGTCCTCGGGCTGCTGTTCGGCCTGGCCGCGATGGGCTCGGCCTCCGCGGCGATCGTGCTGTCCGACGTGGCGGCGGAGTTCGACGTCTCGGTCGGCCAGGCCGCCTGGGTCATCAGCCTCTACGCGCTGCTGCTGGCGGTCACCACCGCGGTGCACGGCCGGGTCTCCGACCTCGTCGGGGTGCGGACGCCACTCCTGGTCGGCGTCGCGATGATGGCCGGGGGAGCCGTGGCCGCGGCCCTGGCTCCGACGTACCCCCTGCTCCTGGCCGCGCGCCTCCTGCAGGGTGCCGGCGCCGCCGCCGTCCCCGTGCTCGGCGTCGCCGCCCTCTCCGCGAGGTACGACGGTGCCGTCCGCGACCTCGCGCTCGGCCGGCTCGCGGGCTGGTCGGCGGTCGTCGCCAGCCTCGGCCCCCTGGCCGGCGGCCTCGTCGAGCACGCCTTCGGCTGGCGCGCCGTGCTGGCGCTGCCCGCGCTGGGGCTGCTGGTCGTACCGCTGCTGTGGCGGGCGCTCGGCACGACCGGCAGCGGGGCCGACCTCGACGTGCCCGGCGCCGTGCTGGTCGGCCTGACGGCCGCCGGCCTGGTCCTGCTCGTCCAGTCGCCCTCGACCGGGGGAGTCGTGGCGCTGGTCGGGGCGGTGCTGCTGGTGCTCGGCGCGCCCGTGACCGCGCGCAGGGTGCGTCGCCGGCCGGACGGCTTCCTGCCGCTGGTCGTCGTCTCCGACCCCGCCGTGGTGCGCAGCGCCGTCGCAGCCGCCGCGGTGCCCGCCGCCTGGTTCGGGCTGCTCATCGCGGTCCCCGCGGTGCTGGTGGCCGACGGCTGGGAGCCGTGGCAGGTGGGCGCGCTGCTCATCCCCAGCGCGGTCGTCGCCGCCGTCGTCCCCCGGGTCACGGGGCCGCTGCTCAGCCGGATCGGTCCCTCACGCTCCCTGGCCGTCTCCGCCACGTCCGCCTCCGCGGCCCTGCTCGTCACCGCGCTCGGTGTCGCCCTGCGGCCGGGGGCGCTCGGGGTCGCGGTGATCGCGGCCTCGGTGCTGCTGGTGACCTTCGCCTTCCTGCTGGGCCAGCCGGCGCTCTCCGCGGCGGTGGGTCAGGCGGTCCCCGCCGACGTCCGCGGCGTCGCCCTGGGCGTGGCCACGTTGGTCTTCCTCACCGGCGGCTCGGTCGGCTCGGCCGTGGTCGGCGGCATCGGTGACGTCATCGACATGGGCGTCGCGCTCCTCGTGCTCGCCGTCCTCCCGCTGCTCGGCCTGCTCACGCTGCGTCCCCTCCTGCGCCGCGACCCCGCCCCGGTCACCGTCCCCTGAGACGCCGAGCCGGCGCATCCTTCCGGAAGGACGAGCCGGCTCGACGTGGGTGAGACGGAGGAACGACGGCCCGGGGGTGTGCGAGAGTCCGGGGCCATGCAGCGCGCACTCCAGGTCGGCATGACGCTCCCGGTGATGGAGCCCGACCTCTGGGACGCCCCGGACACGCTCGAGCGGTGGGCGCGGGCGATCGACGAGGGGCCGTTCTCGAGCCTGTGCTTCGGCGAGCGGATGGCCTTCGCCAACCCGCACGCGCTGACCCTCCTCGGGGCGGTCGCCGCGTGGACGACCCGGGTGCCGCTGGTGACCACGGTGCTCGTGCCCCAGCTGCACGACCCCGTCACGCTCGCGAAGGCCCTGGCGACCGCCGACCGGCTCAGCCGGGGCCGGCTCACCGTCGGGGTGGGCGTCGGTGGTCGTGAGGAGGACTACCGTGCCGCGGGCGCCGACCCGGCGACGCAGACCATGCAGCAGATGGCCGACCGGGTCGCGGTCATGCGTCGCGTCTGGGCGGGGGAGGACGTCACCGGGGCCACCCTCCCCGTCGGTCCGCGGCCCCTGCAGGCGGGAGGACCCCCGGTCCACGTCGGCACGATGGGCCCGCGCACCGTCAGGCACGCGGCGCACTGGGCCGACGGCCTGGCCGGGGTCACCCTCGACCTCGACACCACCGCCGTCGCGGGCCTCTTCGAGCTCGCCCGCAGCGCCTGGGCGGAGGCGGGCCGGACGGCGCCGCACCTGGCGACGTCGTTCTGGTTCGCCCTCGACGACGGCGACGGGTCCGCGCGTACCCAGGTGCACCGCCACCTGCGGCACTACATGAACTGGATCCCCGCCGAGCTCGTCGACGCCATGGCCCCCACCACCGGCTTCGCCGGCACCCTGCCCCAGCTGCGCGAGACCCTGCTCCGGATGGCCGACGCCGGCGCCGACGAGGTGCAGCTGATCCCGACCGGCAGCGACGTCCGCCAGGTCGCGCAGGTGGCCGAGGTGGTCGCCTCGCTGTGACCAGCGGTAGCATTCCCGGCGTGCGCCAGGACCTGCTCCTTACCTAGCCGCGACGGCCAGCACCACGCCGCCGCGGCTACCCCTCTGCCCGAGGGGTTTTTTTGTGCCCCCGAGCCGGTGCCGAACCCGATGAGCCAGGTCCACCAGACGTGAGAGAGAAGACGATGAGCGAGCAGGTCCAGGCAGACGAGGCCACGACGTACGACGTGAAGGCCGTGGAGGAGAAGTGGCGCCCGGTCTGGGACGAGCTGCAGCCCTTCCGCGCCGACGACGACTCCCCGCGGGAGAAGAAGTACGCGCTGACGATGTTCCCCTACCCCTCCGGCGACCTGCACATGGGCCACGCCGAGGTGTTCGCGCTGCACGACGTGGTGGCGCGCTACTGGTGGCAGCGCGGCTACGAGGTGCTCAACCCGATGGGATTCGACTCCTTCGGGCTGCCCGCGGAGAACGCCGCGATCCGCAACGACGAGCACCCGGCGACGTACACGAAGGCCAACATCGCCAAGTCGATCGAGTCCTGCCAGAAGTACGCCGCGTCCTTCGACTGGTCGCGCACCTTCAACACCTCCGACCCGGAGTACTACCGCTGGACGCAGTGGCTGTTCGCCCGCTTCTACGAGCGCGGCCTGGCCTACCGCAAGAACTCCCCGGTCAACTGGTGCCCCCAGGACCAGACCGTGCTGGCCAACGAGCAGGTCGTGCAGGGTGCCTGCGAGCGGTGCGGGGCGGAGGTGACCAAGAAGGAGCTGACCCAGTGGTACTTCAAGATCACCGACTACGCCCAGGAGCTGCTCGACGGGCTGGACGAGCTGGAGAAGACCTGGCCCGACCGCGTCGTCACCGCCCAGCGCAACTGGATCGGCCGCTCCGAGGGCGCCCACGTCGACTTCGTCGTGCAGGGCCGTGAGGAGCCGGTCACCGTCTACACGACCCGCCCCGACACGATCTTCGGCACCACCTTCATGGTCGTCGCCGTCGACGCCGCGCTGGCCGACGAGCTGGTCACCGACGCGCAGCGTCCGGCCTTCGAGGCCTACCGCGAGGAGGTGCGCCGCGCCAGCGAGATCGAGCGGCTGGCCACCGACCGCCCCAAGACCGGCGTCGACCTGGGTGTCACCGCCACCAACCCGGTCACCGGCGAGCAGATCCCGGTGTGGGCCACCGACTACGTGCTGGCCGACTACGGCACCGGCGCGGTCATGGGCGTGCCCGGCGGCGACCAGCGCGACTGGGAGTTCGCCACCGCCATGGGGCTGCCGATCGTGCGCACCACCGAGCCGCCCGCCGGCTTCGAGGGGGAGGCGTACGCCGGTGAGGGCCCGGCCATCAACAGCCCCGCCCCCGGGCAGTCCACCGCCCTGAACATCAACGGCCTCGACGTCGACTCGGCCAAGCGCGCGACGATCGCGTTCCTGGAGGAGATGAAGGCGGGCACCGGCGCGGTCAACTACCGGCTGCGCGACTGGCTGCTGAGCCGCCAGCGCTACTGGGGTGCGCCGATCCCGGTCGTGCACTGCCCCGAGCACGGTGAGGTGCTGGTCCCCGACGACCAGCTGCCCGTCGAGCTGCCCGACCTGCGCGGCGCCGACCTGAAGCCCAAGGGCACCTCCCCGCTGGCCTCGGCCACCGAGTGGGTCAACACCACCTGCCCGACCTGCGGCGGCCCGGCCACCCGCGACGGCGACACGATGGACACCTTCGTGGACTCGTCGTGGTACATGTTCCGCTACTGCTCGCCCCACGAGACCGACCGCGTCTTCGACAGCGAGAAGGTCAACGCCTGGATGGCGTGCGACCTCTACGTCGGCGGCGTCGAGCACGCCGTGCTGCACCTGCTCTACGGCCGGTTCTTCACCAAGGTCCTCAACGACATGGGCCTGGTCGACTTCCGCGAGCCGTGGCTGGCCCAGCTCAACCAGGGCTTCGTCATCAACCAGGGCAAGAAGATGAGCAAGTCCCTGGGCAACGGCGTCAACCTGGGCGAGCAGCTGGAGGCCTTCGGCGTCGACGCCGTGCGCCTGACGCTGGTCTTCGCCGGCCCGCCCGAGGACGACATCGACTGGGCGAACATGTCGCCCGACGGGTCCCTGAAGTTCCTGCAGCGTGCCTGGCGCCTGTCCGGTGACGTCACCTCCGCGCCGGGCACCCCGGCCGGGGGCGGCGACGTCGCGTTGCGCCGGGTCACCGCCCGCACCGTCCACGACGCGGCCGAGCTGGTGGAGTCCTACCGCTTCAACGTCGTGGTGGCCCGCGTGATGGAGCTGGTCAACGCCACCCGCAAGGCGATCGACTCCGGCCCCGGCGGCGCCGACCCCGCGGTCCGCGAGGCCGCCGAGGCGGTCGCGGTCCTGCTGTCGCTGGTGGCGCCGTACGTCGCCGAGGAGATGTGGGAGCGCCTCGGGCACGAGCCCACGGTCGCGCGTGCCGGCTGGCCGGTCGTCGACCCGGCGCTGCTGGTCGAGGACACCGTCACCGCCGTGGTGCAGGTCAAGGGCAAGGTCAAGGCCCGCCTGGAGGTCGCCCCGGACATCGCCGAGGCCGACCTGGAGGCGCTGGCCCTGGCCGACGCCGACGTGCAGCGCGCGATCGGCGACGCGCCGGTCCGCAAGGTGATCGTGCGTGCGCCGAAGCTGGTCAACGTGGTGGTCTGACCCGGTGAGCTCCCCGGGGACCCGTGTCGTCGTCGTCACCGACTCCACCGCCAGCCTGCCTGCGCAGGTGGCGGAGGAGCACGGTGTCGTCGTCGTGCCGCTGCAGGTCGTGATCGGCGCCGAGGTCCTCGACGAGGGCGCCGAGGGGGCCACCCCGGAGCGGGTCGCGGCGGCGCTGAAGGAGTGGACGCCGGTCTCGACCTCGCGGCCCTCGCCGGCCGTCATGCTCGAGACCTACCGCCGTGCGGCCGAGGACGGCGCGACCGCCATCGTGTCGGTGCACCTCTCGGCGGAGATGAGCGGCACCTTCGAGTCCGCGCACCTCGCCGCCCTCGAGGCGCCCGTGCCGGTGATCCCGGTCGACTCGCGCCAGGTCGGGGTGGCGACCGGGTACGCCGCCCTCGCGGCCGCCCGCGCGGCAGCCGACGGCGCCACCGTGGAGGAGGCGGCCGACGCCGCCCGCGACTGCGCGGAGCGGTCGTCGTCGCTGTTCTACGTCGACACCCTGGAGTACCTCCGTCGAGGCGGCCGGATCGGTGCCACCGCCGCGCTGCTCGGAGGCGCCCTGGCCGTGAAGCCGCTGCTGCGGATCGAGGACGGTCGGGTCGCACCGCTCGAGCGGGTGCGCACCTCCGCCCGGGCGCTGGCCCGCCTCGAGGAGCTGGCGGTGACCGCGGCCGAGGAGCTGGCCGGAGGGCTCGACCCCGAGGTGGCCGTCCACCTCGACGTCGCCGTCGCGCACCTGGCCAACCCCGACCGTGCCGCCACGCTGGCCGAGCACTTGCAGGAGCGGCTCGGTGAGCGGCTGGCCGACGCCACCGTGTCGTGCGGCGAGCTCGGTGCCGTCCTGGGCGCGCACGTGGGGCCGGGGATGATCGCGGTGTGCGTCGCGCCGCGAGGGCCGGTGCCCGACCGGGGACCCGGCGGGGAGCCCGGCGAGGACCACGAGGCGTCCACAGCCTGACCGGTGGGCGGCCTGCTCCACAGGACGCGTCGATGCCCGACTGAGGGGCCCTGCGCCTCCCTAGCGTCGCCCCATGCGATCGCGACGATCCACCGAGCACCGCGAGGCCGTCGAGCGACGGCTCGCGCTGCTCGTGCCGCCCCAGCCGGCGGAGCCGCCCGAGCCGGTGGAGCCGGCAGCCGGACCCACGCGCGCGTCCTCCTGGGACGGGTCCGGGACCTGGGGCGGACCCACCCGGGTGCGGGACGTCCCCTCCGTCCTCCACGACCGCTCCCGGCTCGACGACCTGATGGGGCCGGAGCCCCTGGGGGACGTCGAGCCGGTCCCGGTCGCGCGGACGGTCCCGATGCCGGGCAGGCACGCCAGCCGGCGCCCGAGCCGGTTGCCCGTGCCACCGACGCACCTGCGGCTGGGGCTGGTCCACCTCGCGGTGGTCGCGGTCATGGTGGCGCTCGGTCTGGCCGTCACGAGCTGGTGGGTCGTGCGCTCCGAGCCGGTCCCGCTCGCGGCCCCGCTGGCCCCCGCCGCGTCCGACACCGGCCCCACGGGGTCGCTGGTGGACCTGCCCTCCGACCCGACGGGGGAGACCCCCGGAGGGACGGGGGCGGCCGGCGAGGAGGACGGGGCGGTCGTGGTCGTCGACGTGGCCGGCCGGGTCCGACGCCCCGGTGTGCTCGAGCTCCCCGTCGGTTCCCGGGTGGTCGACGCCATCGAAGCCGCCGGCGGTGCCCGGGGAGGCGTGGACCTGTCCGGGCTCAACCTGGCGCGGGTCCTCGTCGACGGTGAGCAGGTGCTGGTGGGCCAGGGCGCAGCCGCCGCCGGCGTACCGAGCGGGGCCGGTGCGCCCGGTGCGCCCGGCGCCCCCGCGGCGCTGGTGAACCTCAACACCGCCGACCAGGCCCTGCTGGAGTCCCTGCCCGAGGTCGGGCCCGTGACCGCCCAGGCGATCCTGGCGTGGCGCGAGGAGCACGGGGGCTTCACCGCGGTCCAGGAGCTGCTCGAGGTCGACGGGATCGGCCCGGCCACGCTCGAGACCCTCGCGCCACTCGTGACGGTCTGAGGCGTGCCCGCGGCGACCCGCCAGGCCGACCTGCGGATGGGGCTGGTCGGGCTGTCGGCGTGGGCCGGCGGGCTGCTGGTGGTGGCACCCGGCTGGACGCTCGTCCTGGCTGGGATCCTGGTGACGGTGGGTGGGGTCGGCGCCGCCGTGGTCGCCGTGCGCTCCCGCGGCCCGGGGCGCGCACTCGCGCTGGCCTGGCGCACCACGGCGCTGGCCTGCCTGCTGGCGCTGGTGGCGGTGCTCTGCGCAGGCCTCCTGCGCGCCGATCGGGTCCAGGGCGACCCGGTCTCCGCCCTGGCGGCCGAGGGCGCCGCGGTGACGGGCCGACTGGTGGTGAGCACGGATCCGCGGCCGATGGCCGGCGCTCGGACCGACGGGGTCTTCCTGCGCGCCGTGGTCGTCGAGATCACTGGACGGGGCACCGCGTGGAAGGTGCGGTCGCCGGTCCTCGTGCTGGCCCCGGCGTCCTGGGCCGACGTGCGTTTGGGCTCCACCGTGGCACTCGCCGGCCGGCTCCAGCCCACCGAGGACGGGGAACGGGCCCTGGCCGCGGTGCTCTCGGTGCACGGCGAGCCGACGCTGCTGGAGACCCCCGGGGCGTGGTGGCGGGCCACCGAGGTGCTGCGCGCCTCCCTGCGGGACGCGGTCGCGCACCGTCCCGCTCCCGAGCGGGTGCTCGTGCCGGCCCTCGTCGCCGGTGACGACGCCGGGCTCGATCCAGAGGTGGCCGAGGAGTTCCGGGCGACCGGGCTGACCCACCTGCTCGCCGTGTCCGGCACCAACCTCACGCTGCTCCTGGGGGCGCTGCTCGTGCTCGCGCGCCTGGTGGGCGTGCGCGGCCGCGGACTGCTGGTCCTCGGGATGGCCGGCGTGGTGGGGTTCGTCCTGCTGGCCCGCACCGAGCCCAGCGTGCTGCGTGCCGCGGTGATGGGCGTCGTGGGGCTGCTCGCGCTGACCCATGGCGGTGGTCGGGCCGTCCGCGGGTTGGGTGTCGCGGTGACGGTGCTGCTGCTCGTCGACCCGACGCTGGCCACCGCTCCCGGGTTCGCGCTGTCGGTGCTGGCGACGGGAGGGATCGTGCTGATCGGCCCGCGCTGGCGCGACGCGCTGGCCCGGTGGCTGCCCCGCTGGCTCGCCGAGGCGATCGCCGTGCCCACTGCGGCGCAGCTGGCGTGCACGCCCGTCGTGGCTGCCCTCAGCGGCCAGGTCAGCCTGGTGGCGGTGGTGGCCAACCTGCTCGCCGCGCCCGCCGTCGGTCCGGCCACCGTGCTGGGGCTGCTCGGCGGCTGCGTCGGCCTGGTCTGGCCCTGGGCCGGCCGGTTGCTCGGCACGGTGGCCACGTGGTGCGTGGGCTGGATCGTCGTGGTCGCCCACCGGGGTGCGGGCCTCCCGACGGCGGCCGTCGACTGGTCCACGAGCGGAGCCGCCCTGGCGGCGCTGACCGCGCTGACCGTGGTGCTGGCCTGGCGGGGGCCCCGGCTCGTGAGCACCCGGGCCCGAGGGGCGGCGAGCTGTGTGGTGCTGGTCGTCGCGGTGCTGGTGCGACCGCCGGTGCCCGGGTGGCCCCCCGACGGGTGGGTGCTCGTGGCGTGCGACGTCGGGCAGGGAGACGCCCTGGTGCTCGCCACCACCCCGGGGCATGCGGTCGTGGTCGACGTCGGGCCCGAGCCCGGGGTGGTCGGCCGCTGCCTCGACGACCTCGGGGTGGCCACCGTCGACCTCCTCGTCCTCACGCACTTCCACGCCGACCACGTGGACGGGCTGTCGGCGGTGCTCGGGTCCCACGACGTCCGCGAGGTCTGGGTCAGCCGGGTGCTCGACCCGGCCGACGGGGCGCGGTCGGTGCTCGCGGACGCGGCCGCCGCCGGCGTACCCCTCCACCCCGCGCCGTACGCCGGAGCCTGGCGCTCCGGGGCCACGCGGCTGCAGGTGCTCTGGCCGACCTCCGGGGAGCCGGGCACCGGTCCCGGGGACGGGACGGCGGCGAACGACGCCAGCGTGGTGCTGCTGGTCGAGGTCGCTGGCCTGCGACTGCTGCTCACCGGCGACCTGGAGCCTCCCGGCCAGGCAGCGCTGGCACGCACGCTGCCCGACCTGGCCGTCGACGTGCTGAAGGTGCCCCACCACGGCAGCTCCTACCAGGACCTCGGGTGGCTCACCGGGCTCGGTGCACGCGTCGCCGTCGTGACGGTCGGGGAGGACAACGACTACGGCCACCCCGCGCCCTCGGTGCTGACCGCGCTGGAGTCCGCGGGGGCCCGTGTGTTGCGCACGGACACCGACGGGTCGGTCGCGGTGGTGGCGGGCGAGGCGGGCCCCTCGGTGCTCACGACCCGGTGACATGACCCGGTGACTGGGCGGGAGGCCGCCCGGTGGGGGACTGTCGGCCGCCTGTGGCAGGCTGAGCCGCACCATGGCAGCCGCCCGCACCCCCGCCCGTCCAGCCCGCCAGGCCGGCCCCGCCCCCGGGGACGTCCTCGGCCACGTCACCCTGGTGACCGGCAAGGAGGAGTTCCTGCGCGAGCGGACCGTCGGCGCGGTCCGTGCGGCCGTGCGGTCCCACGACGGCGAGGCCGAGATGGCCGAGGCCGTCGGTGCCGACCTGACCCTCGGCTCGCTGGGCGAGCTGTCCGCCCCGTCGCTGTTCTCCAGCACCCGGTGCGTGGTCGTGCGCGAGCTCGAGCACCTGCCCGAGGAGTCGGTCGACGCGCTCCTGGACTACGCGGGTGCGCCGGCGGAGGACGTCGCGCTGGTGCTGGTGCACTCCGGCGGCCCCAAGGGGTCGGGGGTGCTGACCAAGCTGCGCAAGCTCGGCCCCGTGACCGAGGTCAAGACCGAGGAGCTCAAGCCTTCGGAGTTCCCGCAGTTCGTGGTCGCCGAGGCGAGGATGCTCGGTGCGCGGATGGAGCCGTCGGCGGCCAACGCGCTGGTCCAGGCGGTCGGGCACGACCTGCGTGCGCTCGCCGCGGCGGTCGACCAGCTGGCTCACGACTTCCCCGACGAGGCGCTGGGGGAGGAGCGCGTCGCGCAGTACTTCGGCGGTCGCGCCGAGGCGAAGTCCTTCGTGGTCGCCGACGCCGCGTTCTACGGCAAGCGGCTCGAGGCGCTCGAGGAGCTGCGGTGGGCGCTCGACAACGGCACCGCCTCGGTGCTGGTGACCTCCGCGTTCGCCGGCAGCGCCCGTGGGATCGCCCGGTTCAAGGCGGCCACGTCACGGGGTCGTGGGATGCGCGATGCCGACCTCGCCCGCGAGGTGGGGGTGCCGCCGTGGAAGATCCGCACCCTGCGCGACCAGGCCAAGGGATGGAGCGACGACGGGCTCGTGGCCGCGATCCGGGCGGTCGCCCAGGCCGACGCCGACGTCAAGGGTGCGGCCAGCGATGCGTCGTACACCTTGGAGCGGCTGGTGCTGACCATCGCTGCCCTGCGCTCCTGAGCCACGGGTGCTCCCACCGACGGTCCGGACGCGACACCCGAAACGCCGACGACCCGCCCCACCAGAGGTGGAGCGGGTCGCTGTCAGCGTCCCAGACCGGGCAGTGCCCGGGTCAGGATCAGAGTGCGGCGGCCTTCTTGGCGATCGACGACTTGCGGTTCGCGGCCTGGTTCTTGTGGATGACGCCCTTCGAGGCGGCCTTGTCGAGCTTCTTGGTGGCGACGCGGGCCGAGGTCACGGCCTTCTCGTTGTCGCCGGCCTCGACGGCCTCGTTGAAGCGGCGGATGGCGGTCTTGAGCTCGCTCTTGACGGCCTTGTTGCGCTCGTGGCGCTTCTCGTTCTGCTTGTTGCGCTTGATCTGGGACTTGATGTTCGCCACGGGGCTCGCCTTACGTGTGTGGATGCGTGCGGGTCTGGTGATGCTGACGGTCGCCGGGCGCGCAAGAGGCGCGCCAACGAAGCGACGTGCAAGGCTAACAGCGGCGCCGGAGAGCGCCCAAATCGCCTGAGGTCGTCATCGGGCCGGTCCGATCAGTGTCTCACTCACGGCCTTCTCACTCCCAGCCGCGGCGCCGGCGCAGCCAGCCCCAGACGGCCTCGCCCTGCCATCGCTGGAACTCCCGCAGCCACGGCGACGCCGCCGGCACCGGCAGGTCGCAGCTGGTGAGGAAGAAGCCGGCCATCGCCGCCAGCACGCAGTCGACGTCCTCGTCGCGGACCCGCGCCAGCAGCGGCGTACGACGGAGCACTGCCTCGACGTCCACGCCGTCGCCGCACGGGCCGACCAGCAGCAGGAGCGGGTCCAGCCAGGCCGCGCCGCGCACCGGCCACGCCCAGCCGTCGAGCAGCACGCCGCCGTCCGGCGTCAGGTGGAGGGTGTCGTCGCGCAGGTCGGTGTGGACCAGCGTGTCCCCGGCGGTCACCTCGGGCAGCCGCGCCGCGAGCCGCCCGGCGGTGAGCAGCTGCATGGGCGTCCCGAGGTCCTCGCGCCCCTCGAGGATGTCCCAGCGACCCATCCAGTCCGCGAGGTCCTCGGCGAACGGACGGGCCTCCCCGGGAGCCGGCGTCAGCGCCACCGCAGCGGCGGACACGGCCTCCAGGCACCGGTCCAGGTCGTCCTCGCGCCACGGGCGGTGGGGGAGCCGGGCAGCGGGGTGCTCGAGCAGCAGCACCACCCAGTCGCCGTCCAGCAGGTGCGTGAGCCGGACGGTCGGCACGGTCTCGGGCAGCGTGCGCAGCCAGGCCGCCTCGGCACGCAGGGACGCGGCGAAGGAGCGCTGCGCCTTCGTCGAGGCCGCGCGCAGCAGGTGGTGCGTGCCGTCGGCGAGGGTGAGCACGGTCTCGATGGCCGGCACGTAGCCGTGGGTCAGCGTGGAGTCCGCCACCACCGGCGAGCCCAGCCGGGCCTCGACGTCGAAGCGGACCTGCGGAGGCAGGTGGGCCCAGTCCAGCCGCCGGGCCGTGCGACCCCACGGCAGGTAGGTGGGCACGGCAGAGGTGGGCGCGGCCGCCGGGGAAGAGGTGGGCACGGGCCCCATCGTGGGGTGTCCCCGGCGCGGAGTGGGGGAGGCCGACCCCCGGCGTGGCGGGCATGGCGGGGGTGTCGTGGGAGGATGGCCGGGTCCGTCCCGACGTACGAGAGAACGCCTGAGACCCCGTGCCTGCTGTTCCCCCGAAGTCCTGGCCCGTGCCGGGCCAGACCGACCCGGCGATCATCCGCAACTTCTGCATCATCGCCCACATCGACCACGGCAAGTCGACGCTGGCCGACCGGATGCTCCAGCTGACCGGTGTGGTCGACGAGCGTGCCGCCCGGGCGCAGTACCTCGACCGCATGGACATCGAGCGCGAGCGCGGCATCACCATCAAGTCCCAGGCGGTGCGGATGCCGTGGGGCGTCGACCCCGACAACGCGCAGGGCACCGACGCCGGCACCTACGTGCTGAACATGATCGACACCCCGGGCCACGTCGACTTCACCTACGAGGTCTCCCGCTCCCTGGAGGCCTGCGAGGCGGCGATCCTGCTGGTCGACGCCGCGCAGGGCATCGAGGCGCAGACCCTGGCGAACCTCTACCTCGCCATGGGCGCCGACCTCCACATCATCCCGGTGCTCAACAAGATCGACCTGCCCAGCGCCAACCCCGAGAAGTACGCCGCCGAGCTGGCCGGCCTGGTGGGATGCGAGCCCGAGGACGTGCTCCAGGTCAGCGCGAAGACCGGCTTCGGTGTCGAGGCCCTGCTCGACGAGATCGTCAAGCAGACCCCGCCGCCGGTCGGTGACCCCGACAAGCCGGCGCGCGCGCTGATCTTCGACTCGGTCTACGACACCTACCGCGGCGTGGTCACCTACGTCCGCGTGGTCGACGGCAAGCTCAACCACCGCGACCGCATCAAGATGATGTCGACCGGCGCCACCCACGAGATGCTCGAGGTCGGCGTGATCAGCCCCGAGCAGGTCAAGGCCGGCGAGATCGGGGTCGGCGAGGTCGGCTACCTCATCACCGGCGTGAAGGACGTCCGCCAGTCCCGGGTCGGTGACACGATCACCACCCAGCACGGCGGTGCCACCGACATGCTCGGCGGCTACAAGCACCCCAACCCGATGGTCTACGCCGGTCTCTACCCGATCGACGGCGACCAGTTCGGCGACCTGCGCGAGGCGCTGGAGAAGCTCCAGCTCAACGACGCGGCGCTGACCTACGAGCCGGAGACCTCCGGCGCGCTCGGCTTCGGCTTCCGCTGCGGCTTCCTCGGGCTGCTGCACATGGAGATCACCCGCGACCGGCTCGAGCGCGAGTTCGGCCTCGACCTGATCTCGACGGCCCCCAACGTCGTCTACGACGTGGTGATGGAGGACGGCACCGAGATCGAGGTGACCAACCCCAGCGAGTTCCCCGAGGGCAAGATCCACGAGGTCCGCGAGCCGGTCGTCAAGGCCACGATCCTCAGCCCCAGCGACTACATCGGCACGATCATGGAGCTGTGCCAGACCAAGCGCGGCACCCTCGGCGGCATGGACTACCTCTCCGAGGACCGCGTGGAGATGCGCTACACGCTGCCGATGGGCGAGATCGTCTTCGACTTCTTCGACCAGCTGAAGTCGCGCACCAAGGGCTACGCCTCGCTCGACTACGAGCGCTCCGGCGACCAGGCAGCCGACCTGGTGAAGGTCGACATCCTGCTGCAGGGCGAGCCGGTCGACGCGTTCTCCGCGATCGTCCACAAGGACGCCGCCTACTCCTACGGCGTGATGATGGCCGGCAAGCTCAAGGAGCTCATCCCGCGCCAGCAGTTCGAGGTGCCGATCCAGGCCGCCAGCCAAGTGCTACGGCGGCGACATCAGCCGCAAGCGCAAGCTGCTGGAGAAGCAGAAGGAGGGCAAGAAGCGGATGAAGATGGTCGGCCGCGTCGAGGTCCCCCAGGAGGCCTTCGTGGCCGCGCTCTCCACCGGTGGCGGCGGCGCGTCGGCCGACAAGCCGAAGAAGTAGACCCGCGTCCCTCCACTGGAGGTCGTACTCACACGGAACGAACCGGCCCGACCGTCACCCGCGGAGCGCGGGCGGTGTGCTGGGTCGCCGGTTCGGTCCGTCGGGCTACGAGTGGGCGTCGTCGGAGGTGTAGTGGCCGTCCTCGGCGGACTCGACGACCTTGGCACGCTTCATCAGGTGGGTGCGTTCGTAGTGGTGGTCGTTGCCCCTGGATCACCAGGTCGACGCCGTACTTGGCGAACAGCCGGAACCACGCCTTCCGCACGCCCGGGTCGCTGCCGTGCAGGCCGGAGGAGAACGCCGCCTGGTGCATCAGCACGATGATGAAGTCGACGTCGGGGTCCTTGGCGGCGCAGGGTGCGCTTGACCCAGCGCTCCTGCCGGCCCTCGGAGTGGCTGCTGACAAGGAACGGGCCCGCTCCGGCCGCGATGCCGACGGCGGCCGTGCGCTGCACGAACTGACGACGGGAGACGTACGGGCGGTGCGGACCGTGACCCACGGCTGCTCACTCTCGGGCTTGGTGCGGGGATGATCTCCTGGACGACGCGCCGTCGGACGCGTCCGGCCACCCCAACGGCGCAGTCAGTCCTCGGGTGACGACTCGGAGGGTGACGATCGGGTGAACGCTCGACGACCGGCCCGGAGCCGCTGCCGTGCGGCGTGCGCCCCCAGCACCGCGCGCGGCAGCACCCCCACCCCGGTGCGCACCAGCACCAGGTCACGCTGCTCGTCGGCCTGCCTCAGCTTGTAGGCGGCGTCCCCGCGCAGCAGGTCGGCCTCGGTGGCACCGTCGGCGATCCCCTGCTCGATCATGTCGACCATCATCAGCGTGCCCGCATGGGCGTGCTCCCGTTCCAGCGACCTCGCCACCTGGTACGTCGACAGCCGCCCGGCACACCACCACGCGAGGGACACCGCGACCGGCTGCTCGCCGGGCCGGCCCAGCACGTGAACGCGGGCCTCGCCGGCCTGCACGCCGGCGTGCACCGCTCGGCTCAGCACCGGCATCTCGCCGAGCAACGGGGCCCGGTCCGGCCTGGGCAAGTGCAGGGCCACGAAGCCGGCCAGGGCACGGTCGACGTCGGCCGGCTCCCCGAGATCGGCGCGGGTCAGCGCCATGCCGTCGCGCTCGAAGTCGCGGCGGGCCCGGCGCACCGCGCGGCGCAGGTTGGAGGAGCGGGTGGAGACGTAGTCGCCGCCGAGGTCGACGGTGCGGAGGTAGGGGGCGGCCTCCCGGGGCACCGGCGCGCTGCCGATGGCTGCGGCGAGTCGGCTGTCCTCCACGAGGCCGTCGAGGTCCACGAGCGTGCGCCGGCGTGCGCGCCACCAGCCCGACAGCAGGTCCACGACCCGGTCCTCGTGACCCGGAGCGGCCACCAGGTCCAGGTGGTCGGGCGCCAGCGGCCCCTGGCCCAGCGCCTGGATCCGCTGCGCCCCGAGGACACGGTCCACCTGCAGGGCCTGCCCGCCGAGGAGCTGCTCGCCGTGCACCACCAGGACGAAGAGGGCGGTGCCGTCGTGGACGGCGCGCTGGGCCTCGAGCCACCAGCTGCGCAGGAACGGCGTCGGGAGCGGCGCAGCGAGCACGAGGGCGTCCCAGGCCGCCCGCCACGGCCCCAGGTCGCTGACCTCGAGCAGCCGGGGGGCCGGGCCTGCTGCGACGGACTTCACCATGGGGACGGGTTTACCAGGTCCACCCCCGGGCATGAGTCGACCGGACCGACAAGGGGGGTACATGAACGACGACACGGGCACGATGTCCGACCAGGACGTCACCACCGACACCGCTGGCACCACCGACGCACCGAGCGAGGCGGCCCAGGAGGCCGCCCGCATCCGTCAGGAGGCCGCAGCGCGGCGCGAGGCGGGAACCCTCCTGGCGGAGGCCACCCGACTGAGCCAGGAGGCGGCCGAGGAGGCCGACCGGGTGCTGGTCAGCGCCCAGGACACCGCCGAGCGCCTGGTCGCGGAGGCCCGCGAGCGCGCCGAGGCACTGGTCACCCAGGCACGCCAGGAGAGCCAGGAGCTGCGCGACGAGGCGGCCCTCGAGGTCGCCGGCGCCCGTGAGGACCTCGAGCAGCAGCGCACGCGTGCCCGTGAGGAGGTCACCGCCGAGCTGCGCGAGGAGGTGGCGGCCCTGCGGGCCCGCACCGAGAGCCTGGTCGAGGAGCTCCGCAGCACGCTCGGTGAGCTGGGCGGTCTCCTCGGCGGGGCGAAGTCGACGGTCGAGCACGTCCTGCGCACGGCCTCGGACCTCGACGAGGTGGGCCGTCGCATCGCGGCGCACGACCAGCGGACCGCGGCCGCCCAGCCGGCCGCGGCCAGCGCCCCGGTCGAGGCGACGAGCGCCCCGGACCGTTCGGAGAACCGGGACGACCGGGGCGAGGCCGCTGCCGTCACCCCTGCGCAGACGCCCCGGGCGATGGAGGCCGTCCAGCTCGTGGAGGACCAGTCCACTCCCGAGCCCACACCTGAGCCCACCCCCGCGGTCGTGGCGGACGAGAGCTCCGCGGAGCAGGTCAGCACGGCCGGGTCCGTCGACGCCGATGACTTCTCCCCCCGCTTCGACATCGACCTGGGCGACTCGACCCCGGACCTCACCCGCGACCTGGGGGGCGACCCGGGCGGCGAGATCTTCGAGCCACAGGAGACCCCACGCACCACCGTCGAGCAAGAGCAGCGACCCCTCGGGTGGCTCTTCCGCGGGGTCTGACGACCGCTCGGGCACGACACAGGACGACACAGGACGACGCCGTCGGGTCCGACCCGACGGCGTCCTCCTGTGTCGTTGTCCCGTGTCGTCAGGCGCGGGCGACCTCTGACCCGCAGACCTCCGGGCCCTGCGTGAGCGACGTCTGGGCCGTGCGTGAGCGACGTCTGGGCCGTGCGTGAGTGACGTCTCGGCGGTCAGGAGCAGCGGGGGGCCACGGCGTCGCTGATCGGGCGGATGCTGACGCTGTCGACGCCGGTGCCCAGAGGGACGGGCTGGAAGAGCTCCATGCGGATCCGACGGGTCGAGTCGGCCTCGAAGCAGGACCACCGCCCGGTCACCACGGCGATCAGCTTGCCGCTGCGACCGCGGAGGATCGCCTGCACCAGCGCGCGCGGGATGTCCTCCTCGCCCACCTCGACGGTGGCGCGCACCACGGTCTGGTCCTGCTGGATCACGAAGTCGGTGGCCCGCGCGTTGACCTCGGCGCCGTCGCTGACCTCGGCTCCGTCGCCGGCGTCCGCGGACGGGCTGCCGGACGGCTTCTGCGCCCAGGCGAGGCGTGAGTAGGTGAGCTCGACGTCGTCGATGCGGTCCGACCCCTCGCCGACGGCGAAGTAGAGACCGAACTCCTCACCGGGCGCCAGGGACTGCACCGTGCAGCAGGAGCTGTCGCCGCCCATCGAGGACGTGCCGTAGGTGCCCAGCACCTCGCCGTTCTCGTCCCGCGCGGTCATGGTGACCTCGGCGGTGCGCAGGTCACGGTCGGTGTCGTTGCGCACGATGACCGAGACCAGGCCGTCGGTGACCGACCACTCGGCGGTCTCCAGGACGGCGGGGAGCGCGGCGTACGACGCGTCGACGGACGGCTCGACGACCTCGGCGCCCTCGAGCTGGGCGCGCAGGTCGCTGCACCCGCTCGAGCCGATCGCGACCGCGACCGCGGCGCACGCCAGACCGAGTCGTCGCACTGTCTGCCCCTGTTCCCGGCCGGTCAGCCGTGGTCGGTCCTCGCCGGCCGCGATGTCGGCCGAGTCACGCTGCACGTTGTTCCCGAGAGGTGTGAGCCTAAACCGATCGCGGTATAAGCCCCTGCGTCGACGGCGGCAGCAGTCGGCCAGCAGACGACATGAGCAGCAGACGACATGGGGGTGCCGTGGCACGGCTCGAGGTCCACGGTGCGCCCGACGAGCGGGCACCGGACGAGCAGGCACCTGACGAGCAGGACGCACAGCCGGGCGATGAGGGCCGGACCGGCTCCGACGAGGGTCGTGCAGCACGCGGGGCCCTGTGGTTCGCCACCAACGGCATCGTCGTCAAGGGCGCCCAGACCCTCGTGCTGCTCACGTTGGCGGCGACGCTGGCCCCCTCCGCCCTCGGCCTCGTGGCGCTCGGCACCCTGGTCGTCAACGTGTCGGCGATCCTCGGCAACCTCGGCACGTCCGGGGCACTGGTCTACTGGCGCGGTGACGTGCGGGCCGCGGCCCGCACGGCGGTCACCATCGGCCTCGTGAGCGCCTCGGCCATGACGCTCCTCCTCTGGTTCACCGCACCGGCCCTCGCCACCGCACTGCGTGCCGAGGACGGCGGCGCCGCCGTGATCCGCGGGCTGGTCGTCACCCTGCCCGCCCTGGCCGTCGCGGCGGTGACCCAGGAGCTCCTGCGTCGCGAGCTGCGCTTCCTGCGCCGCATCGTGCCGGAGGCGACCGGCGCGGTGGTCGGTGCGGTGGTCGCGATCGTGCTCGCCACCCAGGGGCTGGGCGTGATGTCGCTGGTCGCCGGCCAGGTGGTGCAGGGCGTCCTGACGCTGCTGCTGGCCTGGGCGGTGCACCCGCCGGTCCTGCCGGGCTGGGACCCCGCCAGCGCCCGCGGGCTGCTGTCCTACGGCGCCCCCTTCGCCGGGGCCAACCTCCTCGAGGTGCTCCAGCTCAACGTCGACTACCTCCTGGTCGCCCGCGTCCTCGGCGCGGTCGCGCTCGGTCAGTACTCCCTGGGCTTCCGCATCGCCTACATGCCCTACGTCCTGCTCGTGCTCGTCGTGACCGGCGCAGCCTTCCCCTACCTCTGCCGGCGACGCGGCGAGAGCGTCGGGCACGCCGCGGAGGTGGTCCTCACCGTCCTCACCGCGCTGCTGGCGCCGCTGTGCGTGCTGAGCGCGCTGGCACCCGAGCAGCTGATGCTGCTCGGCACCAAGTGGGCCGACGCCGTCTCCGTGCTCGCCGCGATGGCGCTGTTCTCCTGGGTGCTCGGCCTGACCCAGGCCATTCAGGTGGCGCTCAACGCCTCCGGCCTGCCCGGGGTCGCGATGCGGCTGCGACTGATGCACCTCGCGGGCCTGTCGGTCGCGCTGCTGGTGGTGGTCCGCTCCGGTGTCGTCGCCGTGGCCTGGACCCAGACGGTCGTCACGACCGCCACAGCGGTCGTCGCGGTGCTGGTGGCGACCCGGCTGGTCGCCGGCTTCGACCCCGTGCGCTGGCTGCGCTCGCTGTGGCCGGTGGCCCTGGCCAGCGGCGTGGCCGTGCTGGCCCTGCTGGTCGTCGACGGCGTCGGGGACGGTGTCGGCCTGGCGCAGGTCTCGGTGGTGCGCACGATCCTGCTCGGCCTCGCCGTGCTGTCGACGTACGCCGCCACGCTCTGGATCACCCGCTCGACCCAGGTGCGTGCCGCCTGGTCCGTCGTGAGGGACGCCTCGTGAGGCCGCAGGTGCGGGCGGTGGCCCGTGGGCTGCGTCCGGTCCGGCGCATCGTGCGTCGCCTCCGCCACGAGCAGCCCCTGACCCTCATCGGCTGGCACCGCATCGACGACCGCCACACCGACGGGCTCTCGACCACCGAGGCGGGCTTCGAGCGCCACCTCGACCTGCTCGAGGAGCGCGGTGCCCGGGTCCTGCCCCTGATGGAGGCGGTCGACCGCCTCGCGCTGGGCTCGCTGCCGTCGCGTGCTGTGGCGCTCACCTTCGACGACGGCTACGCGAGCGTCGTGGAGACCGCGTGGCCGATGCTGCGCAAGCGGGACATGCCCGCGACGCTGTTCGTCTGCTCGGAGTACCTCCCCGGCAGCGAGCGCTTCGACTGGGACACCCGCGAGTCGATCCACGAGCGCCACCGGCTCGCCACCGCCCAGCAGGTCGCCGACGCGCACGCCGAGGGCCTCGACATCGGCTCGCACACGCGCACCCACCCGTGGCTCCCCGCCCTCGACGACCGCGCTCTCAAGCGGGAGCTGGTGGAGTCGCGGGAGGTCATCGGCGACCTCCTGCGCGCACCGGTCCGCAGCCTGGCCTACCCGACCGGCGGCTGGGACCGGCGCGTCCGCGCCGCTGCTGCCCGCGCCGGATACACCGCGGCGGTCACCGTCAGCAAGGGCACCAACCGCCGCCGCACCCACCCCCTCTCGCTGCATCGGGCGTTCGTCCCGGAGGAGACCGACGACCTCGACCTGCTGCTCGACGGCGCCTACGGCTTCCTCCGGCCCGTCGACGCCGTACGCCGGCCCCGGGAGGTGTCGTGAGCCACCCCGTGATCCCGCACATCGTCCCGGTCCCCGTGCCGTGGACGTCCCGGGTCCTGCTGCCGGTCGCGCTCGTGCTCACCGGCATCGTCCTCGGGCTGGCCACCGGCCACGCCCCGCTGCTGGTGGGGGCGGGGCTGCTGGGGCTGGCCGCCACCGGCCTGATGCTGCTGCGGCTCGACGTCGCGGTGGTGGTCTTCGTGGTGGCCTCGCTGTTCGAGGGCTACCTCAGCCAGGTCGAGCCGATGGCGACCAAGCTGCTCTCGGCGGTCGTCGTGGGCAGCTGGGTGATGATGCGCTGCCGCCGCGAGAGCGTGGGCATGCACCGGCTCCCCGTGGTCCTGGTGGGGGTCGCCCTGTGGTGGGTGCTCCTGGTGTCCACGCTGGTCAACGCCCCGGTGGGTGCCGCAGGCATCCTGCTGCGGTGGGCCGGGTTCCTGGCGGTCATGGTGGTGCTCGTCGACGTGCTCCTGCGGCGGATCCTGCGACCGGAGGACCTCGCCCGCACCTACGTCCTGGCCGCCGCGGCGGCGGCCGCCGTGGGCCTGCTCGCGATGAGCACGGCCGAGGACCCGCGCGCTGCGGGGCCGATCGCCGACGCCAACGACTTCGCCTTCTACCTCCTCCCTGCGCTGCCGCTGGCCATGGCGCTGCGACGTCCGGGTCCGGGGCCGGGCCGCTGGGACCTCGCGGCCGCCGTCGTCACCGTCGGCATGGTCGCCACCGTCTCGCGCGGCGCGATGCTCGGGCTGGGCGTGATGCTCGTCGTGGCGCTGCTCTCCCGCCAGGTCCGGCTGCGTGACCTCGTCGGCCTCGGGGGCGTGCTGCTGGCCGCGGCGTCGGTCCTGGCGGTGTGGCAGCGCGAGCTGGTGAGGGACAGCCTGACCCAGAAGACCGCGATCGCGGGCCAGAACGTCTCCGAGCGCTTCTACCTCTGGGACGCCGCGGCGCGCATGGTGCTCGATCGTCCCCTCCTCGGGCACGGGCCGGGGTCCTTCGCCGCCGAGCACGCCTGGTTCGCCTCCCGGCTGCCCGTCGACACGCGCAACGACCTCGACGTCGCGCACAACACCTACCTCGAGGTCGCCGCCGAGGCCGGCTTCGTGGGGCTCGCGGTGTTCCTCGTGCTGCTCCTCGTCGGGCTGTCCGGGGCCTGGGCGGCCTGGCGGGCCGGGTCGCGCGTGGGTCGCATCGGGGCGGCGGTCGTGGCGGGTCTCGTCGGCACCTCCGTGGCGGCCTGCTTCGTCACCGAGCAGTTCTTCCTGCCGCTGTGGCTGCTGGTCGCGCTGGGCGGGGTCCTGCCCCGACTGGCCGACGACGGCCCTCGCCCCCGGACCGTGGGGGGCCCGTGAGGGTCGTCCAGGTGCTGACCCAGTCCGGTGGGGGGCCGGTCGACCACGCCGTCGAGGTCGCCGTCGGTCTCGCCGGCCGGGGGATCGACTCCCACGTCGTCGCGCCACCCGACGTACGCCGCCGGGCCGGTGGGTCCGCCGGCATCACCTGGCACGACCAGGAGGCGACCTCCAAGCGCGACCTCGCCGGTCTCGCCGGCCTCGCCCGGCTGCTGCGCTCCCTGGCACCCGACGTGCTCCACCTGCAGGACCGCCGAGCCGGCTGGGTCGGGCGCGGCCTGGCGCGCAGCCTGCCGAGGACCGCGGTCGTCTACACGCTGCACGGTGTCGCCGACGGGCTCAGCGACCACGTGGCCGGCAACCTGCTCGCGGACCGCCGACGGCGACGCGACCGGCTGTACTACCTGCACGGGGAGCGCTGGATCACGCGGTGGGGGAGGGCGCGGGTCGTCAGCCCGAGCCGTGCGGTCGCCGACTTCGCGGTCCGCCACGTCGGCCTGGACCCCTCCCGCGTCGACGTCGTGCCCAACGGGGTGGACGCCGACCGCTTCCGTCCGGGGCCCCCGGCACCGTCCCCGACCCCGTCCCGGGCTCCGAACGGGACAGGGGCGCGACCGCGCCTGGTCTGGCTCGGCGGACTGGTCCCGGTCAAGCGGGCCGACGTGCTGGTCGAGGCCGTCGCACTGATGCGCGAGGACGTCGAGGTGCTCGTGGCCGGGGACGGCGAGCTCGCCCCCGAGATCCGCGCCCTCGTGGCGGACCGGCTTCCGGAGCCCGTGCGCGAGCGGCGCACGGTGACCCTGCTCGGGCACGTCACCGATCCCGCCCCGCTGCTCCAGCAGGCCGACGGGTTCGTGCTGACCTCGGCCGCGGAGAGCTGCCCGATGGCGTTGCTGCAGGCGATGGCGACGGGGCTCCCCGCGGTCGCCACGGCGGTGGGGGGCGTCCCGGAGGTGTGGGGGCCCGTCGCCCCGGACCTCCTCTGCCCCCCGGGGGACCCACGGGCACTCGCCGCTGCGCTGGACACCCTGGTGGCCGACCCGACGCTGCGTGCCGACCTCGGTGCCCGGGCCCGCGAGCGGGTCCTGTCGACCTACACCACCGAGCACTGCCTGGAGGGGCTGCTGCGGACCTACGCGACGGCGCGCGCGGAGCGGACGCGATGAGGGTCCTGCAGGTCGTCGCCGAGCTGGGGACCGGCGGTGCCGAGGCGGTCGTCCTCGGCCTCGCGGAGGGGATGGCCGCCCGCGGCCACCGGACCTGGGTCGCCAGCGACCGCGGGTGGCGGGTGCCGCTGCTGGCGGAGGTCCCCGGCGTCGACCACGTCCGCGTGCCCCTCGCACCCAGCGGCCCGGTCGCCCTCGCGGCGAGCGCGGCCCGGCTGCTGGCCTGGGCGCCGGGACGACCCGTGGACCTCGTGCACGCCCACAACATCCGGGCCACCCTCGCCGCCTACCCCGTGGCCAGGGCCCGCCGGGCCCCCCTGGTCACGACCGTCCACGGCCTCGGGGCGCAGGACTACCCCCGGGCCGTGCGGGTGCTGCGCCGCTGCAGCGACCAGGTGGTCGCGGTGTCCGGAGCGGTGGCTGAGGACCTGGAGCGTGCCGGTCTCCCTAAGGCGCGGATCCGGGTCGTCGAGAACTCCGTGAGCGCCCCCGCCGTACGTCCCGACGACGCTGCGCACCTGCCGGACCTCCCGCACCTCCCGGCCTCCGGTCCGATCGTGCTGTGCGCGGCACGGATGACCGCGCAGAAGCGCCAGGACCTGCTGCTGCGCGGCTGGGCGGCGCGCGAGCACCGGACGGGTCACTTGCTGCTCGCCGGCGACGGGCCCGAGCGTCCGCGGCACGAGGCACTGGCCCGCGAGCTCGGCCTGGGCGCCGACGTCACCTTCCTCGGCGACCGGGACGACGTGGGGGCGCTGCTGCGCCGGGCCGACCTGCTGGCGCTGCCCTCGGACTGGGAGGGACTGCCGATCGGGGTGCTGGAGGCGCTCGCGGCCGACGTCCCCGTCCTGGCCTCGGCGGTCGGTGGTCTGCCCGACCTCGCCGACGTGCTGGCGCTCGTCCCCGCCGACGGCGACGACCGGGAGCTCGGCGAGCGGTGGGGGAGGGCGCTGGACCGTGAGCTGGCCGGGACCGCGAGGGAGGAGCAGCGTCAACGGACGGCGCGCGGTCGCGCGCTGGTGGACACGCGCTTCTCCCCCGACCGGATGGTCGAGGCGTACCTCGCCCTGGACGAGGCACTGGTCACGTCCACCTACCGGTGAGTTTACCTGCGTCGGAGCACGGGTATCCACCGTCCGTCAGAGGAAGGGACGGCGCTCGGGCCACCGTCCGTGGTCCTCGCGCCGGGGGGCGCCGACACGGTCCGTGTCACGGCCCTTGCGTGGGATCGCACGCCAATGCGCCACGGTGGCGCTGAGTCGAATGGGGCGACACGCACATGGAAGGTCGGCACGTCGGAGCGGTGCTGTGGCGCCAGTGGCCCATCGCGTTGCTGGTGACGGTGCTCACCGGGGCCGCGGTGGCCGTGGGGGTCATGATGGCGCCCAAGACCTACACCGCGACCGCGGAGATCTCCGCACTGTCCTCGGTCCAGGGCAGCAACGACGACCAGGACTCGCTGCGCAGCACGCTGGGCGAGCTGGCCAACTCCCGCGAGGTGGTGGCCGACGTGGAGGAGGAGCTCGACGGCGCCCGCAGCGGCGACGAGCTGCGCCGCTCCATCGCCGGCCGCTGGGTCGAGGGCACCGTGCTGGTCGAGATCAGCGTCGACGACCGCGACCCCGAGATGGCCGCCCGGATCGCCAACCTGACCTACGCCGCGCTCACCCGCAACGACCCCAGCCGCGGCGGCCTGCGCTACACCCTCAGCAACCCGGCCAACCCGCCGGTGACCTACAGCAGCCCCAACCTCCTCTTCGCCATCCTCGTCGGCACGATGGTCTCCCTCGTGCTCGGCGCCGCCGCCGCGCTCGCGCGTGACCGCCGCACCTTCCGCATCACCACGGCGGCCGACCTCGAGTCCGTGGTCACCGCCCCGGTCCTCGGCCACGTCCACCCGCCCCGCGAGCCCAGCCTGCTGGCGATGTACGCCGGGACGCCGGATGCCGACGTGTTCCGCCGCCTGCGCATCTCCATCGAGGCCGAGGCCAGCGACGAGCCGGCCAGCCTGGTGGTCGTGACGGGTGTCGGGGACGGCGACCTCAACGCGTGGCTGGCGGCGAACCTCGCCATCTCCACCGCGCAGGTCGGTCGCCGCACGCTGCTGGTCGACGCGCGGATGGGTGCCGGCGCGGCGCGCCAGACCGGCACCGAGCCCGGGACTCCGGGCCTGTACGAGGTCCTGCGCGGCACCCCGCTGGTCCGCGCGCTCAGCCCCGGACCCGTCCACGGTCTCGACGTCCTGCCGTCTGGGTCCTGGGGCGCGGAGTCCCACGCCCAGCTGCTGGAGACCAGCTTCGCCAGCATGGCCGAGGAGGCCCAGGAGCACTTCGACGTCGTGGTCGTGATCGCCAACCCGACCACGGTCAACGACGACGCCGTGACGATGGGGGCGCGCGGAGCGGTCGTGCTCGCCGTGCCCGAGGGCGCGCTCTCGCCCGAGCAGCTGCGCCGCACCTCCTACCGCATCGGGGCCGTGGGAGCGCGCCTGCTCGGCACCGTGCTCGTCGGTCGCGGCAAGGACTGGGGCAAGGCCCGCTCGCGCGGCCGCGCCCAGGACGCCGAGCCCGACTGGGCCGGCCTGGAGCCCGGAGGGGCGAGCTGAGCCCCCCGCCACGGCGCCCCCACGGACGACCACGGATCCTGCACGCCTCCGTCCCCACCTCCGAGGGCACCGCCGTCGCGCTGATGGGCTACGTCCGCGAGCAGGTGGCCCGCGGGTGGGGCGTCAGCGTGGTGTGCCCCTCCGACGGGTGGCTCGGGTTCGAGGCCCGGGCCGCCGGCGCGCACGTGCAGTGGTTCGACGCCACCCGTGAGCCCGGCCGCAGCACCCTGTCGGAGACCAGGCGCTTCGCCAGGATCGTCGACGACCTCGATCCCGACCTGGTGCACCTGCACAGCTCCAAGGCCGGACTCGTCGGCCGGCTCGCGGTCCGCGGTCGCCGACCCACCCTCTTCCAGCCGCACGGCTGGTCCTTCCTCGCCGGCTCCGGCCTCACCTCGAAGGCGGCGCTGCGCTGGGAACGCTTCGCCTCGCGCTGGACCGGCCAGCTGGTCTGCGTCGGTGAGGGCGAGGCCGACGTCGGCCGCCGCCACGGCGTGACCGCCCCCTTCGCCGTGGTCCCCAACGGGGTCGACCTGGAGAAGTTCACCGTCCGTGGGCCCGTCGACCGGGTCCTCACGCGTGTCGAGCTGGGCATCGACGAGGCGCCGACCGCCGTCTGCGTCGGACGCCTGAGCCCGCAGAAGGGTCAGCACCTGCTGCTGCGGGCCTGGCCCAAGGTCACCGCCCGAGTGCCGGGAGCCCAGCTGGTGCTGGTCGGGGACGGTCCCGACGAGGCCGAGCTCCGGGCCCGGGCGAGGTCGCTGGAGGGCGTGCGCTTCGTGGGCGTGCGCACCGACGTGCCCCGCTGGCTGGCCGCCGCCAACGTGGTGGTGCTGCCGTCGGCGTACGAAGGCGCGGCGCTGGCGCCGATGGAGGCGATGGCCAGCGGACGCAGCGTGGTCGCCACGCGCGTCGAGGGCATCCAGGAGTCGTTGCCGTTCGAGTGCGGCGAGCTGGTCGCCCCCGGCGACGTCGACGCGCTGGCCCGGGCCGTCGCGCTGCGGCTCTCCCGTCCGGCGCTGGCCGACCTGGAGGGGCGGCGTGGCCACGTCCACGTGCAGAAGCACCGGGACGCGGCCACGGCCGCCCGGACCGTCAGTCAGCTGTCGCTGAGCCTGCTGGCTGCGCAGCGGCGGTGAGCATGCTGATGACCTCGGGCCGCTTGCGCGCCGGGTCGTGGCGGAACGTGCCGAGCGTGCGCACCAGGATCTTGGCGTCGGTCCACAGCGACCAGTTCTCGATGTAGTAGTTGTCGGCGCGCACGCGGTCCTCGATGGAGGTGTCGCCGCGCAGCTTGTTGACCTGCGCCCAGCCGGTGAGCCCGGTGGCGACCCGGTGCCGGTCGCGGTACTCCTCGAGGGTCTCGGAGAACTGCTGCACGAAGAACGGCCGCTCGGGTCGCGGGCCCACCAGCGACATGTCGCCGCGCAGGATGTTCCACAGCTGCGGCAGCTCGTCGATGCCGGTGCGACGCAGGAACTTCCCGACGCGGCCCAGGCGGGGGTCGTGGTCGGCGTTCCACGTCACGTTGGCCTCGGCCGTGGTCGCGGGGATGGTCCGCAGCTTCAGCAGCTCGAAGGTGCGGCCACCGCGGCCGACGCGCTCCTGGCGGAACAGGACGCCCGAGCGGGTCTCGAGGTGCAGCAGCCCGGCGGCGACCGCGAGCAGCGGCGAGAGCACCACCAGGGCGGCGAGCGACAGCACGACGTCGAATGCCCGCTTGGCCAGCACCTGGCCGGGCTGGGCGCGGAAGCGGTGCAGGCGCACCAGGGTGGTGTCGCGCACGACCTCGAGGCTGCGCGCCCGATCGTGGCCGAGCAGCTGGAAGTAGCGCGGGACCACGAAGACCTGGCGCTGGTTGAGCTGGCACCACCGCACCAGGGACAGGGTCCGCTGGTCCTCGGCGGCGCCGAAGGCGAAGATCACGTCGTCGACCGACAGGTCGCGCAGCACGGCCGGCAGTCGGTGTGTGGGGCCCAGCAGGGGAGCGCTCAGCGTGCGCGGGTCGACGTCGTCGTCGACGAACCCGAGCGGCCGCAGCCCCAGGGTGGGGTCGGCGCGCAGGGCGGACACGAGCTCCCGGCCGACCTTGTCGGTGCCGACCACCACGACCCGGTGCGCCAGGACGCCGGTGCGACGCAGGTGGCGGACCATGGCGTAGGCGAGGCCGCGGGAGACGATCAGGGCCCCCAGCATGGCCAGCGCGGTGACGGCGGCGCCGATGATCGACTCGCCCACCGTCCTGGCCCCCGAGACGTCGAAGGCCATCAGCAGGACGCCGCCGGTGAGGGCGACGAAGCCCAGTGCCGGCAGGTCCTCGAGCACCGAGAGGACGAGGCGGGAGCGGTTGAGGTGCAACGCTCCGGCGACGATCAGGGCGCCGAGGACGGCCCCGGCGGTGGCCAGCGCTGGGAGGTGCCCGCCGACGAGCACGGCGAGCACGAGGGCGACCAGGTCGGTCGCGACGAGTGCGGGTGTGATGGTGATGGTCCGGCGCTGCGCGCGCGCTGTGGTCATGCGTGTGCCCCCATGGTGTTGCGTCCCCTGTCATCGGTGTCGGAGGATCGCCCCGACGGTGGCGATGCTTCCCTCGGGCGTGGGACCTCAATCGCCTGGGAGGGTGAAGTCCTCGTAGGCTCCGCCGGTGACCAGCGCCCTGCCCCCGGAGACCGCGCGATCGCTCGCAGCGGTGTCCCGGTCGCTGGTGGGTGAGTGGGGTCTCACGCCGGATCCCGTCGAGGACTGGGGCCGGTCCTCCCACGTCGTGCCCGTGCGGACCGCGGACGGTGTCCCCGCCGTGCTGAAGGTCGCGGCGGCGGACCCCGGGACCGAGCACGAGGCGCTCGCGCTGCAGCACTGGGGCGGTCGCGGCGCCGTCCGCCCGCTGCGGGCCGACCCTCGTCGCCGCGCCGTGCTGCTCGAGCGGCTCGAGAGGCGCGACCTGACGCAGGAGTGGGACGTGCACGCCTGCGAGGCCGTCGCCGACCTCTACCGGCTGCTGCACGTCCCCGCCCCGCCGCAGCTGCGGCCGCTGACCGAGCACGTCGGTCGTCACGCCGAACCGCTCGCTGCACTGCCCCGCGACGCGCCGCTGCCCCGTCGCATGGTGGAGCAGTGCCTGGCCCACCTGCGCGACCTCGGCGCCGACGCCGCCAGCACCGGGACGCTGGTGCACGGGGACCTCCACGACGAGAACGTCCTGGCCGACGTCACCGGCGAGTGGGTCGCGATCGCTCCGCGGGCGCTGAGCGGCGACCCGCACTGGGAGCCGGCGCCGTTGCTGTGGAACAGGCTGGAGGAGGCCGAGGGCGACGTGCGCCGGACGGTGCGGGTGCGGTTCGAGACCGTCGTCGACGCGGCCGGCCTGGACGAGGACCGGGCCCGGGCCTGGGCGGTGGTGCGGCTGGTGCTCAACGCTTTCTGGTCGGTGCGCTCGGACCGGCCGGACCCGGCGTACGTCACCCGGATGCTCACGGTGCTCAAGGCGGTGCAGTCGTGACGACGGACCGGACGCAGGCGACGTCCACGCGCAGCCTGCTCGCGGGCGGCTACCGAGGGGCCACCATCGGCTCCTTCGCGCTCGTCTTCCTCGCGGCCTTCGAGGCGCTGGCCGTCGCCACCGTGATGCCGACGGTCAGTCGCGAGCTCGACGGCCGGGCGTGGTTCGCGGCGGCCTTCTCGGCCGCGCTCGCGGCCAGCCTCGTCGGCATGGTCGTGGTCGGGCTCTGGGCGGACCGTCGCGGGGCGGTGCGACCCCTGCTGGCGGCGGTGGCGCTGTTCGGGCTCGGCCTGCTCGCCGCCGGGCTGGCCCCGACGATGCCGGTGCTCGTCGCGGGACGCGTGCTGCAGGGCCTGGGCGGCGGCGGCCTCACGGTCGCGCTCTACGTCCTCGTCGCGCAGGTGTACGACGACGTCGACCGCCCGCGGATCCTCGGTGCGTTCGCGGCCGCCTGGGTGCTCCCGGGCATCGTCGGGCCCTTCGCCGCCGGACTGGTCGCCGACACCGTCGGCTGGCGCTGGGTGTTCCTGGGGGTCCTCGTCCTCACCGGCCTCGCCCTGGCGCTGCTCGTGCCGTCGCTGGCCGAGGTCGAGCCACCGGCACCGAGCCCACCGGTCCCCGGCGGGCTGCGCCGGGTCGCCCTGGCCGCGGCCGTGTCCGCGGGCCTGCTGACGCTCAACGCCGTGGCCGGCCTGCCCCGCGTGGTGGCCTGGCCGCTGAGCGTGTTGGCGCTGGGGGTCGCCCTGGCGTCGCTGCGTCCCCTGCTGCCTGCGGGCACGCTGCGCGGTGCGCGCGGGCTGCCCGCCGTCGTCGCGCTGCGGGGCGCGGTCGGCGCGACGTTCTTCGCCACCGAGGCCTACCTGCCCTACCTCCTCCAGGAGCAGTACGACGCCGGGCTGGCGACCAGCGGCCTGGTCCTGACCGCGGCGACCCTGGGGTGGGCGGGCGCCTCCCAGGTCCAGGCGCGCCTCGGCGCGCGGCTCAGCGACGAGGGCGCGCTGCGCACGGGTGCGCTGGGGCTGGCCGCCGGGGTGGTGCTGATCCTCGTCGTGGCCGCCCTCGACCTCCCGGGGGCGCTCGTGGTGGTCGGATGGCTGGTGGCCGCGGCCGGGATGGGGTTGATGTACCCCCGCATCACCCGCGCGGTGCTGGCCCGCAGCGACGAGCGGGAGCGGGGGACGTCCTCGGCGGCGGTGACCCTGGCCGACGCGGTCGGCGCGGCGGCCGCGGTCGCGCTGGCGGGGCTCCTCTTCACGACCGTCGGCACAGCCGTGGACCGGGAGGCGTTCGTGGCCGTCCTGCTCCTCACCTCGGTGCTCGGCGCCGGTGCCGTGGCGGTGTCGCGCCGGGTCTGAGGGTCAGCGCGCTGCCCTGTCGGAGGAGAGGGGTGACGTGGGGGAGGATGTGCCGGTGGCACACCTCCTCTCCGTCAACGTCGGTCGGCCCCGCGAGGCCGACTGGGCCGGCATCGGACGCACCTCGATCGACAAGACCGCGCTGACCGGGGCGGTGCACGTGGGTCGTCTGGGCCTGGACGGCGACGAGGTCTCCGACACCCGCCACCACGGTGGGCCGGACCAGGCGGTCTACGCCTTCGCCCGCGAGGACCTCGACCACTGGGAGGGCGAGCTCGGCCAGCCGATCCCCGACGGGCAGTTCGGGGAGAACCTCACCACGGTCGGCATCGACGTCAACGAGGCGGAGATCGGCGAGCGCTGGCAGGTCGGCGAGGTCCTGCTCGAGGTGCGCTCGGTCCGCACCCCCTGCAACGACTTCAAGGTGTGGATGGGCCGCACCGGCTACGACAGCACCGCCTGGGTACGCCGCTTCGCGCAGGTCGCCCGCCCGGGGCCGTACCTCCGGGTGCTCGGGGAGGGCGTGCTGCGCGCCGGCGACGACCTGACCGTCGTGCACCGGCCCGGTCACGGGGTCACGGTCAGCACCATGTTCCGTGCGCTGAACACCGACCACTCGCTGCTGCCGCGGCTGCTGGACGTCCCGGACCTGCTGCCGAAGGCCCGGGAGAAGGCCGAGACCTACCTCGCCGCTCGCTGACCGGTCCGGCGATCGGCGCATCTTGGTGCACGGGTTGCTACGCGCGAGTAGGCAAAGTGACATAGGTTACGAACCACACCCGGCGCCGGAGGGGGCGCCGGGAGTCCCGCCGCACTCTCGTACAGGAGCGACATGCCCGCCAACAGAGACGCCAGCTTCGTCGACGACCTCGCCCAGAACCTCGCCGTACTCTTCCTCGACCGCGTCGAGACCTCACCGCAGGCCGAGGCCTTCCGCTTCCCCGTCGGCGAGGCCTGGGAGTCGGTCACATGGAAGCAGGCCGGCGACCGCGTCAGCCGTCTCGCCGCGGGCCTGCTCTCGCTGGGCCTGACCAGCGAGCAGCGCGTCGGCATCGCCTCCGGCACCCGCTACGAGTGGATCCTCGCCGACCTGGCCATCATGTGCGCCGCCGGTGCGACCACCACGGTCTACCCGACGACCAACGCCGAGGACACCGCCTACATCGTCGGTGACTCCGAGTGCCAGGTGGTCTTCGCCGAGGACGACGAGCAGGTCGCCAAGCTGACCGAGCAGAAGTCCCAGATCCCCACCGTGAAGAAGGTCGTCGTCTTCGACGGCGCGACCGACGGTGACTGGTTGATCAGCCTCGACGACCTCGAGAAGCTGGGCGAGGCCTACCTCGCCGAGCACCCGGGCGTGATCGAGGAGACCGCGAAGTCGATCGCTCCCGACGCGCTGGCCACCTTGATCTACACCTCCGGCACCACCGGCAAGCCCAAGGGCGTGCGGCTGCTGCACCGGGGCTGGGTCTACGAGGGTGCCGCGATCAAGTCGCAGAACATCCTGCACGAGGACGACCTGCAGTTCCTGTGGCTGCCCATGGCCCACTCCTTCGGCAAGGTGCTCCTCTCCACGCAGCTGGCGTGCGGCTTCGCGACCGCCATCGACGGCCGCGTCGAGAAGATCGTGGACAACCTGGGCGTCGTGAAGCCGACCTTCATGGGTGCCGCGCCGCGCATCTTCGAGAAGGCCCACGCGCGCATCGTGACCATGACCGCCTCCGAGGGTGGTGCCAAGGAGAAGATCTTCAAGCAGGCCTTCAAGGTCGGCATCGAGGTCGACAAGCGCAAGCGCGAGGGCAAGAGCATCCCGCTGCCGCTCAAGCTGCAGCACGGCCTGTTCGACAAGCTGGTCTTCAGCAAGGTCCGCGAGCGCTTCGGTGGCCGCGTGAAGTTCTTCATCTCCGGCTCCGCGGCCCTCAACGCCGAGATCGCGGAGTGGTTCCACGCCGCGGGCATCCTCATCCTCGAGGGCTACGGCATGACCGAGAACTGCGCCGGCGCGACGGTGAACCACCCCGACGAGTACAAGATGGGCACGGTCGGCCAGGCCTTCCCGGGCTCCGAGGTGCGCATCGGCGAGGGCGGCGAGGTCCAGCTGCGCGGCCCGCACGTCATGGCCGGCTACCACAACCTGCCCGACAAGACCGCCGAGACGCTCACCGAGGACGGCTGGCTGCGCACCGGCGACAAGGGCGAGATCGACGCCGACGGCTTCCTCACGATCACCGGCCGCATCAAGGAGCTCTTCAAGACCTCCGGCGGCAAGTACGTCGCGCCGCCGGCGATCGAGTCGAAGTTCAAGGCGCTGTGCCCCTACGCCAGCCAGTTCATGGTCTTCGGCGCCGAGCGCAACTTCGTCGTCGCGCTGATCACCCTGGACCCCGACGCCATGGCGGGCTGGGCCGAGGAGAACGGCATGGCGGGCAAGTCCTACACCGAGGTCGTGCAGTCGCAGGCGGTCAAGGACATGGTGGCCGGCTACGTCGAGCAGCTCAACGCCAAGCTCAACCGCTGGGAGACCATCAAGAAGTGGGAGATCCTCGACCACGACCTGAGCATCGAGTCCGGCGAGCTGACCCCCTCGATGAAGGTCAAGCGCGCGGTCGTCGAGGGCAACAACAAGGACCTGATCGACAGCTTCTACAGCTGATCGGGTCCCGCTGAGGGTCTGACAGGGACGCCCCGGTCCGTGCACAGCAGGTGCACAGGTCCGGGGCGTTCACTGTTCCCATGAGCCGATCCAGCGACCACGCCGCACACCCCGCACACGACGACCACCACAGGCACCACGGGCACCACGAGGGGGAGCTCGAGGACCACGACCTTGGTCTGTCCCACGACCTGCCGCGCATCGCCGAGCGTCAGGGCCTGCTGGGCCGACGCCGCCTGCTGGCGGCCTTCGGTGGGCTCGGAGCCTCGGCGGCTCTCGTCGCCTGTGGCACCGACTCCTCCTCGACGACCACGATCGAGACCGGCGGCGACACGGCCGCAGCGCCGCCGGCGGGCGGTGCTCCGGGCGGCCAGGGCGGCCCGGGCGGTGCGGGTGGTGCGGCGCCCGACACCGGGTCCTCGGTGGAGGTCGCCGAGGGGGAGATCCCCG
Source organism: Nocardioides sp. REDSEA-S33_B3 (assembly GCA_001627335.1). GTDB lineage: Bacteria > Actinomycetota > Actinomycetes > Propionibacteriales > Nocardioidaceae > Nocardioides. The sequence goes on along the minus strand of LUPK01000032.1, from coordinate 58,303 downwards.
AGGAGACGGCAGGCCCCTATCCCGGGGACGGCTCCAACGGGGTCAACGTGCTGGCCGAGAGCGGGGTCGTGCGCTCGGACATCACCTCGAGCTTCGGTGACGCCTCCGGCGTGGCCGACGGGGTGCCGGTCACAGTCCGGATGCGGGTCTACGACCTCTCGGGCGACGAGGCGACGCCGCTGGAGGGTGCGGCGATCTACCTGTGGCACTGCGACGCGGCCGGTGACTACTCCATGTACAGCGAGGCCGTCGCTGACGAGAACTACCTGCGCGGGGTCCAGGTCGCCGACGCCGACGGACGCGTGGAGTTCACCAGCATCTTCCCGGGTTGCTACTCGGGTCGCTGGCCGCACATGCACTTCGAGGTCTACGAGTCCGAGGCTGCCGCCACCAGCTACACCAACAAGCTGCGCACCTCCCAGCTCGCGTTGCCGCAGGACGTGAGCGAGGACGTCTACGCCGACGCCCGATACTCCGGCAGCGCGGCGAACCTCGCCGCGATCTCCCTGGACTCCGACAACGTCTTCTCCGACGGCTACTCCCTGCAGATGGCGTCGGTCACCGGCTCGGTCGACGACGGCTACACGGTCACCCTCAACGTGCCCGTCTGAGCCCCAGCGTGGAGGATGGGTCGGTGCCATCCTCCCTGCCCGACGGCGAGACCGCCCCCGAGGACGGCTCGCTGCCGCCGGAGGCGCTGCAGGGCGTGGGGACGCGACCCTTCGGCCTCTACGTGCACGTGCCGTTCTGCGCGGTGCGCTGCGGCTACTGCGACTTCAACACCTACACCGCCGAGGAGCTCGGCCCGGCCACGATCCCCGGCGCCTCGCGGGCGACGTACGGCGACGCCGCCGTCGCCGAGGTCCGCCGGATCCGTGGGGTGCTGGGGGATCGCGACGTGCGCGTCGACACCGTCTTCCTCGGCGGCGGCACCCCGACGCTGCTGCCGCCCGAGGACCTCGCGAGCGTGCTGGCAGCCGCCCGCGACGAGCTCGGGCTCAGCCCGGACGTCGAGGTCACGACCGAGGCCAACCCGGACTCCGTGACCCCGGAGGGGCTGGCCCGGCTGCGGGAGGGCGGGTTCACCCGGATCTCCTTCGGCATGCAGTCGCAGGTCACCCACGTGCTCTCGGTGCTCGACCGCACCCACGACCCGCTGCGGGTGCCACAGGCCGTGGAGTGGGCCAGGGCCGCCGGGTTCGAGCAGGTCAGCCTCGACCTCATCTACGGCACGCCCGGCGAGTCGTTGTCGGACTGGGAGACCTCGGTCGAGGCGGCGCTGGCCTGCGGGCCCGACCACGTCTCGGCGTACTCCCTCATCGTCGAGGACGGCACCGCGCTGGCCCGCCGCGTCCGCCGCGGCGAGCTGCCGATGCCCGACGAGGACGACCTCGCCGACAAGTACGAGCTTGCCGACGAGCGGTTCCGGGCCGCCGGGCTGGAGTGGTACGAGGTCTCCAACTGGGCCGCGGGCGAGGCCAGCCGCTGCCGGCACAACCTGCTCTACTGGACCGGCGCGGACTGGTGGGGCGTCGGCCCGGGGGCGCACAGCCACGTGGGCGGGGTGCGCTGGTGGAACGTCAAGCACCCCGCGGCGTACGCCGAGCGGCTGGCCGCGGGCCGCAGCCCGGCGCTCGCCCGGGAGGTGCTGTCGGCCGAGGACCGGCGCGTCGAGCGCGTCCTGCTCGAGCTGCGACTGCGCGACGGCCTGCCGGTCGACGTGCTCGGCGCCGACGGCCTGGCCGCGCTGCCGGGGCTGGTCGACCGGGGGCTGCTCCAGCAGGTGGGGGAGCGACTGGTCCTGACCGATGCGGCGCGGCTGCTCGCCGACGCGGTCGTCCGCGAGTTGCTGTCCTGAGCCGGGTCAGCTGACCAGGCGCAGGGTGAGCGGGTAGCGGTACTCCTCGCCGTTGGTCGAGCGGATCGTGCCGATGAGGGTGAAGACCACCCACGCCAGGCCCACCACGACGAGCAGCAGCAGGCCGACCAGGACCAGCACCAGCACGCCGGAGACCACGGCGTAGATCAGCATCGAGATCTGGAAGTTGAGCGACTCCACGGCCTGGCGCCGGACGTAGGCCGACTCGTTGCCCTTGAGCAGCAGCACCAGCAGGGGGCCGAGGAACGCCAGGGCCACGAAGGCGGCCACGAAGGCCGACCAGTGCGCGGCCGATCCCCAGGTGCGCTCCTCCGACGGGGACATCGGCGGCTTGCCCCACCCACCGGGCCCGGGCGGTCCCGGCATCGGTCCGGGGCCCTGCGGCGGCACCTGGCTCATCGGTCCCCCTGGTCTGCGGTGACGAAGTCGATCAGCTCCTCGACCCTACCCAGCAGGGCGGGCTCGAGGTCGGCGAAGGAACCCACCCGGCCCAGCACCTGCTTCCAGGCCCGGGCGATGTCGGCCTGGTCGCGGTGCGGCCAGCCGAGGTGCTGGCACACGCCCTTCTTCCACTCGATGCTGCGCGGGATCGACGGCCAGGCCTCCAGGCCCAGCCGGTCGGGCTTGACCGCCTGCCAGACGTCCACGAAGGGGTGTCCCACGATCAGGACGTGCTTCCCGACGGGGGAGCGGGCGATGCCTTGGGCGATCCGGCTCTCCTTCGACCCCGCGACCAGGTGGTCGACGAGGACGCCGACGCGCCGGCCCGGTCCGGGGCGGAAGTCGCGCAGGTGGTCGGCCAGGTCGTCGACTCCGCCGAGGTACTCCACGGCCACGCCCTCCACCCGGAGGTCGTCCCCCCAGACCTTCTCCACCAGCTCGGCGTCGTGGCGACCCTCGACGAAGATCCGGCTGGCCCGCGCCACGCGGGCCCTCGTCTCCACCGCCACGGACCCCGAGGCCGTCCGTGTCGGCTTCGCGGGGCCCTTCTGCGTGACGGGGGCGGTGAGGATCACCGGCTTGCCGTCGAGCAGGAAGCCCGGGCCGAGGGGGAACGTCCGGCGACGGCCGCGCCGGTCCTCGAGGGTGAGGACGTCCAGGTCCCGGTCGACGGCGACGATCTCGCCGCAGAAGTCAGCGGTGACCTCCTCGACGACCTCGCCGAGGGTGGCCGGGGCCTCCGTGGCCCGCCCGCGCCTGGGGGCGCGCCAGTCGGTCGAGAGGACGTCGGTTCCGTAGCGGTCGTTCACCGGTCCAGGCTAGGAACGCGGTCCCGCCGCCCGTGGCAGGCGCGCCGCCGGGCGGACCGACCTGGACCCGATCAGCTGGACCCGCTCAGTCCGTCTCCTCCGCGGGACCGCTCCGCTTCTCGCGGTCGTCCCCTGCGTGTGCGGGGGCCTCCGGGTCCAAGGGCTCCTCGGCCGGCTTGCCTGCCTCGAGCAACCCCTCGCCCTCGCCGTCCGGGAGGCCCTCGGCCAGCGGGTTGTCCTCGCCGGCCACCAGGTCCGGCGGCAGCTGCTCGTCGGGGATGCCGGCGGTGTTCTCGTTCTCGTGCTCGTGCGCGGACATGTCCCGACGCTAGGTCGGCGCCCGGTGCCCGGCCTCACCCCCGCGAGGGGGTGTGGGGCTACAGCAGGGGCAGCCGCTTCTGGCTGGCCGGGAGGTGCTCGTAGCCGCGCGCGACCGCGTGCACCAGGGCGCCGCGATCGAGCGGCCAGTCGCCGACCTCCAGCGCCTGCTCGACCCGGACGCCACGACCGGCGAGGTCGCGGATGGTCTCCGCGACCACGCCGATGTCGGCCCGCTGGTCCATGACGAAGGCCCGGTCGACGGGCGCGCCGTGCCCGGGCACCACGACGGTGCGGTCGGTGCACAGCTGCAGGCACACGTCGAGCGCCAGCGGCCACTCCATCGGGAAGGAGTCGGGCCCGTACGCCGGCGGCCCGGACTCCTCGACCAGGTCCCCGGCCACGAGCACGTCGGCGTCGGCCACGCGGACCACGAGGTCGCCGGAGGTGTGCGCCCGGCCGGGGTGCACCAGCTCCAGGACCCGGTCGCCGAGGTCGACCACGGCGGCGGAGGAGAAGGTCCGGTCCGGCAGGACCACCGGGCTGGCGTCGACCTCGCCGGGCACCGGCTCCTCGCCATCGTACGCCGGGCGGTCGGCGGCCCACCGTCGCAGCTCGTCCACGCAGGACTCGTGGGCGTGGACGGGCAGCGCCTCCCCGAAGGCCTCGCGGAACGCCGCGGTGCCGAGCACGTGGTCGTGGTGGGCGTGCGTCGCGACGACGCCGATCACGTCCCCGGCGCCGAGCGACCGCGCGGACTCGACGAGCTCACGGCCGACGCGGGTGGAGACGTGCGTGTCGACGACGACCAGCCCCCGCTCCCCGCCGACGACGGTCGTGCTGACGTCGAACCAGGGGTGCCGGGCCACCCAGACGCGGTCGGCGACCTCGGTGAGGGTGGCGGGGGAGGTGCTCATGGGTGCCCAGCCTAGGAACACCCCGCCAGGAGCGTCCCGGGCGCCCTCAGCAGATGCCCGGGTCCAGGTGCTCGCGCAGCAGCCGTCCCAGGGAGGCGGCGTCGGTGGCCGGCGGGTCGAAGACGAGCCGCTGCGCGTGCGCGCCGTCGGTGTCGACCCACCGCAGCTCCACCCCGTCCACGCCCAGGCCCGCGAGCGACGCGGCCGCCAGGCGACCCGGAGGGCAGCCCGTGAGCCGGGCGACGACGCGGCGCAGCTCCTCGCCGTGGCACGCGGTGGCGTGCTCGGCGGCCCGCTGGAGGTAGCCCCGGTTGAGTGCGTGCTCGGTGCCCAGGAAGTCCTCCACCGGCACGGGCACGGTGCGGCCCTGGACCCGCAGCGTGACCGCGGCCGGCTCGAGCACCACCAGGCGATGCTCCTCGGGACAGCGGCCACAGCCCTCGGAGCCGCCGAGCACCAGTCGCCCGGAGACCTCGAGCACGTCCAGGGCGCCGTCCTCGTCGCTCGTCGACCCGCGCACGCCGCTGGTGACGCGCAGCCGGACCACGTCGCGCCGCGCCGCGTGCGTGAGCAGCGGCGAGGTCGGGGTGCACAGCAGGGTGGGCCGGCCCCCGTCGTCGGTCAGTGACACGACCTCCGCGTCGAGCAGCGGGGCGTCGTCGTGGCCGCGCAGGTCGGCACCGGACGGGCAGGCCAGCGCCGAGCGCGCCCGGGCGGCCATGGGCGAGGGGTCGCGCTGGGCGCGGGGGCGGAGCAGGGGCATGAGGACCTCCGGTCGAAGTGAGGCAAGCCTAACCTCACTCACGACGGGTGCCAAGGGTCGGCTCGCGGGGCTTGTAGAGTTGGCACTCACTGAGATCGAGTGCCAGGTTCGAGCCCGAGCTCGAACGACCAGGGGATCCGGAGGTGGGGCGTGCAGGAGGACCGTCGACTCGCCGTGCTCCGCGCGATCGTGGAGGACTACGTCTCGACCGAGGAGCCGGTCGGCTCCAAGGCGCTCGTGGAGCGGCACGGGCTGGGCGTGTCCCCGGCCACCGTGCGCAACGACATGGCGGTGCTGGAGGAGGAGGGCTACATCACCCAGCCCCACACCAGCGCCGGGCGGGTGCCCACCGACAAGGGCTACCGGATGTTCGTCGACCGCCTCACCACGGTCAAGCCGCTCTCCTCGGCCGAGAAGCGCGCCATCTCCAGCTTCCTCGACGGCGCGGTCGACCTCGACGACGTGGTCCAGCGCTCGGTGCGGCTGCTCTCGCAGCTGACCCGCCAGGTCGCCGTCGTGCAGTACCCCACGCTCTCCTCCTCGACCGTCCGGCACGTCGAGCTCGTGGCGCTCACCCCCGAGCGGCTGCTCGTGGTGCTGATCCTCAGCACCGGGCGCGTCGAGCAGCGCCTCGTGGAGCTCTCCTCCCCGCTGGCCGACGACGACCTCGCCACGTTGCGCAGCCGGCTGCTGCTGGTCGCCACCGGCCAGCGGATCGCCGACGCCGTGGCGGGGCTGCGCGCCCTGGTGCCCGCCGACGACGCCGCGGCCCAGCCCGGCGCGGAGGCCACCGGGGCCGTGGTCGAGGCGCTCTGCGAGGCGATGAGCGACCACCGCTCCGACCACCGGGTGGCGGTCGGGGGCGCGGCGAACCTCGCCCGCTACGGCGACAGCTTCGACTCCGCCGTACGCCCCCTGCTCGAGGCGCTGGAGGAGCACGTCGTGCTGCTCAAGCTCCTCGGGGAGGCCGGGTCCAGCGGCATGGTGACCGTCCGGATCGGCGCCGAGGGCCCCTACGAGGAGCTCGCCTCGACCAGCGTGGTGTCGACGGGCTACGGCCCCGAGGACCAGTCGCTGGCCACCCTGGGCATCGTGGGCCCGACCCGCATGGACTACCCCGGGACGATGGCTGCGGTACGCGCCGTCGCCCGCTACGTGACCCGGATCCTCGACGAGGCCTGAGCCGCCCGTCCCGCACCCGCAGACCAGCCGACGACCAGCCGCAGACCAGCTGACGACCAGCACAGAAGACGAGGAAGCGACCGCAGTGAGCCAGGACCTCTACGACATCCTCGGGGTCTCCCGTGACGCCGACGACGCCGAGCTGAAGAAGGCCTACCGGCGACTCGCGCGGCAGTACCACCCCGACGTCAACCCCGACCCCGCCGCGCAGGAGAAGTTCGGCGAGGTCTCCCGCGCCTACGAGGTGCTCAGCGACCCGCAGAAGCGCGCGGCCTACGACCGCGGCGGCGACCCGTTCGGGGGCGGGGCGGGTGGTTTCGGCCAGGGTGCCGGGTTTTCCTTCACCGACATCATGGACGCCTTCTTCGGAGGCGGTGGTCAGGGCACTGGCACGGGCCGTGGTCCGCGTCCGCGCGTACGCCGCGGGCAGGACGCGCTGATCCGGCTGGAGATCGACCTGGCCGAGGCCGCCTTCGGCGTCTCGCGCGAGATCAAGGTCGACACCGCGGTCACCTGCTCGGCGTGCGCCGGCGAGGGTGCTGCTCCCGGCTCGCACGCGGTGCCCTGCGAGACCTGTCGCGGCCAGGGTGAGGTCGCCCACGTGCAGCGCTCGTTCCTCGGCGAGATCCGCACGCTGCGTCCGTGCGCCGCGTGCCGCGGCTTCGGCAGCGTGATCCCCGACCCGTGCCGCGAGTGCTCCGGCGACGGCCGGGTCCGGTCACGCCGCAGCCTGACCGTGAAGATCCCCGCGGGCGTCGACACCGGCACCCGCGTCCAGCTCGCCGAGCAGGGCGAGGTCGGCCCCGGCGGCGGTCCGGCCGGCGACCTCTACGTCGAGATCCACGTGGCGGCGCACCCGGTCTTCAAGCGCCAGGGCGACGACCTGCACTGCACCGTGACGGTCCCGATGACGGCCGCGGCGCTCGGCACCACGATCGAGATGCCCACGCTGGAGGCCGACGTCGTCGAGGGGTCCGAGCAGGTCACCGACCTCGAGACCTCCTTCGAGCTCGACATCCGGCCCGGCACCCAGTCCGGCACCGAGCAGGTGCTGCGCGGACGCGGCGTGCCCGGTCTGCGCGGCGGTCGCGGCGACCTGGTCGTCACGATCGCGGTCGAGACCCCGACGCGCCTCGACGCCCGGCAGGAGGAGCTGCTGCACGAGCTGGCGGCGATCCGCGGCGAGGAGTCTCCGGAGGGCTCGGTCAAGCCGGGCGCCAAGTCGGTCTTCGGTCGCCTCCGCGACGCGTTCAACCACTGAGCCGATGTCGCTCCCGGTCCACCTCGTGCCCTCGCTGGAGGGCGTGACCGCGGGTGCCACGGTGGTCGTCGAGGGCGACGAGGCGCACCACGCCGTCGCCGTACGACGCCTGCGGGTGGGGGAGCGGCTCGTGCTGACCGACGGGCTGGGCCGGTCGGTGCTCGGCGAGGTCGCCGCCACCGGCAAGCGCACCCTCGACGTCAGCGTGCACGAGGCCACGCGCGACCCCGAGCCCGCACCGTCGGTCACGGTCGTGCAGGCGCTTCCCAAGGGTGACCGGGGCGAGCTCGCGGTCGAGGTGCTGACCGAGGTCGGCGTCGGCCGGGTCGTGCCGTGGGCCGCGTCCCGCTCCGTGGCGGTCTGGAAGGGGGAGCGGGCCGAGAAGGGCCTGGCCAAGTGGCGTTCCACCGCCCGCGAGGCCGCCAAGCAGGCCCGGCGCACCTGGCACCCGGTGGTCGACCCGATGGCCGGCACCCCCCGGGTGGCCGAGCTCGTCGCCGCCGCCGACCTCGCCGTCGTACTGCACGAGGACGCCACCACGACGCTGGCCGGGCTCGAGGTGCCGGCCACGGGGTCGCTGCTGCTCGTGGTCGGGCCCGAGGGTGGCATCGCTCCCGAGGAGCTCGACGCGTTCACGGCCGCCGGCGCCACCTCGGTCCGGCTGGGCTCCGAGGTGCTGCGCACCTCCACCGCGGGCGTGGCTGCCGTGGCGGCCCTGCTCTCGCGGACCTCCCGCTGGGGCTGATCTCGCGGGAGCGGTGAGTGCGCAACCGAATCCGGCTGTCGATCGGTTGCCTGCTCACCGCCTACGGCGGTCGGTCAGGGGAGCGGTGAGCCTTCAACCGAATCGGATCCCCGTTCGGTTCAACACTCACCGCCCGCGCCGGACGTGCCGGGGCGGTGGCTCAGGAACCGAACGGACTGCCCGGACGGTTGACTGCCCACCGCCCTCGAGGGCTCAGCCGACGGTGATCTCCTTGGTGTCGAACATCGGCGGGTTGCCCTCGCCACCCGAGGGGTCGTCGGTCATGGCGATGAAGGTGTAGGTGCCCGGGGCCAGGTCGGAGACGTCCACCTCGGTCTCCCACGGGTAGAGCGCGTCCATCCACCCCTCGGCGGTCGCGAAGCCGCGGGCGACGACGGCGTCGGAGCCGTCGCGCACCTCCCAGGGGACGGTGGCCTCGAAGGAGGACGCGACCCCGCTGGCGGTGAAGGTGCCGGAGACCGACGCGCCCTGCTCGGGGGCGGTGATGCTCACCAGGTTGAGCACGTCGAAGGGGTCGGCGTTGTCGACGCCGTCGGAGGTCTCGACGCCGAACAGCGTCGTGGCGCCGGACGGTGAGGTCACGCTGACGGGGTCGCGCGACTGCAGCGCGCCCTGGACGGTGTGCACCAGGGCCTGCAGGGCCAGCTCGGCCTCGGCGCCGGCCATGCCCGAGGGGCGGTCGACCCAGGTCTCGTCGGACAGGCTCACCGCGATCGTGCCGCCGGAGTGGTCGACGGCGTCGAAGCCGCCGCCGCCGGGGAAGAGCGAGCGGTAGTCCGGGTCCGCGGGCTCACCGGAGGCGGCCATCTCGGCCGCGCCGAGCGCCGGCTCGCCGCTGACCCGGCGGAACTCGCGGAACAACCGCGGTCCGACGCCGGTGTCGCCGACGTAGTAGACCGGCACCGCCCCTGCGGGCGCCGGCTCCTCGGACGGTACGTCGCTGGGCGCGGGCTCCGAGGGCGACGCCGCGGCCGTGGGCGACTCCGAGCGGTCCGCGGCGACCGGGTCGGTCGCGCTGTCGTCACCACCGCACGCGGAGGTGGTCAGCAGGACCCCGACCGCCAGGGCGGCCAAGGTGCGGACGGGTCGTGGAGTGGTGCGCATGGTGTCCATGATGCCCTTGGGACGTCCGATCCGCGTTCCAGGTTCCGTCGTGTGTCGCGCGTGCGATGATCGGCGGGGGGAAGGGAGACCCATGTCCGACTGCTTGTTCTGCAAGATCGTGGCCGACGAGGTGCCGGCCGAGGTCGTGCACGTCACCGAGCGCACTGTCGCGTTCCGTGACATCAACCCGCAGGCGCCGACCCACGTGCTGGTCGTGCCCAAGGCGCACTTCGCCAACGCCGGCGAGCTCGCGGTGGGTGACCCGGTGGCGATGGCCGAGCTCATCGATGCCGGTCACGCGGTCGCGACCGCCGAGGGCCACGAGGACGGCTACCGGCTGGTGTTCAACACCGGCGCGAAGGCCGGCCAGACCGTCTTCCACACCCACCTGCACGTGCTCGCCGGTCGCGACCTGACCTGGCCCCCCGGATAGGCGGCCGGATGAGCGGCTGGATGAGTGGTCGGACGACCCGGCGGCTCCTGGCGGTCCTGGTCGCCGCGGTGCTGGCCGTGGTCGGCACGGTGGCGGTCGCGCTGCTGCAGACGGGGGAGGACAGGCGTACCGGTGACGCCGCCGACGTCCTCGAGCCACCGGCCCCGCCCGAGGTGGCCGCCCAGCAGCTCTCGTCGGTCGAGCCCGGCAAGCAGGTCGCCCTGCGCCGCGGCGAGCAGCGGATGACGCTGGAGATGGACACCGACTACACCCCCAGTGCTCCCAGCGGGGCCGGCACCGACGACTACCGCTGCTTCCTCCTGGACCCCGGGCTCGAGGAGGACGTCTGGCTCACCGGCAGCCAGGTGCTGCCGGGCAACCCCGACGTCGTGCACCACGTCATCTTGTTCAAGGTCGACGCCGACCAGGTCGCGGCGGCCGAGGAGCTCGACGCCAAGACGGTCGACCCCGGGTGGACCTGCTTCGGCGGGAGCGGCCTGGAGGGCGACTTCTCCCGGCTCACCGACGCCAACTGGCTGGCCGCGTGGGCGCCGGGCGGCGACGAGCGGGCGACCCGCGACGGCTACGGCACCCGCCTGGAGGCCGGCAGCCGGGTCGTCATGCAGGTGCACTACAACCTGCTCAAGGGCGCGACCCCCGACCGGTCGGCCACCCAGCTGCGGTGGATGCCGGGCGACACCGACCTGCAGTCGCTGCACACCTACCTCATGCCGGCGCCGGTGGAGCTGCCCTGCCGCGAGGCCCGTTCGGAGGGCCCGCTCTGCGACCGCGAGGCCGCGATGGTCGACCTGCGCCAGCGCTTCGGCGGCGCCGCGCTCACCGCCGATGCCCTGCACCTGCTCTGCGGGGAGCTCGAGGAGCCCTCCGAGACCACCACGTGCACCCGGCGGGTGGGCCAGGAGATGACCGTCCTCGGGGTCGCCGGGCACATGCACCTGCTGGGTCGCGAGATCTCCGTCGTCGCCAACCAGGGCACGCCGCGCGAGCGGACCCTGCTCGACGTGGACCTGTGGGACTTCGACGACCAGGGCAGCCAGCCCGTGGAGCCGCTGACCCTCGAGCCCGGAGACACGCTGACCGTCACCTGCCGCCACGAGCAGTGGCTGCGCGACAAGCTCCCGGCCTTCGAGGGCCAGCAGGAGAAGTACGTCCTGTGGGGCGAGGGCTCCACCGACGAGATGTGCCTGGGCACGCTCTCGGTGGCCTACGCCGCGGGCGCGCCGACCAGCAGGTTCTGATCGGGCCTACAGGTAGAGCACCACCCGCACCACGGCGAAGACGACCGGCAGCCCGAAGACCACCAGCAGGAACCACGCCGTCCACCGGTGCAGCGGCTTGGCAGGGTCCAACCGTCCGCCGAAGTCGAGCAGGGCCCCTTCGGCCGTGTGGTGGGTCAGCCCCATCCGCCGAGCGTCCTGGGGGAGCGCCTGCCCGGCGAACCAGTACGGCGGCAGCGACTCGTCGTCGGGGTCGGGGTCCTCGTCGTCCCAGTCGAGGGGCGGGGAGTCGGGACCGGGCACGCTGCCACGGTACGCGGCGGCTGTGCGTCCACCCCGGGCCCGAGGAGCGAGCCCCGACGCGTTACCCGCTGGGAGCGCAGCGCCCCACGCCGTAGAGTGGAGGGGCTGCATGAGACCCGCAAGAGAGAGGGCCCGCCCGGGCATCCATGACTGACGCGCACCAGACCCGCCACACCGTGGTGGTCCCCACCAGCATCGACATGGTCAGCCTGCTCGGCCCCGGTGACGAGCACCTCGCGCGGCTCGAGGAGGCCCTCGAGGCCGACCTGCACGTCCGTGGCAACCGGATCACGATGATCGGTGAGCCCTCCGAGCTCGCGCTCGGCGAGCGGCTGCTCGACGAGCTCGTCACGATCCTGCGCACCGGCCAGTCGGTTACGTCCGAGACGGTCGACCGGGTGCTCGGCATGCTGCGCGCCGAGACCACCGAGCGCCCCGCGGACGTGCTGAGCCTCAACATCCTGTCCAACCGCGGCCGCTCGATCCGACCCAAGACGCTCAACCAGAAGCGCTACGTCGACTCCATCGACGAGCACACCATCACCTTCGGCATCGGTCCCGCGGGCACCGGCAAGACCTACCTCGCGATGGCCAAGGCCGTGCAGGCGCTGCAGTCCAAGCAGGCCAACCGGATCATCCTGACCCGCCCGGCCGTCGAGGCCGGCGAGCACCTCGGCTTCCTGCCCGGCACGCTGGGGGAGAAGATCGACCCCTACCTCCGGCCGCTCTACGACGCGCTGCACGACATGATCGACCCCGACTCGATCCCCAAGCTGATGGCCGCGGGCACCATCGAGGTCGCGCCGCTGGCCTACATGCGGGGCCGCACGCTCAACGACTCCTTCATCATCCTCGACGAGGCGCAGAACACCACGCCGGAGCAGATGAAGATGTTCCTCACCCGGCTCGGCTTCGGCTCCAAGATCGTCGTGACCGGTGACATCACCCAGACCGACCTGCCCGGCGGCGTCCGCTCGGGCCTGCGCGTCGTCGAGGACATCCTCGACGGGGTCGAGGACATCGGCTTCCACCGCCTGACCTCCGCCGACGTCGTGCGGCACAAGCTGGTCGGCCGCATCGTCGCCGCCTACGACGAGTTCGACGCACGGGCCCAGCAGGGCGAGGGACGCGACCAGCGGCCCGCCCAGCCTCGACCCCACAGGAAGCAGCGATCGTGAGCATCGAGGTCCTCGACGAGTCCGGTCGCGACGTCGACGTACGCCGGCTCTCCACCCTCGCCCGGTTCGTGATGGACCGGATGCGGGTGCACGCGCTGGCCGAGCTGTGCATCAAGGCCGTCGACGAGCAGACCATCGCCGAGCTCAACGAGCAGTGGATGGACAAGCAGGGCCCCACCGACGTGCTGGCCTTCCCCATGGACGAGCTGCGTCCCGGCCTGGTGGGCGAGGAGCCCGAGGAGGGCGTCCTGGGCGACCTGGTCCTGTGCCCCGTGGTCGCCGAGCGCCAGGGGGAGACCGCCGGCCACGGCACCGTCGCCGAGCTCGACCTGCTCACCGTGCACGGCATCCTGCACCTGCTGGGCTACGACCACGCCGAGCCCGAGGAGCACAAGGAGATGTTCGGTCTCCAGGACGAGCTGCTCGCAGCCTGGCGGTCGAGCCTCGGATGAGCGCGGGTGACCTCTGGCTGCTGGTGACGGTGGCCTCACTGGTCCTGCTCGCCGGGGCCTTCTCGGCCGCGGACGCGGCGCTCGGGTCGTTCTCCCAGGCACGCGCCGGGGAGCTGGCGGCCGAGGAGCGTGCCGGCTCGAAGCGGCTGCTGCACCTGCTGGAGGACGCGCCGCGCTACCTCAACACCGCGCTGCTGCTCCGCCTCGCGTGCGAGGTCACCGCGATCGTGCTGGCGACCCTGCTGGTGCGCGAGCGCTTCCAGGAGTCGTGGGCGGTGACCGTCATGGTCACCGTGGCGGTGATGCTCGTGCTGTCCTTCGTGGTCATCGGCGTCGCCCCGCGGACCCTGGGGCGCCAGCACTCGGAGTCCGTCGCCCTGTTCTCGGCCGGCCCGCTCACGTGGGTCACCCGGGTCCTCGGACCCGTGCCGCGGGTGCTGATCCTGCTCGGCAACGCGATCACGCCGGGCAAGGGCTTCACCGACGGCCCGTTCTCGACCGAGACCGAGCTGCGCGAGCTCGTGGACCTCGCCGAGGCCTCCTCCCTCATCGAGAGCGAGGAGCGCCGGATGATCCACTCGGTCTTCGACCTCTCCGACACCACCGCCCGCGAGGTGATGGTCCCGCGCGGCGACGTGGTCTTCGTCGAGCGCCACAAGAACCTCCGCCAGACGCTGTCGCTGTTCCTGCGCTCGGGCTTCAGCCGGGTGCCGGTCATCGAGGACAACCTCGACCACGTCGTCGGGGTCGCCTACCTCAAGGACCTCGTCCGTCGCGACTTCGACGAGCCCGACGCGGAGTTCACCGAGCGCATCGAGTCCCACATGCGTGAGCCGTACTGGGTGCCGGAGTCCAAGCCGGTCGACGACCTGCTGCGCGAGATGCAGGCCCGCCGCCAGCATGTCGCGATCGTCGTCGACGAGTACGGCGGCACCGCCGGCCTGATCACCATCGAGGACATCCTGGAGGAGATCGTCGGCGAGATCAGCGACGAGTACGACGCCGACGAGGTGCACGCGCACCTGGTCGCCGACGACCTCTACCGCGTCTCCTCGCGCTACCCCGTCGACGACCTCGACGAGCTGTTCGGCTTCGACGTCGAGGAGGAGGACGTCGACTCCGTCGGCGGCCTGATGGCCAAGCACCTCGGGCTGGTCCCGATCCCCGGCTCCATGGTCGAGGCGCACGGCCTGCGCTTCGTCGCCGAGTCCGCCGCCGGACGCCGCAACAAGATCGACACCGTGCTCATCACCCGGGTCGAGCACGACGAGGAGGAGGACGAGGATGAGTGAGCCCCAGGCCGTCCAGCCGAGCCCCGAGGACACGAAGCTGGTGACGCTGGCCCGTGCCACCCGTGCGCGCACCGGCGCCGCGGAGGGGGCCGCGGTCCGCGACTCCGACGGACGCACCTACGCCGCCGCCACCGTCGACCTGCCCTCACTGCGGGTCTCCGCGCTCGGCGTGTGCGTGGCGATGGCGGTGGCCTCCGGGTCCGGCGGCCTCGAGGCGGCCGTCGTCCTCACCGGTGCGGAGACGCTCGCCGAGGCCGACCTCGCGGCTGTGCGCGACTTCGCCGGCACCGGAGTGCCGGTTCACCGCGGCGACATCAAGGGCAACCTGGTGGAGACCCACACCGGCTGATCCGGGAGTACCGTCGGTGGGGTGAGGGAGGCACGCCGCTCCATCGACCCCTGGCAGCAGCACGCGGACGCGATCCGGGCGCTGCGGGCGTCGTACGCCGCCATCCCGGCGGGCTCCCCGGTGCGGCTGGCCAAGACCACCTCCAACCTCTTCCGGCCCCGCACCGCGGTGGGGGCCGGGCTCGACGTGTCCTGTCTCGCGGGCGTCCTCGAGGTCGACCCGGTGAGCCGGACCGCCCAGGTGCAGGGGATGTGCACCTACGAGGACCTCGTCGACGCGACGCTGGCCCACGGCCTGGTCCCCACGGTGGTGCCGCAGCTGCGCACCATCACCCTCGGTGGCGCGGTCACCGGTCTCGGGATCGAGTCCACGAGCTTCCGCCACGGCCTGCCGCACGAGGCGGTCCTGGAGATGGACGTCCTCACCGGGGCCGGGGACGTGGTGACGGTCCGCCCGGGGGACGACCTCTTCGACGCCTTCCCCAACTCCTACGGCTCGTTGGGCTACGCCACGCGGCTCGTGATCGAGCTGCTGCCGGCACCGGGGCACGTCGAGCTCGAGCACGTCCGCATCGACGACCGGGGCCTGCTGGCCAAGACGGTCGCCACGATCGTGGAGACCGGTGAGCACGACGGGGAGCAGGTCGACGGGCTCGACGGGGTGGTCTTCGCCCCCGACGAGGCCTACCTCACCGTGGCCCGCTGGCGCGAGGGACCGGCGACCCGGCCCAGCGACTACACGGGCACGGAGATCTTCTTCCGGTCGGTGCAGAGTCGCCCGCGCGACGAGCTGACCACCCTGGACTACCTGTGGCGCTGGGACACCGACTGGTTCTGGTGCTCCGGTGCCCTGGGCCTGCACCGCCCCTGGGTGCGTCGAGCCTGGCCGCGCCGCTGGCGGCGCAGCGACGTCTACCACCGGCTGGTCGGTCTCGACACCCGCTGGGGCCTGGTGGACCGGCTCGACCGTCGCGCCGGGCGTCCCCGGCGTGAGCGCGTCGTCCAGGACGTCGAGGTGCCGGTCGAGCGGCTCCCGGAGTTCCTCGACTGGTTCGACGACCACGTGGGCATGACCCCGGTGTGGATCTGTCCGCTGGTCGCGCGACGGGACTGGCCGACGTACCCCCTCGAGCCGGGGCGGCCCTACGTCAACATCGGCTTCTGGGGCACCGTCCACGTCGGTGACGACGCCCCGCTGGGTCCGGTGAACCGCGCGGTCGAGGAGCGCGTCCATGCCCTGGGAGGGCACAAGTCGCTGTACTCCGAGGCGTTCTACGACCGCGAGACCTTCGACCGGCTCTACGACGGCGCCCGGCTGGCCGCCGTGAAGGCCGTCCACGACCCCGACGGCCGCTTGACCTCCCTCTACGACAAGGTGGTGCGACGCCAGTGACCTCTCGGAACCTCTCCATCGGCGAGGCGGTCGCCTCGCTGCTGCGCGACGGCATGCCGGTGCGCCTCGAGGCCTACGACGGCTCGAGCGCGGGCCCGCCCGGCGCCGACATCACCCTCGAGCTGGTCACCGAGCGCGGCCTGGCCTACCTCCTCACCGCGCCGGGCGACCTCGGGATGGCCCGGGCCTACGTCAGCGGCGACCTGCGCGTCCACGGCGTGCACCCCGGGGATCCGTACGACGCCATGCGGCTGCTGCAGAACCACCTGCGCTTCCGGGCGCCCTCGCCGGCCGAGGCGCTCGGCCTGGTCCGCGGCCTGGTCGCGGGCGCCGGGCTGGGCGTGCTCAAGCCACCGCCCCCGCCGCCGCAGGAGCACCTGCCGCGCTGGCGCCGCACCGTCGAGGGGCTGCGCCACTCGCTGGCACGCGACGCCGAGGCGATCCAGCACCACTACGACGTCTCCAACGCCTTCTACGAGCTGGTGCTCGGCCCCTCGATGGCCTACACCTGTGCGGTCTACCCCGAGGCCGACGCGACGCTGGAGGAGGCGCAGCAGGAGAAGTTCGACCTGGTGTGCCGCAAGCTCGACCTGCAGCCCGGGCAGCGGTTGCTCGACGTCGGCTGCGGCTGGGGCGGGATGGTGCGCCACGCCGCGCAGCACTACGGCGTGCGGGCGCTCGGGGTGACCCTGAGCAGGGAGCAGGCGTCGTACGCCAAGGAGGCCATCGACCGCGACGGCCTCGGGGACCTCGCCGAGGTGCGGCACAGCGACTACCGCGACGTCCTCGAGGGCGACTTCGACGCGATCTCCTCGATCGGGCTGACCGAGCACATCGGGGTCAAGCAGTACCCGGCGTACTTCGGCTTCCTGCGCGAGCACCTGCGTCCGCAGGGCCGGCTGCTCAACCACTGCATCACCCGGCACGACAACCGGCCGACCGAGACCGGCGCCTTCATCGACCGCTACGTCTTCCCCGACGGGGAGCTCACCGGCTCCGGCACGATCATCACCGCCGCCCAGGACGCCGGGCTCGAGGTGATGCACGAGGAGAACCTGCGCGTCCACTACGCCATGACGCTGCGCGACTGGTGCCGCAACCTGGTGGAGAACTGGGACGCCGCGGTCGCCGAGGTGGGCGAGGGGACCGCCCGGGTGTGGGGCCTCTACATGGCAGGAAGCCGGCTGGCGTTCGAGCGCAACGAGATCCAGCTGCACCAGGTGCTGGCGGTGCGGACCGACGACGCGGGCGGTGACGGATTCCCGCTGCGTCCGTCGTGGTGAGTAGCCTCGGCGCGTGAGTGTCCGAGCCCAGCAGCACAGCGCGACCGTCCTGCGCCGCGAGCGGCTCGCCGACCACCTGCTCCGGCTGACCCTCGGGGGCGAGGGCCTGGCGGGCTTCAGCAGCACCGGTGTGCCGGACGAGTGGGTCGGCCTGGTCGTGCCCGGCCAGTTCCAGAGCCGCTACTACACCGTCCGCTCGTGGGACGGCGCCGAGCTGGTGCTCGACGTCGTCGTGCACGACGTCGGGCTGGTGACGGAGTGGGCCCAACGACCCGACGCCGTCGTGGGCGAGACGGTGACGGTCACCGACCCGAAGGGCTCCTTCGCGCCGCCGGCGGAGGCCGGCTGGCTGATGCTCGTGGGCGACCTCACCGCGATGCCGGCGATGGCCCGCATCGTGGAGAGCACCGACCTGCCGGTGCGGGTGTGGGCCGAGGTCCCCGAGCGGGTCCCGGGCTACCTCCCCGAGCGTGCCGAGGTCGCCTGGCTGGCCCAACCCGGCGACGGGGTGTCGGCGCTGGCCGAGGTGGTCAGCGACCTGACCTGGCCCGAGGGCACCGGCTACTTCTGGATGGCGGGGGAGTCCGCGCAGATGCGCGCCATCCGCAAGCACCTCATGCGCGAGCGGCGCCTGCCCTCGGACCAGTACGACGTCATGGGCTACTGGCGCGGCGGCCAGGAGCGGCAGCCACGGGCCGTCGACCCCGGCCCGATCTGGCGGGCCGGCAAGGCCGCCGGCAAGTCCGACGAGGAGATCTGGGCCGACTACGACCAGGCACGGGAGGCCCAGGGATGACCGAGACCACGCAGGACCAGCCGGAGCACCGCAGCGGGTTCGCCTCGTTCGTGGGACGGCCCAACGCCGGGAAGTCCACGCTCACCAACGCCCTGGTGGGCTCGAAGATCGCCATCACCAGCGACAAGCCCCAGACCACGCGCACCGTGGTGCGCGGCATCGTGCACCGTCCCGACGCCCAGCTGGTCCTCGTCGACACCCCCGGCCTGCACCGTCCGCGCACGCTGCTCGGCGAGCGGCTCAACGACCTGGTGACCACCACCTGGGCCGAGGTCGACGTCGTCGCGGTGTGCTTCCCCAGCAACGAGAAGATCGGTCCCGGTGACCGGTTCATCGTCGGCGAGCTGGCCAAGGTCCGCCGCACCACCAAGATCGCCATCGCGACCAAGACCGACCTCGCGAGCCCCGAGCGGATCGGCGAGCACCTGCTGGCCATCCAGGCGCTGGGGCAGGAGACGGGCACGGACTGGGCCGAGATCGTGCCGGTGTCGGCGAAGGCCGGCGACCAGGTCGACCTGCTGGCCGACCTGCTGGTGGGGCTGCTGCCCGAGGGCCCGCCGCTCTACCCCGAGGGCGAGCTGACCGACAGCCCCGAGGAGGTCCTCGTGGCCGAGCTGGTCCGCGAGGCGGCCCTCGACGGCGTACGCGACGAGCTGCCGCACTCCATCGCCGTCGTCGTGGAGGAGATGGGCCTGCGTGAGGGGCGCCCCGAGGGCAAGCCCCTGCTCGACATCCACGCCAACCTCTACGTCGAGCGCGACTCCCAGAAGGGGATCGTCATCGGCCGCAAAGGCGCCCGGCTGCGCCAGGTCGGCACGGCCGCGCGCCAGCAGATCGAGGCGATGCTCGGCACCCCGGTCTACCTCGACCTGCACGTCAAGGTCGCCAAGGACTGGCAGCGCGACCCGCGCCAGCTGCGCAAGCTCGGTTTCTGACTGCTGACTCCGGGGCCGGAGGCTGCTACTGCTGCGTCTTGGCCCAGCAGACCGAGCGCCGGTTGCCGGCCTCCCACTCGGCCTCGCCGAAGAACGTCGACCCGTAGTCGTACGACGTCGGGTAGCCTAGCCACGCCCCGACCGAGTCGGAGCAGAAGTCGCTGGTGATCTCGGCGACCGCGTCGTCGCCGGGGTAGGGCTCGCCCGGCTCGCCGACCTTGATGGTGGTCACGGCCCGCCAGGTGTGCGGCTCGCTGCACGGCACCTTCGTGCCCGCCTGCACGCTGCGGCCGGTCGCGCACACCATCCACTGGTCGGGCGGCAGCCCCTCCAGCAGCCCCTTGGCGTTCTTCGGCAGCGCACGGTACGGCGTCAGCTGCTCACCGCCACCGATCACGTCGCACCGGAACCACCGGGCCCCGGCGTCCCAGGACGCGTCGTCGGGGCGGAACCACACCCACGAGACGACGCTGCGCATCACGGCGGACTCGTCGCCCTTGAGGAAGCCGGCGAAGGAGGAGCTGCACTCCCCGTAGACGTGGGTCCCGAGCGCGGGGTCGTCCGGCTCGAGGTCGTGCAGCTCCTCGGGGAGCTCACCGACCTGGAAGGTCTGCGCGGTGTGACGGTCCCCGCACGGCACGGTCGCGGTGCCGTTGCTGGGTCGTGCGACGTCCTCGGGCGTGAGCAGCCGGCACTCACCCTTCTCGGGCGGCTCGGTGGTGGCGGCGGAGGAGCGCTCCTCACCGCACGCGACCAGCCCACCGAGGAGGAGCGTCCCGAGCAGCCCCGCCAGGGCGGTGCTCGGTCGACGTCGGGTGGGGCGCACGCCGGGAGGCTACCTGCCGAGCGGGACGATCGACCGACCGCGGGTCACTGCGACAGCAGGGCCGCCACCGTGCCTCCCAGCTCGCGCCCCGCCTCGAGCGCCTCGTCGTCGAGGTCGCCGAGCAGCTCGAGCACGGGCGCCGCCTGCTGCCAGGGCAGGGCGCCGGTGATCGAGAGCACCGATCGCACCGCCCCGGTGGTGTCGTAGCGACCGTGCACCGCGAGGCCGAAGGGCCGACGCCCGCCGGTCGCGCCGGACCCGCCCGCCGCGCCGTCGTCGGCGAGCGCGCCGCCCACCTGCAGGAACAGGGAGTCGAAGAAGTGCTTCAGGGCGCCGGACATGTAGCCGAAGTTCGCGGGCGTCACGAGGACGTAGCCGTCGGCGGCGAGCACGTCGTCGGCCGAGGCCTCCAGCGCGGCGCGCTCGACCACCTCGACGCCCTCGATGTCCTCGTGCCGTGCCCCGGCGAGGACGGCGTCGGTCAACGCACGCACGGTGTCGGTCGGGGAGTGGTGGACGACGAGCAGGGTGGCCATGCCCGCGAGCCTAGGAGAGCGGGCCGGGTGCCGGGGACCCACGGGTGTCCGCTGAAGGTAAAGGGATCGCCGTCCGCGGTGGCCGGAGCGGACGATCCCAGCAAACGAAGGTAAATCACCCGCGTCGCTGCCAGGGTGGTGCCCGCGCGGTCCGGGAGGGGGCGGCGCGGACCGAGGAGCCGGGGGGGCGGCTGTGGCGGGTGTCGTGTCGACGCGTCCTGCGTCCACGCGTGCTTCTCCGACGACGGGGCGGCGTGCCGGCCTGCTGCGTCGTGACGCGACCTGGGTCGTGCTGCTCGCGCTGGCCCTCTCGGTGCTCTCCTGGTGGCACGTGCTCCACCAGGACCTCGTGCTCGGATACAAGGACGCGCTCTCGCACCTGATGATCGGTCGGCGCGTGGTGGTGGGGGAGAGCACCGGGCTCGCCCAGCTCGGCGGCATCTGGCTGCCGCTCCAGCACGTCCTCATCAGCACCCTGGCGTGGAACGACGCCCTCTACCTCTCCGGGTTCGCCGGGTCGGTCTTCTCGATGGCCTGTCACGTCGCCACGTGCCTGGGGCTCTTCCTGGTCGTGCGGGACCTGACGGGTTCGCGCGCCGGGGGCTGGGCAGCGGCCGCCGTCCTCGGCCTCAACGCCGACGTGCTCTACCTGCAGGCGACCCCGATGGGCGAGCCCCTGATGTACGCCGGGATGGTATGGGCCGTGCACGCCGTGCTGCGCTGGCAGCGGCACGGGAGCACGCGCTGGCTCTTCCTCGGTGCGGGTCTGTGCGCCCTGCTGGTCCTGGTCCGCTACGAGGCCTGGGTCTTCTCGGCAGCGCTGTGGTGCGTGGTCGCGCACGCCTGCGCCGTACGCCGCCAGCGGCTGTGGCGCGGGGACCAGGCCGCCCAGGGCACGCTCCTGGTCTTCGGTTTCTACATGGCCCTCGCGGTGCTCGGGTGGCTGGTCTGGAACGCCGTCCTGTTCGGGGACTGGCTCCACTGGTACCGCGGTGCCTGGTCCAGCGTCGACCAGATGTCCAGGCTCGACATGAGCCAGGTCGGCTCCTGGTCCCGCTCGTGGCGCACCTACGCCTGGGGCGGCATCCACACCGCCGGGTGGCTCGCCCTCGTCGGCGGTGCGCTGGGGCTGCTGGTGGCCGGGGCCCGGGAGCGCGGCGGCCCTCGGTTCACCGCCCTGCTGACCACGACGGTGCCGCCGGCCTTCCTCGTCTACGGCCTGTGGTCGGGCAGCCAGCCGATGCGCGTCGTCGAGGTGGACGGCGACCTCTACAACCTGCGGATGGCCGTGGTGCTGGTGGTGCCGGCGGCGCTGTTCACGGGCTACCTCGTCGGTGCGCTGCCGCGCCCGACGCGCGCGCCCGGTGTCCGAGGTGCGGCCCTGGCCGCGGTCGTGGTGGGGTCCGCGGGACTCCTGGTGTCCCACGCCCTCAGCACGCCCGCGGTGCCCGTGACCGCCGTGGAGGCCGGTCAGGCCCGCGCCGCCTACGCCGAGCAGCGGGAGGTGGGGCGGTTCGTGGCCGAACGCACCACGGGACGCATCCTCGCGGAGTCGATCTTCAACGAGTGGGTGATCTTCCCCAACCAGGACCGCGTCGTCTACGAGGGCAGTGCCGGAGCCTGGGACTCCGCCCTGGAGAGACCGGCCGACGACGACTCGGACATCGACGTCGTGGTCATGAGGACCACCCCGGGCGACGAGGACTCGCTGGCCCTCGCCCTGCACGGCTCGCCCCGGCTGGCCGGGTTCGGCGTCGTGCTGCAGACCGACAACTTCCTCGTCCTCTCGAAGGGAGCAGGTGATGGGACGACCCTCTCACGGCAGTGACGGCCTCGCCGGCACGGAGGCACGGCCCGTGCACCGTCGCGAGACCGCCGAGCACACCACGACACGCGCGCAACGAGCCGTCGCGGCGTACCTGCTCGTCGGCCTCGCCCTCCTGGGGGCCTGGTCGCCGAGCTCGCTCGGAGCGACCCTGGTCGGGGCGGCGATGGTCTTCCTCACCGCCTACATGGTGCTGCGGCTGACGCTCGTGCTGGCCTCTCGCGGCTACCGGACCCCCGAGCAGGAGCCGGTGCCCGACGACGAGCTGCCCCGCTACACGACGCTGCACCCGATGTACGACGAGGCGAACATGATCCCGGTGGTCGTCGCGGCGATGGAGGCCGTGGACTACCCGCGCGACCGACTCGAGTGCCTGCTGGTGCTGGAGGAGCGGGACGGCGCGACCGTGGCGGCGGCCCGCGCGTTCGACCTGCCCGACCACTTCCGGATCGTGATCGTGCCGGCCGCCCGTCCCTACGGGAAGCCGAAGGCCTGCAACTACGCGCTGCAGCACGCCACCGGGGATCTGGCGGTGATCTTCGACGCGGAGGACCGACCCGAGCCGCAACAGCTGCGCAAGGCGGCCGCGACCTTCCGGGCCGCGGAGCGTCGCGGCGACCGACTGGGCTGCGTGCAGGCGCGCCTGGTGTTCGACAACGAGCAACCGCTGCGCGACGGGGAGGGACGCACCCGGCGCGACGACGACGGCTACGACGTCCGCCCCACCACCTGGACCAGCCGGCTGCTCGGCAACGAGTACGCCGTCCACTTCGACCTGGTCCTCACGGGCCTGGCGCGCCTCGGGCT
This sequence comes from Nocardioides sp. REDSEA-S33_B3, assembly GCA_001627335.1. Taxonomy (GTDB): domain Bacteria; phylum Actinomycetota; class Actinomycetes; order Propionibacteriales; family Nocardioidaceae; genus Nocardioides. The sequence continues at coordinate 35,218 of LUPK01000032.1, read as the reverse complement.
TCCGGTGCCGTTGGGTGGGACCTCCAACCACTTCCCGGTCGCGCTGCTGCGCGAGATCGCCTTCGAGCGCGAGCAGATGCCGACGATGCCGGACCCGGACGACGGGTCGGTGGGTGCCTGGGACCCGTGGAACGTCACCGAGGACGCCGAGCTGGGCGGTGCCATCGCCGCCGCGGGGTGGCGCACCACCGTGCTGGACAGCCACACCGACGAGGAGGCCTGCCTGACCGCCCGCGCAGCCCTCAACCAGCGCAGCCGGTGGGTCAAGGGCTACGCCCAGACCTCGTTGGTCCTCCTGCGCCACCCCTGGCGCACGGCACGGGCGATGGGGCCGCTGTCCTACCTCGCCTTCCAGCTCCAGGTGGGGGGCACCTTCGTCTCGCTGGCGCTCTCACCGGTGTTCTGGGGACTGTTCGGCGCGTACCTGCTCACCGGGTCGGACCGGATCGCGTCGCTGTTCCCGGGCCCGGTCTACTACGCCGGCATGGCACTGCTGGTGGTGGGGAACCTCGCTCTGCTGACGGTCTCGTTGTACGCCGCCGAGTCACGCGGACGGCACGGCACCGTGCGGCACCTCCTCACGGTCCTGCCCGTCTGGTGGTGCCTGCTCTCCCTGGCGACCTACGTGGCGGCCCTGGAGCTGCTGGTGCCCTCGTGGCGTCCGTCGTGGAACAAGACCGCGCACGGGGTGCGCCACCTCGGGATGGGCCGCCGGCTCGCGCTGGCCTCGGCCACCTGGTTCGCCGCCCCGGAGCCGACCCCGGTGCGCAGCGTCGCCAAGCCGGCGGTCAGGTTCCTGCCGCCGGACCGCACGGCTTCCGTGCTCGCGACGGGATACGTCGCACCCGGGGTCTCCGCGCCGCGGATGCCGGCACGGCCTGCTCGACCGGCGCCCCGTCCCGTCCGTGGCGGAGCTCGTCCGGTGGTCCGGGAGGTGCCCAAGGCGCCGGTGCGCTGGTTGTCGGAGCAGTCGCGCGAGGCCGTCCTGGTGTGAGGTCGGCCCGAGGTCAGGTCGGCCTCAGCCGTCCCAGCCGTGCTCGTGGGCCCAGGCGACCGCCTGGGTGCGCCGGGTCGCGCCGGTCTTGGCGTAGATCTGGCGGATGTAGGTCTTCACCGAGTTCACCGACACGTAGATCCGGTCGGCGATCTCCTGGTTGGACAGCCCGAGGCCGATGAGGACGAGCACCTCGGACTCGCGTTGGGAGAGCCCGGGGAAGACCTGGACGTCCTCGTCCGGCGCCCTGGTGTCCGGCACCGGGTCCCCGCGCAGCACCGCCTCGACGGCCGCGAGGAGCTCGCGCGTGCTCGCGTGCTTCGTCAAGAACCCGTTCGCCCCGGCCTCCAGGGCGCGCCGTCGTCGCTGGGGGTGGTCGGTCCAGGTGAAGACCAGGACCTTCGCCGGTCCCAGTGTCGGGATCCGCTCGAGGCGCCCGGCGACGTCGCGGCCGTCGAAGGGGTCGCACAGGACGACGTCGAGGCCGGGGGTCGGCCCCGGCTCCCGGAGCACCGACAGGGACACCCGTCCGCTGTGGGGCCGCAGCATCCCGGCGAGGCCGTGGGTCACGAGCTCGGTCTCGCCCACGACGCCCAGACGGACTGGTCTGGACGGGCTCGGGGGCATGGTCACGAAACGTAGTGGCGGTGCTTCGGCGGCGACTCGCGCGACGCCTCGCCCGATGGGGTGAATTCGGACGAGGACCGCTCATCGAGGAGCCCTGGGCTATGGTGGGCGGCGTCATGATGCAGCAGCTCCTCCTCCTTCGCTGCCGCAGCGAGGTCTGACACCGGACCCCCTCGCTGCGGAGGCCCTTCTGCGCGCCGGTCACCTGACCATCAGCCGAGCACCAGCCACCACCAGCGAGGACACCGTGACCACCATCCCGCCCCAGCAGCCCAGCGGCATGCCCTTCGAGCGCTACCGCCCCTTCCCGCCGATCGACCTGCCCGATCGCACGTGGCCCTCCCGCACCATCACCGAGGCGCCGCGCTGGCTCTCGACCGACCTGCGCGACGGCAACCAGGCGCTGATCGACCCGATGAACCCGGCCCGCAAGATGCGGATGTTCGACCTGCTCGTGAAGATGGGCTACAAGGAGATCGAGGTCGGGTTCCCCTCGGCCAGCGACACCGACTTCCAGTTCGTCCGCCAGCTCATCGAGGGCGACCGCATCCCCGACGACGTGACGATCTCGGTGCTCACGCAGGCCCGCGAGGACCTCATCGAGCGCAGCGTGCAGTCCCTGGTCGGCGTGCCGCGCGCCAACATCCACCTGTACAACGCCGTCGCACCGCTGTTCCGTCGCGTGGTGTTCAAGGCCAGCACCGACGAGGTCAAGGACATCGCGGTCCGTGGCACCGAGCTGGTCATGAAGCACGGTGAGGCGCACCTGGACATGACCGTCATCGGCTACGAGTACAGCCCGGAGATCTTCACCTCCGCCGAGCTGCCGTTCAGCCTGGAGGTCTGCGAGGCCGTCACCGACGTGTGGCAGCCCGAGGACGGTCGCGAGATCATCCTCAACCTGCCGGCGACCGTCGAGGTCGCCACGCCCAATGTCTACGCCGACCAGATCGAGTGGTTCTCCCGGCAGCTGACCCGCCGGGAGAACACCGTCATCTCCCTGCACCCGCACAACGACCGGGGCACCGCCGTCGCAGCCACCGAGCTGGCGATGATGGCCGGTGCCGACCGCGTCGAGGGCTGCCTGTTCGGGCACGGCGAGCGCACCGGCAACGTCTGCCTGGTGACGCTGGGCATGAACCTCTTCAGCCAGGGGGTCGACCCCCAGGTCGACTTCTCCGACATCGACGAGATCCGCCGCACGGTCGAGTACTGCACCCAGCTGCCGGTGCACCCGCGCCACCCCTACGCCGGCGACCTCGTCTACACCGCCTTCTCCGGCTCCCACCAGGACGCGATCAAGAAGGGCCTGGAGGACCTGGACCGGCAGGCCGCCGAGCGCGGCGTACCCGTGGGCGAGCTGCCGTGGGAGGCGCCGTACCTGCCCATCGACCCCAAGGACGTGGGTCGCACCTACGAGGCCGTCATCCGGGTCAACAGCCAGTCCGGCAAGGGCGGCGTCGCCTACGTGCTGAAGGCCGAGCACAAGCTCGACCTGCCTCGACGCGCGCAGATCGAGTTCTCGCGCGTGGTCCAGCAGCGCACCGACGCCGACGGCGGCGAGATGACCCCGGAGGCGATCTGGGACGTCTTCCGCTCCGAGTACCTCGACCGCGAGACGCCGCTCAAGCTCAACTCGGTCCACACCTCCTCGGCGGCCGGCCAGAAGGACGCCCTCGACGTCAACGTCTACGTCCGCGGCGAGCTGCGCAGCCTGCACGGCGAGGGCAACGGTCCGCTCTCGGCCTTCGTCGACGCCCTGCTGAGCCTCGGTGGGACCGAGCTCGGGGGAGTGGAGGACGTGCGCGTGCTCGACTACGCCGAGCACGCGCTCTCGGCCGGCGGCGACGCCCTGGCTGCGGCGTACGTCGAGTGCGCCGTCGACGGTCAGGTGCTCTGGGGCGTCGGCATCGACGCCAACATCGTCACCGCCTCCCTCAAGGCCGTCATCAGCGCCGTCAACCGCGCCTGACCGCCGCCACGAGCCACGCCGGGCCGGCGCATCCTTCCGGAAGGACGCGCCGGCTCGGCACGAGCGGGTGAGGGAGGGATCAGTACTTCACGGGCAGGCGCACCGTGAAGGTGGAGCCCTCCAGGTGCTCGGAGCGCACCCGGATCGTGCCTCCGTGCGCGGAGACGATGGCAGCCACGATCGAGAGCCCGAGCCCGGTGCCCTGGATCGCCTCCTTCTGCGCGGTGGAGGAGCGGAAGAACTTCTGGAAGAGGTTCGGCTGCTCCTCCCCGGGGATGCCGATGCCGGTGTCGGTGACGGTCAGCACCGCCTCGTCGCCCTGCACCTCGACGCGGGCGCGCACCACGCCGCCGTCCTCGGTGAACTTCACGGCGTTGGTCACGAGGTTCATCACGACGCGCTCGAGCTGGGTGGGGTCACCCACCACGCGCACCGGCTCCTCGGCGGTCTCGTAGAGCACCGTGAGGTCGCGCTCGTGGAGCATCGGCGCCACGGCGGTCTCCACGGTGGCCAGGGTCTCGCGAAGGTCGATGTCCTCGGCCTCCCAGGTGATCGACTCCGAGTCCAGCCCGGCCAGGGTCAGCAGGTCGTTGCACAGCACGATGAGCCGCTGCCCGTTGCGGGCGATCGTCGAGAAGAGCGGCAGCTGGTCCTCCAGCGGCTCCACGACGGTGCCGTCCTGGAGCATCTCGGTGTACCCGACGATGCTCGTCACCGGCGTGCGCAGCTCGTGGGAGACGGTGGAGACGAACTCGTTCTTGGCCTCGTCGAGGGCGCGCAGCCGTTCGACGGCGGTGCGCTCCTTCTCCAGGGCCTGCACGAGCATGTCCTGGCCCTGGCGCTGCTCGGTGACGTCGCGCCCGACGCACAGGAAACCGACCTGGGTGTTGACCGACGCCTCGGTCGCGCTGAGCGTCATCGAGACGATGCGACGACTGCCGTCGCGGGCGACCCAGAGCCAGTCGCGTGCCGGCAGCTCGCCCCCGCCGACGTCGCGCACCAGCGCCGCGAACGCGTGGGCGGGATTGCGGCTGCCGAGTCGTTCGGCGACCTGGTCGGGGTCGAGGAGGTCGACGAAGCGGTGCCCGATCTGCCGGCTCGCGTCCTGGTCGAGCATCAGCTCCGCGCCGGCGTTGAAGACGGTGATCAGACCGTCCTGGTCGACACCGATGATGGCGGTGGTGATCGCGGCCCGCATCAGGTGGGAGACCAGGCCCGAGCTGGCGCGCTCGGTCGTGACGTCGATGCCGGTCAGCACGGCGTACGCCGGCAGGTCCTGCTCGTCGCGCACCATGTTGTTGCTCCACAGGATGCGCAGCTTCTTGCCGTCCCGCGTCGTGGCCTCCCCCTCGCGGACCACCGGTTGCCCGGAACGGTTCGGCCACACGAACAGCGCCTCGAGGTCGGGGGTGGCGCTCGCGGCGAGTGTCGTCTCGGACACCTTGCGGCCGAGCAGGTCCTCCTCGCGCCAGCCGGTCAGGTCGGTCGTGGCCTGGTTGGCGCGCACGATCCGGCCCTCCCGGTCGGTGACGAGGATGACCGCCGCGGTGGTGTCGAGGGTGGCCGAGGTGAGGCGCTCGGCCGCCTCGAGCCCCTGGCGTGCGACGTGCTCGGCGGAGACGTCGAGCAGCTGCGCTGACCACACCGGGCTGCCGTCGTCGCCGGTGTCGGAGAGCCGGCTCAGGGCGACCTCGACCCGGGAGGCGTCGTCGTCGCGCACGCTGACCCGACCGCGCCAGGACTGGCCGGACACCAGCCGCACGCCGAGCTCGGCCGGTGTCGACAGGAGGTCCTCCAACGGGGTCCCGACCAGGCTGCCGGCCGGTCGCCGCACCACCTCGGCGGCGGTGTCGTTGGCGTCGACGACGCGCAGCACGCCGTGGTCGATACGCAGGAGCAGCTGTCCGAGCAGGGAGTCGGTGAAGTTGCGGCGGAAGACGACCTCCTCGGCGGTCACCTGCGCGACCAGCCGGTTGCGCTCGGCCAGGACGAGCGCGAGCGGCACGGTGAGCAGCGAGGCGCACACCAGGTAGAGCTGGCACAGTGCGGCCGCCCCGGCCTGGGTGGTGTGGCCCTCGTCGATCTCGGCCGCGAAGGGCCCCCACCCGAGGGCGTTGAGATAGGTCGTCACGGCGGCGAAGACGACGAGCTCGGCGGCCACCACCCGGATGTCGAAGCGCAGGGCCGCCCAGACGAGGAAGGTCAGGGGGACGAAGGTGAGCGCCAGCTCCTGTGCCGGCATGAACACCAGGACGATGGACAGCGCCAGCGCCGTGACCTGGACCGGCAGCTCACCGGGACGGTCGCGGTGGGCGTGTACCCGCCAGGTCAGCGCGAGCGGGACGAGCACCAGGACCGCGGCGGAGTGGGAGCTGAAGGTGGACTTGGCGGTCTCCACGAGACTGCCGTCGGCCATGGTGAGCACGGCCAGACCGGCGCCGAGCGCGATGACGACGCCACCGGCCACGGCGGCGACGATGAGCCGGACGAAGTCCTGCAGGGTGACCAGCGCAGGGGGGCCCTGGTGTCGCGCGCGGAGCACGAGACCGGCCACGACGGCCTCGGCGGCGTTGGCGACACCGAAGGCCGCCGAGATGCCCCAGTCCCGCCCGCCGGTGACGTTGGCGAGTCCGGTGACCACCACCAGCCCAGCGGTGGTCAGCACCAGCCGACGAAGGCCGGGTCGGCCCAGTGTCACGAGGATCACCGCGAGTCCCGCGGCGGGCCACCAACCCGCCACCGGGTTGTCGTCGGGCCGTGCGGCCACCGAGATGACGGCGGCGGCGTAGATCGCCAGCAGCAACAGCACGGAGCCGCGCCAGCCGATGCGAGGGGCTACCGGTGCCACCATCACCGGGCCGACGACCGGAGCGGACGTCGGGGCGGGGGCGGATGCGGGGGCGCTGGTGACCGTGGTGGCCATGGGGTCATTGTCCCGGTCCGAGCCCCTGCTGGTGGGAGGTCCCGCTAGATTCACCGCATGCTGGTCTCCGAGCGCGTCGGTCAGTTCTTCCTGCACTCCGAGGACGGACGGGACCGGGTCGAGTACACCGAGTACGGTGCGGGCGACTCGTGGGTCGTGCTGGTCCACGCCCCGCTGCTCACCCGCCGCATGCACGAGCCCCTGGCCCGCGCGCTGGCCGCGTCCGGTCTGCACGTCGTTGTGCCCGACCTGCTGGGCCATGGCCGCTCCGACCGCCCGGCGGATCCGCTCGCCTACTCCGTGGAGGCCTTCGGCGAGCACGTCGTGGCGCTGCTGGACCACCTGGGAGCGCCCCAAGCCGTCCTGGGCGGGACCTCCCTGGGCGCCAACGTCGCCCTCGAGGTCGCGGTGAGCGCCCCCGAGCGCGTGCGCGGCCTGCTCGTGGAGGGTCCGGTGCTCGACAACGCGCTCGAGGCCGGGCTGCTGGCGGCCTCCCCGCTGCTCCTCACCGCGCGGGTGCTGCCCTTCACCCTCGACGCCGCGCGACTGCTCAGCCGCCCCGTGCCACGGTCCCTGCTGCCCTTCTGGGCCGGGGTGGCCGTCGACGCCCTCGACCAGAGGTCGGGTCCCACGGCGGCGCTGCTCCACGGACTCCTGTTCGGCAGGCTGGCCCCCCGCTCGAGGGAAAGGCGGCAGATCGCCGCTCCCACGCTGGTCGTGGGGCACCCGCGCGACCCGCTGCACCCGACCTCCGACGCGGACCTGCTGGCCTCGGAGGTCCCCGGGGCCGAGCTGGTGCGGGCCCGCGGGGTCCTGGAGTGGCGGCTGCGCCCCGAGCGCCTCACGAACGTGGCCATCGGATTCTGCCAGAGCAGCTGGCGGGCTCCGAGCCGTCGCCGCCGCGCCGCCGGTCGCTGACCGCCCCGGACCCACCCGCGGGGCACAATGGTGCGGTGCCTCTCTACCGCGACGAGGCGGTCGTGCTGCGCACGCACAAGCTGGGCGAGGCCGACCGCATCATCACGCTGCTGACCCGCCAGCACGGCCGGGTCCGCGCCGTCGCGCGCGGCGTGCGCCGCACGTCCTCGCGGTGGGGCTCCCGTCTCGAGCCGTTCACCCACGTCGACCTGCAGCTCGCCGACGGCCGCAGCCTCGACACCGTCACCCAGGCCGAGACACTGACCCCGTTCGCCGGTCGGATGGGCGGCGACTACGAGCGCTACACCGCCGGGACCGTCATGCTGGAGACCGCCGAACGGCTGGTCACCGAGGAGCGGGAGCCCGCCACGCAGCAGTTCCTTCTCCTCGTCGGCGGGCTGCGGGCGATGGCGGCCGGTGAGCTGGGGCCCGCCCAGGTGCTCGACTCCTACCTCCTGCGCTCCCTGTCGGTGGCCGGCTACGCCCCCACCTTCGACGGCTGCGCGCGGTGCGGTCTCGAAGGTCCGCACCGCTGGTTCAACCCCTCCATGGGCGGGGTGCTCTGCACGACCTGTCGGGTGCCCGGCTCCGCGAGCCCGGCCGAGGGGACCGTCGCGGTCCTCGGTGCGCTGCTCGCCGGGGACTGGGCCACCGTGGGGGCCGCCGAGCAGCGGACCCTCCGCGAGGCCAGCGGGCTGGTCTCGGCGTACCTCGCCTGGCACCTCGAGCGCGGTCTGCGGTCGATGGAGCACGTCCAGCGCTGAGGGCACCGTCGGCACACGTAGTCTCCGTGCCGTGAAGCGAGCCGTCCGCCCACCGACCCCGCACCCCTCTGGAGCCCGCCCCCCGGCCCTGCCGCGCGAGCTGGTCCCCGGGCACGTCGCCATCGTGATGGACGGCAACGGTCGCTGGGCCAAGCAGCGCGGGCTGGCGCGCACCAAGGGGCACGAGGCGGGGGAGCACTCGCTCTTCGACGTCGTCGAGGGAGCGATCGAGATCGGCGTCAAGGCGATCTCCGCCTACGCCTTCTCGACCGAGAACTGGTCGCGGAGCCCCGACGAGGTGCGGTTCTTGATGGGCTTCAACCGCGACGTGATCCGCCGGCGCCGCGACGAGATGCACGAGCTCGGTGTCCGGGTCCGCTGGGCCGGCCGCGCGCCGAGGCTGTGGAGGTCGGTCGTCAAGGAGCTGCAGGTCGCGGAGGAGTTGACCCGGGACAACGACGTCCTCACCCTGACGATGTGCGTCAACTACGGCGGACGCGCCGAGCTCGCGGACGCCGCGCGGTCACTGGCGCGCGAGGTGGCGGCCGGGCGGTTGGACCCGGAGAAGATCGACGAGAAGCGGCTCGCCCGTCACCTCTACCTCCCGGATCTGCCCGACGCCGACCTGGTCTGGCGGACCTCGGGGGAGCAGCGGCTCTCGAACTTCATGCTCTGGCAGGCCGCCTACTCCGAGATGGTCTTCACCGACGTGCTCTGGCCCGACGTCGACCGCCGTGCCCTGTGGCGGGCCATCGAGATCTACGCCGAGCGGGACCGACGCTTCGGCGGGGCGCTGCCCAACCCCCTGCCCAACCCCGAGCCGCCCCGTCGGTGAGACGACGACCCGGATGCGTGACGGGTCCGGTGTGACGTCGTTCACCAGGGTGTGAAGACGCTCGGAGCCGCACTCGTCCTCTCCTCCCTGCTCGCGGGGGCGGGCCTCGCGCCCACCCAGGCCGCGCACGCGGGCACCCCGCGTGCCGACGACCCGGCGGTCGGGTCGCCGGAGTACGTCGCCCGCGACACCCAGAACATCGCCGACGCCTACGGCCGCATCACCGACCAGCAGCTCGGCGACCCGGCGTACCTGCCCGCGCTGGTCCAGCAGGGCACCGCGGTCGGCGTGGCCCAGCTCCTCGAGCAGGTCGCCACTCCGGACCGCCCCTCCGTGACACCGGGCGCCTTCGTCCCGGGCTGGAACGTCGGCAACCCCTTCCGCGCCGCCTGGGACGGCACCCGCGGCCGGATGCGTGACGTCTCGTTCACCAACCGCTACGGCGCCCTGCTGCGCGGCACCCTGTACGCACCCCTGCCACGCGCTCGCGATCCCTACACCGGCAAGCGGATCAGGGGTCGACTCCCGGGCGTGGTCATCACCGAGGGGTCCGTCCAGGGCTCCGAAGGCATGTACCGCTGGCTCGCCCAGGACCTCGCCGAGCGCGGCTACCTCGTGCTCACCTACGACGTGCAGGGGCAGGGCACGAGCGAGACGCTGCCCCACGACGGCACGCTCAACGGGGTGCCGAGCCAGCAGATCGACAACTTCGTCGTCGGCACCGAGGACGCCCTGTCCTTCTTCACCTCCACACCGCGCACCCCCTACCCCGACCACGGCGCCGGGGACCTGGTCGACGCCCACAACCCGTGGCACCGCCGCTTCGACCGACGTCCCGACAGGCGCCCCAACGCGACGGGCAGGACGACGCGCATCGCGATCATCGGTCACTCGCTCGGCGCCGCGGCCGTCACGCAGGTGCAGGGCACCGACGAGCGGGTCTCCACGGTCGTGGCACTGGACAAGCTGGGGCTGAGCACCAGCTCGGGCACCGACGGCAGCGATGCGTTCGAGCCGGTCGTCCCGGCGCTGGCGGTGCAGTCGGAGTACGGCTTCACCGTGGGCCCGTGGTTCGCCGCGGGTGGCTCCTCGATCGCCCCGCAGCCCTCGCCCCAGGGGCCCGACCCGCGCCGCGAGCGTGCCACCGGGTACGACGCGTGGCGCGACGCCGGGGTCGACTCGATGCTCGTGGTCCCGCGGGCCTCGACCCACCTGGAGTACACCGACATCCCGCTCGTCCTCCCCGCCAGCCGCTGGGGGCAGGCCCTGACCAGCGCCTACGTCCAGCGGTGGCTCGAGCACTACCTCAAGCACCGCACGTCCGTGCGCACGCTGCTCGCCACGAAGATGCGCTACCTGGAGCCGACGAGCAGCGGCGAGTGGATGCCGGTCGTGCTGCGACGCGACCCGCTGCTGTCGTTCTACTACTGCTCGGCCATGCACCTGGGGCGCGGGGCGATCGACGACGGGGACCTGACAGACGTCGGCTGCTAGCCGGTCGTCCCGCTCAGTGCTCGTCGTAGTGACGGCCGTGCGCCGCGTGGCGATGACCGTCGTGCAGGTAATCCACGTGGTCGCCGTGGGGGACCGCGACGTGACCGCAGTCGGCCCCGTGCTGGTGCGTGTGCCCCTCGCTCACGTCATGGTGGTCCTCGGGGATCTCGTCGTCGAACGGCTCGGTCAGGTGCTGGCGCCGACGCAGCCACAGCCCGACGGGCCAGGTGACGACGAAGCCGGCGAGCGCGAGGAGCACGATGCTCGGACCGGGCGCCACGTCGGCGCGCGAGGAGGCGAACGCCGACACCAGCAGACCCCCGACGGAGGCGCCGAGACCCAGCAGCATCGCCGCGCCGAGCGTGGTGCGGAAGGACCGGGTGAGCTGCTGGGCTGTCGCCACCGGCACGACCATCAGCGCGGAGACCAGCAGCAGCCCCACGGTGCGCATCGCGACGGTGACGCTCACCGCGGCCAGCACCGCCACGAGGATGTTGTAGAAGCGCACGTTGAGCCCTGCGACCCGCGCGAACTCCTGGTCCTGGGCAACCGCGAACAGCTGCGGTGAAAGGCCGAGGCACACGACGACCACGACCGCGGCGAGCACCATCGTGACCACCACGTCGGCGACGGAGATGGTCGTGATGGAGCCGAACAGGTAGGTCTGGAGCCGAGCGGCGCTCTGCCCCGCCAGGCCGGTGATGAGGACGCCGCCGGCCAGCCCGCCGTAGAACAGCAGTGCCAGGGCCACGTCGCCGTTGGTGTGCCCGCGCTCTCGGATGACCTCGATGAGGATCGCGCCGATGACCGCGACGCCGACTGCGGTCCAGGTGGGCGAGGCACCCGTCAGCAGGCCGAGCGCGACACCCGTGACGGCGACGTGACCGATGCCGTCACCCATCAGCGCCAGTCGTCGCTGGACGATGTACGTGCCGACGGCCGGGGCCGCCAGCCCGGTGAAGACGGCGGCCAGCAGCGCACGCTGCATGAAGGGCAGGGTCAGCAGCTCGAAGGTGCTCATCGGCTCTCCGGACGGGTGTCGAGCGGTCCCGTGACAGGCGGTGCCACGTCGTGCCGGGTGCGGTGGAGGTGGTCGACGTGGTGCGCGTGACCGCCGTCGGGCGCCAGGCCGGGGGAGGCGTGGTCGCCGAGCGGGGCGCCGTCGTAGGCGACCCGGCCGTGCCGCATCACCACGGAGCGGTCGACCAGGCCCGCGAGGGGCCCCAGCTCGTGCGCGACGAGGACGATCGTGGCGCCGCGCGACTTGAGCACCGACAGGGCGTGTGCGAACGCCTCCTGGTTAGCCAGGTCGACCCCGGCGGTCGGCTCGTCGAGGAAGAACAGCTCAGGCTCCCCGGCCAGCGCCCGAGCGATCAGCACCCGCTGCTGCTGGCCGCCGGAGAGCTGGGAGACGCCGTCGCCGGCGCGGTCGAGGAGTCCCACCACCTCGAGGGCGTCCCGTATCGCTGCGCGGTCGGCGGCACGGAGCGGACGCAGCAGGCGGCGACGGGTCAGACGGCCGGAGGCGACGACCTCCCACACCGAGGCCGGGACGCCGGAGGCGGCCCCGCCCCGTTGGGGCACGTAGCCCACGCGGGCCCAGCTGTGGAAGCGCTCGAGGTCGGTGTCGAAGAGCCGCAGCTGTCCCGAGGTCAGCGGGCGCAGCCCGACCAAGGCGCGCACCAGGGTGGACTTCCCGGACCCGTTGGCCCCCATCAGCGCGACGAACTCACCGGCCTCCACCCGCAGGTCCACGTGACGAAGGACGGGGCGACCGCCGATGGCGACCGCCCCGTCCTCGAGGTGCACGGGTGCTACCGGCATGCGTTGGCCTCCCGCAGGGCCTCGAGGTTCGCCTCCATGAGGGAAAGGTAGTCCTCCTCGGCGGTCTCGTCCGAGAGGCCCTCGATCGGGTCGAGGACCGCGGTCTCGACACCGGCGTCGCGGGCCAGGGTCTCGGAGAGGGCACGGGGGGCCAGGGCCTCGCTGAAGACGGTCGTGATGCCCTCGTCGCGGATCAGTGCCTGCAGCTCACCGAGGTCGGCAGGGGTGGGCTCGGCGTCCGGCGAGAGGCCGGCGATGCCGTGGAAGTCCAGGCCGTAGCGGGTCAGGTAGCCGAAAGCGTCGTGCGAGACCACCACGACGTCGCGCTCGCACTCGGCCAGCCCGTCGGTCCAGGCGGCGTCCAGCGCGTCGAGCTCCTCGACGAGCGCCGCGGCGTTGGCGGAGTAGTCCTCCGCGTGCTCCGGATCGATCTCGGACAACTCCTCCGCGACCGCGTCGGCCAGCTCGCCCATCAGGACGGGGTCCAGCCAGAAGTGCGGGTCCTCGTCGCCGTGGTCGTGGTCATCCGCCTCGTCGGCGTGGTCCTGCTCGTCGGCGTGCTCCTGCTCGTCCTCGTGGGCGTGGTCGTCCCCGCCCTCGGAGAACGGTCGCAACGCGATCACTTCCTCGACCTCCAGCACGCGACCGTTGCCGTTCTGCTCCACGGCGTCGGCGACGACCGGCTGCAGCGGTTCCTCGAGGATGACCAGGTCGGCGGCCGAGACGGTGGCGGTCTGGGCGACGGTGAGCTCGAGGTCGTGCGGCTCCTGACCCGGGCCGGACAGGACCGTCAGGTCGATGAGATCGGCTCCCACCCGCTGTGCCACGAACTCCAGCGGGTAGAACGACGCCGCCACGGCGGGCGTGCCGTCGCTTCCGACGGAGTTGCGGGAGGACGAGGCGTCGGAGAACGCCGAGCATCCGGAGAGCGCCACTGACCCGGCAAGGAGGAGGGCGGCAGCGCGGAGGGCACGACGGGTGGGGGACGAGCTCATGAGAACGATTCTCACTAGGATCGGGAATCGTTGTCAACTCAGCGGGCCGGGCGCGTGACGTAGGCTCCCCGTGTGCTGGTGGTCACGCGGTTCCGGGTTCCCGTCGAGGACGTCGCTTCCTTTCGCGACGACCTGATGACCGCCCACGAGGCGCTGGCGGCCTGTCGCGGCTACCTCGACGGCACGGTGGGCCGCAACGTCGACGAGCCCGACCTGTGGGTGCTGACCACCCGCTGGGAGAACGTCGGCGCCTACCGCCGCGCGCTGTCGTCGTACGACGTCAAGATGCGCGCCGTGCCCGTGCTCTACCGGGCCGTGGACGAGCCCAGCGCCTACGAGGTCGTGGACCCCGGGACCGACCTGAACGTCGCGTCGGCACGCTCGTTAGGCTGAGCGCTCCGTCGGCAGCCAGCCGGCGTCGTCCCGCACCCAGAGAGCGAGCCACCCGTGGCCAAGCCGCCCCCGTCCGCCGTCGACAACGTCGTCTCCCTGGCCAAGCGCCGAGGCTTCGTCTACCCCTGCGGCGAGATCTACGGCGGCACCCGCTCCGCCTGGGACTACGGCCCGCTCGGCGTGGAGCTGAAGGAGAACATCAAGCGCCAGTGGTGGAAGGCGATGGTCCAGCAGCGCGACGACGTCGTGGGCCTGGACTCCTCGATCATCCTGCCGCGCCAGACGTGGGAGGCCAGCGGCCACGTCGACACGTTCACCGACCCGCTCACCGAGTGCCAGTCCTGCCACAAGCGCTTCCGTGCCGACCACCTGCAGGAGGCGGTCGCGGAGAAGAAGGGGATCGACGACCCCGACTCGGTGCCGATGGCCGAGATCGCCTGCACCAACTGCGGCACCCGCGGCGCCTGGACCGAGCCCAAGCAGTTCTCCGGCCTGCTGAAGACCTACCTCGGTGTCATCGAGGACGAGTCCGGCCTGCACTACCTGCGCCCCGAGACCGCGCAGGGCATCTTCCTCAACTTCGCCAACATCGTCACCAGCCAGCGGATGAAGCCCCCGTTCGGCATCGCCCAGATCGGCAAGTCCTTCCGCAACGAGATCACCCCGGGCAACTTCATCTTCCGCACCCGCGAGTTCGAGCAGATGGAGATGGAGTTCTTCGTCAAGCCCGGTGAGGACGAGGACTGGCACCAGTACTGGATCGACACCCGCACGCAGTGGTACGTCGACCTCGGCATCGACCCCGACAACCTGCGCCACTACGAGCACGCGCAGGAGAAGCTGTCCCACTACTCCAAGCGCACCGTCGACATCGAGTACCGCTTCAAGTTCGCGGGCTCGGAGTGGGGTGAGCTCGAGGGCATCGCCAACCGCACGGACTTCGACCTGTCCACGCACGCCAAGCACTCCGGCAAGGACCTGTCCTACTACGACCAGGCCGGCAACGAGCGCTACACGCCCTACGTCATCGAGCCGGCAGCCGGTCTCTCGCGCAGCCTGATGACCTTCCTGGTCGACGCCTACCACGAGGACGAGGCCCCCAACACCAAGGGCGGCGTCGACAAGCGCACCGTGCTGCGCCTGGACCCGCGCCTGGCCCCGGTCAAGGTCGCGGTGCTGCCGCTCTCGCGCAACGCCGACCTCTCGCCCAAGGCCCGCGACCTGGCGGCCGAGCTTCGCAAGCACTGGTACGTCGACTTCGACGACGCCGGCGCGATCGGCAAGCGCTACCGACGCCAGGACGAGATCGGCACCCCCTACTGCGTCACCGTCGACTTCGACACCCTCGAGGACGGCGCTGTCACGGTGCGCGAGCGCGACACGATGCAGCAGGAGCGGATCGCCATCGACGGCATCAGCGGCTACTTCGCCCAGCGGTTCCTCGGCGCCTGAGGGCTGAGCACGTGCACAATGGCGTGATGCGGACGAGGCTGGTGGGACTGACCCTGGCGGCGGTGCTGCCCGCCCTGGTACTGGCGGGCTGCTCGGGCTCCGAGGAGCCCGAGGCCGAGCCGAGCGCGAGCCCGTCGGTCACCGAGTCCGCGACCGAGGAGCCCTCGGCCACCCCGAGCATCGACGTGCCCGACGGGGTCGAGCTCACCACCCAGGGCTCGGCCCTGGAGCTCGGTGACACCGCCACGGTCGCCTACGAGGTCGACCAGTCGACCGTCGGCGTGCTGGCCATCACGGTCACCGACATGCGCAGGACGACGTTCAAGCAGTCCTTCCAGGGCTGGAAGCTCGGCAAGCAGCTGAAGAAGGCCAACCCCTACTTCGTCGAGGCGACCTTCAAGAACATGGGCGAGACCGACCTGGGCGGGGAGCGTCCGCCGCTCTACATCGTCGACGGCAACGACACGCTGGTGGAGTCTTCCACCTTCGTCAGCGACTTCGACGCCTGCCCGTCGACCGACTTCCCGAAGAAGTTCAAGCCGGGCAAGAAGGTCACCCGGTGCCTGGTCTACCTCGCCCCGGACGCCGGGGAGCTCGTCGCGGTGTCGTTCCGCCCGGCGCAGGAGTTCAACCCGATCACCTGGTCCGGCGACGTGCTCAAGCTCGGCGCGAAGCGGAAGGGCTGAGCGCGAGCAGCACCCCCGCGCGGCGCACCACACGACCGCCGGCCTCGGCGAGCAGCAGCCCGCCGGGCAGGTGGTCCCACGGCTTCTTCTTCACGTACGCCGCCCAGCCGGCCTGCCCCACGGCCAACCGGGGGTAGTCCACGCCGCAGCAGGTCCCCGTCGGCCGGAGCGTCCTGGGGTCGGTGGCGGGCTCGATCCGCACACCGTCCGCCCACGCCCCGGCCCCGTGCTCGGCGACGTAGGCGCGGCTGTGCTGGGGCTGCCAGATCCAGCTCCGCACGGTGCGACCGTGGCGCAGCTCGGCGAGCATCGTGGCGTGGTCGGGCGAGCCGGCCACGAAGTGGCGGGTGCCGTCGACGGGGTCGACGACGAAGGCGTGCTCCGCCGTCGAGAGGCCGCACAGCAGGGTCGGGTCCGAGGACACGGCCTCCTCGCCGACGACGAGGGCCCCCGGGTGGGCGGCGCCCAGGGCAGCGGAGAGCGCCGCCTCGGCCTCGCGGTCGGCGACGGTCACCAGGTCCCCGGGGCGCCGCTTGCTCGACACGTCGTCCCGCTCGAGCGCACCGAAGTGCGGCGTGACGTGCTCGGCGACGACCTCGCGCACGAGCTCGAGCACTGCGTCGGTGTCCATCGGCCGATTCACCCGCACAGCCTGACAGGCGGCACCATGGACGCATGTCCGCCACTCCCGCGCCGGCAGCCGGTCTCACCCTCGGCACCCTCCACGTGCCGACCCCGGTGGTCCTCGCGCCGATGGCCGGCATCACGAACGCGGCGTACCGCCGGCTCTGCGCCGAGCAGGGCGCCGGCCTCTACGTCTGCGAGATGATCACCAGCCGCGGCCTGGTGGAGGGCGACCAGCACACCAAGGACATGCTGGTCTTCGACGAGCTGGAGACCACGCGCTCGGTCCAGCTCTACGGCACCGACCCCGTCTACGTCGGCAAGGCGACCGAGATCCTCTGCGCGGAGTACGGCGTCGCCCACATCGACCTGAACTTCGGCTGCCCCGTCCCCAAGGTCACGCGCAAGGGTGGCGGGGGCGCGCTTCCATGGAAGCGCGGCCTGCTGGCCGACATCCTCGAGCACGCCGTCCGCGCGGCGGCGCCCTACGGCGTGCCGGTCACGATGAAGACCCGCAAGGGCATCGACGAGGACCACCTGACCTACCTCGACGCCGGCCGGATCGCCCAGGAGAGCGGCTGCGCGGCGATCGCGCTGCACGGCCGCACGGTCGCGCAGGCGTACTCCGGTCGTGCTGACTGGGACGCCATCGGCGAGCTGGCCGCGTCGGTGGACATCCCGGTGCTGGGCAACGGAGACATCTGGGAGGCCGCCGACGCGCTGCGGATGGTGGAGGAGACCGGTGCTGCGGGCGTGGTCGTGGGCCGCGGGTGCCTGGGGCGGCCGTGGCTGTTCCGCGACCTGGCCGCCGCCTTCGCCGGCGAGGAGGTCGCGACGCTGCCGACCCTGGGCGAGGTGCGCGACATGATGCGCCGCCACGCGGAGCTGCTGTGCCAGCACATGGGGGAGGAGCGCGGCTGCAAGGAGTTCCGCAAGCACGTCTCGTGGTACCTCAAGGGCTTCGCCGCCGGCGGCACGATGCGACGCAGCCTGGGCCTGGTCAGCACGCTGGCCGACCTCGACGCGCTGCTCGCCGACCTCGACCCCGACGAGCCGTTCCCCGTCGCCGAGCTCGGCACCCCGCGCGGGCGCCAGGGTTCGCCGCGTGACCGGGTGGTGCTGCCGGAGGGATGGCTCGACGACGCCGACGGGAGCGGCTGCGCCGTCGAGGAGGACCTGCACTCGGGCGGGTGATGGACCGTGGCCCCGGCCATCGACCGTGACGCCCGTCACACGAGGTGAGCGGGAACACCCGTGAAGAGCAGGTCAAGATTCGGACACGATTGTCGGCCTGTGGTTCAGTGATGGACGCGTACTGGCCGGTATCCGACCGGATGCTCGGCAGTCCACGCACATCCCCCGACCCCGACAGCTAAGGATCAGCGCTGTGGCAGATCGTCGCCACAAGCGGGACACCGATGCCCGCCGGACGCCGCGAGCGACCCTCGTGGCCGGCCCTCTCGCCCTCGTCGCCACCGCCTCGGTGATCTCCCTGGGAGTCGTCCTGAGCGACGCCCCCGACTCGGAGACCGTCACCGCCCGGACCACCGCCGCCGACCTCCAGCAGGCCACCGGCGGCTCCGGCCTCGGTTCCCGCGACTCCGTCCTGAGCCGCTCCTCGGACCGCTCCGGCCTGACCACGGTCGAGGGCGCCACCATCGAGAAGGCCGAGACCAAGCTCGACCGCGTGCTCGCGAAGAAGGCCGTCGAGAAGGCCATCGCGAAGGCCGACACCAAGCTCTGGACCACGGCACCGCTGAACCTGTGGACCGAGCCCGGCGAGAAGGCGAAGAAGGTCGGCACGATCGCCGCCGAGCGCAAGGTGCTCGTCACCGGTCGCGAGCTCTACGGCCGCGACGAGGTCGTCGTCGACGGCAAGGCGCGCTGGGTCACCCAGGGCTACCTGCAGGAGGAGAAGCCCGAGACCGGGCCCGCCGCCGCGAGCGCCAACGCCAGCTGCACCAACGGCACCAGCGTCCCGGCCGGGGTCAGCCCCAACATCGCCGCGGTGCACCGTGCGGTCTGCGCCCAGTTCCCGAGCATCACCAGCTACGGCACGTTCCGCTCCGGCGGCGGCGACCACGGCCGCGGCCTCGCCGTGGACATCATGGTCTCCGGCGAGCTCGGCTGGCAGGTCGCGGAGTTCGTCCGCGCCAACGCCGGACAGCTCGGCGTCAGCTACGCGATCTACTCCCAGCGCATCTGGTCGGTCGAGCGCGGCGGCGAGGGCTGGCGCCCGATGTCGGACCGCGGGTCGGCCACGGCCAACCACTACGACCACGTGCACGTCTCGACGTTCTGACCAGGACGCCCGGGCGGGGCACCTCCGCTGACGGTGCCCCGCACTAGGCTCGGCGCCGATGGACGCCCTGGAGCTGTACGACGACCACGCCCGTGAACGGTTGGTCCCCGAGCCGCCGAAGCGGGTCGACGCGCCCGTGCGGACCCCTTTCGAGCGGGACCGTGCGCGCGTGGTGCACGCTGCGTCCTCACGTCGGCTCGCCGCCAAGACCCAGGTCGTCGGTCCGCAGAGCGACGACTTCGTGCGCAACCGGCTCACCCACAGCCTGGAGGTGGCCCAGGTAGCCCGGGACCTCTCCCGGGCGCTCGGGTCGCACCCCGACATCGCCGAGACCGCGGCGCTGGCCCACGACCTGGGCCACCCGCCCTTCGGGCACAACGGTGAGCGCGTGCTGGCGGACCTGGCCGTGGAGTGCGGGGGCTTCGAGGGCAACGCCCAGACGCTGCGGCTGCTGACCCGCCTGGAGTCGAAGACCTTCGACCAGCAGGGGCGCTCGGTGGGGCTCAACCTCACCCGCGCCACCCTGGACGCCTGCTCGAAGTACCCCTGGGGTGCCGAGGAGTTGCGCGACGGCAAGTTCGGCGTCTACGCCGACGACCGCCCGGTCTTCTCGTGGATGCGGGCCGGCGTGCCTGCGGCCGAGCCGCCCCGCCGCTGCCTGGAGGCCCAGGTGATGGATCTCGCCGACGACGTCGCCTACTCCGTCCACGACGTCGAGGACGGCGTGGTCGCCGGCCGCGTCGACCTGACCCGGCTCGACCGGGCCGCGGTCTGGGCGACCCTGCGCGAGTGGTACCCCTCCGACCTGGCCGGCGTCGCCGACGACGAGCTCGACGAGGTCCTCGCCGACCTGCGCGCGGTGGGCTCCTGGCCGCACGCGGCCTACGACGGCAGCCGGGCCTCGCTCGCCGCGCTGAAGAACCTCACCAGCGACCTGATCGGTCGTTTCTGCGGTGCGGTCCAGCACGCCACCCACGCCGCGGGCCCGGGACCGTTCGTCCGCTACGAGGCCGACCTGGTCGTGCCGCGGCGCACCGGGCTGGAGATGCTGGTGCTCAAGGGGGTCGCCGCCCACTACGTCATGCAGGCCGAGGACCGGTTGGCCGTCATGGCCCGCCAGCGCGAGCTGCTGGGCGAGCTCGTCGCACTGCTGGCCCACCGCGGCCCGGACTCCCTGGACCGTGCCTTCGCCGACGACTGGCACGGTGCCACCGACGATGCTGGCCGGCTGCGCGTCGTGGTCGACCAGGTCGCCTCGCTCACCGACGCCTCGGCCGTCTCGCGCTGGGAGGCGCTGCGGGCTCCCCGGGTAGCGTCGCGGGCGTGAGCGACCCCCTCGTCTGGCTGCCCTTCGACCCCTCCCACCTCGAGGCCGCGGTGGGGGAGCTGCCCCGCGGGCTGCGCCTGGAGGTGGTCGACCCCACTCAGCACGTCCCGGACTCGGTCGAGGACGTGCGCTTCTACGTCGCGCCGTACCAGATGGGACCGGCCGTGGGGGACGTCCTGCCGCGGATGTCCTCGCTCGAGGTGGTGCAGGTGCTCTCGGCCGGCGTCGACAACGTCCGCGACCGGGTGCCCGACGGCGTGCTGCTCTGCAACGGCCGCGGCATCCACGACACCTCGACCGCCGAGCTGACCCTCGCCCTCGTGCTGGCGTCGCTCCGGGACGTTCCCGGGATGGTGCGCGACCAGGACGCCCGGCGGTGGAACACCCGCTGGCGACCCGCGCTGGCCGACAAGCGCGTCCTCCTCGTCGGGTACGGCGCCATCGGCCGTGCCATCGAACAGCGGCTGCTCCCGTTCGAGACCGAGGTCGCGCGGGTGGCGCGCACGGCCCGCCAGGAGGACACCGGGCCGGTGCATGGGTTCGACGAGCTGCCCGACCTGCTGCCGCACGCCGACGTGGTCGTCCTCATCTGTCCGCTGACCGACGAGACCCGCGGCCTCGTCGACGCCGAGTTCCTGGGTCGGATGAAGGACGGTGCCCTGCTGGTCAACATGGCCCGCGGCGCCGTCGTGGAGACCGACGCGCTCCTCGCGGAGCTGCGCTCCGAGCGGCTCATCGCCGCCGTCGACGTGGTCGACACCGAGCCGCTGCCCGCCGAGAGCCCCTGGTGGGACGCCCCCGGCCTGCTGATCAGCCCGCACGTCGGCGGCGCGTCCTCGGCGATGTGGCCGCGCGCCCACCGTCTGGTCGCCGAGCAGCTGCACCGCTACGCCGTGGGGGAGCCTCTCCACAACCAGATGACGGGCGCCTACTGACCTCCTCGCGTCGCCCGTAGGATCGGCCGCGTGGTGGGCCGGATCCGAGACGACAGCATCGCCGAGGTGCGTGAGAAGGCCCGGATCGACGAGGTCGTCTCGCAGTACGTCACGCTGCGCAACGCCGGCGGCGGTTCCCTGAAGGGCCTGTGCCCCTTCCACGACGAGAAGTCCCCGTCCTTCCACGTCACGCCGAGCCGTGGGTTCTTCCACTGCCTCGCCGGTGAGACCCGCGTGCTCACCGACCAGGGGGTGCGGGAGATCAGGGACCTGGTCGGCGGGACGCACCGCATCCTCGACCGGCACGGCGACTGGCAGGAGGCGCCGTTCAAGTCCTACGGCGTGCAGCGCCTGATGCGGATCACGGTCACCCGGAACCGCCAGCGCAAGGACATCTTCGCGACCGACGGGCACCGCTGGTTCATCCGCTCCGGCGCCGGAGGACGCTCGCAGAAGGAGGTCCTCACCAGCGACCTGAAGGCGGGCGACCGACTCGTTCCGAAGTTCCCCAGATCACGAATCCGGCGCAGTCGCCCTTCCCCGTTCGGGATCGCGAGGGGCTTCACGTTCGGCGACGGGACCCGCACCTACCGCGGCTCTCGTGCCCTGGTGTGTCCGCCGACGGACCTCGCCATGCTCAAGTGGTTCCCGCACAGCCACACCAGCTCGGTCGGCGAGAACCTGCTGGTTCACGACCTCCCGGCGTACTTCAAGGATCTGCCGGCGCTCACCGAGTCGGTGTCGTACCTGTACGGCTGGCTGGCGGGTTACTTCGCGGCGGACGGGTGCGTGGCTTCCGACGGGACAGTGATCCTCAATTCCGCTCATCGCGAGAACCTCGAGTTCGTCCGCGACCTGTGCACCACCCTCGGCATCGCCACCTACGGCGTCACGTCCCAGTCGAGGAAGGGCCTGGGCGTCGAGGACAGCGACCTCTTCCGCATCCACCTGGTGAACGAGGACCTGGAGCCTGAGTTCTTCCTCCTCGACGAGCATCGGCGCCGCTTCGAGACACAGCACAAGCAGTTCAGCCGTCGGGGCTGGGTGGTCCAGGAGGTCGAGTGGAGCGACCGCGAGGAGGAGGTGTACTGCGCCGAGGTCCCGGACGGCGCCGCCTTCACGCTGGAGGACAACATCCTCACCGGCAACTGCTTCGGGTGCCAGGAGGGCGGTGACGTCATCACCTTCCTGATGAAGATCGACGCGCTGTCCTTCGGTGAGGCGGTCGAGCGCCTGGCCGACAAGGCCGGCGTCGCGCTGCAGCGCGTCGACGGCGACGAGCGCGACGACCGGCCCAAGGGGCCGCCGCGCAACCGGTTGGTGGAGGCCCACCGGCACGCCCAGGAGTTCTACGCCGACCAGCTCGGGTCTCCCGACGCCCTGGTCGCCCGGCAGTTCCTCGCCGAGCGCGGCTTTGACAAGGCCGCCGCCGAGATGTTCGGGATCGGCTTCGCCCCGCGCGGCGGCGAGGTGCTCTACCGGCACCTGCAGCAGAAGGGCTTCTCGGTCGAGGAGCTGACGGTGGCGGGGCTCGTGGCGGTGGGCCGGTCGCCGTACGACAAGTTCCGCGGGCGGCTGCTGTGGCCGATCCGCGAGCCGAGCGGCGAGACGATCGGTTTCGGCGCGCGACGGATCTTCGACGACGACCGCATCGAGGCGAAGTACCTCAACACCGCCGAGACACCGATCTACAAGAAGTCCCAGGTGCTCTACGGCATCGACCTGGCGCGCAAGGAGATCGGTCGCTCGAGCCAGGCGGTGATCGTCGAGGGCTACACCGACGTGATGGCCTGCCACCTCTCCGGCGTCGGCACCGCCGTGGCCACCTGCGGCACCGCGTTCGGCGACGACCACGCGCGGGTGCTGCGCCGCTTCCTCCACGACCACGAGGAGTTCCGCGGCGAGGTCATCTTCACCTTCGACGGCGACGCCGCCGGTCAGAAGGCCGCGCTGCGCGCCTTCGACGGCGACCAGAACTTCGTCTCACAGACCTACGTCGCGGTCGAGCCCTCGGGCATGGACCCGTGCGACCTGCGGATGTCCACCGACGACCTGCCCACCGGCGAGGCGGCCGTGCGCGAGCTCGTCGCGCGCCGGGTGCCGCTGTACCGGTTCGTCATCGGCAACATCATCGGCAAGTACGACCTGGACCGCGCCGACGGCCGCATCGACGCGATGCGCGAGGCTGCCAAGGTCGTGGCCTCGGTGCGCGACCAGTCCAAGGTGACCGCGTTCGCGCAGGAGATCTCCCGGATGATCGGGGCCGACATCGACCCCAACACGGTGCTGGCCGAGACGCGACGGGTGAAGCAGCGCCCCGCGTCCGCCGCACCAGCCGCGAAGGCACCGCCGCCCGCGCCACGCGCCGCGGGCCCGGACCTCCGGGACCCGCGCTTCCGCCTCGAGCGCGAGCTGCTCAAGCTCGTCGTGCAGCGCCCCATGACGATCGGCCGACGCAGCAGCGAGATCGGTCCCGACGACTTCACCCACCCCGTCTACCGCTCGATCTGGGAGGTCGTCGCGGCCCTGGGTGGACCGGGCGCCGGCAACGGGGACCCGGCCTGGGCGCAGAGGCTCCGTGACGGGGCCACCGACCCCGAGGTGACCTCGGCGATCTCGGCGCTGGCCGTGGAGCCGTTGCTGACGCCCAAGGAGCCGGACGCGGCGTACGTCAACCACCACATGGTCCGCCTGCTCGAGCTCACCGCGGCCCGCCGCATCGAGGCGGTGAAGTCGCGGCTCCAGCGCACCAACCCCGTCGAGGACCCCGACAGCTACAACCGGATGTTCGGTGAGCTGGCCGCCCTCGAGCAGCACCGGCGGGGGCTGCGCGACCAGTTGGTGGCGGGGGAGGCGGCGCACTGATGGCCGGCCGCAACCCCCTCGCCAGGCTCACCGCCGACCGTGACCGGCACGGCCTGTCCCTGCCGCGCGGCGAACGCGTCCTCGCCTGGGCGCGCGCCACCGACGGCAGCGTCGTGGCCGGCTCCCGCGACGCGCTCCACGCGCGCGACCCCGAGGGCGGCGCCCTGCGCATCGCCTGGGAGCAGGTCGAGGCCGCCGACTGGGACCAGGAGACGAGCGTGCTGCGGGTGAGCGAGGTCGGTGCCTGGGGGAGTGCACGGCCCGAGCACACCTGGACCTTCAAGGACACCGGTCGCCTGCTCGAGCTGGTCCGCGAGCGGGTGACCGCGAGCGTGCTGTTCCAACGACACGTGACCGTCAGCGGTCGTCGTGGACTGCGGGTGATCGCCCGGCGGGCGCCCTCCGGAGGGTCCGACGTGCAGTGGGTCTACGAGTACGACGAGGGCGTCGATCCGTCCGATCCCGAGGTCCGGTCCGTGGCCGCCGCGGCTCTCGCGCAGGCCCGCGAGCAGCTCGGCGAGCTCTGATCGACCGCGATTTCACCGGCGTCTGGGCGCCTTGCTAGTGTGTGCGCGCTGCACCGATCCCCTGTAGCTCAACTGGCAGAGCATTCGGCTGTTAACCGGAGGGTTGTTGGTTCGAGTCCAACCGGGGGAGCAGAGAGAGGGCCGCTGACCACCGGGTCAGCGGCCCTCTGCCGTTCCTGCGGCGCAGACCTGCCCGCCAGCCCCACCCGAGCCACCACGACGCGGTCGAAGTACGCTCACCGTCGCGTCGTGACCCGGCGCAGGGGGCGGTAGCTCAGTCGGTCAGAGCAGAGGACTCATAATCCTTGGGTCGTGGGTTCGAGCCCCACCCGCCCTACTCGACAGCTCCACGTCGACGGCTCTCACTCCGAGGGCTCGGGCAGGTCCTCGGGGACCTCGCAGTCGACCTTCGGGTTCACGCCCATGTAGTTCAGGGGACCCGCCACGATGGTCAGGACCGTGTCGCCTACGCTCTTGCAGCTCACCTCGCGGTCATCGCCGAAGTAGCCCCGCTGCAGCGCCGCCACGAAGCCGATCACCAGCCAGATCGCCAGCAGGATCCCGATGATGCTGCTTCCACCACGTCGCATGTTGACCTCCTCGCCGTCCGGTGGACGGCACTCGTCGTGTACTTCCGACGTCTACCCCACCTCCGCGGTCCCACCCTCACCCCCTCGTGTCCCTGCGGGGGTATGGCAGCGCAGAATGGTGCGCATGCTGGCCGTCCCCAAGTACGGGTTCGTCGTCCTCGCGGTCCCCAAGTCGGGCTCCACCGCGCTCGAGGCGGCCTTCACCAAGCACGCCCAGCTGGTCACCTCCGGCCCGCCGTCGCTGAAGCACGTCACCGCGCGCGAGTTCGACGAGCGGTTCGTGCCCTTGCTGGAGCAGCACGGCTACGCCCGCGCCGACTACGAGGTCACGGCCCTCGTCCGCGAGCCGGTGTCCTGGCTGGCGTCGTGGTGGCGCTACCGCTCCCGGCCCGGGATCGCGGGCAAGCGCACCTACGTCGGGGACCTCGGCTTCGACGAGTTCGTCGGCCGCGTCGTCACCGGCGAGATCCGGCTGCGGCCGCAGAGCGACTACGTCACCTCTCCCGACGGGCGGCTCGCGGTCGACCGGTTGTGGCGCTACGACGACCTCGACTCCGCCTTCGAGTGGATGCGCGCGAAGGTCGGCAAGAATAAGATCAAGCTCCCGCAACGCAACGTGTCGCCGCCGCGGGAGCACGAGGTCACGGCCGCCACCCGCGACCTCATCGAGGAGGCGTACGCCGCCGACCTCACGCTCTACCGCTCGTTGGGGTGATATTTTCTCGCCGCGAGGCCGACCGGCCCGCCCCGTCCCCCGCGCGCTGAGAGGCTCCCCGTGACCGACCTGGTCGATCCCGCCGCGGAGCCGAGGACACCTCGCACTGGCCGACGCCGGGCCACGACCAGACGCCAGGCACGTCAGGCCCGACGGGCTGCGCGGAGGGCGCCCGGCCCGTCGGCAACCAGCCCACCGCCGTTCAGCCCACCGGCGCCCAGCCCATCCCCGAGCCGACCGCCGACTCGACCGCCGGGCCACCGTGCCCGTCGCCGGTCCTGGCGCCGGGCCGCTGGCCTGCCCGGCACCCTCGCGGTCACCTTCCTGGGGGCCCTCGTGCCCGGTGGCGGCTTCCTGTGGTCGGGTCGGCGACTGCTAGGCGTCCTGGTGCTCCTGCCGACGCTCGCCCTCGCCGGCTTCTCGGCCTGGTACGCCGCCCGCGACCTCGACGCTGCGCTCGACCTCGTCCTGGACCCGACCCGGCTCAAGGTCGCGGCCGGGGTCATCGTCGGCGCGCTCTCGGTGTGGGCGCTGATCGTCTACCTCACCTACCGACAGGTCCGACCGGTCCAGCGTCGCGCCTGGACGACCCTGGTCGGCCACGCGTTCGTGCTGGTCCTGGTCGGCGTCGTCGGTGCGCCGTTCGCGGTGGCCGCGCGCTACGCGACCGTGCAGGCAGACCTCGTCGAGACGGTCTTCAGCGACAACGAGACGTCCACGACCCCGCGCGACGTGACACCCGCCGACCCGTGGGGCGGACGGGAGCGCGTGAACGTGCTGCTGCTGGGCGGCGACGGTGGCGAGGGCCGTGACGGCGTCCGCACCGACACCGTCATCCTGGTCAGCATCGACACCACCTCCGGCAAGACGGTCATGTTCAGCCTGCCGCGCAACATGATGAACGCGCAGTTCCCCGAGGACAGCCCGCTGCACGACCTCTACCCGTACGGCTTCTCGGGCTACGGCGACGACGGGTCGTACATGCTCAACGCGATCTACCGCAACGTCCCCGCCCTCCACCCCGGGGTGCTGGGGGAGAGCACCAACGAGGGCGCTGACGCGATCAAGCAGGCCGTGGGCGGGAGCCTGGGCATCGGCGTCGACTACTACGTGCTGGTCAACCTCAAGGGCTTCCAGGAGATCGTCGACGCGATCGGCGGGATCACGGTGAACGTCAACACCCGTGTCGCCATCAACGGCGACACCGACGCGGGCATCCCGCCCACCGGCTGGATCGAGCCGGGCCCGGACCAGACCCTCGACGGGTTCCACGCCCTGTGGTTCGCCCGTGGCCGCTACGGCAGCGACGACTACCAGCGGATGGACCGCCAGCGGTGCACGGTCGCGGCGATCATCGAGGCGGCGGACCCGGTGACGCTCGTGCGCCGCTACACCGCGCTCGCCGCGGCCGGCAAGGAGGTCGTCTACTCCGACATCCCGCAGAGCCTGCTGCCGGCCTTCGCCGGGCTGGCGCTGCGGATGAAGGACGCCAAGGTGCGCTCGGTGGTCTTCAAGACCAGCACGAGCTTCTTCTCCGGCGACCCCGACTTCGACTACCTGCGCGACACGGTGGCCAAGGCCATCGACCCGCCGGGCACCCGACGCAAGAGGGACGACCCCTCGCGGCCCAAGAACACCGCGAACTCCTGCGCCTACGACCCTGCCTGAGCCTGCTTCTCCGCCTGGTAGCCCGCCTGGTACGCCGCCAGCGCCTGCCGGCCGCGCTCGAGCGCCTCGGCCACCTCGTCGAGCAGCTCCGCGGCGCCGTCGGTGGTGCCCTCGTCGGAGATCGCCTCGAGCCGGCGCACGGCCTCTCCCGCATAGGTGACCCCGAGGTTCAGCGCACCGCCGGCCAGCCGGTGGGAGGACTGGCGCAGCGCCGCGGCGTCCCCGGCCTCGATGGCCTCGCGCATCTGCTCGAGCCCGGCGACGCTGTTGTGCATGAAGTTGCCGATCGCCCGGTCGAGGTAGGCGGTGCTGTCGGGGTCGAGCTCGAGCAGCATCTCCAGCCGCTCGGTGTCGAGCCCGGCGAGCACGTCCGCGGTCGAGTCCTCGTGCGTCACGGGTGCCTCCGGTTCCGGGGTGTCGTCCACTGCAGCAGTCCCTTCCGACCCTTCCACCCAGTGCGACAGCGTAGCCGCGAGAGCAGCCGGGTCGACGGGCTTCGTGAGGTAGTCGTCCATCCCCGACGCCAGGCAGCGCTCGCGCTCGCCCTCGATGGCGGCGGCGGTCATCGCGATGACGGGCACCCGGTGGTCGGTCTCGCGGTCGCGGATCTCGCGGGTGGCCGCGTACCCGTCGAGGACCGGCATCTGCACGTCCATGAGGATCGCGTCCCAGCCACCCTCGGCCCAGGCGTCCACCCCGGCGCGGCCGTCGTCGACGATGCGGTGCTCGTAGCCCAGGAACTCCAAGATGCCGCCCGCGACCATCTGGTTCACCGGGTTGTCCTCGACGACGAGGATGCGGCGACCGGCGGTCCCGGCGTCGGGGACCAGCTCCTCGTCCACCGGCAGGGCGTCGCCCCCGACGAGGTCGACGACGGCTGAGCGCAGCACGCCCGAGGGCGCGGGCTTGACGAGCAGGTCGTCGATGCCGGCATCGCGGACCTGCTCGTCGGTCAGCTGGGTCATCGAGGTGAGCATGAGCAGGCGCAGCGAGGCACCGGCCTCCTCCGCGCGGAGCCGGCGCGCCAGCCACATGCCGTCGTGACCGGGCATGGCCATGTCGAGCAGGACCGCCTCGAAGGGGTGGCCGCGCTCGGCGGCCGAGACCACGGCCGCGACCGCCTCGTCCGCGGAGTCGACCGCCACCGCGCGCACACCCCACCAGCCGAGCTGCTCGGCGAGGATCGTCCGGTTGTGCGGGTTGTCGTCGACGACGAGCATCCTCCGGCCGGAGAGGACCTGCCGGGCGTACGCATCGGCGGAGTCGTCGATCTCGCCGGCCGACGGGTCGAGCAGGACACTGAAGGTGAAGACCGCGCCGCCGTCGGGGTTGTCGCTGTAGCCGATGGTGCCGCCCATGGCCTGCACGATCTCCCGACAGATGGCCAGCCCGAGGCCGGTGCCCCCGTAGACGCGGGTGGTCGAGGTGTCGGCCTGGGTGAACGGCTCGAACAGGCCCGGGACCTTGTCCGCGGGGACGCCGATCCCGGTGTCGCTGACCGTCACGCGCAGGTAGGTGCGGTCGTCCGGACCGGGCTCGGCGGTGGCGCGCACGACGACCTCGCCCTGCTCGGTGAACTTGATGGCGTTGGAGACCAGGTTGGTCAGCACCTGCGAGAGACGCGTGGGGTCGCCCGCGAGCATCTGGGGCACCTCGGGAGCGCAGGAGACCACCAGCTCCAGCCCCCGCGAGCGCGCCGAGGCGCCGAGCACGCCGGCGACCTGCTCGACGACCTCGCGGACCTCGAAGTCCAGGATCTCCAGCTCCAGGCGCCCGGCCTCGATCTTGGAGAAGTCCAGGATGTCGTTGAGCACCCCGAGCAGCGCCCGGCTGGCCACCTGCACCCCGGTCGCGAGGCGCTGCTGGTCGGGGTCGAGGGTAGTGCGCATCAGCAGGTCGTTGAGGCCGATGACGCCGTTGAGCGGGGTGCGGATCTCGTGGCTCATCGTGGCCAGGAAGTCCGACTTCATCCGCGAGGCCTCCATGGCGGCGTCGCGCGCCTTCTCCAGCTCCGCGGCCGTGTGTTCCCGCCAGGCCACCAGGGCCATCTGGGCGGCGACGTGGTCGACCATCTGCTCGATCATGGCGTGCCGGAACAGGGGCGGAGCCGAGGTGATGGTGATGACCGCGAGCACCTCGCCACCCAGCTCCACGGGGAACCCGATCGTCAGGCGCGCGTCGTCCCAGGTCGACTCGCGGTCGGCGAGCACCTTCCGCGCCAGGCGCAGCTCCGCCGCGTCGCGCAGGGGATCGGGCGGGTCGCCGGGCACCACGATCGGCACGAGGTCCCGGTCCTCGACCCAGAAGCCGCGGGCCCGCTCCCAGTCGTCGTGGAGCAGCACCAGGTCCCGTGCGCGCAGCAGGAGCTCGTCGAGGCTCGAGGCCGCGTTGGCAGCGCTCGCGACCGCCTGCATCAAGGTGTTCTGGGCGACCTGGTCCTCCAGGGCGAAGCGCGTCTCCTGCACCTCGTTGACGTCCTGCAGGGTCCCGGACATCAGCAGTCGACCGTCGCGGTCCACGTGCACGACGCCGCGACCACGGGTCCACATCCACTGCTCCCGGGCCTGCACGCGCACGATGACGTCGAAGGTGCCCTGATCGGCGATGGCAGCCTCGACCCGTGACTCCACCGTGGCCCGGTCGTCGGGGTGGACCTGCCCGAGGAAGCGCTCGTAGCTCCACGGCTCCTGGGCACTGGACGAGCCGAACATCGCGTCGACCTCGACGGACCCGGTGATGGTGTCGGTGGTGAGGTCCCACTCCCAGCTGCCGACCCGGGCGATGCGCTGGGCCTCGGCGAGATTGCGGCGGCTGGTGCGCAGCGCCTCGACCATCTCGCGGCGGGAGGTGTAGTCGCTGAAGGAGAGGCACAGGCCGGGGCGGCCGTCCTCGATCTCCAGCAGGGACTCGCGCACCAGGCACCACATGGGCGTGCCGTCGGCGCGGATCATCTGCACCTCGACGTCGCCGGGCTGCAGGCCGTTCTCGCGCACCTGGCGCAGGTGCTCGGCCAGCTGGACCTTGCCCAGGTCGTCGAGGGTGTCGTACATCGACACGGCGTCCATGCGGTCCGGCTCCACGCCGTACATCGCCGCCATGGCCGGGTTGGTGTAGGCGGTGGCGCCGTGCAGGTCGATGACCCAGATGCCGTCGGGGGATCCCTCGACGACTCCGCGGTAGAGACCCGGCAGGTCCACGTCACTCCCTCCGACCCCGGTGCCGGCCCCGATGCCGCCCGGCGTCCCCAGCCTAGGGCGAGAGGGGGGTGGCGGTGCGTGAACGACTCAGATCTGCCGCCCCCCGGCGATGAGCAGGGCACCGTCCTCTTGCTGCTCCAGCGTCAGCTCGACGGTCTCGGTGCGGCGGGTGCCGTTGCGCAGCACGTAGCTGTACTCGTAGGTCACGGTGCCGGCCCGGGGGTCGGCGCCCACGGGGGTGAACGAGGACACCTCGCGCACCGAGCCCCAGAACCCGGTGTACCCCTCGAGGCCGGAGCTCTCCTCCTGGAAGGCGGGCGTGAGCAGGGCGAAGCCCGCCTCCGGGTCGTCGACCGCCGTCGTGACGTACGACGCCGCGAACTCCTCCAGCTCCTCCCTGGTCGGCGGGGCGGGTCCGGCGCTGGGCTCCGCGGAGGCGCTGGGACCGTCGCCGGAGGAGGCGGACTCCTCGGCCCCCGGGTCACGGACCTGCCCGACCAGGAACGCGGCCAGCACCACGAGCACGCCGAGTCCGAGGCCGAGGAGGACCGGCCCCGCACCTCGTCGCGGACGGGTCTCCGCCGAGCGCGGGGTCGGTGCCGGGACGACGGGCTGCGGCCCGGTGTTGACCGGCGGCACGGCAGCCAGCTCCTGGGTGTGCGACCCCGTCTCCGGGTCCGACGCGGCGGCTGCCGGATCGGTCACCAGGGTGATGCCGGCGCCGTCGGGGCCGTGGAGGAGGAAGTCGCGCACGCGCGCCATCGGCCAGCGTGCGTCGGGGTCGCGGTTCATGGTCGCGACCAGGACGGGGCCGAGCCACCCCGGCTCCGGCACGCGCGGCGGCTCCTCGTGCACGATGCGGTAGAGCGCGCCGAGGACGTTGTCGGTGACCTCGTAGGGCGGGTGTCCGGTCAGCGCGTGGAAGAGGGAGGCACCCAGCGACCACACGTCGGCGGTGTCCTGCGCACTGCCCCCGGAGGCGACCTCGGGGGCCAGGTAGGCGGGTGAGCCGGTCACCAGCCCGGTCTGCGTGAGGGACGGGTCGGCCTCGGCCCGGGCGATGCCGAAGTCGGACAGTTTGAGCTGTCCGTCCTCGGTGACCAGCATGTTGGAGGGCTTGACGTCGCGGTGGATGATCCCGGCCTCGTGGGCGGAGGCCAACGCGTCGGCGGCCTGCCC
Source organism: Nocardioides sp. REDSEA-S33_B3 (assembly GCA_001627335.1). Classification (GTDB taxonomy): domain Bacteria; phylum Actinomycetota; class Actinomycetes; order Propionibacteriales; family Nocardioidaceae; genus Nocardioides. The sequence continues at coordinate 3,412 of LUPK01000032.1, read as the reverse complement.
GAGCAGCGCCGCCGCGGCGTCGGGGAGCAACGGTCCGCGGGCGCGCAGCAGGCCGGAGAGGTTCGTCCCCTCGACGTACTCCATGACGAGGTACTGCTGGCGCTCCTCCTCGACCAGGTCGTAGACGGCCACGACGTGCGGGTGGCTCAGCCGTGCCGCCAGCCGTGCCTCGCGCTCCGCGCGGGCGTGGTCGGGGCTGTCGGCGCCGGGCGCGAGGCCCAGCCGCTTCACGGCCACCTCGCGTCCGAGCACCTCGTCGCGCCCGAGCCAGACCGCGCCCATGCCGCCACGGCCCAGCTCGCGGTCCAACGAGTACCTGCCTGCGATCACCTACCGGCACCTCCTGACCGGTCAGGATAGGGCTGCACCCGCTACCGGCTGCTCCCACGACGGGGTGGGCTCCTCGGCGTCCTCGCGCATCGATGAGGCAGGCTTGCCCCTGTCACAGCACTGGCGTCGCTCTCGGCGCGACCGCTCACGAAAGGCAGCACGGTGTCCCTCGACCCCACCCTCCTCGACGACCTCGAGTGGCGCGGACTCCTCGCGCACTCGACGGACCTCGACGCCCTGCGCGAGGCGCTGGCGTCCGGGAGCGTGCGGTTCTACGTGGGCTTCGACCCGACGGCACCGAGCCTGCACCTGGGCAACCTCGTCCAGATCCTGACCGCCAAGCGGCTCCAGGACGCGGGCCACACGCCGTACGCCCTGGTCGGCGGCGCCACCGGCATGATCGGCGACCCACGCGACTCCGGTGAGCGGACGCTCAACGACGCCGACACCGTGTCGGAGTGGGTCGACCGGGTACGCCGCCAGATCGAGCCCTTCTTGTCCTTCGAGGGCGAGAACGCCGCGATGATGGTCAACAACCTCGACTGGACCCAAGGCCTGTCGACCATCGACTTCCTGCGCGACATCGGCAAGCACTTCCCGGTCAACCGGATGCTCGCGCGCGAGACGGTGAAGCGCCGTCTCGAGGCGGGCGGGATCTCCTACACCGAGTTCTCCTACGTCCTGCTGCAGTCGATGGACTTCCTGAGCCTCTACCGCGAGCACGGCGTCACGCTGCAGTTCGGCGGCTCCGACCAGTGGGGCAACATCACCGGTGGGGCCGAGCTGATCCGACGGGCGGCCGGGGCCACGGTGCACGCCTTCGCCACGCCGCTGATCACCAAGTCCGACGGCACGAAGTACGGCAAGACCGAGGGCGGCGCCCTGTGGCTCGATCCGAGCATGCTCTCGCCGTACTCCTTCTACCAGTTCTGGCTCAACGTCGAGGACGAGAAGGTCGGCGAGCTGCTGCGGATCTTCACCTTCCTCTCCCGCGCCGAGATCGAGGAGATCGAGGCGACGCACGCCGAGAAGCCCTTCCTGCGCGCCGGCCAGAAGGCCCTGGCCGAGCACGTGACGACCCTGGTCCACGGAGCCGAGGAGACGGCCCGCATCCAGGCAGCCTCCGCCGCGCTGTTCGGGGGTGGGGACATGAGCACCCTCTCGGCCGACACCCTCGGGGCTGCCCTCGGTGAGGCCGGCGCCATCACCGTGGACCGCGCCCGGATGCCCAGCGTCACCGACCTGCTGGTCGAGGCGGGACTGGCCAAGAGCAAGGGCGAGGCCCGGCGCACGCTGGGCGAGGGCGGTGCCTACCTCAACAACGTCCGCGTCGAGGACCCCGAGCTGGTGCCCACCGAGGACCACCTGATCGGCGGGCGCTGGATGGTGCTGCGCAAGGGCAAGAAGAGCTTCAAGGGCGTCGAGGTCCGATGACCCCGTCGCGGCCGAGCTGGGCCGGCCCCCGCCGCGGCGGGTGGCAGGCCGAGCTGGCCGCGCGGGCGCGCGAGGTGCTCCCCGCCCCGATGTGGGCCTACCTCGAGGCCGGCGCCCGGGAGGGCGTCACCCGGGACGAGGCGACAGAGGCCTGGCGCGCGGTCAGGCTGTGGCCACGGGTGCTCGGTGGCCACGGGGAGCCGGACCTGACGACGCAGGTCCTGGGTGCTGCGCTGCGCACCCCGATCGGCGTCGCCCCGACCTCGATGCAGCGGGTCGTACACCCCGACGGGGAGCTGGCGATGGCGGCCGGAGCAGCGGCGGCGGGTGCGCTGCACGTCGTGTCCACCAACGCGGGACACCCCTTCGCCGCGATCGGCGACGCGGCCCGCGCCGTCGATCCCGACGCCGTGTGGTGGGTGCAGGCCTACCTGCCGCCCGAGCGGGAGGCGGCGGCCCCGGTCCTCCGTGCCGCCGCGGACGCCGGTGCGCGGGCTGTGGCGCTGACCGTCGACACCCCCTTCCCCGGCACCAAGTACGAGCCGGCCGACGACGCCTGGGTCGGCCACGACCTCTCCTGGCACCGGGCCAACTTCGTCGACCCGACCGCCGAGCGGCACCACCGCGGCCTGCGCGCGCACGACCTCGAGTGGATCACCGAGACCTGCGGGCTGCCCACCGTCGTCAAGGGCGTGCTCCGCGCCGACGACGCCCGGCGCTGCGCGGACGCCGGTGCGGCCGGGGTGTGGGTGTCCAACCACGGTGGTCGGCAGCTCGACCGCACGGTCAGCACGGCCGCGGCCCTCCCCAGGGTGGTCGACGCGGTCGGCCACGACGTGGAGGTGTACGTCGACGGGGGAGTCCGATCGGGCCTGGACGCCCTCACGGCGCTGGCCCTCGGCGCGCGGGCCGTGCTGGTCGGACGACCCCCCGTGCACGCGCTCGCGGTCGACGGAGCAGCCGGCGTCCGCGCCCTGCTCGACCTGCTCGGACTGGAGCTCCTCGAAGCGCTGGAGCTGGCCGGCTGCAGGCGGCCGGAGGACGCCCGCACGGTGGGAGCACCCCCCGATTTGTGAACGTCCGAGGCGTCGTCTAATGTTTTCTCTGTCGCCAGGGAGCGGCGGGGAGCAAGGCCGGTCTGGCCGGGCTCCCGGCCCCGAGGCGGCCACTCCTCCAGCTCCACCGAGCAGGACAAGCGGTGTGTGCGCCACGATGCGGCCACCGTCACCTACTCGGGAGAGGTCTCGGAGAAAGCGGCTCGAAAAGCGCGGATTTGCTCCGCGAAAACAGCGCCGCTAACGTATGACAAGTCAGCGCGGGAATGCGAGCCGGAAGGCGAGCAGCCCGGTGCGTCTGATTCTTGAGAACTCAACAGTGTGTCATAGTCGACGAATTAGTTTGTTATGCCCCGTCTTCTATGCATGCCTTTGTGGTGTGTGTGGTTGATGGATTTCTTTTGACAATGATTCTGACAAATTCCTGGCTCGGTTGTTTCGGGTTGGGTGTCAGTGTTTCCTGTCAGGCATCTCTTTTTCTGCCGCATGCGTGAGTGTGTGGTGGTGTTGTTTTTCAACGGAGAGTTTGATCCTGGCTCAGGACGAACGCTGGCGGCGTGCTTAACACATGCAAGTCGAGCGGAAAGGCCACT